>NZ_VLKT01000009.1 GCF_007830515.1 Mesorhizobium tianshanense
TATGCCCTCTGCTGACTTCTGCACCGCGATCAGCGCGCCTCACGGCGGGCTCAGTCCGGAATTCCGGACACGGCACAGATCTCCCGAGGTAAGATCGACCGCCTTCCCCGCACACCCGCCGGATTTACCACCCCGGTCCTTGATGACCATGGACTTCGCGGTCATGTGCCCGCTCGTCCGGCCGGGTAGGCCTCGTATCCGGTTCTTGTCCATCGGGTCGCGGGTTTGCTCCACGCTTCCTTCAGACCCCGCCTTGCGACGACGCCCTTGCGCTTCGCTAACCCTTCGCCGCCATCAGGCTGGGTAGAGGACTTACACCTCCAAGCTGTCGATCATGCTCGGCACACACAAAAAACCGCCTGCGGGGGCAGGCGGCCTTTCGCCTTTGATAAAGCTGGTATTTCGATTACGCCCGTTTCGGCGGCCGCACGACCCTCAGGCGATATTCCTCACGAGTAATGTCGCCGGCGACATAGGCCGCCGTCGCTTCCTCCAGCACCGGATCGTGGGCGTAGCCCTGCCGGATATTGGCCGCGCGAGCCTGATCCGTCGCCTTGCGACGCCGGGCAACGGCCTCCGGCGAGTTGTCGGGACGGGTCGAATGAATGTTCATCAACAAATCTCCAATGGCAAAAAACCTTAGCAGAAAAACCGCTGAAAATCGAGCGGTTTGCCGCATTTATCGGCCTCGTGAAGGGATGCGCCCGGCTCAAGGCTCGGGGGTTACGGAAGGGGCGTATCAGATAACGCTGCGGCGTCAGCTCCAGACTTTGCAGTCGTGCTGGCTGGCGCGATAAAACCGCGTGTCCTCACTGGTGATGCCTGTGCGCGGCGCCTTTTAGCTGCGCCACGTGTTCAAACGGTCCCTGTCCAAGGCCGCCACCACAAGCAAATCGTGTCCTTGCCAGGCACTTATGGTCAAAATCATATGGGATCAGGAGTGCACAGGCAGTGAGTTTGGACGCCGACCAATGATGGCGCTGACCATGCGAGCCGTCACCGGTGCCAGCGTTAGGCCGAGATGGCCGTGGCCGAAAGCAAGTATGATGTTGCTGCCGCCACGCGATGAGCGGATCACTGGCACTGAGTTAGGCACGGAAGGCCGAAAGCCGAGCCAGGTGCGGTCCGGTTTGCCCAGTGTCGGAAAGATTGCCCGCGCGCCGCGTTCCAGAAGTTCGATCCGACGCGGACTGGGCGGGGCGTTCAGCCCACCTAACTCGACGGTTCCGGCAACTCGCAGCCGGTTGGCCATCGGCACCAGGTAGAAGGCGCGTGCAGTTGGGCAGACCGGACGCGAGAGCAGCGGCGTCTGCATGTCGAACTCGACGTGGTAACCGCGCTCGGTGTCGAGCGCTACGTGGTCGCCGGCTTGTGCAGCCAGCATCTTCGAATGCGCGCCGGCGGCAATGACGACGGTCTTGGCCAGGAGATCAAGCGCTTCGCCTGTGACATGGACTTGACCGTCGCCGCGCGCGATCCGTTCCGCTCTTGCGGTGATGAAACGAACGCCCGCCGCTGCCGCGGCTTTGGCCAGGCGTTCCATCATCGCGCCCGGATCTGTGAGATTGACCGCGTGGGGAAAAAGCACACCGCCACCCTCGAAAGGCGGCAGCTTCGGCTCGATTGCCGCAACCTCATCGGCGGTCAGAAACTCCTGCCCGATACCGTATTTCGTACGCAAACCGATGTCGGCGGAAGCTGAGGCGAATGCCTGTTTCGAGGAATAGAGATAAAGGCAGCCGTTCTGCCTCAGCAGATCATTAGCGCCGATCTGCGAGGCCAGTTCGCGCCACCCTGAAAGTGAATCCATAAGCAGTGTGGCGATCGCCGCAGCGTTCTTTTCCGCATTTTGTGGCAGCGACTGCCAGGCAAAGCGCAAGAGCCAGGGCATCAGCGCCGGCAGGGCCGAACGGCGGATCGACAGCGGGCTGTCGCGTTTGAACAGCAGCGACGGAAGGTTGCGCAGCACAGCTGGCGTGCCGACCGGGATCACCGCATAATCGGCAACCGTGCCGGCATTGCCGTAAGACGCGCCAGAACCCGGCTTGTTCGGTTCGACAAGCGTCACCTCGCGTCCCTCAGCCGCCAGCCGCATTGCGGTCGCCAGCCCAATGACGCCGCCACCTATGATGGCAATCTCGGTCGAATCCGGTGGCATCGATTCAGACCATCGTATCGAAGAGGCGGCGATCGCCCGAAAGGATGCCGCGCAGACTTTCCAAGGCGCGGCGGAGATCTTCACGAGAGCGGGCAGCACCGACATTAATGCGAACCGCGTGCGGAATCGAATCGCGACCCACGGCGAAAGCTTCCCCCGAAAGCACACCGACGCCGCTCTGATGCGCCGCACGCGAGAATGCGTTGCCGTTCCATGGTTCCGGCAGTTGCAGCCATGCATGGGTAGCGACATCGTCAGTCATGACGTCGAAGCCTGACAGGAGCTCCCTGACAATTGCCTGTCTATGCGCGAACTCTTTGCGCTGGCCGGCGATCACGCTGTCGACCAAACCGTCCTCGATCATGCGCGTGGCGATCAGCGCGTTGAGCGGACTGGTGCTCCAGCAATTGATGCGCAGCATCGCCGCGATGTCGGCGATCATCGATTTCGGCGCCAGCACCGCACCAAGCCGCAAGCCCGGCGCCACGCATTTGGACAAACCACCAATATGGATGGTGATGTCGGGATCAGAGGCGACGAAGGCAGGCGGCGACAGTTCCTTCAGCGGGCGATAGACGTCGTCCTCGATAATCAGCACATCATGCTTGCGCGCGATCGCCGCGATGGCCTGACGTCGCCCGGAATCAAGAGTGATGGTTGTCGGGTTGTGCAGTGTCGGCACCAGAAAAACCGCGCGCGGCTTATGTTCTGCGCACATCGCCTCGAACACTTCCGGGCGCATGCCGCCGCGATCCATGCCGACGGGCCTGAGGGTAAGATCGAGCGAGCGGCAGAGCGCGCCGATTCCTTGATAGGTGACCGCATCCGCAAGGATGGTATCGCCGGGCCGCGCCAATGCGCCAAGTACGCAAGCCAGGCCGTGCTGGGCGCCATTGGTCATGACGATCTGCGCCGGCTCGTTCACACCGGCCATAGCCGAAAACCAGCCGGCCATCGCCTCGCGCGCCCAACCAGGTCCCTCTGGCGCGTGGAAATCCTGCAACGCCGCGTAGCGACGGTCGAACGGCAGTTGAGGCATCAATGTCGCCAGCGCCTGCAGATAGCCGGTGGTTGCAGGGCGGTTGACGGAGAGATCGATGAAACCTTGCTCGTCGACGGGAGCGGATTGGAAGCTCGCTGTCATGGCGGGATCGGCGATGATCGAGCCACGCCCCGGCCGGCTTTCGACCAACCCGCGTTCCTGCAGGGATGCAAAGGCGCGTGTCACCGTTGTCAGATTGACGCCAGCCATGCGGGCGATGTCGCGCTGCGGCGGCAGCCGGTCGCCGGCGGCCAGCCTCCCTTCGGCGATCTTGTCAGCGATCAGGTCAGCGATCTGACGATAGATCGGCACGTCGCCTGTCGTGAACTGCGATTTTTCGAACATGCGCTGTGGCGAATCCTCTGCCTGCCATTTAGTGCCACAAGGTACGCCGTCATGCAATCATGCAGATTCCTGGAAATTGTATGACATATAATTCGCATTTTACGCCGTTGACGTGCTTCGAGAATGGGTGCTAGCGTAAGAGGGCTGAATTGTATGGTCATACAAATTAAAGCTGGGCACGACCCAAGCGACCAACAAAAAGAGGAGAACGACGATGACACTGCATGCCCTGAAACTGACGGCACGAATCCTGACTATCACGTCGGCTCTTCTGCTTGCCGGTGCCGCCCACGCTGAAACGCTGCGGCTTTCAACGCTGAAGCAGCCTGGCTCGGAAGGCGAAGCGGCTGCGCTGAAATTCGCCAAGTTGGTCGGCGATCGCACGGAAGGCCGCATCGAGATCAAGGTTTATCCGGCCAGCCAGCTCGGTGACTGGACGGAGGTCTACGAACAAGTCATGCAAGGCGCGGTCGACATGGCGATGCAGCCGCTCGCGACCGCCGATGACAAGCGGCTGGCGATCACCTGGTTCCCCTACGCATTCACCAACTACGACACAGCCAAGCAATCGCTGTCGCCAGGTGGCGCCGTCTTCGGCATCGTCAGCGAGGCAATTTCCTCCAAAGGCTTGACGCCGCTCGGCGTTTATGGCGAAGGCATGGGCGGCGCCGGTTTCGCGAAGGCCGTGGAGAACCCCGCCGATCCGGAACTGAAGCGCAACTTGAAGGTCCGGGTGTGGCCGGGCGGCACAACGCATCGTGTGCTTCTGGAACGCTTCGGCTTCAACACCGCAACACTGCCCTGGGCAGAGCTCTATACCGGCATGCAGACCGGCGTGGTCGATGGGCAGATCGGGGGCACAGCCGGCATGGCGCTGGAGTCTTTCAAAGACATCACCAAGACCTGGGTTCAGTACAACGATCATTTCGAAGGCGACTGGTTCATTGTGAATTCTGAAAAATACGCATCGCTGCCGGAAGCCGATCAGAAGATTCTGCTCGAGGCGGCTCAGGAGGTTAGCGCCGCGCGGTTCGAGCAGGTCAAGGCGGCGGACGCCAAGCATCTCGAGACGATGAAGGCCGCGGGCATCGAGGTGGTGACGTTCGATGACGCGACGCTGGAAAAGCTCGCCACCGTGGCGCGCAAGGATGTGTGGCCACAGATCGCCGACGAGCTCGGTGCGGAGACGCTCGGCCAGCTCAAGTCCTCGCTCGGCATCAACTGATCCAAGGGTAGGTCCCGGCCGCTCGCTCGGCCGGGACCACTCCGCCTGCGTTGCTTCGCTGGGAGGGCGATCCGTTGAAGGACGACGAAA
Organism: Mesorhizobium tianshanense; assembly: GCF_007830515.1. Classification (GTDB taxonomy): domain Bacteria; phylum Pseudomonadota; class Alphaproteobacteria; order Rhizobiales; family Rhizobiaceae; genus Mesorhizobium; species Mesorhizobium tianshanense. The sequence goes on from NZ_VLKT01000009.1 coordinate 4,861, forward strand.
CGACGGTCGCGGTGGCACTGCCCGGGAGCATTCATTCCGGAGTCAACACGCCTCCCTTCCTCTCGGGAACGGCGCTTTCCATCTGGAACGCCAAGCTGCGGCTGCAGCGCTTCCTGCTGCTCTTGTGCGGCGCGGTCTTGACGGTATTGATCACGGTTCAGGTCTTCACCCGCTACGTGATGGGCATCTCGCTCTTCGGCATCGAGGAACTGGCAAGCTTCGTCGCCGTCTATCTCTATTTCATCGGCGCCTCGCATGGCGCCTGGGAACGCGGCCACATCTCGGCCAGCCTGGTCGAACTCGTTCTGCCTGAGGGCAGAGCTCGGGAGGCGATCGCGGCCTTCGCAAGCCTCATCACGCTCATACTGTGCGGATGGATGGCGCTGTGGGCCTGGCAGTATCTGGCTTTCACGCTGAAGCGCGGGACGATGTCGCTTGAGACCGGCATTCCGATGGCGTGGGTGCACGGCGTCATGCCGGTGTGCCTTACATTGATGACGGTCTACTTCGCGGTCGAGTTCCTCGACCGTCTCCGCCGCTTCGGCAGGGGCGGTGCTTAATGAGCACGCTGATCATCGTCGACGCGCTGCTGCTTACACTCCTCCTGGTCATCGGCGTCCCGGTTCCCTTCTGCTTCGCCGGCGCGGTGCTGCTGCTGATGACGTTCGGTGATCTCGGCGCCGCGACCTTCCTGGTCGGCGCTGGCTATTCGAAAATATCCTCGCTGGTGATCATCGCCATCCCGCTTTACATCCTCGCCGGTGGCATCATGAGCCAGGGCGGCATCGCCGCGCGCCTCGTCGACCTCGCTGACAGCCTGTTCGGGCGTATGAGGGGCGGGCTCGGCATCGTCGTCATCCTGACGACCGCCATATTTGGCGCGATCTCCGGAATGGCGTCGTCGGCAGTCGCCGCCATCGGCACCATCATGATCCCGCGCATGGAGGCGCGGGGCTATGACCGTGGCTATGCGACGGCGTTGGTCTCGGCATCCTCGGTGTTGGCACTGCTCATCCCGCCCAGCGCCTCGATGATCCTGTATGGATGGGTCACCGGCACCTCTATCCTCGCCTGCTTCCTAGCTCCGGTGGTGCCCGGCCTGCTACTTTGCCTTTTCCTAGGCTTCTGGAATTTCGTGCTGACGCGTAGCATGCCGATCGCCGGGCCTGAAAAGACCGACGCGCGCGAATTCGCCCGGGAGGTTGCGCGCCGCACCAAGCGAGCCAGCCTCGGGCTGGTAATGCCGGTCTTGATCCTCGGCTTCATCTATGGCGGCGTAACCACGCCAACCGAAGCCGCGGCAGTCGCCGTCGTCTACGCCATCCCGGTTTCGATCTACCTTTACAAGGACATCAATTGGCGCGATCTGAGCGAAGTGGTCTGGCGGAGCGGCCAAACGACGGGCGTGCTCCTGCTTTTGATTTTCTTTGCCGCCATGCTTGGCCGGGTTTGGACCCTGGAGAACGTGCCGCAGCAGATCATGGAGGGTTTTCTCACCATCAGCGAGAACCCGATCATCCTGTTGCTGCTCGCCAATCTCTTCCTGATGATCGTCGGCATGTTCATGGAAGATGTCAGCGGCATACTGCTCGCCTCGCCGCTGCTGATGCCGGTGATGACGCAAGCCGGCGTCGACCCGATCCACTTTTCTGCGATTGTTGCCACCAATCTCGGCATGGGGCTGATCACGCCGCCGACTGCGCCGATCCTCTATTTCGCCGCGCTGATCGGCAAGGTACCACTGGCGCGGATGCTGACGCCGACGCTGGTTTTCGTGTTCTTCGCCTATATGCCGGTGGTGCTTCTCACCACCTTCGTCCCAACCCTATCGATGACGCTGCCGCGGATGGTGCTTGGACTGCCTTGACCCCTTATCTCGCCGACGATGGGGCGGCTGTTTGACTAATGCATGTCGCCCAAAAGTGCGCAGCGGTTTTGGGACAACGACAGGCATAAAACAAGAACCTGAGGGCGCGTCGGATGAATCCCTTTGAATCCCTTCAGACGCGACGCGCTTTAGGCGTGACCGGCCGCCAGGCTGAGATGCGCGAGGTCGATGCCGATCGAAGCGAGAATCCGGTCGTATTTGCGCTCGATGTCGGTATCGAATAGGAGCTCGGCACTTGCCGGGCAGGTCAGCCAGCCGTTCTCGGCGATCTCGCTTTCCAGCTGGCCGGCGCCCCAGCCCGAATAGCCGAGCGCCATCAGCGCGTGCCGGGGCCCACGGCCCGACGAAATGGCGCGCAATATGTCGACGGTCGCGGTCAGGCAGATGTCGTCGGAGACGGTCAGCGACGATTCCACCCGGTAGTCGCCCGAATGCAGGACGAAACCGCGGCTGCGGTCCACCGGTCCGCCGTTACGCACGACGAAATCGCGGGCCTGCGCGGGCAAGCGGATCGCCTCCTGTTCGTTCAAAATGCCGAGTTGCACGAGCAGATCCGGAAACAACATCTGCTGCGTCTGGTTGATGACCAGGCCCATCGCGCCTTCGTCGCTGTGCGCGCAAATATAGATGACGGACCGCGTGAAGCGGTCGTCCTTCATGCCGGGCATGGCAATCAGGAACTGGTCATCGAGAAAGCCGCGTCCCGCGGCCATCTTCTTGTGGCGCAACAAGTCCATAAACGGGAGCGTAACGCGTTTCCGGAGCGCCGAAAAGATGCGCCGCGCGCGATTTGGTCTCTGGCGCGCATCTAAGGCCACGCAAAGCTGTGCCCGAGGTCACGCAAATATGATAACAGCGACGCCATGAAATCATTGTGCAGCCATGAACGGTCGTTCAAATCACCGCCATGCAAAGCTTGAAAATCCTGCTGATCAGCGCCGCTGTTGGATGTGGAACCGGCCTTCCCGCCGCAGCCTCCTCGTCGATCTGGTATGACACCGAGGGCGGCAAAGTGCGACTTGTGACCAGCGGCAAGCCCGACCAGGCCGGGCGCATCCATGGCGTCCTCGATATTGCGCTCAAGCCCGGCTGGAAGACCTACTGGCGCGATCCGGGCGACGCGGGCGTGCCGCCGCAACTCGATATCTCGGCCAGCACCAACATTGCCGACGCGACGTTTTCGTTTCCGCCGCCCCAGCGCCATGACGACGGCTACGGCAAGTGGGCCGGCTACGACTATCCGATTTCGCTGCCGGTGACGTTCACGCTACCGGCGCCGAACGAGCCGGCTGTCATCGATGCCGATATCTTTCTCGGCATTTGCGAGACGATCTGCATCCCGGTGCAGACAAGGCTGACCGTCGATCCCGGCGCCGATCCGGACAATGCCGAAGACGCCGCGCTGGTGAAGGCGGCGCTGGCAACCCTGCCTGCCCCCGCAAGCCCTGATTTCGGCATCAACATCCTGCCGGGAGACCACGAGACACTGATTGTCGAGGCGAGCTTTCCGGGCAATCCGGAGGCGGCGGATTTCTTCGTCGCCGGCGAGCGGGACTACATGTTCGGCGTGCCGGTTCGCAGCGAGAAGGACGGCAAGCTGGTGTTTACCGTGCCGATCCTCGACAGACCGACGACAACGCCGACCGATGGCGGACTTTACTACACGCTGACAACTGCCGACGGTGCGGTCGAAGGCCTGCTGCCTTTCCCTTGATCCCGAGCAAGGATGTTCAGGTCGAACATCCTTTGCTCCAAGCTCCCGACGGTTGCAGGAAACGTTTGATTTCGCTATCGCAGGGATACTTCCTTCCATTTGTCAAATGAGGACCATCAAGATGATTGCCGTTGGCGACAAGCTGCCCCAAACGACCTTCAAGACGATGACCGACGACGGCGCAAAAGCGATCACGACGGCCGAGATTTTCTCGGGAAAGAAGGTGGTGCTGTTCGGCCTTCCCGGCGCTTTCACACCGACCTGCAGCAACAATCATCTGCCTGGCTATCTGGACAATTACGACGCCATCCTGGCGCGCGGCGTCGACACCATCGCCGTCGTCGCCGTCAACGATGTTCACGTCATGGGCGCCTGGGCCCGCTTCAGCGGCGGTGAAGGCAAGATTCTTTATCTTGCCGACGGTAATGGCGAGTTCGCCAAGTCGACCGGCCTCGAAGCCGATCTTTCCGGCGGCGGCATGGGTCTGCGTTCGAAGCGGTTCTCGATGATCGTCGACGACGGCAAGGTCACCGCGCTCAATGTCGAGACAAAGCCCGGCGTTGATGAATCCGGTGCGGCTCACATTCTCGAACAGCTTTCCGTTTTGGCGGCAGCATAGGGGCTCGTGCGCTAGCTCTTCGGAATTGCCTGCCTTTTGGGGACCTCAACGATGTTCGACATCTTCTGGCGCGCTGTGGCGATCGGCATCGGCGCCACGGCACTCATGGACTTCTGGGCAATTTTCCTGAACACGGTGTTTGCTCAGCCGCGGCCGAACTGGGGACTGGTCGGCCGCTGGGTCTGGCATCTGAGGGACGGCAAGGTTTTCCACGATGATATCGGCGAGGCAGCACCCTACGCGCAGGAATCGGCGCTGGGCTGGGCCTTCCACTATTTTGTCGGCATCGTCTACGGAATCATCCTGGTCGTGCTGGCAGGAGCGGCGTGGCTGGCCACGCCGACCTTCCTGCCGGCCTTCATCCTCGGCATCGTCACCGTCGGCGCCGGCTGGTTCCTGCTGGCGCCCGGCATGGGCGCCGGCTGGGCCGCATCAAAACGCCCCAACCCAATGCAGATCCGCGCCCTCAACCTGGTGTCGCATACGGTGTTCGCGCTCGGACTTTTCGGCACGGCGCTGCTGATCCGCTGAACATGGCGGATCAGTGTCCTCAATAGCTCTGGGTCGAGCGCCGGACGGGTTTTGATGCCGCCGGCTTCCTGGCCTGAGTGCCTTCCTTCGGTGCAGCAGCGACAGCAGGCTTGACCGGGCCTTTCTTGAACGGCGCCATGCCTTCACGAGCGAGCTCGTCGGCGCGTTCGTTTTCCATATGGCCAGCATGGCCCTTGACCCAATTCCAGGTAACCTGATGGCGCATGTTGGCTTCGTCCAGCGCCTGCCATAGTTCACCGTTTTTGACTGGCTTTTTGTCGGCGGTCTTCCAGCCGTTCTTCTTCCAGCCGTGGATCCACTTGGAAATGCCATCCATGACGTATTTGCTATCGGTGTGAAGGTCGACCGAGCAAGGCTCCTTCAACGCATTCAGCGCCGAGATGGCAGCCAGCAACTCCATACGGTTGTTGGTGGTCGCGGCTTCGCCGCCCGACAGCTCTTTTGTGACACCGTTGAAGCGCAGAACCGCCCCCCAGCCGCCAGGCCCCGGATTGCCCGAACAGGCACCATCGGTGAAGATTTCAACGCGCTTGGTCATGTCAGTCCGTATTCGGAAGGAGAGCTGATCGCCCGATGGAAGCGCATCCGCCTGATATATTCGGTCGGGTCGCGTTTTATGACCAGCCCGCCGTTGGCAACAGTCAGCCAGTCGTAAAGCCGGGTCAGCATGAAGCGCAGTGCCGAGCCGCGCGCCAGCATCGGGAGCGCGGCTTTCTCGTCGCCGCTCAAGGGCCGTACGCTCTGGTAGCCGGCAAGCAGCGCCGTGCCCTTGGTCAGGTTGAAGGAGAAATCCTTTTCGAAGCACCAGGCGTTGAGGCAAGTGGCGACATCGTAGGCGTAGAGATCATTGCAGGCGAAATAGAAGTCGATCAGCCCAGACAGTTTTTCACCGAGGAAGAAGACATTGTCCGGGAAAAGATCGGCATGGATGATGCCTTGCGGCAGGCCTTTGGGCCAGCTCCGCTCGAAATCAGCGAAGTCGGCGTCGACCTCGGCCGCCAGTCCCGGCTCGACCTCGTCGGCGCGAGGGCGAGCGGCGCTCCACAGCTTGCGCCAGCCATCGATGGCAAGGGCGTTCGGGCGGGTCATCGGGAAGTCGGCGCCGGCAAGATGCAGTGCCGCTAGCGCCTTGCCGACCTCGCCGCAATGCGCTGAGGTCGGCCGCCGCAGCGAAAGGCCTTCGAGGAAGGTGATGATGACCGCCGGCCGGTCGGCAAGCGTTCCGATGACGCCGCCATCATGCGCGGTAACCGGAAGCGGGCAGGAAATGCCCTTCCTGGCGAGATGGCCCATGAGGCCGAGGAAGAACGGCAGGTCGGCCTTGTCGACGCGCTTTTCGTAGAGCGTCAGGATGTAGGAGCCGCTGGTCGTGTGCAGCAGGAAATTCGAATTCTCGGTGCCTTCGGCGATGCCCTTGTAAGACAGGAGATCGCCGACCGGATAGGCCTTCAGGAACGCGCCGAGCTCGCTTTCGTTGACGTCGGTGTAGACCGCCATGGGCTGTTCACGCGGCTCCGTTGACGAAGGCCATGTCGGCCTTCGTCAGTTCGACATCGCGCAAGACCCGCATCACCGGAAAATCCTCCGTTTCCGTCGCCGTCACCGCCAGCTCGATCGTGACGTCGAAGCGCTGCCGGAACGCATCGATGATCTCGTCGACGATGATTTCCGGCGCCGACGCACCCGCCGACAGACCGAGCGTCGAGATGCCGGCAATGTCATTCCACGGAATTTCGGAGGCGCGCTGTACGAGAAGCGACATCGAAGCGCCGGCGCGTTCGGCCACTTCGACAAGACGCCGCGAATTGGAGGAGTTGGGAGCGCCGACGACCAGGAAGAGATCGGCACCCGTGGCGGTCTCCTTCACCGCTTCCTGGCGATTGGTGGTGGCATAGCAGATCGATTCGGCGGCGGGCGCCTGCAAATCGGGAAAACGATCCTTAAGTGCCCGGATGATACCGGCCGTGTCCTCGACCGACAGCGTCGTCTGGGTCACGAAACCGAGCGCCTGCGGGTCGGCGGGTACTAAATTCGCAGCGTCGGCTTCGGTCTCGATCAGGGTGACGGCGCCGTCCGGCAATTGCCCCATCGTGCCGATCACTTCTGGGTGGCCGGCATGGCCGATCAGAAGCACATGGCGGCCGAGCCGCTGATGGCGCATCGCCTGCTTGTGAACCTTCGACACCAGCGGGCAGGTGGCGTCGAGATAGAAGAGGTTGCGCGCCTGGGCGTCCGCCGGCACCGACTTCGGCACGCCATGCGCCGAAAAGACGACTGGGCTCTGGCGATGCTCTGCCGGTATCTCGGAGAGCTCCTCGATGAACACCGCACCCAGACTTTGCAACCCCTCGACGACATAGCGGTTGTGTACGATCTCGTGGCGGACATAGACCGGCGCGCCGTATTTCTTCAGCGCCAGCACGACGATCTGGATGGCGCGGTCGACGCCGGCGCAGAAGCCCCGCGGCTGGCAGAGCCTTATCGTCAGCGGTGGCTTTGGGGTTGTGTGAAGCATGATTCCGGGCCGGTTGGTCATATCGTGAACTCAAGTCGTGAGCTCAAGGCGCGAAATGAGGTGTGCACCCCTGCCCTGTCAAGGGTGCCGGTGGCGATCAGTCCTCTTTCGCCGGGCGGCGAAGCCTGAAGATGAGGACGCCGGCAAGGGCGGCGGCAAGGCCGTACCAGGTCACGGCGTATTGCAAATGGCTGTTCGGCAGGTCGATGATGGTAACGCCGCCAACCGGCAGCCCACCCGGGTTCGGCGTGGCGTCCGCGTCGATGAAGAATGGCACCAGCCCCGCGCCGGCCGGCAGACCGGCGCTCGCCGCCATCGCGTCGCGATCCTTCCAGTAGAAGATGTTCTTCTGCGGATCATTGTCGGGCAGCATCATCGAGGGCTTCGCCGGCAGCGGGTTGCGGGCGAGCCCCGTCACCGTCACCCGGCCCGCTAGCTGGCTTTGCGGGCGCTTGGCCGCGTCCTTGAGATCGTAGGGCACGAAGCCGCGGTTGATCAGGACGAAGCGGCCATCCTCCAGATGCAAGGGAGTGAAGACATCGAAACCGGACTGGCCTTCCCAGGTCGCGAAGAAATGCCGCTCGCCTCGATGCAGGAAAGTGCCGGTTACCGTCACCGGCGTGTAGTCGACGTCGCCGGTGGCGGCGAACCGCTTTTCGACCTCGGCCAACGGCACAGGCGCCGAGTGCGTACGCTGGTCGATGGTCTGGAGAAGACCCTCCTTCCAGTACAGGCGCTGGACCTGCCAGGTGCCGAGCGTCAGCAGGGTAAACAACAGCACGAGACCGAGGCCAAGCAGCAATGCCGTCTTCGGCCGCGAACGGCCTGCAACCGAACCCGATGTCGCGCTCATTCGCCGCGATCCAGCCTGCCCTCGGCTGCCTTGTTGCGGTATTGCAGCGTCAAGAGCACACCCTTGATCAGCCTGAGCGCGCCCAGGCAAAGCACCAAGGTCAGCGGTATCCACAGCACGAGATGCAGCCAGAGCGGCGGATTGAGCGTCACCTCCATCCACAGCGCCAGCCCGACGACGATGAAGCCGATGATCAGAATGACGAACACCGCCGGCCCGTCGCCGGCATCGGCATAGGAATAGTCGAGGCCGCAATTGGCGCAGCGTTTGCCGACGGTGAGGAAGCCGGAAAACAGTCGTCCCTCACCACAGCGCGGGCAACGGCCGTGGAGGCCGGCCGAAATCGGATCGATCGGTGGCCAGATCGCCTTGTCGTCGCTCATTACACTACCTTAGTGCCGTTCGCCCCAAAAGATAAGGCGGCCACGTCGCCGCAGCCGCCCACTCAATTCCTCAAAAGGATTTCAGTGGCCTTCGATCACCGCGCCGCTCGAGGCCCAGACATAGACGGACGTGAACAGGAACAGCCAGACCACGTCGACGAAGTGCCAATACCAGGCGGCCGCCTCGAAGCCGAAATGCTGCTTGGGCGTGAAATCGCCCTTCATCGCGCGGACCAGGCAGACCAGCAGGAAGATCGTGCCGATGATGACATGGAAGCCGTGGAAGCCGGTCGCCATGAAGAAAGTGGCGCCGTAGATCGAATCCCTGAAGCCGAACGGCGCGTGCATGTACTCGTAAGCCTGCACCATGGTGAACAGCATGCCGAGACCGACAGTCAGCACCAGGCCGTTGATCAGCCCCTTGCGGTCGCCATGAATGAGCGCGTGGTGCGCCCAGGTCACAGTTGTGCCCGACAGAAGCAGGATGACGGTGTTGTAGAGCGGCAGGTGGAAGGGGTCGAGAACCTCGAGGCCCTTGGGCGGCCAGACGCCGCCGGTGAAGGCGGTGCGGGCGTATTGCTGTGCCTCGCCGGGAAACAGGCTGGCGTCGAAGAAAGCCCAGAACCAGGCGACGAAGAACATCACCTCGGAAGCGATGAACATGATCATGCCATAGCGCAGATGCAGCGACACGACATGTGTGTGGTGGCCTTCATGCGCTTCCTTGATGGTGTCCGACCACCAGGCATACATAGTGTAGACAATGATCAAAAGACCGATGAAGAACAGCCACGGATTGGCGATGTTGAAGCCGAAGAGCGAGAAGTCGCCGCCCTTGAGATACTGCATGTAAGAGACGCCGCCGATCGCGGTGACCAGCGCGCCGATCGAGCCTAGGAACGGCCACGGGCTCGGGTTGACGAGGTGGTAGTCATGTTCTGGTTTTGCGTGCGCGTCTGCCATATCAACCCCCGAGGCTTCCTTCGGTATGTGAAACTTTGTTGCTCTTGCCTTTGACCGGCGCTGATGAGACCACCGGTTTGTCTTTCTCGTTTTTCTCGATCGGGAACATCGTGTAGGATAGAGTAATCGTCGTCAGGTCCTTCAGTTCCGGCACATTGACGATGTCGGGATCCACGTAGAACACGACCGGCATGTCCAGCGTCTCGCCGGGCTTCAGCGTGGTGTCAGTGAAGCAGAAACACTCGACCTTGTTGAAGTAAGGCCCTGCCAGTTCCGGCTGCACGTTGAAGGTCGCGCGGCCGGCGGTGGCGTGGCTGAACTTGTTGGTCGCGCTATAATGCGCCTGCGCCGTCTCGCCTATCTTGACGGTGATCGAGCGGGCGACCGGCTGGAACTGCCACGGCACGCCGGCTGTGTTGGCGTCGAAACGGATGGTGATATCGCGGTCGAGCACGCGGTCGGCATATTGCTGCGTTGCGCGTTTCACGGTGCCGCCGTAACCGGTCGCCTGGCAAAACATCGCGTAGAGCGGCACCGCCGCGTAGGCCATGCCGATCATGCCGCCGAAGAAGGCGACGCAGACGCCGGCGACGATGCCGTTGGTGTTCTTCTTTTGGGGACGGGTCACAGCCTGATGGTTCATCTTGAGCCTCACATCGTTCCGGTGAGGTTGTGACCGAATTTCACGACAGTCGCGATATAGAAGATGACGACAAGCACCGCCAGCGCCAGGCCGATGGCTACCGAGCGGTTGCGCCGGGCCTTCTGCTGGCGCTCCGTCAGCGCGACGAGTTCAAGCTTGTTGTCGGCCATGGTCATGCTCCACCCGTAGCCAGGGCGCGCCCGACAACGCAGTCGGCAAGGTAGATGGCGAAGATGGCGAAGAGATAGAGCAGCGAGTAGCCGAACAACGCCTTGGCCGGCTTCATCACATGGTCGTCGTCGGACATCCGCAGCACCTTCCACGCATACCAGACGAAGCCAGCGCCAAGCAGGACCGCAAGGACACCATAGGCTGATGTGGTGAAACCGAGCGCCCAAGGCAGCACGCCAACCGGCGCAAGGATCAGCGCATAGGCGAAGATCTGGCGTCGGGTCGAAGCCTGGCCGGCGACATTCGGCATCATCGGGATGCCGGCCCTGGCATAGTCCTCGGACTTGAAGAGAGCGAGCGCCCAGAAATGCGGCGGCGTCCACAGGAAGATGATCAGGAACAGGACGATGCTTTCCAGGCTAACCGTTCCGGTCGCAGCCGTCCAGCCGATCACCGGCGGGATGGCGCCGGCAGCACCGCCAATGACGATGTTTTGCGGCGTCCAGCGCTTCAGCCACATCGTGTAGACGACGGCATAGAAGAAGATGGTGAAGGCCAGGAGCGTCGCCGACAGCCAGTTGACCAGCACGCCAAGCGTCATCACCGACAGCACCGACAGCACCAAGCCGAAACTCAGCGCCTCGCCGGGCCGGATGCGGCCGGCCGGCACCGGACGGCCGGCGGTCCTGGTCATCACCGCATCGATATCGGCGTCATACCACATGTTGAGCGCGCCGGAGGCGCCAGCACCAATGGCAATAGCCAGGATCGCGATCACCGCCAGAAGCGGATTGATGGTCACGGGTGCTGCGACCAGGCCGACAAAAGCGGTGAACACCACCAGCGACATGACGCGCGGCTTCAGCAGGGCGAAGAAATCGCCCGCCGTCGCTTCCGACATGCGAAAGCCCGGTTCATCAATCAATTGGTCGTCGACAAGGGCCATGCGTACTTAAAGTCCATCATTCCGTTGGCCAAAACCGCCGGGCGGGCCGGCGGTTTCGTATTCGCCCAGGCTGCCGCCTATTTGATCTTCGGCAGCTTTTCCCACTGGTGGAAGGGCGGCGGCGAAGGCAGTTGCCATTCGAGCGTCGTCGCCCCCTCGCCCCATGGGTTGGCGCCGGCCACCCGCTTCTTCTGGAAGGCCTCGAAGACGCCATAGAGGAAGATGACCACGCCGACGGCCGAAATGTACGAGCCGTAGGACGACACCATGTTCCAGCCGGCAAACGCATCGGGATAGTCGATGTAGCGGCGCGGCATGCCGGAGAGGCCGAGGAAGTGCTGCGGGAAGAAGACGAGGTTGACGCCGATGAAGGTGATCCAGAAGTGGGTGTTGGCGATGACGGGCGAATACATGTAGCCGGTCATCTTCGGGAACCAGTAGTACCAGCCGGCGAAGATCGCAAAGACCGCGCCCAGCGACAGCACGTAGTGGAAATGCGCGACCACGTAATAGGTATCATGCAGCGGGCGGTCGAGGCCGGCATTGGCAAGCTGGACGCCTGTAACGCCGCCGACGGTGAACAGGAAGATGAAGCCGATCGCCCACAGCATCGGGGTCTTGAGCGAAATCGACCCGCCCCACATAGTGGCGATCCACGAGAAGATCTTCACGCCCGTCGGCACCGCGATAACCATGGTGGCGAAGACGAAATAGCGCTGCGTGTCGAGCGACAGGCCGGTCGTGTACATGTGGTGCGCCCAGACGATGAAGCCGACCGCGCCGATCGCGACCATGGCATAGGCCATGCCGAGATAGCCGAAAATGGGCTTCCTCGAGAAGGTCGAGACGATGTGGCTGACGATGCCAAAGCCCGGCAGGATCAGGATGTAGACTTCCGGGTGCCCGAAGAACCAGAACAGGTGCTGGAACAGGATCGGGTCGCCGCCACCATCGGGCGTGAAGAAAGTGGTGCCGAAATTACGATCGGTCAAAAGCATGGTGATGCCGCCGGCCAGAACCGGCAGCGACAAAAGCAGCAGGAAGGCGGTGATCAGCACCGACCATGCAAACAGCGGCATCTTGTGCATGGTCATGCCAGGCGCGCGCATGTTGAAGATGGTGGTGATGAAATTGATGGCGCCGAGGATCGAGGACGCACCGGCGATGTGGATCGACAGGATCGCCAGGTCCATGGCTGGTCCGGGCTGCCCCGATGTCGACAGCGGCGGATAGATCGTCCAGCCGCCGCCGACGCCGTAGGCGCCAGGCGCGCTCGGCACGAAGGCCGAGATGATCAGCAGGATGAAAGCCGGCGGCAGCAACCAGAACGAGATGTTGTTCATGCGCGGGAAAGCCATGTCCGGCGCGCCGATCATGATCGGCACCATCCAGTTGGCGAAGCCGCCGATCAGCGCCGGCATGACCATGAAGAAGATCATGATCAGCGCATGCGCGGTGGTGAAGGCGTTGTACATGCTCTTGCCGCCGTCGAGGGCGGCGTCGGCGTTCAAGCCGTAGACCATCTGCGCCAGACCGGTGAAAATCTGGATTCCCGGCTCCTGCAGTTCCATGCGCATGACGACCGAAAGGGCACCGCCGACGCAGCCCGCGATGATCGCGAAGATCAGATAGAGCGTACCGATGTCCTTGTGGTTGGTCGAATACACCCACCGGACCCAGCCATGATACGGCTTATGGTCGTGATCGTCGTGAGCTGCAGCGTCTGCCATGTTCGGCTCCGTTCCCTGATCTTTTGTGGCCGCGGCATCAGTTGCCGGCGGCCGCTACCTTGTTTGCGCCGTCCACCTTAGCCATCAGCGCCTTGTTGGCGCCGGGAAGGTCGGTGCCAGCTGCCGCCAGCCAGGTCTTGTACTGGTCGTCGGAGACGACGCGGATCGCGATCGGCATGAAGGCGTGGTCCTTGCCGCACAGCTCCGAACACTGGCCGTAGTAGAGGCCTTCCTTTTCCGCCTTGAACCAGACCTCGTTGATGCGGCCCGGAACCGCGTCGGTCTTGATGCCGAAGGACGGCATCGCAAAAGCGTGGATCACGTCGGTCGCCGTCACCAGCACGCGGGTCATGGTGTTGACCGGCACCACCATCTCGTTGTCGACAGCGAGCAGGCGCGGATAGACGGCACGATCTTCCTTGCCGGCCGCCGCGCGGTCAGCATCCGCAAGGATCGCGGAGTTGAAGGAAAGCGTGTTTTCGATCTGGTATTCGTAGTCCCAGTTCCACTGGTTTCCCGTCGCCTTGACGGTCAGCTTGGCTTCCTCCGGCGGGGTGTATTGCGCGGTCAAGAGCTGGAACGAGGGGATGGCGAGGCAGAGCAGGACCACGACCGGTCCAACCGTCCAGATCACCTCGATCAGCGTGTTGTGGCTGGTGCGCGAGGGGGTCGGGTTGACGCTCGCGCGGAATTTCAAGATGCAATAGGCGATAAGAGCGAGCACGAAGAGCGTGATCGGCACGATGAACCACAGCGTGTAGTGCTCGAACCAGGCGATCTGCCGCATAATGTCGGTGGCGGCGGGCTGGAAGGTCACCTCCCACGGCGCAGGCTGGGCCGCGTGTGCGGACGCACCGGTGAACAGTGTGGCGGCGGCCCAAGCGCTTGCTAGGAATTTGGCGCCTGCTAGGAATTTTCTCATTGCCCTCATTATCTCCCAGTTCCTCGCGATCGGACCGCAAGAATATCGAACAACGCCAGGACGGGAATCCCGGACAGTCCCAAGGCTGGTTCAAACCATACTCTATTTGCCTCCGCAAGAAAGGAGCGGACGAAACCGTGCGGCATTTTTGCGCGCAAGCGCGGATGCGCCTTTTGGCGGCGGCCGCGGCGGTGGCGGATCGCGGAGGCCCAACCGGCGGAGTGTCCCGCCAAAATAGGCCGGCCGGTCGCAATTCGGGCGAATTTGGCACGGAAAAAGCGCACAATTCCCCTGGTCGTAGCAGGCTGGCAGTGGTCTCGTCCTTTACTTGCCCTTGGCGCGGCTTAAAGTGCCGTGATTCGCAATGGAGCCGTCATGAACTCTTGGCTTTGGGGACTTGGGCTTACGAGACTTAAGCTTGAGAGATTTGGGCTTTCGAGAGCCTTGCCGAAGGTCATCCTTCTCGCTGCCTCGTTTGGCATTGGCCTGTCCGGTGTCATCCCGGCCAATGCCGCGCAGCCAAGCGGCAAGGTGCAGTCGACGCATGGCGCGTGGTCGATCATCTGCGACACCCCGGCTGGCGCCACATCGGAACAATGCGTGATGATGCAGAACGTCGTCGCCGAGGACCGTCCCGAGATGGGGCTTTCCGTCGTCGTGCTGCGCACCGCCGACAACAAGGCCGAAATCCTGCGCGTGCTGGCGCCGCTTGGCGTGCTGCTGCCTAACGGGCTCGGCCTCAATGTCGACGGCAAGGACATCGGCCGGGCCTATTTCGTGCGCTGCTTCCAGGACGGCTGTTATGCCGAAGTCATTCTCGAAAAGCCGCTGCTCGACACGCTGAAGACCGGAACGTCGGCCACCTTCATCGTCTTCCAGACGCCGGAGGAAGGCATCGGCATCCCGGTCGAACTCAAGGGCTTCGCCGACGGTTTCGCCGCCCTGCCTTGAGACTGGGCCAGGATCCCAAAATCCTAACCAACGAAAAGAGATTGTGACCGGCTTTGGCGATGACAGTGGTCATTGCCGATTGTCTGGGCGCACCTTCGCGCCTACATCGTGAGGACAAACTCTTTCCACGGACGGACCTGCCATGAACAGCCTCATCGGCCAATTCGACATTTCCGACGATCGCATCAAGCAGATCGTCGCCGAGACCATCAACGGCGCCGACGATGGCGAGTTGTTCCTCGAATACAGCGAGAGCGAAGCGCTGATGTTCGACAATGGCCGGCTGAAAACCGCCAATTTCAACACCGACCAGGGTTTTGGGCTACGCGCCGTCGCCGGCGAAGCCAGCGGCTACGCGCATTCCAGCGATCTTTCCGAAGCATCGCTGCTGCGCGCGGCCGACGCCGTATCAACGGTCAAGGGCGGCTATTCCGGCACGCTCGCCGCGGCGCCCGCCCGCACCAATCGTCATCTCTATGGCGACGAGAACCCGATCCCTTCGCCCTCCTTCGAGGCCAAGGCCAAGCTCCTCCAGGAGATCGACGCCTGGCTGCGAGCCGAGGATCCGCGCGTGCGGCAGGTAACGGCGTCCCTCGCCGCCTCCTGGCAGCATGTCGAGATCGTGCGTGCCGACGGCCAGATGGTGCGCGACATTCGCCCGCTGGTCAGGATCAACGTGTCGGTGGTGGTCGGCAATGGCGACCGCCAGGAAAGCGGCTCCTACGGCATGGGCGGACGCAAGGGGTTTGGCGAATTCCTGGTCGAGGAGAGCTGGAAGCACGCGGCCAAGGAGGCGCTGCGGCAGGCGCTGGTCAACCTCGAAGCCATTCCGGCGCCCGCCGGCACCTTCGACATCGTGCTCTCCAGCGGTTGGCCGGGCGTGATGCTGCACGAGGCCGTCGGCCACGGGCTGGAAGGCGACTTCAACCGCAAGAAGACATCGGCATTCGCCGGGCTGTTGGGCCAGCAAGTGGCCGCGAAAGGCGTCACCGTCGTCGACGATGGCACGATGGCCGAGCGGCGCGGCTCGCTGACCGTCGATGACGAAGGCACGCCGTCTGCCCACAACGTGCTGATCGACGACGGCAAGCTTGTCGGCTACATGCAGGACCGCCAGAATGCCCGGCTTATGGGCATGAAAGCCACCGGCAACGGACGGCGCCAAGGTTACGCGCACCAGCCGATGCCGCGCATGACCAACACCTACATGACATCAGGCGACATGGAGCCGGAAGAGATCATCGCCTCGGTCAAGAACGGCATCTATGCCGTCTCCTTCGGCGGTGGCCAGGTCGACATCACGTCGGGAAAATTCGTGTTCGGCTGCACCGAGGCCTACATGATCGAGAACGGCAAGGTGACGCAGCCGATCAAGGGCGCCATGCTGATCGGCAACGGGCCGGACGCCATGCACCGGGTTGCGATGGTCGGCAACGACATGAAGCTCGACACCGGCATCGGCATGTGCGGCAAGGCCGGACAGGGCGTGCCAGTTGGCGTCGGCCAGCCGCATCTCAGGATGAACCAGATGACGGTCGGCGGCACGCGGGTTTGATGGAAGCTGACAACCTCGCTTCGTAGTCTTGAATTCGGCGCGGTCTCCATCTATCTTACGTTTGTCTTACATCAAGAGGGCAAGCAGTGATGGCTGGCGCGGAAAAACTCATAACCACCGTCTCGACCAAGGGACAGGTCATCCTGCCTAGCGCGATCCGCAAACGCAGGGAATGGGACGCAGGCACGCGCCTTCTGGTCGAGGATACCCCGGAAGGCGTGCTGCTGAAGTCAGCGCCGGTCTTCGCCGAGACACGGCCAGAAGACGTGTTTGGGTCCCTGCCTCATAAGGGCAGGCCGAAGACGCTGGAAGAAATGGATGCCGGTGTGCTCGCCGAAGCGCGGCGGCGCCATGCTCGCGATTGATACCAACCTGATCGTCCGCTACCTGACGGGCGATCACCCGACGCAGTCTTCCCGCGCCCGGGCGCTGATCGACAGCCAGCTAGTCTTTGTCGCCGTCACGGTGATCCTGGAAGTCGAGTGGGTGTTGCGCAGCACCTATGGTTTTGCGCCGCTCGAAATCGCTCGAACGCTACGGGCGTTTAGTGGACTCCCCACGGTGGAGGTAGAGGACGGAGCGGTCGTGTCGTCCGCGCTCGACCTCTCCGAAAGGGGATTGGATTTCGCTGACGCACTGCATCTGAGCAAGTCCGCTCACTGCACTGGCTTCGCGACTTTTGACCGCAAGTTCATCAAGGCCGCAAAGGCGGCCGGATATGACGGCGTGCAAGAAGCGTAGCGGACTCCCGGCCAACCACCCATGCTGTCCCGGTGCGGCACGAAGTTGTCAGGCATAGATACCGGCGCGGACGGCTTCCAGATAGGCAAACACCTTGTCCGTCTTGCCCTCGCGTACGAGATCGTAGGCGGTCTCTCCTGCCCAGCCGGGGATCGGCTGATGCTTGAACCAGATCGCCGCACGTTGCTCGCTATCCGCCATTTCCCCCGCCATCGTCAGAATGCGGACGATGGGGCTAAGCGCCGCGTCGACCTTGCGCGCGCCAGCCTTAGCGGCAAGCGTGCTGCGCGGGACACCGATCAGGCCAGCCAGTTCGGACAGGTTGACGCCGAGCAGTTCGGCAACCCGCCTCGCCGAGAGGAATGACGACTGTTCCTCGACGAAGCACAACGCTGGAATTTCGAAGGCTCCAGAGTTCATGACAACCTCTGAAAAAAGCGTCTGATGAACCTCTACTCATTTCACAGACGGTTCAAGCTTCACTATTGTCAATCCAGGTTTCTCCTTCCCTATCGCCTTCGCCTCGGCTTCTCCAGCAGCGCGACGGCCTCGACATGCGGCGACCACAGGAACTGGTCGATCGGGGTAATGCTTTTCAGGGCATAGCCGCCATCGATGAGAATGCGCAGATCCCTGGCCAGTGTCACCGGATTGCAGGATACCGCCGCAACCACCGGCACGTCGGAACGGGCGATCTGCTTCGACTGGTCCTCGGCGCCGGCGCGAGGTGGATCGAACACGACGCCGTCGAAGGTATTCAACTCCTTGGAGGTAAGCGGCCGCCGGAACAAGTCGCGCCGTTCGCTGGTCACCCGCTTCAATCCGATGGCGAAACGGAATGCCCGGTCGAGCGCCGAAAGCGCTGCCGCGTCGCCCTCCACCGCATGGACTTCCGACTTCGCGGCTAGGCGTAGCGCAAAGCTGCCGCAGCCGGCGAAGAGATCGGCGACCTTTTTGGCGCGTGCGAGGTGCCGGCCGACGATGTCCGCCATCGCCTGCTCGGCGGCCTCGGTCGCCTGAAGGAAGGCGCCCGGCGGGACCGCGACAGCGATGCCGCCGAACATGACAACGGGCTTTTTGGGCTCGATGATGATCTCGCCGTCGACCGAAAGCCTGGCCAATCCCTCGGCGATGAGGAAGTTGGAGGCGATGCGGCGCTGGTGCTCGCCAAGCTTGCCGGAATCGTGAACCGCGACATCGAGGCCGGAACCGGTCATCGTGACCGTCATGCGAAACGATTTGGTCGATGCGCAAACCAGTTCGGCGAGTGCTTTCAGACGGTCGAGCTTTGCGACGATCCCCGGCAGCGAGATCGGGCATTCCTGGATGGAAATGATTTCGGAGGACAGCGCGCGAACAAAGCCGAGCCGCATGCCGGCCTCGCTCCGTCGGGCGGTGAATACGACACGGCGACGCGTCTGCGGCGCGCACGGCACCAGCGCGTCGACGTCGCAGACAATGCCCTTGCTGTTCAGCGCATGCGCAACCTTATCACGCTTCCAGTGCCGGTAAGCTTCAGCCTCCAGATGCTGGACGGCGCAGCCGCCGCATTCGGTGAAATGCCGACAGGCGGGATCGATGCGAAGCGGCGACGCGTCCAGCACCGACATCAGCGTGGCGCGGTCCTTTTCGCGCGCGGCGGTGACGGTTTCATCGGGCAGCGTGAACGGAATGAAAACCTCGCCGGTTTCGGTTTCGGCAACACCGTCGCCCTGGGAGCCAAGTCTCGTGATCGTAAAGCGCGCGCTCATCGGCTCCCGATCCCCCTGTTCTTGACCCCGGCGAGCAGGAACTCGCGGTTGCCGTCGCCGCCCTCGATCGGGGACAGATGCAGCCCCAGTGAGCGCCAGCCGGGGACGCCGTCGAGCCAATCCTGCAGCAGGCCGGCGACCCGCGCGGCGTCGTAGGGGTCTTTCAGCAGGCCGCCCTTGCCGATCGCCTCGCGGCCGGCCTCGAATTGCGGCTTGACCAGAAAGACAGCCCTGGCGCCATCCTTGGCGATGGCGAGCGCCGGCGGCAGCGCCAGTTTCAACGAGATGAAGCTGACATCGCAGACGATGAAATCCGGAATGCGACCGGCAAGATCGGCGGCCGAAAGATCGCGGGCGTTCAATCCCTCGATGTCAGTCACGCGAGGATCGCCAGCGATATCCGGATGCATCTGACCATGCCCGACATCGATCGCCGTGACATGCGCCGCGCCGCGTTCGAGCAGCACCTGGGTGAAACCGCCGGTCGAGGCGCCGATGTCGAGCGCTTCGCAGCCGGCGGGATCGAGACCGAAATGGTCGAGCCCGGCGATCAGCTTCAGCGCAGCGCGCGACACGTAACCCTGCGCCGGATCATCGACGGCAATGAGGCAATCAGCCAAGACGGTCTGGCCAGGCTTGCGGGCGACGGCGCCGTCCACCGTGACGGTACCACGCTCGACTGCATCGCGGGCGCGCGAGCGGCTGGGAAACAGACCGCGCTGGACGAGCAGTTCGTCGAGCCGCTGGCGTGCGCTGGCTGGCAGAGGGGAATTCATCGGCCTTCATGGCGAAAGCCTGTCACGAAGGCAAGGACATTGGGGAAGACAACGAACATCTTCGGAAAGCGGCGAACGCATCAGGTCGCCCCACGATCAGTTGAATATCGTACCAGGTCCGGCACAATGCCAGGATGATATGCCGTTTTGCCGCCTGAACGCGAAGGAGGACGGGATGCTGACCGGAACCTGCCATTGCGGCGCCGCCCACTGGACGTTGGAGGGCGATCCCGGCTCGATAACAGCCTGCAATTGCACGCTTTGCCGCCGCTATGGCGCGCTCTGGGCTTACGATTATCTTGATGAACGCATCCACCTTGCGGGACCGACAAATTCTTATACGCGCGCTGGAGAGCATGCCCCGTCGCTCGAGATTCTGTTCTGTCCGACATGTGGCTGCGTCCTGGCCTGGCGTGGTTTGCGCTCCAGTAGCGCCGGTCGCACGCGAATCGCCGTCAATGTGAGGCTTGCGCCGCCCGACGCCGTCGCCGACCTCCCAATCGACCATTTCGACGGCCTCCATAAATTCGAGGATCTGCCGGGCGATGGCCGCTGCGTGCGCGATATGTGGTTCTAGCTCCTAATTTAGAACATCGTCCGCGACCGCCGGCATCAGATCGTCGTTGCCGGAGGCTTCCTTGCGAGGATGCAGCGCCGGCGCGGCCTCCGGCGAAACGACCAGCTGCGGCATCTGTCCATAGGAAAAACCGCCGCGGATCTCGCCGATCTTGCCGGCGACGATGTCCATCACCGCTTTTTCGAGGTTCCTATCATAGGGCGTTTCGGCCGAGGCCGGCATGGCAACGACGGCCAAAAGCGCCACGCCGCACAGAAGCGTTTTCATTGGTTCGGTCTCCCTGCCTGATCAAATCCTAGCAGAGTGCAGTTGAAAAACGGCCAAGAGACACGGTAAGCAAAACGCCAAATGGCAGCGTAAACAGTCAGTTACGACCGCCCGCCGGCAAACTGATTCAAGCCGTTGAGATTTTGATTCAGGCGCTTTGAGCGCTGGCGGCGTGTCCCAGCGCCACAAAGACGGTGCGCACGATGCCGGCGGCATCCAGCCCGGCATCGGCATACATCTTTTCGGGCTTGGCGTGATCGACGAAGGTGTCGGGCAACACCAGCGGGCGTACCTTCAGGCCGCTTTCCAGCAGCCCTTCATGAGCCAGGAATTGCAGCACGTGGCTGGCGAAGCCGCCGACTGCGCCCTCTTCCACCGTCACCAGCACCTCGTGCGAACGCGCCAGCCGCCGGATCAGATCCTCATCGAGCGGCTTGGCGAAACGAGCATCGGCGACCGTGGTGGAAAGCCCTGCCGCGCCGAGCTCCTCGGCCGCAGCCAGGCAGTCCTGCAGCCGCGTGCCGAAGGACAGCAGCGCAACCTTGGTGCCCTCCCGGACGATACGGCCCTTGCCGATTTCGAGGACCGAACCACGCTCCGGCATGTCGACGCCGACGCCGTTGCCGCGCGGGTAGCGGAAGGCGATGGGACCGTCATCATAGCTTGCCGCCGTGCGCACCATGTGGCGCAGTTCCGCCTCGTCCGCAGCGGCCATGACGACGAAACCGGGCAGTGTCGCCAGAAAGGTCGTGTCGAAGGCGCCGCAATGGGTCGCCCCGTCGGCACCGACGAAGCCGGCGCGATCGATCGGAAAGCGCACCGGCAGGTTCTGGATCGCCACGTCGTGGACCACCTGATCGTAGGCGCGCTGCAGGAAGGTCGAATAGATCGCGGCGAAGGGTTTTAGGCCTTCGGCGGCGAGGCCGGCGGCGAAGGTTACCGCATGCTGCTCGGCGATGCCGACATCGAAGGTCCTCGACGGGAACACCTCGCCGAAGAGGTCGAGGCCGGTGCCGTTCGGCATCGCGGCGGTGACGGCTACGATGCGATCGTCTTCCCGGGCCTCCTGGATCAGGCTTTCGGCAAAAACCTTCGTGTAGCTCGGCGCGTTGGCCGGCGCCTTGGCCTGCGCGCCGGTAATGACGTCGAACTTGTTGACGCCGTGATATTTGTCGGCAGCCGCCTCGGCCGGTCCATAGCCCTTGCCCTTCTGGGTCACGACGTGGATCAGCACCGGGCCGTCCGCATTGTCGCGGACGTTCTTCAGCACCGGGATCAGGTGTTCGAGATTGTGTCCGTCGATCGGGCCGATGTGATAAAAGCCAAGCTCCTCGAACAGCGTGCCGCCGGTGACGTAGCCGCGCGCATGCTCGACCGCCCGCGTGATCGCGCGATCAGCCCGCTCGCCGAGATAGGAGGTCAGCTTCTTGCCGAAATCACGCAAGCCCAAATAGGTCTTGCCCGAAGCCAGACGGGCCAGATAGGCGCTCATCGCGCCGGTTGGCGGAGCGATCGACATGTCGTTGTCGTTGAGGATGACGATCAGCCGAGCATCGAGGGCGCCGGCATTGTTCATCGCCTCAAAGGCCATGCCGGCCGACATGGCGCCGTCACCGATGACGGCAATGACATTGTTGCGGCCATCGGCGAGATCGCGCGCCATTGCCATGCCGAGGCCGGCGGAAATGGAGGTCGAGGAGTGGGCAGCGCCGAACGGATCGTATTCGCTCTCGGCGCGGCGGGTGAAACCGGACAGGCCGCCCTCTTGCCGCAGCGTGCGGATGCGATCGCGGCGACCGGTCAGGATCTTGTGCGGATAGGCCTGGTGGCCGACGTCCCAGATCAGCCGGTCGTCCGGCGTGTTGAAGACATAGTGCAATGCGACCGTCAGTTCGACCACGCCGAGGCCGGCGCCGAGATGACCGCCGGTGTGAGACACGGCGTCGATCAACTCGGCACGGAGCTCCGATGCCAGCTGCGGCAGCTCGCTTTCATCGAGCGTCCTGAGGTCGGCTGGGATACGGACCTTGTCGAGGAGCGGCGTTTGGAGCTTTGCGTTCACTGGTGGTAGGGCCTGCTTTTTATTCATGTGCGAAATAGGCCGCTGGCCGGCGAATGTAAATGCGTGTCAGTGACGCGGGGTAGATTCAAACTGTTAGAACGTCCCTTGCGCGTCCAAAAGGACGCGCGGCGTTTCAAACTAATTGTCCGGCAGCGGTATGAACTCTTCTTCATCTCCAGGAACGATATCGAAGCGGCCTGTCTTCCATTCTTCTTTCGCCTGTTCGATGCGTTCCTTGGACGATGAGACGAAATTCCACCAGATGTAACGCTTGGAGCCGAGCGAGGCGCCGCCGAACAGCATGAAATGCGCGCCTCCCTCCGACGACACGACGATCTCGTCGCCGGGCCGGAACACCAGCAGCCGCTCCGCCGGAAAGCGGTCACTAGCGATCGAAACCTCGCCTTCCAACGTATAGATGGCGCGCTCCTCGGCATCGGCAGGGATTTTGACGCTGGTGCCGGGCGCCAGCCTGAGATCGGCGTAGAGCGTGTCGGAAGCGGCCATGACCGGAGACCGTAGCCCGGAAAACGCGCCGATGACGATGCGGCCGCTGACGCCTTGGGCGTCGATTTCGGGCAGACTTATCGCCGCCGTGTTCTCGAAAACCGGCGCGACCTCCTCCTTGCCGTCCGGCAGAGCCAGCCATGTCTGCAGGCCAGAGACCGACATCGGCGCGCCGCGCAGCTCTTCCGGCGTGCGCTCGGAATGGACGATGCCGCGGCCGGCGGTCATCAAATTCACGTCTCCGGGCTGGATCACCATTTCGGTGCCGAGCGAATCGCGGTGCCGGATCTTGCCGTCAAACAGGTAAGTGACCGTCGACAGGCCGATATGCGGATGCGGACGGACGTCAAGCGCCTGGCCGGCCCGCAGAATCGCCGGCCCCATTCGGTCGAAGAAGATGAATGGACCGACCAGACGGCGCTTCGCGGTCGGCAGAGCGCGGCGAACCTGGAAGCCGTCGATGTCCTTGGCGTTGGGAATGACCATCAGTTCGATCTGGTCGCTGGCGAAAGCATCACCAGGCAGAGGGTCGTTTCCGGGGAAGAAGCTCATGCGCGCTCCTCAGGCGAAGCGGAGTGCAGATCTGGCTTTCGCCTTGGCCGCCACCTCTTCGCGATTGCGCGGATGCTGGGTCGTCTCGAGGCTGTCGAGCAAATCGCGTGCCGATGCGGCTATGGCCTCGACGGCGTGGTCGAACGCATGCTGGTTCTGTTTCGACGGCCGCGTCGTTCCGCTCAGCTTGCGGACAAACTGAAGTGCGGCATCGCGGACCTCGTCATTGGTTGCCGGCGGATCGAAATTGAACAGGGTCTTGATGTTTCTGCACATCGTTCGCAATCTCCTCTCGTCCTGGAGCCGTTTCAATCGGGATGAGTTTTATCCTCAATCATGATCATGTCCAAAAGCCGGTGAGGCGCGACCGTCATCCGGGGCCTTGCCTCAGTCCGCATCCAGCGGCTCTGTGCCCACCGGCTTGCCGTCGCGCGAAAGCCTGATCTTCTCGACCTTGTCCTCGGCCGCCTTGAGCAGCCGATCGCAATGCACCTTCAGCGCCTCGCCGCGCTCGTAGATGCGGATGGACTGGTCGAGCGGCACGTCGCCGCGCTCCAGATCATCGACGATTTTCTCCAGCGCGTCGAGCGCCTGCTCGAAGCTCATCGCCTTGACGTCTTCATTGATCTCACCAGCCATCGTCTATCCTTTCATCAGTCGCCCGACATGGGCGGCGACCGAAAATGCCAGTCCCTGCAGATCGTAGCCGCCCTCGAGCAGGCTGACGAGCCGGTTGCCGCTGTGGCGCCCGGCACGCTCAATCAACTGGCCGGTCGCCCAGTCGAAATCGTCCTCGGTCAGGTTGATCTCGGCCAGCGGATCGCGGTGGTGCGCGTCGAAGCCAGCCGAGATGATGATGAGGTCAGGTGCGAAATCGTCGAGCGTCGGCAAGATGCGCGACAGGAAAGCATCGCGGAAGACATCGCTGCCGGTCTGCGGCGCCAGCGGCGCGTTGACGATGTTGCCGGCGCCGGTTTCGCTCACAGCCCCGGTCCCAGGGTAAAGCGGCATCTGGTGCGTCGAGCAGTAGAGCACCGACGGGTCGTCCCAGAAAATGTCCTGCGTGCCATTGCCGTGGTGCACGTCCCAGTCGACGATGGCAACGCGCTCGGCCTGGTGGTGCCTTTGCGCGTAGCGCGCCGCGATCGCCGCGGTGTTGAACAGGCAAAAGCCCATGGCGGTGGTCTTCTCGGCATGGTGGCCGGGCGGCCGCGCAGCGACAAAGACATTGTCGGCGCGCCCCTGAAAGACATCGTCGACAGCGGCGTTGGCGGCGCCGATCGCCGTCACGGCCGCCTGCCAGCTCTTCGGGCTGGCCGTGGTGTCGGCGTCGACGCGGGCAATGCCTGTATCGGGTATCGCGGCACGGACCTTCTCGACGAATTCCTGCGGGTGCGCGAAGAGGATGGTGGCCTCGTCGCCTTCCGGAGCGTTAGCACGATCGAGGGCCGCAAAGGCCTCGTCGTCGAGCACGCGCTCGATGGCGCGCAAGCGGTCGGGCCGCTCCGGATGACCGGGAGGGGTTATGTGCTCTAGGAAGATCGGGTGTGTGTAAAGCCTGGTGACCATGCCCCCCGATATAGGCGCGCCTGACGGCTTTGACCATGTTTTCGCGCAGCCAAGGGCGAACGTTCAACAGGGTTTAAGCGGCTGGCGTCGGCTGGCTCCAGCGCGAACCATCGAGAGAAGCCAGCGCCTTATCCCTGAGTTGCCTGAATTTCGAGGAAGCCTCGGTCAGCCGCCGGTCCCAGTCGGCGTCCGGAACCTGGTCCTCGATGGTCTTGAAATAGACCTGCATCAGCGAAGCGACGGCGAACGGTTCGATGAAGGCGGCCTTGAAGGCCCAGGCAAAGACGATGGCCAGCACGAAAGCCCAACCGCCGAGTTGACCCGGCATGAAATACAGGACCGCGCCTGCCGGCGCCAGCATAGCCAAGAAAATGACGAAGGACACGCCCCACATGATGACCGCCAGCCATATGGCGTTCTTGACCATGGTCTTGCCGTTCTGCGCGTAAAGCACGACCCCTTGCCGCGCCGTCTCAAAGGGCGAGGCGGAATTGATGCGGATGTTGTAGCCGAGGATGATCTCGTCGACATAGGTCAGCGACAGGCGGATGACCGTATTGATGAAGCTGACCAGTCCACCGAGCCCTGGAATTGGCAGGAACGCTGCAACGCCGCCGAGCAGGCTGGTGATGGCGCGGATGGCGCCCTTGACCAATTGGTCGAGCACGAAAAGGGTGTTGGCCTCGGCGAAGCGTTCCTTCACGACATTCCTGGCATAGGCGATCTGGTTCTGGCCGCCGGGCACGTCGCGGCCATCGATCAGGTGGACCATCGCGGCAATGTGGCCGGCCTTGACGATGTAGAGGATGTATTCGCGGATCCAGTAGACGGCGAGCGAGACGACGCCGAAGCCGACCACCCCGCCCCACAAGGCAAATGACAGCGGTCCGTCAGGATCTGTGGAGATGTGGCCGACGCCATAGCCGACGCTGGCGCCCGTGCCGGTCGCCATGATGTAGGCCAGTGTGATGCCGAAATAGACGATCATGCGAAAGACGATGAAGGGCCACGTCCGCAGCATGATGGACAGCGACTTGCCGACTTGGAAATCCCACATGCCCCAGCTCTCCCCTCAGAGATGACTGAGAAGATGACCTCAAGTTGGCGGTTGTCAATCTTGGGTCGAACCGATCAATGCCGGCTGGTTCGAGTTCTGCGGCCTGCCAGCGTGCTTGAGCAGCCCCTCCAGAAGCACGTTGAATGCCTTCACCGCCTTTTTCGACGTCGCTTCTGGATCGTCCGAATTTGCGATCCACTGCGCGGCATGCAGCGAGGCGCCGCTGATCAGCCTTGCTGCGGCTTCGGGGTCAACGGCAAGGATGGTTCCCTCGTCCCTCAGCTTTTGAAGGTTCTCGCTCATCGAGCGGATGCATTCATTCTGGCTCGGCCATTGCGATGGATCGCCGAGCACAGCCGGTCCATCGCGAAGGACAATGCGCTGGATCTCCGGTTCCAGCGCCATCTCAATATAGGCCGTGCATTCGTCGACAAAGCCCTGCCAGAGACTGTCCGCCCTGGCCGAAACGACTTTCAGCCGGCCCACCATTTCCGCGTCGATCTCGGCGATGACCGCCTGGAGAAGGCCCTTCTTGTCGCCGAAATGATGATAGAGCGCGCCGCGCGTCAGCCCGGCCGACGCGGTGAAGTCGTCCATCGAGGCTTCGGCGTAGCCCACGGTGCCAAAGGCGTGGCGCGCCGCGGCAACCAGTTTGGCGCGGGTCTCGGCGATCATCTCCTTGCGTGGTCTGTGCCCCATTCGCCCATTTCCTTCACATACGTCTCGTATATTATTTGACATACGCCTCGTATGTCATTATCTCATTTGCATACGTCACGTATATAAGTGGCCCGGCCTCAATAATCCAGGAGTCTTCTCATGCCCAATCCCTATCGCGAAATCTTCAAGGCAAAGGGAGCCAAGGGCTTCGCCGCAGCCGGTTTCGTTGCCCGGCTGCCGATCGCCATGGCTCCGATTGGCATCGTCGCGATGCTGTCGCAGACATACGGCGAATACTGGCTGGCCGGCGCCGTCTCCGCGACATTTGCGCTGGCCAATGCGTTCGTCGCGCCGCAGGTATCGCGACTGGTGGACCGCCTCGGCCAGTCAAGGATCGTGGTGCCCACCACGGTCATTTCCGTCATCGCATTCGTGGTGCTGATTGCGGCGGCCAATCAGGACTGGCCGATATGGACGCTATTCGTGTCGGCGCTGCTGGCCGCCGCAATGCCCAGCATCCCGGCAATGGTGCGCGCGCGCTGGACGGAGATCTTCCGGGATCGCCCCGAGATGAACACCGCGTTCGCCTTCGAGTCGGCGGCCGACGAGTTGGTCTACATCGCAGGCGCATCGCTATCGGTGGGCCTGAGCGTCGCCCTTTTCCCGGAAGCGGGGATGTTGGCGAGCACATTGTTCCTCGCTTTCGGCTCGACGGCCTTCATCCTGCAGCGCTCGACCGAGCCGCACGTACGTCTGGTGGACCGTGGCTCGAGCGGCTCGGCTATCCGCCTGCGGCCGGTCCAAATCATCACCTTGGCCCTGATCTTCATCGGCGCGACCTTCGCGACCACGGAAGTGAGCACCGTTGCAATCACCAAGGAGCTTGGCCAGCCAAGCGCGGCCAGCCTCGTCATCGGCGTCTACGCCCTCGGATCGTTCGTCGTCGGTATTGTCATCGGCGCCCTGAATCTCAAGGTGCCGCTGCAGATTCAGCTTGCCATCGCGGTCGCCATCATCGCGCTCACCACGCTGCCGCTCCTCGTCGCCGACACTGTGCCTCTTCTGGCGCTCGCCGTCTTCGTCAGCGGCGTGGCGATCTCGCCGACCTTCATCACGGCATTCGGCCTGATCGAGCGGCGCGTGCCGGAGGCGATGCTGACCGAGGGTGTCACCTGGGTCATGACCGGCATCGGCATCGGCATGGCGCTCGGCTCCTTCGCCGCCGGATGGGTGGTGGATGCCTTTGGCGCACAGAACGGGTTCCTGGTGTCGGTGGCGGCGGGCACAATCGCATTGGCCATCGTGCTCGCCGGCCAGCGCAGTCTTGCCACGCCGGATTGCGACACCTCCGCATGCGACGCAGCCGCGGTTCCTGCCGAATAGTCGCCTGTGCGTCCGGTCCAGCTCACGGACCGGACGCAGGTCTCTTTGAAGAAGCCCGGCTTTTTAGGACTGTTCAAGCCGGTTGCGAATCTCGTCCCCGTCAACAACGACAACAGGACTCCCCAATGCCTCGACCATATCAGGGTTCAGATGGGGTATGGTCTCAGCGCGCCCAACCATTGGCGGGCACTCTCCAGCGCAATAAACGGCAGAATTGGTGACACGCAGAATCCCCCACAACGCTTTGTAGAGACGCGGATCATCTGGCGGCCGCGCGACGGTGAAGCCGGAACATCGCGACGCGTCATCAGGATCAAGGTTGAGATAGAGGTCGGCTTGAGCAAGGGTCGGCGAGACCTCGTAGGTGACGACCCAGCATGAGAATTCAGGCTCACGCCTGGTGATAAACGGCGCGAAGGCGTCGTCTACGATCGATGTGGGGAAATAGCTCTGCTCCCCATCCCTAAAACAACCGAGATATGCCTCGAAGCTCATCTCAATTGCCTCCAGTAGCCTAGAGAATCTCGGTTTTCGCTATATGGATGCCAAAGCCTTCCAACCCGACATAGTGGCGTTCGCGCGAGGCGATCAGGTTGATCGAGGAGATGCCGAGATCCTTAAGTATCTGGGCGCCAAGCCCGATCTCGCGCCACTCGTTCTCGCGGCGGCGCGCCTCTTCATGGTCCTCGCGGTCGCCGCTGGCCGGCCGCTTGCGCTCCTGATGGGCGACGCCGACCGAGCCCTCGCGCAGGTAGACGATGACGCCGCGCTTGCGCTCGCCCATCGCCTTCATGATGCCGTCCAGCCGGTGGCTGGTGCCGAAGACATCGCTCACGACATCCTCGGAATGCAGCCGCACCGGCACATCCTCGCCATCGCGGATGTCGCCGAAGACGATCGCCACATGGTGCATGGAGTCCCATGGCAGCGTGTAGGTGAAGACCTGCGCCTTGCCGCCTGGCGTGTCGATGTCCGAACAGGCGACGCGCTCGACCAGCGTTTCCTTGCGCTGGCGGTAGGCGATGAGGTCGGCGACCGAAATCTGCTTCAAACCGTTCTTTTCGGCGAAGGCCTGCACCTGCGGGCCGCGCATCACGGTGCCGTCGTCGTTGACCAGTTCGGAAATGACGCCGACCGGCGGCAGGCCGGCGAGCTTGCACAGGTCGACCGCAGCCTCGGTATGGCCAGAACGCATCAGCACGCCGCCTTCGCGCGCGATCAGCGGAAAGATGTGGCCGGGGCGGACGAAATCGGAGGCGCCGACATTGCCGTTGGCCAGGTTGCGCACGGTCAATGTGCGGTCCTCGGCCGAAATGCCTGTCGTGGTGCCGTGCTTGAAATCGACGCTGACGGTGAAGGCGGTGGTGTGGGCCGAATCATTGTCAGCGACCATCGGCTGCAGGTTGAGGCGCTTGGCTTCCCCACGCGGCATCGGCGTGCAGACGATGCCGGAGGTGTTGCGGACGATGAACGCCATCTTTTCCGGCGTGCAATGGACGGCGGCGACGATCAGGTCGCCCTCGTTCTCGCGCCCGTCATCGTCCATGACGACGACGATCTCGCCACGTTCGAAGGCGCGCAGGGCTTCGACGATTTTCTTCTGGTCGTAAGGCATGGATGCTCGCTTCGCTCGTAGGGGAGTAGGGCAGTAAGGGAGTAGGGAAAAGGAAAAAATTGGCTGTCTCGGTGGGCGGCGTAACATACTCCCCTACTGCCTTACTCCCCTACTCCCTTCCCGTTTGCCCGCGATGACGCAGATAGTGATCGGCAATGGCGCAGGCAACCATCGCCTCGCCGATGGGCACGGCGCGGATGCCGACACATGGATCGTGCCGGCCCTTGGTCATGATCTCGACGTCGTTGCCGTCCTTGTCGATCGACTTTCGCGGGGTCAGGATCGACGAGGTCGGCTTGACGGCGAAGCGCGCGACGATCGCCTGGCCGGTCGAGATGCCGCCAAGAATCCCGCCGGCATTGTTGGACAGGAAGACCGGCTTGCCATCATTGCCCATGCGCATCTCGTCGGCATTCTGTTCGCCGGTGATGCGGGCGGCCTCGAAGCCGTTGCCGATCTCGACACCCTTGACGGCGTTGATCGACATCAGGCCCGAGGCAATGTCCTGGTCGAGCTTGGCGTAGATCGGCGCGCCGAGGCCTGCCGGAACGCCCTCGGCGACGATCTCGATGACCGCGCCGACCGAGGAACCCGCCTTGCGGATGCCGTCGAGATATGCGGCAAAGACGGCGACCGATGCCGGATCGGGTGTGAAGAACGGATTTTCGGCGTCGCCGATGAAATTCCAGTTCCAGTTGGCGCGGTCTATTCGTTTTTCACCCATCGACACCAGCGCGCCGCGCACGATCATGCCGGGCACGACCTTGCGGGCCAAGGCTCCGGCCGCCACCCGCGCCGCCGTCTCGCGGGCCGAAGAGCGGCCACCGCCGCGATGATCGCGCAGGCCGTATTTGGTGTCGTAGGTATAATCGGCATGGCCCGGCCGGTACTGGCGGGCGATTTCGCCATAGTCCTTGGAGCGCTGGTCGACATTCTCGATCATCATCGACACCGGCGTGCCGGTGGTGATCATGGTCTCGCCGTCCTCGTCCAGGATGAAGCCGGACAGGATCTTGACCTCGTCGGGTTCGCGACGCTGCGTGACAAAACGCGATTGACCCGGGCGGCGCCTGTCGAGTTCCGCCTGGACCTCCGCGCGCGTGAAGCGGATGCCTGGCGGACAGCCGTCGACCACGCAGCCGAGCGCCGCGCCATGGCTTTCGCCCCAGGTGGTGACACGGAAAAGATGGCCAAACGTGTTGTGAGACATC
The DNA here is from genome assembly GCF_007830515.1 of Mesorhizobium tianshanense. Classification (GTDB taxonomy): domain Bacteria; phylum Pseudomonadota; class Alphaproteobacteria; order Rhizobiales; family Rhizobiaceae; genus Mesorhizobium; species Mesorhizobium tianshanense. The sequence goes on from NZ_VLKT01000009.1 coordinate 35,994, forward strand.
AAAACCAGCCCTGCCGGCATCGAAGCCGGCTTAGCGCATGACCCCGAAAATCGGAGCGATTTTCGGAAAGGATCATGCGCAAAATCAAAAAGTGCTACAGCGTCCTTTGCGCGTCCAAGACGACGCGCGGCGCTGCAGTCTGCCTTCTATTGGCGTTTCCCGCAGTGGTCAAACTGTGATCTGGCGGATTTAGTTTTGACACATTCGGTTGGTTTCTGCTTCCCTCCACCCGTCTGTTGAACACCCTCGCCGCACCGTGCCGGCGCAATGATAAGAGGACGATGATGCGTATCCTGATCGGCGCCGTTGCCGCCACATTGCTGATTTCCACTGCCGCCTTCGCCGGCCAGGCCGAGGGCCTGATCAAAGAGGTCGACAAGGAAACACTGACGCTGACGCTCGACGACGGCAAATCCTACAAGCTGAATGCCGAAACCGATCTCGAGGCACTGAAACCCGGCATGGATATCGTGATCGCCTACGACGAGACAAACGGCGAGAACGTCATCACCGACATGCAATTGCCGGACAGCGAATCGACCGAATAGAGTCTTTCCGGCGGACCCGAAGGTCGCGCTCGGGGACTATATCATCAAGGGATGCGAATTATTGCCTCAAAACCGTTCTCGCGACCACGAGCAGGCGACGCAAGTTCGAGAGTGGCACCCATTCGCTGGATGAGCATCGCAGCAATGGCCAGACCAAGTCCTGAGCCCGTCGCTGTGGTCGCGCCACGCTTGAATCGCTTGGTCAGTGCCTGAAGCTCTAAAACGGGGACCACCGGTCCCGCGTTTGCGATGGCGATGGTTCCGTCAATACGGACGGAAACTGTGACCGGAATGTCGGGCAGTCCATGAATGAGCGCATTCTCTATCAGGTTGCGAAGGACGATAGCGAAGGCGTCGACGTCGACCTTGCGGATCAACGTGCCGCAGCCGTCGATATCGAGAATCAGTCGTCCGGCATTTTCCGGCCTTCGCCCGAAGTCCTCCACGACCAGCCGGACCGCCGGGACGAGATCGATCGCATGATCTGCGATGCCGATCCCCGACTCGGCCCGCGCGAGCTGAAGCAGTTTTTCGACGAGATGGCCGAGACTTGACAGAGATGTCTCGATGCCACGGGCCCGCGCTTTCGCCGGGCCCTGGGGAAGTTCAACGATCAGCCTCTGCGTTTGAGCGAGCGCGCCTGCGATCGGCGTGCGCAACTCATGTGCACTGTTGGCGGCGAACTCGCGCTCGGCGTCGAGGGCCGTCCGCAGACGTTCGAGAAGGCGGTCGACAGAGGCGGCGATGGTGTCCAGTTCGACTGGGAGACCGATCATTCCCATCGGTGAGAGATTGCCGCCGTCGCGCGCTCCGATCTCCCGTCGCAGTACTTCGATCGGCCCCAGCGACCGCCGGATCACGATCCAGATGACGGCCATGCTCAAGGGCGCGAGCACGAGGAGCGGAATGACAAGCGACAGTGCGCCTTCCATGGTCGCTTCGCGGCGATGAGCGAGCGGATCGGCAATCTGAAGAAACAGCGTGCCGCTGACGGCCTCCTCCGTATAGATGCGATGCGTAGCAGTGTCCCAGAAACCGCGACCCAACGGCGCGTCGAACGGTTGCGCCGGCGCGTCATGCGAATGCATAAGTACACGCCCCTCACGATCGCGAACCTGGTAGGTTAGATACTCTTCGTGCTCGAGCGCGCCGTCACCGATGCGACGTGGGTCCGGGGAATGCGCGCGCTGAAACAGATCATCGACCACCAGCGGCATCAGGCGCTGCGCCGTTTCCTGCAGGGCGCTGTCGAAAACCTCGTCGAACTCCTCGCGCATCACGAGCGCGCCAAAGGCGGCGGCGCAAACCCAAAACAGGAGCGTTGCGGCGCCCAGCCACAACATCAGCTTGCGCGTCATGCTGGCCGACCTCGTCATGTGTCGGCGAGCCTGTACCCGACGCCACGCACGGTCGCTATTCGGTCCGCGCCGATCTTCTTGCGGAGCCGGCTGACATAGACCTCCACCGCATTGCTCGCGATCTCCGAACCGAAAGAATAGAGTGCATCCTCGATCTGCGTCTTCGACACAATTGCACCGGACCGATGCAGAAGGCTGTCGAGCACCGCCCATTCCCGTGCGGTCAAGTCGACTGCCTGGCCGTCGCGATCGACGCGTCGTTCCGCCGGCACTATGGTCAGCGTCCCGATAGAGAATTTAGGTTCCGGACGGAGCCCGTAGCGACGGGCCACGGCATGGATGCGCGCGGAGAGTTCGCCGAGATCGAACGGCTTGACCAGATAGTCGTCAGCACCTGCGTTGAGTCCATCGATACGATCCGAGATCTGATCGCGGGCGGTCAGGATGATGACCGGAGTTGCATTCAGCCGCTTGCGCATCTCGCGCAAGTAGTCGATGCCGTTGCCGTCCGGCAAGTGAAGGTCAAGAAGGACAAGCCCGTAGGAGGCCACAGCAGCGTAATCCCGCGCTGTTGACAGGGTCCTGGCCCAGTCGACCGCGTGACCATCCGCCGCCGCATGTTCACGCACAGCACTGCCAATGGCCTTATCGTCTTCGATGAGCAGTATTCGCATCAGCTGTGCCGAGGTTCCAGGTCGAGGGCAAGACTCTTCCCTTATACGACAGAACCTGACGCCACGCTGAATCGCCGTCGCGCAACATCGACCGACGCTTTCAGGTTGCTGTCAGCTACGGCTGCCAGAAGGGCCGGCGTTGGAACAACCCAATGGAGACCCCCATGAAGAACATCCTGATCGGAGCACTTTTCCTGAACGCGACTGCCGTCGGCGCCGCACTGGCCGGCGAGAAATGCGACGTGCCGGTCGCCGAATGGCAACCGCGCGAAGCGCTACAAACCAAGCTTGAAGCTGACGGATGGCAGATCCGTTCGATCAAGACGGAGGACGGTTGCTACGAGGCTTATGCGGTCGATTCGAAGGGGAACAAGGTCGAAGCGTACTTCGATCCCAAAACCTTCAAGCGTGTGGACGGCGAGAGCGAAGGCTGAACCGATGCGCGCCACCGTGAACGTCTGGGATCCGTGTGTTCGGATCTTCCACTGGAGCCTCGTGGCCAGCTTTGCGGTGGCGTGGTTATCCGCCGATAAGATCAAGGACCTGCATGAATGGGCCGGCTATGCGGCGGCAGCACTCATCACATTCCGGCTGGCGATCGGTTTCGCCGGGTCTCGATATGCTCGCTTCACGCAATTCATCCGCGGTCCGAGGGAGACACTCTCCTACACCGGGGATGTGATCTTCAATCGCGAAGCGCGCTATCTTGGCCACAATCCGTTGGGAGCATTGATGGTTGTTGCCTTGCTGGCCTCGACGGTACTCGTTGCCGGCACGGGCTGGCTACAAACGACTGACGCCTTTTGGGGCATCGAATGGATCGAGGAGGCACATGAGATGCTGGCTAACGTCATGCTGGCTCTGGTCGCGCTTCACGTCGGCGGCGTCGTCCTGGGGAGCTTCCGTCACGGCGAGAACCTCGTGCGCGCCATGATCACCGGGCGCAAGCCCGCGCCTGAACCCGGCGATGTCGCGTGACAGGCAATCGTCCAAGCGCTGCAAGCGCAGCGTCCGTGTTGCACAATCTTTCTGGGCCGGAACTGGAACGCACCGTTACAGGAGCTTTTAGAGGAGCTTTTGTTCGGGCCGGCCTTCTTTTCGGGCCGATGGCACTGGCCCTGAGCTTTTTGCTGCTGCCATCCGATCTGTCGCACGACCGCAGGCACTTGAACGCCCGTTGCTCATCAGACGTCCGGCTACAGGGTGTGAGGCACAAGTGCCCGGAAATTCAGAATCCGTTCGGAGTTTCGCCATGACTTTTGTCCAATCGGCCAATGCGATTTTCCGTCGCCTAAGGCCGTTCGTCGTGCTCTTTCTCGCCGCACAGTTCCTGATCAGGCTTGGTTTGACCGTGGTCTCAATCGGCAATCTTTCGCTCGATCCGCTGGATTGGATGGTTCCATTTCTCACCGGATTCTGGTTCGACATCGTCACGCTGCTTCCAATCTTCGCGGTCTTCCTCGTCGTCCCTTCTCTCCTGCCGGCCTCGTGGGCCGGAAAGCGGTTCGATCGCGCGGTCGGGCTCTTAGCTTTCGCACTCTTCCTGTTCCTGATGGTCATGCAGGGGGTTGGCGAATATTTCTTCTGGGATGAGTTCACGACCCGCTTCAATTTCATTGCGGTCGACTATCTGGTCTACACGCAGGAAGTGCTCCAGAACATCATGGAGAGCTACCCGGTCGTGCCGCTGCTTGCTGGCATCGGCTTGTTGGCAGCCAGCGGCACCTTTCTGTTGCGCCGTCAGGTGACGGCAGGGTTCGCGCCACATCCGCCTTTTATGAACCGCCTGGCGATCTTCGCGGCGACAACGGGAGCGGCCGTCGCGGGCGTGTTGCTGACGCCCGATTCGATCACACGGCCGATGCCGAGCGCGATCGCCCGCGAACTCGGCGGCAACGGTCTCTATGGTTTGGTCAGCGCCTTCTTCTCCAATGAGATCGATTTCGCGAATTTCTACCGAACCTTGCCCGAGAGACAGGCGGCCGAACGGGCGCGCGACCTTCTGGCCGAAAACCACGAGCCGTTCGAAAGTGCCGACCTGAACGACATCACACGCGACATCCGGGCCGAGGGCCCGATGCTGCGCAAGAACGTTATCCTGGTCGGGATGGAAAGCATGAGTGCCGAGTTCATGGGCGCCTTTGGCAATCCGAAAGGGCTGACGCCCAATCTCGACCGGCTGGCGTCCGAAGGTCTGCTTTTCACGGAAATGCGAGCGACGGGCACGCGCACAGTACGCGGGCTGGAAGCGATTGCGCTTTCAGTCCCGCCGACCCCGGGGCAATCGATCCTGCGTCGCCCGGGCAGCAACAATCTCTTTACCATTGGCTCGGTGTTCCAGGATTCCGATTACGACACGCGTTTCATCTATGGCGGCTACGGCTATTTCGACAACATGAATGCGTTCTTTTCCGGCAACGGCTTCGGCATTGTCGACCGCGGCACGATGAACGCTGCTAATGTGAATTTTGCCAACGCGTGGGGGGTCAGTGACGAGGTTCTCTATGACGAGGTGATCCGCCAGGCCGACGCCTCGGTGAAGGAAGGCAAGAACTTCTTCAGCTTCGTCATGACCACATCGAACCACCGGCCATTCACCTATCCGGACGGTGCAATCGATATCCCGTCGCCAGGTGGTCGCGACGGGGCGGTCAAATATTCCGACCATGCGATTGGCGAGCTGGTGAACAAGGCCGCGGCGAAACCGTGGTTCAAGGACACAGTATTCGTTTTCGTCGCCGACCATACGGCAAGCGTCGCCGGCAGGATCGAGCTCGATATGGATAAGTACCACATACCATGCATCATCTGGTCGCCAGGCTTTGTCGCCCCCCGACGGATCGACCGCCTGGCGAGCCAGGTCGATATCGCGCCGTCGCTGCTTGCCATGTTGCACGCCAGCTATCGCAGCCGCTTCTTCGGCGACGACCTGATCAATGCGGACGAACCCGAGCGGCCGGTCTACATTTCCAACTACGAGAAGGTGGCGATGATCCTGCATGGTCGCACGACCATCCTTGAGCCCAAAAAGCAGATCGTCCAGCTGAAGGGTGACGAGGTGGTGCGGCAAGACGCCATCGATCAGCAGGCAGTCGACAGTACGGTGGCCATCTATCAATATGCCTCGCATTGGCGCGATATTTCACGCCGCATTCCAAGTGCTCTCGACAGCGTCACACTGGCACTTGGCCGGCGTTCTGTTGGGCAGCCAGCCCAACCCGAAGCGACCCGGGCTTCCGTCCAGGACCATACCCACCATACCGGTGCGCTCACAAAGCCGGCGCGCCAGCACATATTGGGAATGCCAGGTCGGTCCCGGTGATCTTACGAGGAGCGAGGACCGCTTAATAACCCTTTCAAGAGCTTCGTGCCTCGCATGGCAACGCATGGCAACGACGTAGGGTTGAACTCGGTCGTTCAGAGTGATTGGGTTTTGACCCCTTAAAGCCACTCCAGGCGCTGGCCCGCCAGCCTGAGCAGCCGATCCTGAGGCACATCCAGCTTTGCGGCTTCTTCCTCGGACATTCCGAGCACCACGCGGAACAGGGCACGCACGACGCCGCCATGGGTCACGCAGACCGTCTGGCGGTCCAGCGCATCGAACCAGGGTTTTACCCGTTCGAGCAGCATCTGATAGCTTTCGGCGCCCTCGCCGGGCGGTTGGAAATTCCATTTGTCGAGGCGGCGTTGCCTGGTCGAACCGGGATCCTTCGCCTTGAGTTCGGCAAAGGTGAAACCCTGCCAGTCGCCAAAGCTCAACTCTACGAGGAGCGGCTCGGTACGATAGGCGTACGGATCGAGCTTCATCGCCGTGCGCAGGCGCTCCATCGTCTCGCGTGTGCGCCGCATCGGGCTGGCGACAAAGTCGAAATCCTGGGGGTTATGGACGAGTTCGGCCAGCCGGCGCCCGTTGCGGCTGGCCTGCTCGCGGCCGAGCGCGTTGAGGTCGGTGTCGGCCTGCCCCTGCAGCCGGGACTCGGCGTTCCACTCCGTCTGGCCGTGGCGCGCGATGTAAACGAGCGGATACATCAGGTCATCCGGAGAGAGGTCGAGGGCAGGCTGGGAAGCGGGAGAATTCGAGGACGATTTAATCCTTGACGGTCGAAATATCAGGCGCGTCGACCGCCTTCATGCCGACGACATGGTAGCCGGAATCGACATGGTGGATCTCGCCGGTTACGCCGCGTGAAAGGTTGGACAGGAAATAGACGGCTGAATCGCCGACCTCCTCTTGCGTCACTGTCCGCTTCAGCGGCGAATTGTATTCGTTCCACTTCAATATGTAGCGGAAATCGCCGATGCCCGAGGCGGCCAGGGTCTTGATCGGACCGGCGGAGATTGCGTTGACGCGGATCTTCTTGGCACCGAGGTCGACGGCCAGATAACGCACGCTGGCTTCGAGCGCCGCCTTGGCCACACCCATGACGTTGTAGTGCGGCATCACTTTTTCCGCACCGTAATAGGTCAGCGTCAGCAGCGAGCCGCCATCGGTCATCAGCGCCTCGGCGCGCTTGGCGATGGTGGTGAAGGAATACACCGAAATGTCCATGGTGCGCAGGAAATTGTCGCGCGTCGTCTCGACATAGCGGCCCGTCAGTTCGTCCTTGTCGGAAAAGGCGATGGCGTGGACGAGAAAATCGAGCTTGCCCCAATGCTTGGCGATACCGTCGAAAACCGCATCGAGGGTTGCCGGATCGGTCACATCGCAATGGCCGGCGATATGGGCATTGAGTTCCGCCGCCAGCGGCTCGACGCGCTTCTTGAACGCCTCGCCCTGATAGGTCAGCGCAATCTCGGCGCCGTGGTCGACGCAGGCCTTGGCAATGCCATAGGCGATCGACCGATTGTTCGCGACGCCAAGGACAAGCCCCCGCTTGCCGGCCATAATGCCTTGTCCACTCGCCATGTGAGCGCTCTCCGCAAGATTTTCCCGCTTGTGGAGTGCCTATCGCACAGGCACGGAGACCCTTCAAGCGCTCAAGACGGACAGTTCGGGGGACAAAGGCGTCCAGTCAGCGTTTTCGGTTGCGCATCAGCGCTTCGAGATCGCTATCGCCACCTTCAGGCAGCATCAGCCGCACATGGGCGTAGAGATCGCCGTGACCGCCGGTTTTTTCCGGCAGGCCCCTGCCCTTCAGCCGCAGGACCTTGTCCGAGCTCGACCAAGCGGGAACATTGACCGCGAGCCGGCCCATCGGCGTCTCGACCGCCACCTTGGCGCCCAGCACGGCATCCTCCAGTGCAACCGGCAGATCGGCATGGAGGTCGCGGCCTTCGACGCGGTAGCGCGGATGCCGCCGGAAGCGGATCTTGACCAGCGCGTCGCCCGGCTGCCCCGGTCCTTGCTCGCCCTGGCCCTTCAGCCGGATGGTCTGGCCGTCCTCGACATAGGCCGGCAGCTTGACGGCGACCTTGCGTCCGTCGGGGAACATCGCCGTCACCTTCTCAGCGGTAGCCGCTTCATCGATGGTGATGTCGAGCGTTACGTTCAGGTCGGCGCCGGAGGGCGCCTGCCGGCCAGCGCCCATGCCGGCACCGCGGGAGAAGGTCTCGCCGAAAATCTGGCTGAAGATGTCGCTGTTGCCGTCGAACGGATCGCCGCCCGGACGGCCCGAGCGAAACTCGAAGCGTGAGCCGCTTGGCCCTTGCTGCCGGCGAAAACCACCAAAAGGATCGGCGCCGCCCGCGGCACCCTCGAAACCCTGGAAACGCGGCTTGCCGTCGGCGTCGATCTCGCCGCGATCGAAGGCCGCCCGGCTCTTCTCGTCGCCGACGATCTCGTAAGCCTGGTTGGCCGCGGCAAAACGATCTTTCGCCTTGGGATCATCCGGATTCTGGTCCGGATGATACTTCTTGGCGAGTTTTCGATACGCCGATTTTATGTCCTTGGCCGATGCGTTCTTAGCAACGCCCAGCACCTCATAGGGGTCGCGCATGCTTCCTGCCCTGGAGAAGGAGTGAGTCCACGATTGCCCCCTATATGCGCTCGCATAGGAAGAAATTCCAGTAGCGTGCGGTCATATGATGGCGGAAAATCAGAGCGCCTTGAAGTCCTGCATCCGCCAGGCGCCGGCGCCGGCCAGGCACACCTCGCCCTTGAACAGCGCGACACCGTCGAAGCTTTCGCGCGACGCGGTGAAGCGGCGGCAAAGTCGGCCGTTGTCCCTGGACTCCGCCAGTTCGGTGATCGAGCCGCGCGAACCGGTGTCGGAATTCGCCCAGGGAACGGCCTGCCCGCCAAGTTCCTGGATATCGGCGGAAGACACCGCGTTACCGATCGTCGCCTCGTCCGAGGCGCGATCCTGATCGATCGGCGGGGCGGAAGCAGTCGTGCTGCTGGTGAGGATCGTGCGGTCGACCTCCGCCTGCTCCAGGCTAAAGCCGCCGGCACCGCAGGCGGCAAGCGGCAAGGCGGCCAGCACGATCGCGACCTTGACCGCAGCCTGGGCGCTGGCCGAAGCGATAAGGCTCCATTGCCTGCTGTCAAAAGGTTGCGCGATACGCGACAATCGGCAATCTCCCCAGCCGGCAATAGAATTTGGAAAAACTATGAGCGAAACTGAGTTAACAAGCAGTGACTTTACCGAGGCTGCCGAGCCATTCCGCCTCTTTGCCGCATGGCTCGATGACGCGACGAAGAGTGAGATCAACGATCCCAACGGCGTGGCACTGGCGACCGTCGATGCCGACGGCATGCCGGATGTACGCATGGTGCTGCTCAAGGGGTTCGATGAAAGCGGGTTTGTCTTCTACACGAATTTCGAGAGCGCCAAGGGCCGTGAGATTCTCGGCAGCATGAAGGCGGCGATGTGCTTCCACTGGAAATCGCTGCGCCGGCAGGTGCGCGTGCGCGGGCCGGTAGAGATCGTCAGCGACGCGGAAGCGGATGCCTATTACGCGACGCGCCCGCGCGGCAGCCGTATCGGCGCCTGGGCGTCGAAACAATCGCGGCCGCTGGAGAGCCGCTTCGCGCTGGAAAAGGCCGTTGCCGAATACACGGCGCGCCATGCGATCGGCGAGATTCCGCGGCCGAAACACTGGTCGGGCTTCCGTATCGTGCCGCAGACGATCGAGTTCTGGCACGACCGGCCTTTCCGGCTGCACGACCGCGTCGTCTTTTCCCGCAACGCCAAGGGCGGCTGGGACAAGACGAGGCTTTATCCCTGAACCTTCCGAAGACGGTGCGGCAAGATATGAATTCATGCCGTTTCAAGTCGCAAAGAGGTGAACCATGAGCCTGTTCCTGGCATTCCTCGGCGTCTCGTTCATCGTCATCGCCACACCCGGACCGGACACGGCCATCACCATTCGCAACACGCTGCTCGGAGGTCGCGCCGGCGGCGTGTCCACCGCGCTTGGCATCGCCAGCGGCCAGACGATCTGGGCGCTGGCCACCAGCGCCGGCATTGTCGCCCTGCTGGTCGCTTCGGAGCCGCTGTTCCTCGCCGTCAAATATGCCGGTGCTGCCTATCTCGTCTATCTCGGCGTCAAGGCGCTGCAGGAGGCGCTGCGGCCATCGCACCAGGCGGAGGCGCTGGCCGTCGCCAACGCTGACGGCGACAAGCGCCTTTCGCCAGGGCCTGATTAGCGATCTCGGCAATCCAAAGATGGCCGTGTTCTTCGCCAGCCTTTTGCCCCAGTTCGTGCCGCCGGGCCAGGAAAGCTTCGCGGCGTTGCTTGGTCTCGGAGCCGTCTTCGCCGTCATGACCTTCACCTGGCTGGCTCTTTACGCGACGGTCGTCGCCAAGGCGGGAGATTTCCTGCGCCGGCCATCTATCCGCCGCATCATAGAGGGTGTGACCGGAATGCTGCTGATCGGTCTCGGCATTCGCATCGCGACCGAGCACCGCTAGATGGAGCGCACTTTCACCGACTGTCCTGGATGCCCCAGGGTAATCCTTGACGAACCACCTTGGTTCACCAATAATCATCAAGAACCAAACGAAAGATAAGACCATGACGGCTTTTACCGTGCGCGTCCCGGACGAAACCGCAAACAGGCTTGACCAGCTTGCCGAAAAGCTCGACCGCTCGCGCTCCTATGTGGCCGCGCAGGCCATTGAGGACTTTGTAGCCCGTGAAGAATGGCAACTCGCCGAGATAGAGGCCGGGTTGGCCGAAGCCGAGCGCGGCGATTTTGCCAGTGATCGTGATGTAGCCGCAGTTATCGGAAAATACGTCAAGTCCGCCCGCCAGGCATGAGCCGCAAGAGAATCCGCTGGACCAAACGAGCGCTGCGTCGGCTTGACGAAATCGGCGCACACATCGAGAAAGACAACCCTGAGGCGGCCGCCCGAGTCATTGCGCGCATCGTGACGGCGGCGGAACATCTCGCCGAGCAGCCGGCCATGGGGCGCATGGGGCGCATCAAGGCGACGCGGGAGCTCGTTTTGGTTGATATTCCGTATATCGTCCCCTATCGCGTCAACGGCGACACTGTCGAAATCGTCGCCGTCATGCACGCCGCCCTGCGGTGGCCGCGGACCTTGTAAAGTCGCCCAACACCGTGGCCCGCGTCATCAGGCCACACCGCCTCAGCCTGCCTTCCTAGTCATGAAGGCCATCAAGGCGGCGCGGGCCTCGTCGGACTTCAGCCGCTCGCGGAAATGCTCGCTTTCCTGGCCGATGCGGGCAACAAGCTCCTCGCGCGAACCGCGCATCAGGTCGCGCGCGATCTTCAGCGCTTGCGGCGGCTTGGCCGCGATCTGGCCGGCGGCGGCAAGCACGGAGGCTTCGAGCTCGTTTTCCTCGACCACCGCGTAGATCAGTCCGGCGGCCTTCGCCCGCTCGGCCGAAAAGCCTTCGCCAAGCCCAAGAAGCGCGAAGGCGCCTTGCCGACCCAGTATCTGCGGCGCAAGCAGGCTCGACCCCGCCTCGGGCACCAGGCCGAGATCGACGAAGGGCGTGCGGAACATTGTGCGCGGCGTGGCGAAGGTCAGGTCGCAATGCAGGTTGAGCGTGGTGCCGATGCCGACCGCGATGCCGTCGACGCCGGAAACCATGGGCTTTTCCGCCCTGGCCAGCGCCATCAGGAAATCCCAGACTTCCGCGCCGCCCTCGCCGCCGGTGGCGACGACCATGAAATCGGCAAGGTCGTTGCCGGACGAGAAGGCGCCTGGCACGCCGAGGAAGACATGGACGCGGACCGCTGGATCGGCATCGCCCTCGGCGAGGGTTTTGGACATTTTCGCATACATGGCGCGCGTCAGCGCGTTCTTCTTGTCCGGGCGGTTCATGCGGATGATCTGGATGGCGCCCTGGCGCTCGACGAGGATATGCTCTGTCACGGGTGATCCTTTGTGAACGTCAGGCCTTTGTGAAACGCCAAGCTCTGTGAAACGTCAGGCAGAAATCAGCGTCTTTCCGGCGGCGGCAAGGCTTTCGGCGCCGCCGATGACGCGCTCCTTCAGCGCGCCCGCTTCGCCAAGCAGGTTTTCGGCGAAGAAGCGGCAAAGCGCGATGCGATCCTGGTCGGCAAGTGCGCCGCGCGCCAGATAGGCGCCGCCCGCCGCAAGCGAGATCAGCCTCAGATACGGCGTCGCGCCGGCCAGCGCCTCGTCCGAGCGCCCGTCGGCAAGCAACCCTTGCAGGAAGCGCGTCGCCTGGCCGAGGTCGTCGAGCGCCCGGTCGAGACCATCGGCGGTGCGGCCGAACCCCCCAAGATTCGAGGTCCGCACTTGGTTGGCGATCGCTTTCAATTCGGCGATGTAGCCATGCACGTGCTCGCCGCCGGCAAGCGGCAGCTTGCGCGCCACCAGATCGATCGCCTGGATGCCGTTGGTGCCTTCGTAGATCGGCGCGATGCGCGCGTCGCGATAGAGCGCTGCAGCACCCGTCTCCTCGATGAAGCCCATGCCGCCATGCACCTGCAGACCGAGCGAAGCGACCTCGACGCCGACATCGGTGGAGAAGGCCTTGGCCAGCGGCGTCAGCAGATTGGCACGCTCCTGCCAGTGGGTAGCTTCACCGCCGTCCGAGACCCGCGCGACGTCGATGGCATGCGCACAGGAATAGCTGATGGCGCGCGCAATCTGGGTCAGCGCTTTCATGGTCAGGAGATTGCGCTGCACGTCCGGGTGATGGACGATCGGCGCCATGCCGTCGCCGTCATAACTCGCAGCCTTGCCTTGCCGGCGGTCATTGGCGTAGGCGATCGCCTTCTGCGTGGCTGTTTCGGCGACCGCCACGCCCTGCATGCCGACGGCGAGCCGGGCGTTGTTCATCATGGTGAACATGCAGGCGAGGCCCTTGTTTTCCTCGCCGATCAGCCAGCCGATCGCGCCAGGCACCATCCCTTCGAAACCATCGCCATAGATCATGGTGCAGGTCGGCGAGGCGTGGATGCCTAATTTGTGCTCCAGCCCGGAGCAGAACACGTCGTTGCGTGCGCCCAGCGCGCCATCGTCGCCGACCAGGAATTTCGGCACCAGGAACAGCGAAAGGCCCCGCGTGCCGGCCGGCGCGTCCGGCAGCCGCGCCAGCACCAGATGGATGATGTTGTCGGTGAAATCGTGCTCGCCATAGGTGATGAAGATTTTTTGCCCGAAGATGCGGTAGGTGCCGTCGCCGGTCGGCTCGGCACGGGCGCGCAAGGCAGCGAGGTCCGAGCCCGCCTGCGGCTCGGTCAGGTTCATCGTGCCCATCCATTCGCCGGAGACGAGCTTTTCCAGGTATTTGGCCTTCAGCGCCGGCGAGGCGTGCTTGTCGAGTGCTTCGACCGCGCCCATGGTCAGCGTCGGGCCGATGCCGAAGGCCATGGCGGCGGAGTTCCACATTTCGAGCGCTGCCACACCCAGCATGGTCGGCAGCGCCTGGCCGCCAAATTCCTGCGGTGCGGACAGCGCGTTCCAGCCGCCGTCGACCCAGCGGCGATAAAGTTCCTTCCAACCGGGCGGCGTGGTGACGGCAGCGCCGTTCAGCACCGCGCCTTGTTCATCGCCGATCTTGTAGAGCGGCGCGACCTCCTCTGTGGCGAAGCGGCCGGCTTCCGCCAGAATGGCGTCGACGAGGTCTTCGCCAAGCTCGCCAAAAATGCCGGCGTCGAGCGCCGGCTTCAGGCCGGCCACATGCTTCAGCGTGAAGGCGATTTCCTCGACTGGTGCCCGATACATGCCGCTCGCTCCTCCTCTGTCCGGCAGGTCAACTTAAGGTCCGTGGCGACACAAAACCATCCGCTTTTGGGTCGCCTCTCTCACCTTCTTTTTACGTAAACGTCAAATTTTGTCACGCAGATTTTGCAATTGCTGCGGCGCACGCTAAACTTGGCAAAAAGCCGCACCGTTCGACCGGCGACGGACGAAGATACCGGACACGACCGCCCATGCTCGCCAGATCTGACGCCTATCGCTGCATCGAATGCGGCCTGCCTTACCGAGCGGCAGGTTTTTCCTACCATCGGGGCAAGATCGAGGACGGCGCCGCCTATTGGTCGGATCGCGGCATTCTGTGTTCGCCCCAATGCTCGCTGGCCCATCACTGCAAACGCCAGGCCGAGGGAACGCTGCCGCAAACGCCGGCACCCGACCCGTTCTAAATCCAGCCGCTCTACCGCCAGTGACCGCCGGTCAGCGGTCATGCTGGTTGTGAAAAAGGTCTCATGTTTGAAATCTAGACCGCTGGGCGTTCCTTGATCACTCGACATCGAACGTTGCAAAGCGGCAAGATGCCGCCTATATCTACGGCAGATTGCCGAAGTATGCAAGGAGTCCGTCATGTCTACTACCATTGTCGAAGAGGTTGCCCGCAAGCTCGGCGGCCAGACGGTTCTTGGGGCCATTGTTCGGTCGCAGGCCGATCTGGCGCTCGCCGTACGTAACCGCCTGCCGCTGGCGACGCTCAAGGGGCTGACCCTTGCGGGGCTGAGTGATCAGGAGATCGAGAAATTCGTGATCCCCCAGCGGACCCGCCGGCACCGCGCCGATAAGCACCAGCCGCTGACGATCGATGAGTCCGATCGGGCCGTCCGACTCCTCCGGGTCCAGTCGCTGGCGGAAGATACCTTTGGCGACAAGGACAAGGCCAATCGCTGGTTACGCCGGCCTCTCACCGAACTTGGCGGCGAGACGCCTCTGGCGGTTGCCCAGACCGAGGCGGGCGCCCGCGTCATCGAAACCATTCTCGGCAAGATCGCCTGGGGCGCCGCCGCCTGATGCTGCTGTGGCGTCTGTCAGGCAGGCAGCACGCCTGGGCGCTTGACGGCGGCTATGGCCTGCATTTTGACGGCAGATGGAACTCGCTGGGACATGCGGTCACCTATTGCGCGACCTCTCCCTCGCTCTGTGTCCTGGAAAAACTCGTTCACATCGAGGATCCGGCCCTGCTTCCTGAACTTGTGATGGTCACTTACGATGTTCCGGATGCACTCGGCGTCGAGACCGTCGGTCTTGATGAACTTCCGCCGGACTGGCGCCGTCACGAGGCATGGACACAGCAACGAGGGGATGCCTGGCATCAGGCGCGCTCGACGCCATTGCTCCGGGTGCCGTCAGCAATTGTGCCGATCGTCCGTTCGCCTGATCTGAACATGGTCGTGAATCATAATCATTCCGCTGCAAGTGAGGTGAAGATCATTGCCGCCGACCCATTCGTCCTCGATCCGCGGCTATTCTAGGATGAGAACGCAATTAGGAATGGCCGAGTTAGGGTGGCTAGCCACCGTTGAGCTGTTCATCCCGACGCTCGACCGCTTACGTCGGAAAGGCCGCGCTTCAGAGCCGCCCGCTATCGTTGTTCCTGTCTATGGCAACAGCGTTGAAGCTATTTGACCGACAATCACGCTCGTCGCTTTGCCCTCAAACTTTGGGGGTGCGGTAATGATAGCTTCGCCAGCGCCCACTCAGCCTCGTCAGGACTCGAAGCATTTCCTTAACCATGGCGGTTCAGGATCGGGCTTTGGCCAGCAAGGATCTGCCGTTTGAAAACGCCGGCGCACCCTCTTCGCCGCTTCAAGTCTTTGTTTGTGCATGTCGTTATCCCAAAGCCGCTACGCGCTTTGGGCCGGCCTGCACTGGCGCTTCTCGCCATAATCGCCGCGATGGCGCTGGCGCAGGCGGCAAAAGCCTCCGACTTCTCCCGCCCGTGGAAGGATGCCGACCGGGCGCTGGTGATCGACGCCTACGAATACAATTCCATCGATTGGGCTAAGCTTACAACCGACAAGCGCATCGTCGGCTTCATCAACAAGGCGTCCGACGGGATGCCGCCAGCCTATTTCTGTTTCGGCAACGAAACCGAGACGAGGCTCTGCAAGGCGCTGTGGAAGCGCCATGCGGTGGCACAGGAACTGTTCCAGACGCGCAAGGTGGTGGCCAAGGCGCTCGGCCTGAAATGGGGCGCCTATCATCTCGCCCGCCCCGGCAACCCCGTGGGGCAGGCCAATAATTTCATCGATTTCGCGAAACCTGGGCCAGATGACCTGCTTGCTCTCGACATCGAGGACGACGACCCCACGCAATGGATGTCGCTCGAGGATGCCGAGGAATTCGTTCGCCATGTGCATCGGCGGCTTGGCCGCTTTCCGGTGCTCTACACCAACGGCAAGACCGCCAGGCACATCGCCGACAACAAGTACAAATACACGCTCCTGTCACGGCTGCCGCTCTGGTATGCGCGCTACAAGCCCGACATCGGCGTGCATTTTCCGATGGGCAACTGGCAAGGCTACGCGCTGTGGCAGTTTTCGGCGAAAGCCAATTGCGGCCGGTTCCGCTGCCCCTACCGGGTCGCGGGCACGCCGAACGATATCGACGTCAATGTCGCGCCGATGGATGCCGCCACACTGCGCGCGCAATGGCCGTTCGGCGGCCTGATCGACGTTCAGCCGGACTACCTCGCCTCGATTCCGGTGCCCCTGTCGCGCGAGGCCGGGCTAGCCGGCGACACCATCACCTACGCCACCGTGGCGACACCGCCGTCCTTCGGAGAAATGGTCGCCGTGTTCAGCGCACGCTGGGCCAAATTCCGCGATAGCTTTCAAATGCCTGCTGTGAAGGCGGCGCCACGCACTCCGCGCGGAATTGCCGAATATGTGGCCTCGACGCGGAAGGAAAATCGCTCCGCATCAGCCCTCGAAGCTACGCCCGTCGCCGGCGATCCGGTCAGCACCGCCTCGACCGAGTTCGATCACGGGGGCTGAAATCTGAAAACCCGTTCGAAGGGTCAGCGCGCCTGCTCGCGTGCGACGGCCTGCCAGCCAATGTCGCGGCGGCAGAAGCCTTGCGGCCAATCGATCCGGTCGAGTGCGGCATAGGCCCGTCTCTGCGCCTCGCCGACCGTGCCGCCGACAGCCGTGACGTCGAGCACGCGGCCGCCATTGGCGACCAGCGCACCGCTGTTGATGGCGGTGCTGGCATGAAAGACCTCGACGCCGTCGCGTGCGGCCTCTTCGACGCCGCGGATGACCGAGCCCTTTTCCGGCGTGCCGGGATAGCCCCTGGCCGCCATCACCACGGTGAGTGCCGTCTCGTCACGCCAGCGCACCGAAGTATGCGCAAGCTGGCCATCGGCGGCAGCGTTGAGCAGGACCAAGAGATCGTCCTTCAACCGCATCATCAGCACCTGGCATTCCGGATCACCGAAACGGGTGTTGTATTCGATCAGCTTCGGCCCCTCGTCTGATATCATCAGCCCGGCAAACAGCACGCCGGAAAACGGCGCGCCAAGTTCGGCCATGCCGCGCATGGTCGGCTCGACGATCTCGCGCATGGTGCGGTCGATCATCTCCGGCGTCATCACCGGCGCCGGCGAATAAGCGCCCATACCGCCAGTGTTCGGGCCAATGTCGCCATCACTGAGGCGCTTGTGGTCCTGTGCGGTGCCGAACGGCAGCGCGATGGCGCCGTCGCACAGGCAAAAGAAACTCGCTTCCTCGCCGACGAGAAACTCCTCGACCACCACCTCCGCGCCGGCTTGTCCGAAGGACCCTTCGAAACAGGCATCGAGCGCGGCCAGTGCCTCGGCCAACGTCATGGCGACGGTGACGCCCTTGCCGGCGGCCAGCCCGTCGGCCTTGATCACGATCGGCGCGCCCATCTTCTCGACGTAGGCCTTGGCCGACGCGAGGTCGCCGAAACGGCCATAGGCGGCGGTCGGGATGTCGTATTTCGCGCAAAGGTCCTTGGTGAAACCCTTCGAGCCTTCGAGCCGCGCTGCAGCTTTGGACGGGCCGAAAACGCGAATGTCTGCGGCGCGAAGGTCGTCGGCAATGCCGGCGACCAGTGGCCCTTCCGGCCCGACCACGACGAGATCGATCTTTTTCTCGGTGCAGAACCGGGCCACCGCCGCGTGATCGGCAATGTCGAGCGTCACCAGCTCGGCTTCTTGGCCGATGCCTGGGTTGCCCGGCGCCGCGTAGAGCTTCGTCAGCAGCGGCGAGGCTGCGATCTTCCAGGCCAAGGCATGTTCGCGGCCGCCGGAGCCGATCAACAAAACACGCATGCCCAGATCCCTTGCCATTCCACGATCAGGACTGCGCTATTGCGCCCCGGACGATGGGTCAAGACATTTGGGTGATTTGACACGACTTGCACACGGGAACGTGCGGCATCGATGTTTCCGATGCGCGCAATCCTGCCGGCTGCGATCAGCTCCGGAAGACGACCGGCGCCCTGCGCGGGCTGGTTTTCGCCCCTCAACAGGCCGTCATGAATCAGGAATACCCGTTAAGCGGATACCACTAGCTTCAGCAATTTGTTCGGCGGGCTAAATGTTCATATGTGATTTGCCAAGGGTCGCTCTCGGAAGATCTTTCCTCGCCGATCCAATGGAAGCTGTTGGCAGTGATCTCAGTGAAACGCCATCGAGTTTTCAGACCGCGCGAGTCATCGCCGAGCTGGACAATGTTCTTACCCTCGGCCCGCCCGATCTGGCGCGAGTAATCTCGGTTGAGCGGGTCATTCCATATGATGTGCCAGCCACCGATCCCAGGATCGAAGATGCGCAAAGTCGTGCCATACATCGTCGACGGCGCAGGGCGCTTGGGCCTGATCCAAACGTCCTGAATCGCACAGCCTTCGAGCACCCAGCCAAAATGGCATTCTCCAGTCCATTTCTGGATTGTGCCGTCGTCGAGGTGGCGGACCGTGTCGATTTCCCAGCTTCCGATTAGCCATCCATACAGGTCCATGTCTTTCGCTCGGTCGGCTGGGGGACCTTCGGATCCGAGAGCAGAGAGAAACGGGGAAATCGTCATCGTCATGGTTTCTCCTATGGATAAGCGAGCCGCCGCAAGGCGCCGGAGCATTGCCGCCACAACTTGCAGCGTTGCGGTTTCCAGGGCTTGGGAAAAATTGCTATAATGCCGCCATGGGCGGCTTCCTTGAATTTGTCGATTTGGGGCTTTTCAGCCTTTTGCGCAGGCCCTGCTGGACGAAATTAAATCGAGTGGTTCGAATTTCAAACTGACCCACCACCGACGAGACTTGACGCTTTCCGCCGCTGCTGCCACTCCAGCACAATGGAAACCGTCCAGTCGAAAGCGGCCCAGGGCCGCGTCGCCGATGCGCCGAGCGGCCACTGGGTCTACCGCGCTCTGCCACGCTGGCTATGGCCCTATGCGCAGCTTGCGCGATGGGACCGGCCGATCGGCTGGCAGTTGCTGCTGTGGCCGTGCTGGTGGTCGGCGGCGCTTGCGGCAAGCGCCTATCCTCGCCCCAGCGACCCGCTGCTCTCGCTGCTGCCGGCGCCGTGGTATCTCGTGCTGTTCCTGATCGGCGCCATCGCCACGCGCGGCGCCGGCTGCACCTACAACGATCTGGTCGACCAGGACATCGACAACCAGGTGGAACGCACGCGCTCGCGGCCACTGCCGTCGGGAAAGGTCACACGCCGGCAGGCGTGGGCGTTTCTCGCCATCCAGGCTTTGGTCGGCCTCGCAGTGCTTGTGCAGTTCAACAGCTTCGCCATCCTGCTCGGCATCTGTTCGCTTGTCGTCGTCGCCATCTATCCGTTCATGAAGCGGTATACCAACTGGCCGCAACTGGTTCTCGGCCTTGCCTTTTCCTGGGGTGCGCTGATGGGATGGGCAGTCGAGTTCGGCGATATCGATGGACCCGCCGTCATGCTCTATATCGGGTCGATCCTGTGGGTGATCGGCTATGACACGATCTATGCGCATCAGGACAAGGAAGACGACGCCATCGTCGGCGTGGGCTCGACCGCGCGCCTGTTCGGCGACAACACCAAGGCCTGGCTTGCCGGCCTTTATGGCGGAGCGCTGGTGTGCTTCGCCATCGCCTTTGCATCGGCTCAGGCGCCGATGCCGGCGCTGGCCGGGTTGATCGCCGCCGGCGCCCATATGGCGCGGCAGATAGCAAGGCTGAACATCGACGATCCGGACCAGTGCCTGCGTCTGTTCAGGTCGAACAACCAGGTTGGCTGGCTGATCTTCCTTGGCCTGATCGGCGGCGCTGTGTGGGTGGCGGTGAAGCCGCTGGTGTAGGAGCCTTGTTCCCTTCTCCCCAAGAAGGGAGAAGGAAGAGCTGCAGGACTATTCCCGCGAAATGATCTCCTGGCCGCCGATGACCAGCCTGAGGCCGAGGTCGCCGGCCCTGCGGCGGGCGAGGAAGCGCGGCCGGCGCGTGTTCGAAACACGGCCCTTGCGGCGATCCTGCGCCGGAAGCGTCTTGATGGCGGCGCCAAGCGATTCCTCCAGCGTACGGGCGACACCGTCGGCTTCGATCAGCAGCATCGGCAGACGGTAGGCATCGGCCCAGGCGCGCCAGTCGGCGGCGACATCCTCGAGATCGTCGGCCACCAGCAGCGGCACCGACAGCATCGGATCATTGTGCAGAAGCTCCAGCGTCACCGTGACATTGCCATCCGGATCCTCCATCGCGCGGGCGGCCACACCGCGAAACGCGTTGGCGGGGAGAGCGATGATCGCCGGCACGCCGCTCATCTCCAGCGTGCGGCGAATGACGGCGCCGCGGTGGTCGATGGTGAAGGTAACGTCGCCATAGTCGTCGCGCGTGGCGTAGCTCACCACCTGCGGCAGGCGGAATGGGTCGAGGCGCATGTTGCGGCCGGCCCAGACTGGCTTCAGTCCAGTGTTCATGTAATGCCTTCCTGTTTCTCCTGAGAGCCGGTTTTCCGGTGCTCCGGGCCGGTTTTTCCAGCCTCGTTGTGGGGAAACATTAGCGCGGGCTTCTTACCGCCCCGCTTAAGAAAGTCAGTTAAATTTTGCTGACCTCAGGCGATGGTTATCGGAATACGACCAGGCACAGGACGTCGAAAGGATCAGATAACCTTACCGGGATTCATGATGCCGGCTGGGTCGAAGGCCCTCTTCACCCTGCGCATCAGGTCGATCGCCATTGGCGGCGCCGTCGCGATCAATTCGTCGCGCTTCAGCTGGCCGATGCCGTGCTCGGCCGAGATCGAGCCGTGAAGGCTGCGCACGACGTCGTGCACGGCCTGGTTCATGGCGTGGTAGAGGCCGAGAAACGCGTCGTCGTCGCCGCCGACCGGCCGGGAAATGTTGTAGTGGAGGTTGCCGTCGCCCATGTGACCGAAACAGACCTCGCGCGCACCGGGGCTGACCGACTGCACGGCGCTGGCCGCCTTTTCGATGAATTGCGGGATGGACGCCACCGGCACCGAGATGTCGTGCTTGATCGAGGCACCTTCGGGCTTCTGCGCGTCGGGCAGCACCTCGCGGAAATTCCAGAAGGCGTCGCCCTGGGCGATGCTCGCCGCGATCACCGCGTCACCGACGATCTCCTGCTCGAGGCCGGCTGAAAGCACCTCCTCGATCAGGGCCCTCGCATCCTCCGCCGAGCGGCCCGAGGAGACCTGCATCAGCACATACCATGGCCAATCCCCGGCCAGCGGCCGCACGACGCCTTGCGCGTGGGCGAGCGTGAAGTCGTAGGGCCTCTGGCCGATCAGCTCGAAAGCGGTGAGTGCGGCGCCGGCGCGGTCCATCGCCAGGCTGAACAGAGACAGCGCCGCCTCCGGCGATGACAGGCCCGCAAAGGCCACCTCGCGCCCCTTGGGCTTGGGGAAAAGCTTGAGCACGGCGGCGGTGATGACGCCGAGCGTGCCCTCCGCCCCGACAAACAGGTTCTTCAGATCGTAGCCAGTGTTGTCCTTCTTCAGCTTGCGCAGGTCGTCGAACACCTCGCCGGTCGGCAGCACCACTTCGACGCCGAGGCAGAGCTCACGCGCATTGCCGTAGGCAAGGACGCCAGTGCCGCCGGCATTGGAAGAGAGATTGCCGCCGATCTGGCAGGAGCCCTGGGCGGCAAGCGACAGCGGAAACAACCGGTCGGCGGCATCGGCCGCTTCCTGCAAGGTCTGCAGGATGACGCCGGCCTCGACGGTGGCCGTGTTGGACAGGACGTCGATCTCGCGGATGCGGTTCAGCCGCGACAGCGACAGCACTATCTCGCGACCGGACGTATCAGGCACCTGCGCCCCGACCAGCCCGGTGTTGCCGCTTTGCGGCACGATAGGCGTGCCCGTCTCTGTCGCCAGCCGCATGATGCGGCTGACCTCGTCGACGCTGCCGGGTCTCAGCACCAGAGCCGTCCTGCCATGCCAGCGACCGCGCCTCTCAATGAGGTAAGGCGCGATATCCTGCTGGTCGCGAAGCGCATATTTGTCGCCTACGATGGCCGCGAAGCGGTCGATGAGGGCGGGGTCTGGGCCTGGGGATATGTCGTTCATCAGTGGAAACTACGGTCCTGCATCGATCTTGTCACGCGTGGCGGCCCGGTCACGAGGGGCGGCGGCGCGCGAAAGCCGGTCGTTGATCGCCTCGCCCAGCCCGTCGAACGGGATCGGCTCGACGGCGATTGTTTTGGCGCCGCTGCGATCGAGATCCTGCATGTGGGCGAAGAGATTGGCCGCCGCCTCGCGCAGGTCGCCTGCCTCGGACAGGTTGCGCAAGGCGACAGCGCCTTGCCAGCCTTCGGCACGGCGGGGGCCGAACGCCAGCAAGGCTTCGCCCTTTGCCACTTTTGCGGCGTTGACCCGCACCGCGGCACCCGGCGCATAATGCGAGGCGAGCATGCCCGGAGCCTCGATGCCCGCCGCACCGCGCGACAGCGTCACGCCGGCGGCAGCTTCGATGTCCTCGGCGGCAATGCCGCCCGGCCGCAGCAGCCGCAGCTTTCCGCCCTCGACCTTGACGATCGTCGATTCCAGCCCGACCGACGTTGCGCCGCCATCGACCACCAGCCTGATTTTCGAACCGAGATCGGCCGCCACGGCCTCGGCTGTCGTGGCGCTGATCTTGCCTGAAGAATTGGCGCTGGGCGCGGCAAGCGGGCGGCCGAGCCTGGCGATCAGTTCGCCGCCAAAGCCTTTCGGCATGCGCAGCGCGATCGTATCCAACCCGGCCGTGACCAGAGGATGAATACCGTTGCCAGGCCGTTGCGGCAACACCAGCGTCAGCGGTCCCGGCCAGAATGTCTGCGCCAGTTTTTTCGACAGAGGATCGAACAGCGCGATGCGCTCGGCCATCGCCAGATCGGCGACGTGGGCGATCAGCGGGTTGAAGCGCGGCCGGCCCTTGGCCTCGAAGATGCGCGCCACGCCCGCGCCATTGGTCGCATCGCCGGCCAGCCCGTAGACGGTTTCCGTCGGAATGGCGACGACATCGCCGCTTTCGAGCAGCGCCAGCGCCCGCTCCATCGCCTCGCCGGCGGCAAGTATCTCAGCCACTCTCGTCACCTCACATTTGCCGGGTGCGTAGTACGGTGACGTTCAGAGGGCAAGTCCGGCACGGGGGCAAGTCCGGACGTTGGCGAATGATCGATCGTTAAAATGCCGTCTTTCCCCGCAAGCCCGCATCAATTCCCGAACGGTATGGTGCCAGCCTGTTGGGCAAGGGGAACTGTCATGGTCTGGGTGCGTATCCTGGGAGCGCTTGGTCTCACTCTGGCGGCGGGCGGAGCGCAGGCTTCGTCCTTCGTCGTCCTCGGAGCGTCGACGTCAACGCCGTCCGTCGTCACGCTCAGCCCGCCTGAGCCAGCGAAGGCGGCTGAGAGCACAAAGGCCGGCTCCTCGACGCCATCGATCATCGCGCTCGGCAAACCGGTGCCCGATGTCACTTATGAAAAAGTTGCCGCGATCCCGAGTCAGCCCGGGCCCAAACATGATTTCAGGCAAAGCCCGATGATCATTCGCGGCGGTATCGTCGGCGACGCCTTCGCGAAACCGGCCCCCCTCGCCGCGCCGACTGCGACCACGGCTGCCGCGGCACCAGGGGCGGGCACCAGATCCGACGAAAAGATAACGGCACCGAACAGCTCGTCAGAACCCGCAACGCCGCAACCGGCGCCCATTCCCGACAGCGACCCGGCCGAATAACCGTTCGGCTTGACGCCGGTCCGGCGCCCTGCGCACCATCGTGCCAGGGAGATCGCTCAGGGCAAAGGGGGTTATCATGAGCAAGGCAAGACCATTCACCGTCGCTGGCCTTTTGCTGGCATCATTGCTGGGCACCGGCCCAACCTGTGCCGATGAAATGCTCGGGTCCTACGTCGCGCGCATTTCCGACCGGGATCATTTCGCCAGTGACGGCTACGCGCTGGGCAATGCCGCGCAGATGGTGCGGCAGGATCGCGCCAACTGGCACAAGTTCCGTAGGCGCGACAGCGACGACGAGAACGACGCCTGGTTCAAGACCAACGGCCAGCGCGCGGGACTGCAACGCATGCTGGAGCGCAGCGGCGCGATGAGTGGTTCTACGAGACGCGCCATCGTCGATGGCGAGCCACTGATCCAGGTCGACGTCTACACGAATCGCGTGCGCGTCAGCATTCTGGAAGACTGACAAGCGATCAGGGCTGCGCGTGACAGGCTGTGTGAGAACGTCGGCGCTTCGTTTCGACGAAGCGCCTGCAACAGCCCATCTGCATCTCAACCCAGCTCCAGCGCTTCCTCATCCTGGTGCCGACTGACCCATCGGTATTTGGCCTGCGTGCAGTTCGGCCTCAGGTCGCAGCCCGAGCAATCGCGCGACACATAGTTGATGCTGTTTCGGGCCACTGAGCCTTACGGGCCAGACTCTCCCGGCCGGACAGATGTAGAGGGCGCGCGTTGAAAGTACGCCAAACAACGCTAAGGGGGGACGAAGCCTGAACGCCATCATGCGGCGCGCTGCCCTCAAACCTAGCGATGCCCATTTCCTGGAGGAGTCTGAGTAGATCGACTTACTCCCAATGGTTGCGTTTGCCATCGCCACGCTACATCTATTGAGCAGCTTTGCCCCGAGCCCCGAGGCATGTGAGACTAACTGTTTGGCTTGGGCTTGACCGAGGCGTGCCGCGATGGCCACCTGCAACGTTTGCTCTGGGTATGGCTGGACGTACGGAAACTATCCGCCCTGCTACTCATGTGGCGGCAGCGGGCGAGGAGGCTTTACCGATATCTCCTGCGCAGCCTGCGGTGGATCGGGCCGCGGCTCGGCCAGAGAGCAGCTGGTGTGCATCGGCTGCGGTGGCAGCGGCAAGATACCTGGCTCGGAAAGCCCATCGTGGGCTACATCGACCGGAACGGTATCGCGCAAAGGTGCTCGTGCAAAACACCTCGCGCGGGCTTCGCCCGCGCGACCGGCGAAACCATGGACAAGAAACGAAGTTCTTGCTCTCGTGCCTGCGTTTGGTGTTAGCGCATGGGGGCTTCACAGTTATCTCAGCCTTACCGGCTGGTGGCTGATTGGCGCGGCGATATTCCCGGCCGTTGTCATTGTGCGGGCGTGGAAAGCGGTCGCAGCCATTTCGGTGGCCGCAGCTGCTCTGTGGTTCTATGCCAAGTAAGCTCTGAGGAAAAGGCGAATGTGGTTTGCTCGCAGGCAGAGAAACTGGCTTGTCGACTCAGACACACCGGACCCGCAGAGATCATCGTCATATGACTGTAGGGAGTCGCCGGTTGGGAGAAATATTCTTCCAAGCCTCAGCCGGCGATCTTCGAGAAATCCGCGACCTGGTCGGTCGCTGTCCGGATGCGCGCCAGCAACGCCAGACGATTGGCACGAACGGCCTGATCCTCGTCGTTTACGAGCACTTGCTCAAAGAATGAATCAACCGGCTCGCGCAACACGCTAAGCGCCAGCATGGCGGCGGAAAAGTCTTCGTTGTGAATCGCTTGGCCGGCTTCCTTCTCGGCCTGATTCACCGCCGCAAACAACGCTTTCTCGGCATCTTCGCGGAATAGAGCCGGCTCAACATGTTCAGCGATCGTGGTTTTCTTCTTCTCCTCGGCGGCCAGAATGTTGGCCGCACGCTTGGTGCCGGCAAGCAGGTTCTTGCCGTCCTCGGTATCGAGGAAGGAGCCGAGCGCTTCGACGCGGCGGACGATTTGAAGGAGGTCGTCGTTCTGCGAGGCCCCCTCATCCGGCCGCTTCGCGGCCACCTTCTCCCCGGAGGGAGAAGAGGTCACCAACGCCGGTGCCAGCCTCTTCTCCCCAGCGGGGAGAAGGTGGCCCGAAGGGCCGGATGAGGGGGCAGCGCCGCTTGCCAACACCGCATCGATCAAATCATGCCGCGCGCCCTGGTCGCGGAGGTAGACCTTGAGGCGGTCGTGGAAGAAGGCGAGGAGGTCGGCAATTATTTCAGCTGCAGAATGGTCTGGGTGTTCTACGCCACGTATCTCCGAGGATAACGAACCTGCTCGCTCACTGACCAGATCATCGGCCGATCCCACGCCGGTGGTGAAATCCCCCTCGTCATCCGCTCGCCAGACCACCGAAAACCGATTACCGCCATTGTGGGTAAGTCCGAACAGTGCGTTAAGAAACTGGCGCTGGACCGGTAGCCTCACGCCATTTTCGACCAAAATCCTGATCACCCCAAGCGCCGCCCTTCTCAGCGCATAGGGGTCCTTGCTGCCGGTCGGCTTCTCGTCGATGGCCCAGAACCCAACCAGCGTGTCGAGCTTGTCGGCTAGCGCTACGGCGATCGACACCGGGTCGGTCGGCACGCGGTCGGACGGGCCCTGCGGCTTGTAGTGTTCTTCCGCCGCCGCGGCGACTGACGGATGCTCGCCCTGCAGCAACGCATATTTGCGGCCCATGGCGCCCTGCAACTCCGGGAACTCGCCGACCACTTCGGTGGTGAGATCGGCCTTGGCCAGGACGGCGGCGCGACGTGCGAGCGCGGTAATCTCCCCCCTTGAGGGGGAGATGTCGCTGGAGGCGACAGAGGGGGTCGGCACGTCCTGACGCGAATCCCTATCGCGGACAGAGGATGCTGGCGCTTCACGCGAGGCGACCCCCTCTGGCCTGCCGGCCATCTCCCCCTCAAGGGGGGAGATCAAACTCGCGACGATCGGCGCCAATTCCTCGGCCAGCCGAGCGATCCGCTCCACCCGCTCGCCTTGCGTGCCGAGCTTGGCGTGGAAGGTGACGCCGAGATGGTCGAGGCGGGCCATGCGCTGGTCGAGCGGTTTTTTGAGATCGAGCCCGAACTTTTCCGCCGAGGCCTGCAACTGGTCGAGATCAGGCAGATCGCCCTGGTCGGTTTTCCAGAAATAGAGCGCGTCGGACAGGCGGGCGCGCACCACCTTACCGTTACCGTAGGCGATCTCCTTGCCGCCGTCGCTCGCTTCGATGTTGGCCGTGAGGACGAAGCGGTTGGACAGGTCCTCGCGGGCGCCGTGCGGCCGCGTCACAAAACACTTCTGGTTGGCGCGGATGGTCAGCCGGATCACCTCGGCCGGAATGGCCAGGAAATCCTGCTCGAACTCACCCATCAGCACCACCGGCCATTCGACCAGGCCGGACACTTCCTCGAGCAACCCCTCGTCCTCGACCAGATCGAGCCCGTTGGCGAAAGCGAGGTTGCTGGCGTCGGCAAGGATGATCTGCTTGCGCCGGTCAGCATCGAGCACGACCTTCGCCGCCTCCAGCTTGGCGGCATAGTCGTCGAAGCGGCGCACGGTGATCGCGCCTGGGGCTTGGAAACGATGACCGTAGGTGACGTTGCCCGAGCGGATGCCGTCGATCTCGAAATCGACCACCACCGGCTCCTCGGTCTCCGGGCCGAAGGTGCAGAGGATGGATTGCAGCGGCCGCACCCAGCGCAAGGAGCCGGGTTTCGCCGAGGCGGGCCCCCAGCGCATCGATTTCGGCCAGGGAAAGCCGCGGATGATGGCCGGCACCAGCTCGGCGATGATCGCCTCGGCCGCCCTGCCCGGCTTAGCAATATGGGCGACGTAGAAGTCGCCCTTCTTCGGATCGGCATGGACATGCGCCTCAGCGATCGAGGAAAGGCCGGCCTTGCGCAGGAAGCCCTGGATCGCCTGTTCGGGCGCCTTGGTCGAGGGCCCCTTGATCTCCTCGCTTATGTCCTTCGAGCGCGCGCTCACGCCGCGAACATCGAGCGCCAACCGGCGCGGCGTCCAATATTCGCGCGCCGCCTCATAGGTCAGCCCCGCCTCTACCAGACCGTCCGTCACCATCTTCTTCAGGTCGCCCCCCGCCTTGCGCTGCATGCGAGCGGGGATTTCTTCGGAGCGAAGTTCGAGCAATAAATCCGGCATTAGAGTTTCCCTCCCCGCATGCCTTTTCCTTTTTTGCACGTCCTTGCGCCTGCGGCGCTGCGGGCGTGCGGCTGCGCGGGGATTTCCTCGGAGCGAAGTTCTAGGAGCAGGTCGGGCATAGGGTCAGCTCATGCGGGAGAGTGGTCCGGGCGGGGCATAGCAACTCGGCTGGCCGCTGTCACCCTTCCCTGCAAGATCGGGCGTCTGCCGACGATTTCCGAAAAAATTCGGCGGACTGTCGGACCGAAGCGAACCCGCGCGTCCTTGGATCAAAGATTTCCATGAACCGAACGCAGGGCTGAAGCGACCCACGCTCAGGCAGAGAGCTATTGGCTGAACGACAATGAAAACGGCATCGACATTCCTGCAGATCCTCGCGCTCAGCGCCTGTTTTGCGGCGCAGGCTCATGGCACGTTCACGATGCCTGGCGTTAGACAAGCGCTGCGGACAATCGATGGCGCAAGCAGCCAGGGCGTGTTGCCAATCAGCGCCTCGGTCGAAATCGCCAACGGCCTTGGGAGCTAAGCCGCCAGGCCGCCAGCCTGAGTCAGCAGAAACGCCTCACCGCAGGCCTTGGCCAGATTGCGGACCCGCAAGATATAGCTCTGCCGCTCGGTGACGGAAATCACGCCGCGTGCGTCGAGCAGGTTGAAGACGTGGCTGGCCTTGATGCACTGGTCATAGGCGGGGAATACCATCCTGTGCATCGCCAGATTGTCGTTCGACGCCGGCGCGCCGGCATCGAGCAGCGCCTTGCACTCGGCTTCGGCGTCCTCGAAATGCCGGAGCAGCATCGCGGTGTTGGCGAATTCGAAATTGTGGCGTGAATATTCCTGCTCGGCCTGCAGGAAGACGTCGCCATAGGTGACCTTGTCGGCGCCCTCGCGGCCGTTGAAGTTGAGGTCGTAGACATTGTCGACGCCTTGCACATACATGGCCAGCCGCTCCAGCCCGTAGGTGAGTTCGCCCGCTACCGGCGCGCATTCGATGCCGCAGACCTGCTGGAAATAGGTGAACTGCGACACTTCCATGCCGTCGCACCAGCACTCCCAGCCCAGCCCCCAGGCGCCCAGTGTCGGGCTCTCCCAGTCGTCCTCGACGAAACGGATGTCGTGCAGCAGCGGATCGACGCCGATGGCCGCCAGCGAACCGAGATAAAGCTCCTGCAGATTGGGCGGGTTCGGCTTCAGGATCACCTGGTACTGGTAATAGTGCTGCAGCCGGTTCGGGTTCTCGCCGTAGCGCCCGTCCTTGGGTCGGCGCGAGGGCTGCACATAGGCCGCGTTCCAGCGCTTTGGCCCAAGCGCGCGCAATGTCGTCGCCGGATGGAACGTGCCGGCGCCGACCTCCATGTCATAGGGCTGGAGAACGACGCAGCCATAGTCCGCCCAGTAGTTATGCAAGGTCAGGATCAGCCCCTGAAACGAGCGGCTGGGATGCATATGGGCTGGGATGTCAACAGTCACGGAGGCCTCGACGGAGCGGCGGGATGCGGGCACCTGTTGGATCAGGCCGCATGATCTTGTCCGAAAAGTCTGCAACTTTTCGGGATCAGGCTCTAGAGCGCCGCCCGCCAAGCGTCAAGGCGAAGGGTCAGCCCTTCGGCGCGGGCGCCGGCTCGGGCTTGACCTTCGGGGTTTCCTGCGCCGTGTTGGATTCGATCGGCGGCAGGCCCTTCAGCAGTTTCTGCTGCAAGGCGGCGAGCACGTCGGGATCCGGCTTCAGGTCGCGGGCCTGGTTCCACTGGAAGGTGGCTTCCAGCCTGCGGCCGACG
The DNA here is from genome assembly GCF_007830515.1 of Mesorhizobium tianshanense. GTDB lineage: Bacteria > Pseudomonadota > Alphaproteobacteria > Rhizobiales > Rhizobiaceae > Mesorhizobium > Mesorhizobium tianshanense. Next base: position 65,834 of record NZ_VLKT01000009.1, read on the forward strand.
CGCCAATAGGCATCGCCGAGGTGATCGTTCAGCACCGGATCTTCCGGTTTCAGCGATACGGCCCGTTCCATTTCGCGCACGGCGTCATCGAACCTGCCCAGGCGGAAATAGGCCCAGCCCAGCGAATCGACGATGTAGCCGTCGCTCGGCCTAAGGTCGACGGCCTTCTGGATCATCTCAAGGCCTTCCTTGAGGTTCATGTTCTTATCCACCCAGGAATAGCCGAGATAGTTCAGAACCTGCGGCTGATCGGGGAACAATTCCAGCGCCTTGCGGAAATTCGGCTCTGCCTTCGGCCACTCCTTCAGCCGCTCATAGGCGATGCCGCGCTGGTAAAAAATGTTCCAGTCGGCGCGGGTCGGGGCCTTCAGCACCGCCACCGCCTTGTCAAAGAGCTCGGCCGCGGAGCGGAAATCCTCCTTCGAGGCATAGACGCCACCGAGCGCCTGATAGGTGCGCATGTCGTCGGGATGCGCTTCGACGAGGGCCTTCAGATGGGCGATGGCCTCGTCATGGCGGTCGAGATCGGCAAGGTTGAGGCCGAGCTGCAGTTCCGAAAGCTCTTTCAGCGGCGAACCGGCCGGAATGCGGCGATAGAGGGCGATGGCGCCCTCGCCGTCCTTCAACTGCTCGGAAACGGCGGCGAGCTGTACAAGGGCCGCGTCGCTGTCGGGCTTCAGTGCCAGTGCATATTGCAGATAGAGGCGGACGAACGGCTCGCCGCCGCCGCGATTGAGCGCGGTGGCAAGATCAAGCAGGATTTCCGAGGCGCCGTCGGACGGGCCGGCAACGAAGGGTTTGATCTTCTCGCCCTTGGTGATCTTGTCGCGAAGCGCTGATATCTCCACCTTGCCGGATGCAAATGCCTCGGCCTGATCGAGCACGGACAGCGCCTTGTCCTTGTCGCCCTTGCGGGCGAGGAAAGAGGCATAGGCCTGCGCATTGCGCATCCAGGTTTCGGGTGCGGCGCTCCCGGTCGCGGTGTCCTGGAGGGTCGCGGCGTAAATCGCATCCGCCTTTTCGGGCAAGCCCGACGCGTCCGCGATCAGCGCGCGATGGAAGGATTTGAAGAGGCCGAACCAGTCCGGACCCTGCAGCTTGTCGATGGAGGCCATGGCGTCACTGGCGTCGCCGGCGCCCTGCTTGGCCCAACCGGTCATAACGCCGGAGATCAGCCGGTCGAGATCGGATTCGAGCGAAAGCTTGAGCCAGTATTCTGCCTTGGAAAAGTCCTTCTTGTGAAAGGAGCCGACGGCCAGCGCCAGACGTGAGAATCGCTCGACGTCGGGAACCGCCTTGAGCTTGTCGGCATAGACCAGGGATTCTTCGAAGCGGCCTTGCGCGATCAGCGAGAGCATCAGGCTTTGCTGCAACGAGGTATCACCGGGAGCGAAGGCGAGCGCCTGCTTGTAGTAGGCGATGGCGCTTTCGAGATCATTGTCGCCTTCAGCGACCCGCGCAGCAAGATAGGCGCCCGAGAAGGATGTGATCTTGACCGGCTCGGTGGTCTCTTTGGCGTAGGCAGGCAGACCGGAGATCGCCATGCCCGTCACGATTGCCAGCCCTGTCAGCCAGCGCGCACATCCTTGCCGCATCGTATCCCTTTCAGTCAAAGCCGTGTCCGCGTCAGCGGGATCGCCGTAGACTCGATCTTTTCCAAGCAAAGCATGGCCTTTTTGGGGTCACGCTTCAACCCGGCCGAAATTCACAATCGGGTCAGGCGATTAACAAAACATGGCGAAGCGCGCCCTAACTGCGACCGTCGACCCCACTTTGCCGGCCTGGCAGGCTGGCCGGGCTTGTCCTGCTGCAGTACCGGCACCCGATGCCGTAAGCGGCGGGCGTTGAAAGTTTACGCAACGGATTGATACGTGGAACCATGCAGATGGATGCCGGTGCTTCGCCTGGGAAGATGCCGATGCTGGAAATGCCGCGGGACGCGCTGGCCTGCGCCATTGTCGACCGAATCTACGAAGCGGCGTTCGCGGCCGAGCTGTGGCCGGATGCATTGGAAGCGGCCAGCGCGCTGTCTCGCTTGGCAAGCGGCGCGATCTTCCTGGTCAGCGACCATTTGCCGGTTCGCGCCATTGGCGAGGCGCCGGCGGAAGCCCGGCTCGCCACCGAGCTTGCCTCCGGCCGTTCCGTGCAGGAAGCGGCCATTGAAATCGGCGTCGCCGTCAAATCGGCCCGCACCTATCTCGAACGAATTTTTCGCAAAACCGGAAACGGTCGTCAGAGCCAGCTCGAAGCGCTGCTCAGAAGCGCGCGGACGTTCTCATGATCTCGTCAATCGCCCCGTCCGATGTTGCTTGATGAGGATCTGCGGATCTCCCGGGAAGTTTCGTGCTGATCCCGCACGGTCGGCGAAGCTCAGAATCACCCGACAAGTCTGGCGTCCAGTGACTGCATCGCAACGTGACCAGCGCGTGCAGCCGCCCTTTCGGCACCCCTGCACAGAGCGACCGTACATGAGAGTGGCGTATTAGTCGCCCAGGCCCTCACCAAAGGATCAAGTCCGCCGGGCGTTGTCATGGGCGGCGACAGCGAGGGCACGGTGGCCGGGCAGTTCCGGCTGGAGCCGAAAGGCGACGAAGGCAACAACATCGCAGATTCACCAGCCTCGGTGACGAGGCGACGCATGATGACTTGACCTGCCGCCATACAGAAAAGCAATCAGAGTGCCAAAAGAGGTGGTGCCTGTCATGGCCAGTGGCGAGTATCGCCAAGGGCTGGCATTTCCGCCCGCTCCGCGTCGGCTGGAGTGCGGACTTTCGAGTGCCGCCTCATTTCATCACGGCGCGGATCGTCGACCTGCACTCCACCGCGCCTGCCGCGAATTGCTGCGCGCGGCTGCGGCTGTCCTGGTCGAGCAGCCGCTCGCCGAAGTCGAGATAGCAGTCCAGCAGCAGCTCGCACAGTGCCGTGGCGCGTTGCGACACGTCCGGCGCGACCCCATTGCTCAACAGGGGTGAAGGGCCAAATGGCTGTTGCGCGATGCTGAATGATCGTTCGCGCGCTTGACCTGCAAGGTCCCCCAGGCTCGACGCATCAGCTTCGGAAGCGTTAGCGGCCGCTGCCTGGAGATGCGCGGCCAACTGCAGCTCCAGTTCCGGCAGGTCGAGGACGGGCGCGCGCGGCCGCACATCCTGCCGGGCGTGAAAGGCTCGGCGTCTTTCGCGGCGAAGGGTGGCTAGGTGGCCTAGCTCCTCGCGTGCCATCTGCTCGGCGGCTTCCCGCAGCGGATCCTGGTCTGTCTGCGCCGCCACATAGGTCCAGAACAGGAAGGCCCTCTCCTCGTTGCGCACAGCCATCGAGAAGGCCCGATAGGCGCTGAGCAACTCGGGCGCGACCATGCTCGCCCCCTCGTCGTCGAAGGTATCTGTGGGTTCCCATTGCAGGTTGGAAAGGTCGGGCTTCTTGCCGCTGACCTTTTCGGACCAGTGCACGACATTCCCCAGATGCCGGCTTTCCTCGCCGACCAGTTGTTCGAACACAGCCACCATGTCCGGCCTGTTCTCCTGCCGCATATGGTCGGCCAGCTTAGAATAGCCGCCGATCGCCTCCTGCTCCATGGCGTAGGCGATCGCCAGCAGCTCATCCATCGACGTTACTGCCGCGAAAGGTTCCGATTTCAGAAGCGACATGTCTTCAATCTCCAGCCCGGCCTGCGGTCGTATCTATAGCAGAAAAGAAAAGCCATTAATTTGCGCTGGCACAAAGACGCTCCGGTTGAATGAGGTACCACTCGCGGTAGTTCAGTCGGGGCGAGGACGGGTGCGGAACCCTGTCCGACATGACATATCGGAAGCTAATCTTGAGCATATGGCCCTTCAGCAATCTCGTCCGGCGTACCGATCGCTCGGTCATCGCTTTCATAGCGATTGCGTTGGCAGTAATTGTCCTCTTGTCTTGTCCAATTCCGGCCTCGGCGGCAGGAAGGCTGGCGGAACTCCTGCAAAAGGCGCAGCCGTCTGAGCTAGTCCAAGGCGCCGACCGCTTCGGACAACCGCAGGGTGACCCGCCCATCACCCCCGTTTATCGGGGCGACGAACTGGCGGGATATGTCTATCTGAATACCGACTTCACCAGCTCGGTTGGGTATTCGGGAAAGCCGATCCACATCCTGGTCGGCATCGACCCCACCGGAATAATCCGCGGCTTCAAACTGGTCGGGCATTCCGAACCGATCGTTCTCATCGGCATCCCTGAAGAAAGGGTTGTCGGCGCCCTCAATTCTTTAATCGGCAAGGATCTCGCACGCGTGGCTGCGGGGGCTGAGAGGCACCCGCAGGTCGACATCGTCGGCGGCGCGACCGTGACAGTGCTCGTCATGGGCGACAGCATCGTGCGGTCGGCAGTCAAACTGATCCGAAGCGGCCGCCTTGGGGGCGGCGACGGCGCAGGGGCCGGTATCTCGCCGCCGTCCGTGGCGACACGCGCGCTTGACCTGTCGAGGCAGGAGGTTCGCGGCTGGCAGAGCCTGGTCGGCGACGGGTCGATCCGGAGCTTGCGGCTGACAGTAGGTGAGGTGACGCAGGCATTCCAGCAGGCGGGCCAGACGGAGGCGGCGAACCGCCCCGAGAGCCGGAAACCCGAAGACCTCTTCATCGAGCTCTACGTTGCTCCCGTTAGCGCCCCCACGATCGGGGTGAGCCTGCTGGGCGAGCGCGGTTACGAGCGCCTGCGACAGAAGCTGAAAGACGGACAGCAGGCGATCATCGTGGCGGGCGATGGGGCTTACTCCTTCAAGGGCTCCGGCTATGTCCGCGGCGGCATTTTCGACCGCATCGAGCTTCTGCAGGATGGCGGGGGCGTCCGCTTCCGGGACCGGAATCACACGCGCATCGGCGATCTCGCCGCGGAGGGCGCGCCGAGGCTTCGCGAGATTGCTCTTTTCACCGTCCCGGAGGACTTCAGTTTCAACGTGACGGAGCCTTGGGAGCTGCAGCTCCTCGTCCAGCGGAGCTTCGGTGCACGCGACAAGGCATCTCTTCCGTTCAACGTGGGTTACTCCCTTCCCGAGCAATATGTCGTGGTGAATCAGGCGGCGGCGCCGCCGGCTCAGGAACCAGCCGCGGCTGGAGCCACACCGCCTGCGGCAGCCGATGCCAACCTTGGGGCAGGAAGTCCCGGCGAGCCAGAGGCCGAGGAAGACGAGCTGTGGATGCGCATTTGGCAGATGAACACCGTGTCGATCAGCATCACGGTGGCTGCCCTTTTGGCGCTCACGGCCATCTTCTTCTTCCAGGACTGGCTGGTGCGGCGTCCGCGGCTCTACACCTGGGTGCGCCGTGGTTATCTGCTCTTCACGCTGGTCTGGCTCGGCTGGTACGCCAACGCGCAGCTTTCCGTCGTCAACGTTCTGACCTTCACAAACTCCCTGATAACCAGCTTCAACTGGGAGTTCTTCCTCTCAGCGCCACTCATCTTCATCCTGTGGGCGGCGGTGGCGGCAGGGCTCCTCTTCTGGGGACGCGGTCCGTTCTGCGGCTGGCTCTGTCCATTCGGCGCTCTTCAGGAACTGACCAACAACCTGGCCCAATGGCTGAAGGTGCCCCAGATCAAGGTGCCGTTCGGCCTTAACGAACGGCTATGGCCGATCAAGTACATCCTCTTCCTGGGGCTGTTCGGCCTGTCGTTCTACTCGCTCGCACTGGCGGAAGTTTTCGCCGAAGTCGAGCCCTTCAAGACTGCCATCGTCCTCAAGTTCGCCCGCGAGTGGCCGTTCGTCATTTTCGCTCTGACGCTGTTGGCGGCAGGGCTGTTCATCGAACGCTTCTACTGCCGCTATCTATGTCCCCTGGGCGCCGCGCTCGCCATTCCTGGCCGCATCCGGATGTTCGAATGGCTGAAGCGGTGGCCCGAATGCGGTTCTCCCTGCCAGCGCTGCGCCAAGGAATGTCCGGTTCAGGCGATCCATCCGGAGGGTCAGATCAACGTCAATGAATGCATCTACTGCATGCATTGCCAAGAACTCTACCATGACGATCACCGCTGCCCACACATGATCCAGGTGCGTCTCAAGCGCGAAAAATTCCAGGCCCTGTCTTCTCCCGCCACCAGCGGGAAGGGACCCGCCAAGCCCGTCATTTCCCACAAGGGAATCCCTGTCGAACGACCGGAAACGGTTGCCGGTCCATCGACTTAACAAGCCCAGCACCAGGAGAGCTGAATGTCACAGGAAGAAACAAGAAAAGGTCTGAGCAGACGCCAGTTGCTCGGCACAACCGCTTTCGCAGCAGCCGCCGGAGCGACCGGTACGGGCGGCGCGTTGGCTCTGGCGGGAGGCGCGCTATCCCCGGCTGCGGCACAAACCGCGCCGGCCGCCGGCGGCCGCTACGAAGTGAGGCCTGGGGAGCTTGACGAATATTACGTCTTCTTCTCGAGCGGACAGTCGGGCGAAATCCGGGTGGTGGGCGCGCCGTCCATGCGCGAAATGATGCGCATTCCGGTGTTCAATCGCTGTAGTGCCACCGGCTGGGGCCTGACCAATGAGAGCCGCAAAGTGCTGACCGAGGGTCTGCTGCCGGAGACGGTGGAGTTCCTGAAGGACAAGGGCGGGGTCTATCACAACGGCGATCTGCACCATCCGCATCCGTCCTTCACCGATGGGACCTATGACGGCCGCTATCTCTACGCCAACGACAAGGCCAACACCCGCGTCTGCCGCATCCGTCTCGACGTGATGAAATGCGACAAGATCATCCAGTTGCCGAACCAGCACACGGTTCACGGTTTGCGTGTCCAAAAATATCCGAAGACGGGATACGTATTCTGCAACGGCGAGGACCGCGTGCCGCTGCAGAACGACGGCACCACCATGAACGACAAGAGCACCTACCGCGCCATCTTCACAGCGGTCGACGGCGAGACCATGAAGGTGGCCTGGCAAATCATGGTCGACGGCAATCTCGACAACGTCGACGCCGACTACCAGGGCAAGTATTGCTTCGCCACCTGCTACAATTCCGAAGAGGGCGTGAACCTTGCCGAGATGATGGCGAACGAGCAGGACTGGGTCGTCATCTTCAACCTCAAGCGCATCGAAGACGCGGTTGCGAAGGGCGATTTCGAGGAAATCAACGGTGTTCCGGTGCTGGACGGCCGCAAAGGATCCCCGCTCACGCGCTACGTTCCCGTTCCCAACAGTCCACACGGCATCAACACCGCACCCGACGGCATCCATGTGGTGGCGAACGGCAAGCTGTCACCGACGGTGACGGTGTTCGACGTGCGAAAGTTCGACGATCTTTTCGACGACAAGATCCAGCCGCGTGACACCGTTGTCGCCGAGCCGGAACTGGGCCTCGGGCCGTTGCATACCGCCTATGACGGAAAGGGCAACGCCTTCACGACGCTGTTCATCGACAGCCAGATCTGCAAGTGGAACATAGAAGACGCCAAGCGGGCGTTCGCCGGCGAGCAGGTCGATCCGATCCGCCAAAAGCTGGACGTGCACTACCAGCCGGGGCATAACCACACCTCCATGGGCCAGACCAAAGAGGCTGACGGCAAATGGCTGATCTCGCTTAACAAGTTCTCCAAGGACCGCTATCTCAACGTCGGCCCTCTCAAGCCGGAGAACGATCAGCTCATCGACATCTCGGGCGACGAGATGGTATTGGTGCACGACAATCCGACTTTCGCCGAGCCGCACGACGCCACGCTCGTGCACCGCTCCAAGATCGATCCAGTGCATGTCTGGAACCGCGACGATCCGTTCTTCGCCGATGCGGTGAAACAGGCGGCGGCCGATGGCATCGATCTCATGTCGGACTCGGAGGTCATTCGAGACGGCAACAAGGTCCGCGTCTACATGACCTCGGTGGCTCCGGCGTTCGGTCTTGAGGAGTTCACCGTCAAGCAGGGCGATGAGGTGACGGTCTATGTCACAAATATCGACGAGGTGGAGGATTTGACCCACGGGTTCAGCATCATCAACTACGGCATCAACATGGAAGTGGCGCCGCAGGCCACCGCTTCGGTGACTTTCAACGCGAGCAAGCCCGGCGTTTACTGGTACTACTGCTCATGGTTCTGCCATGCGATGCACATGGAGATGAAGGGCCGCATGTTCGTCGAGCCGCAAGGCGTGTGAGCCGATGGCTCGACTGGGCATAATTGCATTGGGGATGGCGGCGTTTCTCGCCGCCCTCCCCGGTTCGCCCGCGTGGGCCGAGCTTATCCTGCAGGCTCCCGGCGCAGGGAGCCTGCAGGCCGTGATAGATGCCGCCTCACCCGGCGACGTCATCCGGCTGCAGGCGGGCAAGCATGAGGGCCCTGTCACTATCGGCAAGACGCTGACGCTGGAAGGCCAAAGCGGAGCCGTGGTCGCAGGCGGCGGGAGCGGCAGCGTCATCACCGTCACGGCGCCGCGGTCGATCGTCCGCGGACTGGAGATCAGGGGATCGGGACGGAACCTCTCCGAAATGGACTCCGGCGTCTTCGTTGCGAAGTCGGCGATTGGAACGCGCGTCGAGGACAACACGATCCTGGACAATCTCGTCGGCATCTACCTCCACGGCGCCGAGGATTCGCTGGCGAAGGGCAACAGGATCGTCGGCATGCGGCAGGGCCGGACCAGCGAGGCCGGAGACGGCATATCGCTCTGGAACGCTCCGGGCGCCCAGGTGATCGAGAACGACATCAGCTTCGGCAGGGACGGTATTTTCACCAAGACGAGCAAACGCAACGTCTTCAGAGGGAATACGCTGCGCAGCCTGCGCTTCGCGATTCATTACATGTACACCAATGACAGCGAGGTCAGCGGCAACGTTTCGGTCGGCAACAATGTCGGCTACGCCATCATGTATTCGAAGAACCTGCACGTCGAAGACAACATTTCGGACGGCGACCGCGACCACGGCCTGATGCTTAACTATGCGAACGGTTCCGTGATCACGGGCAATACGGTACGAGGACGGCTTCAGCCGGTCGAAAGGTGGACAGCCGCTGGCCGCGTGAGCGGCGCGCACGCCGTGCCGAACACGAAACCTGCCGACGCCGCGCCGAATGACCGCGGGATGCGTCTCGGTCCCGAAAAATGCGTGTTCATCTACAACGCCAACAAGAACGAATTCCGCAACAACCTGTTCGAGGGATGCTCAATCGGAATCCACTTCACGGCGGGTTCGGAAGGAAACGCTATGTCGGGCAACGCCTTCGTCAGGAACCGCAACCAGGTGAAGTATGTCGGAACCCGCCATCTCGACTGGTCGGAACAAGGCCGGGGCAATTATTGGAGCGACAATCCGGCTTTCGATCTCGACGGCGACGGCATTAGTGACAATCCTTACCGGCCGAACGATCTGGTCGACCGGGTCCTGTGGATCTCTCCGCAGGCGAAGGTCCTCATGAACAGTCCCGCGGTGCAGGTGATCCGCTGGGCGCAGACACAGTTTCCGGCGCTCCTGCCCGGCGGCGTGGTCGACAGCCACCCGCTGATGGCGCCGCCTTGGAGGAGCAGCCATGACTGACACCGTGGACGTGACGGGCGTGACCAAGTCCTACGGCAAGGTCCCTGCCGTAACCGACGTCACGTGCAGTCTCAAGGAGGGCGAGACAATCGCTCTGGTCGGCCATAACGGCGCCGGCAAGACAACGCTCATCAAGCTGATGCTCGGCCTCATCCGTCCGGACTCGGGAACGGTCCGGGTCCTTGGCGAAGACCCGGCGGCGGGCCAGTTCGCCGCACGCCGGAGGCTCGGCTACCTGCCGGAGAACGTCTCCTTCAATATGGCGCTGACCGGGCGCGAGACGCTGAGCTTTTACGCGCGCCTGAAACGCGTTCCGCTTGACACTGTTGGAGCCCTGCTCGAGCGGGTCGGCCTGGCAGGTGCGGACGACCGTCGCGTCGGCACCTACTCGAAGGGTATGCGCCAGCGACTCGGCCTTGCACAGGCGCTGCTCGGTCGCCCGAGGGTGTTGCTCCTCGACGAGCCGACGACGGGACTGGATCCGGCACTGCGGCGCAGCTTCTACGAGATCGTCGCCGAATTGCGGGCGGACGGTGCGACCGTCCTGTTGTCCTCGCACGCGCTGACGGAACTCGAAGGCAAGGCGGATCGCGTGGTGATCGTCAACCGCGGAGCCAAGATCGCGGACGGCACGATCGAGGAACTTCGACAAATCGCAAAGCTGCCAACGCGCATCCGCGTCAGGCTCGCGGACTGTGAAGCAGGCACGGTGGACGACTGGATAGGCCGGACGGGCGCATGGAAACGCGTCAACGGCCATGTGCTGGAGATCGACGCGGAACCAAGTGAGAAGATCTCGCTGCTCAGAAGCGCTGCCTCTAGCGACGCGCCGGTGGTCGACCTCGACGTTGCCCCTCCAACCCTTGACGAGCTCTACGCCCACTTCCTTGGCGCTGAGGAGGCACCTCAATGATGAATATCCTTATCGTTGCCCGCAAGGAAATCCAGGAGGGCTTGCGCAATCGCTGGGTCCTTGCCACGACACTGCTGCTTGCGGCGCTAGCCCTGACACTGACATTCCTGGGGAGCGCTCCAACGGGCAACGTCGGCGCCGGCGCGCTCGACGTGGTCATCGTCAGCCTGTCCAGCCTCACCATCTTCCTCGTCCCGCTGATCGCGCTCCTGATCTCGCATGACGCAATCGTCGGGGAAATGGAACGCGGCACGATGCTCTTGCTCCTCAGCTATCCCATCGGGCGCTGGCAGGTGATCATGGGCAAGTTCATCGGGCACCTAGCCATCCTGTCCTTCGCCACGCTGCTCGGTTACGGTGCGGCCGCGGCTTCGATGGCTGCAACCGGGGTGCCGATCGATACGGCGAGTTGGACGGCATTCGCATCGATGATACTTTCCTCGATCCTGCTGGGGGCGGTGTTCATCGCCATCGGATACCTCGTCAGTGCGCTCGTCGCCGAGCGCGGAACAGCGGGTGGGATCGCCATCGGGGTCTGGCTGGTCTGCGTCCTCATCTACGACATGGCGCTGCTTGGGGTGCTGGTCATCGACCAGGGCCGGACGATCGGCGGCGGGCTGCTGAGCGCGCTACTACTGGCTAATCCGACCGACGCCTACCGTTTGCTGAATCTGGGGTCGGAGAGCGTCGGAGCCCTGTCCGGCATGGGCGGCGTAGCCGACAATGCGGCGCTCGGGCCATCTGCTTTGATCGCGGCGCTGCTCGCCTGGACGCTTGCGCCGCTGGCGGCTGCCGCGATGGTGTTTGCCAGGAGAGAACTTTGAGACTGCTTCTTCCCGCGGCGATTGCCGCCTTCATGGTGCTTGCCGGGTGCAGCGACAACGGCGAGATCGAAATCCCGAAACCTGTCGCCCTGACGGAGGCTGCTGTCGGCCATTACTGCGGCATGAACGTGCTCGAGCACCCCGGGCCGAAGGGGCAGGTCATGCTTGGGCAGATTCCCGAACCGATCTGGTTTTCGTCGGCTCGCGACGTGGTCGCCTTCACCATGCTGCCGGAGGAGCCGAAGAACATCTCGGCCATCTATGTCTCCGACATGGCCAAAGCTCCGAGCTGGGAGGCGCCGGGAGCGGAAAACTGGATCGAGGCCAGGCAGGCCTTCTACGTCATTGGAAGTTCGGTGCGTGGCGGCATGGGCGCGCTGGAGACGGTTCCATTCTCGACGGAAGCCGCGGCCGCCGAGTTCGCCGAGAAGAACGGCGGACAAGTTGTTAGCTTCGTCGATATCCCACGCGACTATGTGCTGGGAGCGGCCGGTTCCGCCGCGGAAGACGATGTTCCGCCGGAAACCACCGGTGCAACCCACCAGGAGCCGGATCATGGCCCATAAGCTGAGTCGCCGCCGTTTTATCTCCATAACCGCTTCGGCCGCGGGCCTTGGTCTGCTTCCCGCGGGCGCCGCGACCAAGGGAGGAGTCCAGACGGTGACCTGGGAGGGACAGGCGCTCGGGGCCTCCGCCTCGCTGACCATCTATCATCATGACAGGGCCACAGCCGAGCTGCTGGTGAAGCAGGCTGTCGTCGAAGTGGCGCGGCTTGAACGCATCTTCAGCCTTTACCGGGCCGATTCGGCGCTTTCGGAGCTGAACAGGATGGGCGCACTTGCCACACCGCCGCCGGAACTCGTAGCTCTCCTTGAGAAAAGCCGCGTGGTCTGGGAGCTGAGCGGCGGCGCGTTCGATCCGACGGTCCAGCCCCTGTGGACGCTTCTTGCGAGCCATTTCGGCGGGACCAATCCCGACCCCGCAGGACCATCGGAGGCGCAGCTGCGCGAATTCCTGGACCTCGTGGGTTTCGGCAACGTGCTCTTCAGCGAAGACAGGATCGCCTTCGCCCGGCGGGGCATGGCGCTCACCCTCAACGGCATCGCTCAGGGCTTCATCACAGACCGGATTGTGGACATGCTTCGTCGAGGCGGCGTCACGAAGAGCTTGGTCGACATGGGCGAAATCCGTGCCATCGGGTCCCGGCCTGATGGCGGTCCCTGGAAAGTCGGCGTCGAGCGCGCGCCGGGCGAGGCCGGGCTTTTTGCCATCCTCGAGATTGAGGACAATGCAGTCGCGACGTCCAGCCCGGATGGGTTCCGTTTCAACGATACGAGCCGTTTCAGCCACTTGATCGATCCGCGCAGCGGGCTCGGCGCAAGCCTCTACCGGGGCGTGACCGTCCTTGCGCCGGACGCGACCACGGCAGACGCGTTTTCGACAGCCTTCAGCCTGTTGCAGCCGGATGCCGTCCGAAGGATCGTGGCTGAGTGGCCAGGACTGCGGGCGCGGTTGTTGGAGAACTCGGCTTCGGGTCAGCTTGTGGAGTTCGGGCGCGGGTAGAGGCGACCGATAGCTGGCCGCGCTCCTGAAGCGCTATCTCTGCGAGGACCACCGCGGGTTGTCGCCGCCTCCCAGCAGGGGGAACCCGTGCAACTGACTTCGCCGCAGGGTCGAGTCGCAAATGCTGCTGGCTTGAAATGGCTCGTGTTTGCGCAACAGCAACGACGGTGGGGCCGAAGTCCGGGGAAAATCCGCGTTTGGAAGGAACCTGGAATGGCTCGCAAGCCCGCAGTTGACCCGGATATGTCTGTCGACGAAATCATGCGACGTTGGCCAACGACTATTCGCGTGATGATCCGCCACCGCATGCTATGCGTGGGATGTCCTATCGGGGCGTTCCACACTGTCGCCGATGCCTGCCGCGAACACGAAATCTCCGAAGAGGATTTCGTGCTAGAACTTGAGGCGGCGATGGTAGGCTGAGTGGCTCAGGCTTTACTGTGGTTCTCGGCAACCAGCATCAGCCGGTGCGGATCAATAACCGTAACTTTCTTTCGCCCGCCGTTGATGTCGCGAGCAATAACCTGATGGCCTTCCTGCGAGGTCCGCATACGCGGACGTGGCCGGAGAGAACGAGGTGGAACGAACGCGCCTCCTCGCCCCGGGAGAATATCTCTGAACCTTTGACAGACCGAGAGGACCGGGCGTGTTTGTGTACGTCGTCGGTCTCCTCGCCGGACAGCCGCAGAAGGCTGGCAAACGCCCGATAACGGAGCTGTCGAGTGATGGCATCCGACGGGAATCTTTCCATCTAAAGCGAGTCACGAGCCTGATCCTTCGCTGAAGCCAACAGGCCGATGTTTGAATCTTAGATCACCGTGCGACAATGCTGGTTGACGTGGATCAAGGATACAACTGGGATGGGGTGCGGATCGACAAGGCACGTTCGGTGGCCTCTTCGGGGCCGCATTTGGTCCAATCCACACCGTATTGCCCAGTTTCCCTTCGCAATTTCCTCTGCTTGCGCTCGGTCGCATCCTAGCCAAACCGCTAAGTCTGATTTCCAGCCTCGAAGTGCACCTTCATCGTACATCGTTATCTCGGATCGCCTCAGCTCATCTGCCGATCAAGGCACGATGAAACCTCAGGGATTCGGCAACTGCGTATGCAACCAGATTACCTCTGAAGGGTTCTTGCTATGATTTTGAGCACTGCCAGCTTCGATCGCCGAAGGTAGTACTTCATGGAAGTATCCATTTCGCAAAATACGCACGACAACATCAAAGCAGGCAAAAGCGGCTTGCTACTCCTCCCGGACAATTTTGACGCTTTCGCCGGGCGCGTTCTGGCGGCAAGGAGTTCCGTTCGCAGTCTCGACCTCATGTACTACCTCTGGCACGATGATCACACTGGCCGCTTGCTTCTGCAGGAAGTCTTCCGGGCCGCTGAGCGCGGCGTGCGGGTGCGCATTCTCCTTGATGACGTCAATCCGCGCAAAAACGATTCTGCATATCTGGCGTTGAGCAATCACCCAAACATCGAGTTGAAGTTGTTTAATCCGAGCGGCGTCAGACGATGCAGCGTCATGCGCGGGGTGGAAATTGCGTTGCGGCTTTTTGCGTTGACCCGAAGGATGCACAACAAGGCTTGGATCGCTGACGACAGCATCGCCATCGTAGGCGGGCGAAACGTTGGCGATGCCTATTTCGACGCAGCAGAAACCAATTTCCGCGACCTTGACGTGCTGCTCCTTGGTCCTGCCGTGCAGCAAACCGCCGAAATATTTGAGGCGTTCTGGGCTTGCGAGGACGCAAAACCAATTGGTGCCATGGGTTCGGCCGCTGAGAACGAGCGTTCTTATTTGTTCTCAGGAAACGACGTCGAAACCGAATCGAAGCTCTTGAATGGGATCGGTGACCGAGGGTCCATCGCTGAGTTCATCGCGGCCCGCGACGACGTGCATTGGGTGGATCGAGTTCGGGTGATTTCCGATCCTCCAGAGAAGGTGAAAGGCTGGAGACGTCGCAGTTGGCTTATGAAGGAGTTGCTCCCCATCATTCTGTCAGCGCGCACCTGTGTGGAAATTATATCCCCTTATTTCATCCCTGGCAAAAGGGGCTCCGTGATCCTGCAAGACCTCGTCAGCAACGGGGTTGACGTTTCGGTGTTGACCAATTCGTTGGCCGCTACAGACGTCGCCGCGGTCCACGGGGCTTATGCAAACTATCGCAAGCGACTGCTCAGGAATGGCGTGAGACTTTTCGAGCTGCAGCCCTTCACTCGCCGACAGGCAATCTCGGTGTTTGGCTCCAAGGGTGCCAGTCTGCATACCAAATCTTTCACGGTTGACGACAGGACCGGCTTCATCGGTTCCTTCAATTTTGATCCACGGTCAGTGTCTTTGAACTCGGAAATGGGCGTGCTCTTTGAGGATGAGGAATTGGTCGGTGAACTTCGGCGCCTTTTTCAAACTGAGATATCACCAGAAACCAGCTATCGGCTGGAACTAAAAAAAAATGTGTTGCACTGGCATGGATGCGACGAAGGCATGCTCCAAGAATACACACACGAACCCGAAGCCGGAATATCTCGCCGGGTTCTAGCGGCCTTGGTCCGCCACCTTCCGATCGAGTCTCAGCTTTAGCCAGACCCCATATGATAGCAAAGGTTCTTGCTTGGGGTGGTCGCCGATAGCCGGTGCAATATCGCGCCGTGATATTCATGCAGCGGCGCAGGGAGATTGCCAAATGCGGCGGACGGGGAGATCCATTCTCGGAGCTACATGCGGCGCATGGCGGAGCCGTATGTCATCGCCTGACCTTGGAGGAAAGCCCCTAACCTTGGACGAAAGCCAACGATGTTGAGCAACATCATCGACTGCGGCCGGGATCGCTCATGATCGGCACGGAGATCGAAGCGGGTGGGCGAAAGCAGATCCTTCGGTCGACAGCGTTGCAAGGAGTTAGGGGAGGCCTGCCCCATAAGAAATCCTTCGACAGTTCTCACTCACCCGCCACACCGAAGAAGATAACGCAGATTATCTGAATGTGGTGAGCGGCCCGAGACATAGACGACGCATTGTACCGGACACATCGTGTAGTGCACCCCTGAACGTAGACGCGAAAAGGGTAACAGGTCTCCGCAAGGAGACTGATGGGGCAAGAGCACTCGGAGCGACGTTTCAGTCGCGAGTTGAAGCTTGCCACGGTGCAGCGGATGGCGATGGGCGTGAATTTGAGAAAGCTGTCGCGGGAACTCGGCGTCTCGCGCAAGGATTTCTTTCAGTGGCAGAAGCAGTTTGGCGTTGGCGGGTCTTCTGCGCTCCGTGGTGCGGCTGTCCGCGGCGCGCCGAAGCGCTGCGGCTGAGGCAGATGGTCGTGCAGTGCGAAGCCCATGAATCGACGCGCGAGCTGCCGTCATCGACGCCTTCGCCCGCCTCTTTTCAGAACGCGGCCTGCCGGCGGCAGTAAGAAGCGACAACTGGCTTCCTTCGCGTCCCCAACACCAGGCTTCCGGTCTGGTGGCCGCGGCAGGGCGTCGGGACCGAGTGGATCAGGTCGGGTAACCCGCAACATCGGCTGGCATGAACGTAAGCACACCCTCAAACAGCACACAATCGGGCCGGCGGACATGAACAGCCTGCAACAGCGGGCCCGCTTCGATGCTTTCGTCCACGAATTCAATGCCGATAGGCTGCATGAAGCGCTCGGCATGAAGCCGCCCGTGAATCTCTATGAACGTCCGCGAGACCCTATGGAGACCTGCCGGAGGTGGAATATTCCATTCACGACCGAGACATTCTCGTCATCGCCTGCGGCTGCTTCTGCATGCACAGAAAGAAAAAACAACCTCTCCACCGTGCTCGCCGGCCAGAGGCCCGCCATCAAGCAAGTCGACGACGGCATTTGGCTCATAAGCTTCATCTTGGTGGACCCGGAGGGCGTCGCGTCAGCGATGGCCCCCACCATGCTCCATGTCGGCAATGCAGTTGGCATGGCGTTGTTGATCGCAATCGCCAACCGCCATGTCGGGGGATTGTCAGATGATACCTTGAAGATCGCTGTTGCCGACGGCATCCAGGTCGCCTACTGGCTCGCCGCGGCAGGGGAAACCAAGATGAAGAGCGGGCGCCGCGCCGGCCAAATATCGGCGATGTCCCTCAGTTTACCCGGCTGATGCAGAAATCGATGACGTCGACCAGCGCCGATTTCTGCGGGGTCGCTTCCAGCGGCGCCAGCGCGTCGCGGGCGATCTCGCCGAAATGGCCGGCGCGTCCGATGGTGTCGGCGATCGCCCCGTGGCGGGTCATCAATCCGATCGCCTTTTCCAGCCCGGCGTCGTCGGTGACATTGTCCTCAATGGCGCGCTTCCAGAAGGTGCGTTCGGCCTTGGTGCCGCGGCGGTAGGCGAGGATCACCGGCAGCGTCACCTTGCCCTCGCGGAAATCGTCGCCGACATTCTTGCCCAGATCCTTGCTGGTGCCGCCATAATCCAGCGCATCGTCGATCAGCTGGAAGGCAAGGCCGAGATTCATGCCATAGGAGCGCAGCGCCGCGCGATCGTTTCGCGTCGCCTGAGCGATGACCGGACCGACCTCGGCGGCGGCCGAAAACAGGGCCGCGGTCTTGGCCTTGATCACCGCGAAATGTTCATCCTCGGTGGTTTCGAGGTTCTTGGCGGCGG
Organism: Mesorhizobium tianshanense; assembly: GCF_007830515.1. Taxonomy (GTDB): domain Bacteria; phylum Pseudomonadota; class Alphaproteobacteria; order Rhizobiales; family Rhizobiaceae; genus Mesorhizobium; species Mesorhizobium tianshanense. Next base: position 83,233 of record NZ_VLKT01000009.1, read on the forward strand.
CGAGCTGCATCACCTCGCCCTCGGCAATGATCGAGGCGGCGCTGGACAGGATATCGAGCGCTTCCAACGAGCCGACATCGACCATCATGCGAAAAGCCTGGCCAAGCAGGAAATCGCCGACCAAAACGCTCGCCTGATTGCCCCAGATCATGCGGGCGGTCTTCTTGCCGCGCCTCATGCCGCTCTCGTCGACGACATCGTCGTGGAGGAGCGTGGCCGTGTGCATGAACTCGACCGATGTGGCGAGCTTGACATGGCCCTCGCCGGAATAGCCGAACATCTGGGCCGAGGCGAGCGTCAGCATCGGCCGCAGCCGCTTGCCGCCCGAGGAGATCAGGTGGTTGGCAATCTCCGGGATCATCTCGACGTCGGAACCGGCCTTCGACAGGATCAGTTTGTTGACGCGCCCCATATCGGCCGCGGTCAGGTCGATGAGGTCCTTGATGGAGGCGGCTTCCCGCTTCCCGTTTTCGATGTTGAGAACGACACCCACCACAAACACTCCCGTCTATTAAGTCACGCGCACGACGGCACCCTGATCCCGCCACGGACTCTAGGGCGGTACCCACGGGCACGGCAAGAGGCGATTTGGCGCGGTCGAGGCTGGCGACAGGAGCCACCCACGTTTACATAACGGCTGCAACCTGCGAGTTTCATCCGATGATAGAGCTTATCCGCACCAACGACGCCGTGATCATCTCCTTTGTCGAATCGCTGATGCGCGATGCCGGCATAGGCTGTTTTGTCGCCGACCAGAACATGAGCGTGCTCGACGGTTCGATCGGCATCCTGCCCCGGCGTATCATGGTCGACGCCGGTCAGGCCGATGCGGCGCGGCGCATCCTGACGGACGCCGGCATCGCCAACGAGATCCGCCAGAAATAATGTCCGCGGCACGCGCCACCCTTGGCCGGGATACGCCGGCCCACACGGTCGATGCCTTCCATCGCGGGCGGTTCTGGCTGGTGCAGCCGAAACAGGTCGGCCATCGCGCCGGCATGGACGCCATGATGTTGGCCGCTACCGTGCCGTCCTCTTTCGCCGGGCGCCTTGCAGATTTCGGCGCGGGCGCCGGTGCCGCAGGGCTGGCGGTGCTGTCGCGCTGTCCCGATGCCAAGGCCGTGCTCATCGAACGGTCTCCGGAAATGGCCGCCTTCGCCGCAACGACGCTTGCCCACCCCGGCAATGCGCATCTCAACGACCGCGCCTCGGTGCTTGCAGCCGACGTCGCGCTGTCGGGCCAAGCGCGAACAGCCGCCGGCCTTGCCGACAAGTCCTTCGATTTCGTCATCATGAACCCGCCCTTCAACGCCGTCGAGGATCGCGCCACGCCCGACCCGCTCAGAAAGGCGGCGCATGTCATGGAGGACGGGCTGTTCGACCGCTGGATCCGAAGTGCAGCTGCAGTGGTCCGGCCGCGCGGCGGTGTTGCCGTGATTGCCAGGCCGGATCAGCTCGGCGCCATCCTCGATGCGATATCGGGCCGCTTCGGCGACGCCGAGATGCTGGCCGTCCACCCTCGGCCGGAGGCAGCAGCGATCCGCATCGTCGTCAGGGCAATACTCGGCGCACGCGGGAAACTGTCGATCCGCCCGCCGCTGATGCTGCACGCGCAATCGGGCGACGGCCCAACGGAACAGACCGAGATGATCAACAACGGACTTGCATCGCTGTTCGGCGACTGACTTTTGGGTTTATGCATGTCGTTGTCCCAAGGCCGCTGACACTTTTGGGCGACATGCATTGCGGCATTGCCGTTGGCCGACGAATCCCTACATGCCATCAAGCCAATTGACCGGAGACCCCGTGAAACGCTTTCTCAACCGCCTGCTGCCGAAATCCTGGCGCTCCGATATCGTCACCATTCCCGTCATCCGGCTGCATGGCACCATCATGGCCGGCGGCGGCCAATTCCGGCCGAGCCTGTCGCTGGCGTCCACCGCCGGCCCTATCGAGAAGGCGTTTTCCTTCGAAGCGCCCGCGGTCGCCATTTCCATCAATTCGCCGGGCGGCTCGCCGGTGCAGTCGCGGCTGATCTTCAGGCGCATCCGCGACCTGGCGACCGAGAAGAACAGAAAGGTCCTGGTCTTCGTCGAGGACGTGGCGGCGTCGGGCGGCTACATGATCGCGGTCGCCGGCGACGAGATCTTTGCCGATCCGTCCTCCATCGTCGGTTCGATCGGCGTGGTGTCGGCCTCGTTCGGCTTTCCCGAGCTGATGAAGAAGATTGGCATCGAGCGCCGCGTCCATACAGCAGGGCAGAACAAGGCGGTGCTCGACCCGTTCAAGCCCGAGAAGAAGGAAGACATCGAGCGGCTGAAGGCGCTGCAGCTCGAAGTCCACGAGACCTTCATCGACCTCGTCAAGGACCGGCGCGGCGCCAAGCTCAAGGATGACCCGGACCTGTTCACCGGCCTGTTCTGGACCGGCAAGAAGGGGCTGGAGCTCGGGCTTGTCGATGCGCTCGGCGATATGCGCAGCGTGTTGAAGACCCGTTTCGGGCCGAAGACCCAGCTCAAGCTGATCACGGCGCCGCGCGGCCTGTTCGGCCGGTTCGGCTGGTTCGGCTCGAGTAAAGGGGGCTTTTCGGCGCCCGATATCGCAGCTGCCGCCGCAAGCGGCGTGATCGATGCGGCGGAAGAGCGCGCGCTATGGGCTCGCTTCGGGCTTTGAAAAACGGTTGAAAACGTCTAGCATGAGGCCTTGGAGCGTGGCGTATCCGAAGAAGTCCATGCGGCGCGCTTTGAGTTTTTTATGCATGTCGTTGTCCCAAAACCGCCGCGCACTTTTGGGCGACATGCGTTAACCGACCCGACCGGCCTCTGCCGGCCTTGCGAGGGAGGAGTTACGACATGCCGCAGATCATTTTCTTCGCCCTCGTCGGCGCCGTCGCCTATATCGGCTATCGCTCCTTCGTCAGGGAAGCCGAGCGCGTGACGGCCAAGATACGGCGGACCGAAAAGCAAGCGAGCAACGGCACAATGGGCACGCTGGTCAAGGATCCGAAGACCGGCGAATACCGCCTGGCCAAGGACTGACATCATCCCCCTCGCGACTGACACAGTGGATTCCGGCATCACCGTGCGGGCTTTGCACGCGCATGCCAAGATAAATCTCGCGCTGCACGTCACCGGCAGGCGCGCCGACGGCTATCATATGATCGATAGCCTGGCGGTGTTCACGCGCTTCGGCGACAGGGTCGAGATCGAGCTGGCCGACAGCGACGGGTTTTCCGTGTCGGGCCGATACGCCTCCGCGGTCCCGCTCGACGGCAACAACCTGGTCGTGAAAGCGCGCGACGCGCTGCGAGATCAAGCCGGTCCGCGGCATACGCCGCCGGTGGCCATCAGGCTCGAAAAGAACCTGCCGGTCGCATCCGGCGTCGGCGGCGGGTCGAGCGATGCCGCAACGGTGCTGCGCGGGCTGGCTGAGACATGGAGGCTGGACCTCGACGACGCCCAACTGGCTCGGATCGGCCTCTCGCTGGGCGCGGACGTTCCCATGTGCCTCGCGGCAAAGCCGCTGATCGCGCGCGGCGTTGGTGACGACCTGTCGACCGTGCCGCGCTTTCCGGCACTTGGGCTGGTTCTCGTCAATCCCGGCACCGCCGTCTCCACGGCCGAGGTGTTCAATGCGCTTTCCGATCGCGACAATGAGGGGCTGCCGCCGTTGCCGCGCAGCCTCGACTTCCACAGCATCCGCAATTGGCTGGAGATCACCCGAAACGATCTCGAGCCCGCGGCGCGGACGATCCAGCCGGCCATCGGCAAGGCGCTTTCGGTGCTCAACAGGGCCGGAGCGGGGTTCGCCCGGATGTCCGGTTCCGGCGCGACCTGCTTCGGGCTGTTCGAGACCGGCAATGTGGCCAAGCGCGCGGCCGTCGATATCCGCAGCCGCCATCCCGACTGGTTCGTCGCCGCGACCCGAAGCATGACATCGGAGGGCTGACGCAGATGGCCAGAATTGACGAGAGCCGCTCCTTCATTCCCGTACGCATCGCGGTGCTGACGGTCTCCGATACGCGCAGCCTCGCCGACGATAAATCGGGCCAGACGCTGGCCGACCGCATCGTGGAGGCCGGCCATATCCTGGCTGCCCGCGACATCGTCACCGACGACCGCGAAAAAATCCGCGACAGGGTTCTGGGCTGGTCGAGGGACGAAGCGATCGATGTCGTCATCACCACCGGCGGTACCGGCTTTACCGGCCGCGACGTGACGCCGGAGGCGCTGGAGCCGATCTTCGAAAAGCGCATGGACGGCTTTTCCGAAGTGTTCCACCGCATTTCCTACGACAAGATCGGCACCTCGACGATCCAGAGCCGGGCGACCGGCGGCGTCGTCAACGCGACCTTCGTCTTCGTGCTGCCGGGCTCGCCCGGCGCCTGCAAGGACGCCTGGGACGGCATTTTGAAGCCGCAGCTCGACTACCGGCACATGCCCTGCAACTTCGTCGAGATCATGCCGCGCCTGGACGAGCATCTGCGTCGCGGCACCAAGGCAAATTAGGCTGGTTTCCGGGAAAGTCTGTTTCGGGCTTCCCAAAACCAGCGCCACAGACCAGCGGCAAAATCAGCGCCCAAAATCAGCGGATGACGGGCTCGCCATGGAAGCGCCGGCGCGAGGGCGGCGAAACGCCGAAGCCGACTTCCATCATCAGCCGCGGCTTACGCGTCGGCACGGTGCCCATGTGAAAGCCGAAGGGATCCTCGACAAAGCCCAAACCCGCCTGGCCGGTCAGGGTAACCGGGCTCTGCGCGCCGTAGACGTCCAGGACCTCTTCCGCCGGATGGCCGACAAGAAGCGTCAGCTGATGCTTGAGGCTGCGGCGGTTGTGGCTGCCCCTGACATAGACATGCGGACCGGTGTCGGCATCGACCGGATTGAGATAGAAGAAGAATTTCAGCATCCGCCAATCGTCGAGGTCGAAGTGGTATTTGCCAAGCGACGCCAAGTTCTTCTCGGCATCGGAGACGGAGTTCGTCGGAAAGCTCCACCAGACGCGCGTGGTGATCAGCTTCGCCTGGCTGCCCAGATAGTGGGCGGCGATGTCGAGAAGCAACGGGTCGCGCTGCACGGTAAGCGCGGCATTGCAGTCGAGGATCCTCTCGAAAAAGTGCCCGCTGAGCAATGGGCGGCCGAAGTGTTTCTCGGCCTCCGCATGCTTGGTCGGCAGGAACTCCAACCGACGGTCGAAATTGCCGAAGCAAGGCGTGCGCTGCGCGAAGCTGGCGATCTCCTCGTGGATCGACGACGGCAGAACAAGCCCGGAAAACAGGCCTTCCGAGCGGAGCGCACCGACCACCGCACCACGATCGACACCGGTGAACATCGTTTCCTGGACGTTTTGTGCCGGTCGGACGGGTTTTGCGCCGCGCCAATGCAACCGCCGCGCCGGCATGGTGCGCGCCAGCATGAACATCGGCAGCCATGCCGGATTCTCGCGAAGGTCCGTCAGATAGGTCGGAATCCGCACGGCAATGCGGCGCAGCAGGCTGCCGTTTCGAGCGATCGACTCGAGGCTTGCAGCACCGGATTTGTCAGGGCTTGAAGGGGTCATCGGTATCCTCAACTATCAAAGCAGATCGCTCACTGCTCTGGCGCTACCCACCCAACCGTCCGCCTCAAAAAGAATGGTAACCCGAGGTCAGTTTTTGTGCAATGCACAATAAACGACGACCTCGGCAAAAACTTCGGCGAAGGACGCGACTTTCCTCGCCCGCTTACGGGGAGAAGGAAGACCTCACTTCGCCGGCGCCACCCAGATCTCGGCGTCGAGCCTCCTGGTCGCAAGGCCGCGCGCGATGGCTTCGGCGCTGCGGGCATTCTTCGACAAGGCCGCGGCCTGACGCTTGCTGATCAGCAGCCCTTCGGCCAATGCCCGGTTCCCCGAAAACACCCGCGACAGGAACGGCACGCGACTGCCGCGCGCCCGCGAGAACCGCGCCGGCATGGTTTGCCTGGCCGCATGGGCGGCGACCTCGTCGATCCAGCCTTCCGCCAGCCGCGCACCCGGCTCCAGCAGCAGCAGCCAATCTCCCTTGGCCTGCCTGATGCCGGCAGCGATGCCGCCGCTCGCCACGTAAAGGCAGCCGGCATGTTCGGCAACGCGGTGCGTCTGGTCGGTCGAGCCGCTGTCGCAGACGACGACATCGCGCACCACGCCCTCGACCGCGCCGCCGATCAGCGAGGCGAGCGTGCGGGCAAGTCTCTCTTCGTCATTCAGGGTCTGGATGAGAACGCTGAGCATCATTAGCCGAATAGCGGAAAGCCGGGCGCAGCGCCAGTTTTGCGTCGCACCATAAAAATGTTCTTGATTTGTTCCCATGAATGAAATAGGAATAATTTCATGAACAGAGCGATTCGACAGCCAGCCGACAGTCCGTGGGAGAGGGCGAAAATGGAACAGATCGTACGTGCCGACATTGCCGCCTTCGGGGCTGGAAGAGCCGAGATGGCCAATGCAATGATCGAGCAGAGCGGCGTCCGTATCCGTCCGGAGCGCAATCGCGGCCGGTCCGCCGGCATCAACCCATCCGGCCGGTTCGAACCGGTCAGCCGGCATGTGTTCGACGACGGCTGGAATTCGCTGGAGGAGCTGCCGCCTTTCAAGACCGAGGTCCAGGTCGAGAAGCCGCGCACCATCATCACCCGTAACGAATCGCCCGACATTTCCTTCGACCGCTCGATCAATCCCTATCGCGGCTGCGAGCATGGCTGCGTCTACTGCTTCGCCCGGCCGACGCACAGCTTCATGGGTCTGTCGCCGGGGCTGGATTTCGAATCGAAGCTGTTCGCCAAGCCGGATGCGGCGCGGCTGCTCGACAAGGAACTGTCGAAGGACGGTTACCAGCCGCGCACCATCGCCATCGGCACCAACACCGATCCCTACCAGCCGATCGAGAAGCAATACCGGATCATGCGCGAGATCCTCGAAGTGCTGGAGGCGCGCGGCCACCCGGTCGGCATCGTCACCAAATCCGCGCTGGTGACGCGCGACATCGACATTCTGTCGCGCATGGCCGAACGCGGGCTGGCCAAGGTGGCGCTGTCGGTGACGACGCTCGACCGGATGCTGGCCAGAACGATGGAGCCACGCGCGTCGACGCCGACCAAGCGGCTGGAGGCGATCAGGCAGCTTTCGGATGCGGGCATTCCGGCCTCGGTCATGGTCGCGCCGATCATCCCCGGCCTGACCGATCAGGAGATGGAACGCATCCTCGATTCGGCACGTGCAGCAGGAGCGCGCGAGGCCGGCTATGTCGTGCTGCGCCTGCCGCTGGAGGTCTCGCCGATCTTCAAGGATTGGCTGCTGCGCCATTATCCGGACCGCTACCGTCACGTGATGTCGCTGATCCGCTCGATGCGCGACGGCAAGGATTACGATTCGGAATGGGGCAAGCGCATGAAAGGCTCCGGCCCCTATGCCTGGCAGATCGGCCGGCGCTTCGAGATCGCCGCCAAAAGGCTTGGCCTCAATGCCGAGCGGCGGTCGCTCAGGACCGACCAGTTCATCGCCGCGGCCAAGGCGACCGAGCAACTGATGTTGCTGTGAAGACATCATGCGCCGCCGTTGCCGGCGGCACATGAAAAAATCCCGTCCGGCCTGTCCTGTCCCCGGGCTTGCAGACGGTGCCCTCTGGGTCCGGTGCCCCACCCGACCCGGAGGGGCTTGCGGAGAATCGGAGCCGATGCGAACCTCGCCGCAACATGGCTCGCGCGCGCTCTGATTCTCCGCTTCTCTTCGAAATCGTCGAGAGACCCGATTTCGCCTTCGAGACGAAGGCGATGGCCGAAGGTCTATGGCCGGTGGCGGGAATGGACGAGGCTGGCCGCGGCCCGCTCGCCGGACCGGTCGTCGCGGCAGCGGTGGTGCTCGATCCCGCCAACATTCCCGACGGTCTCGACGATTCCAAGCGCCTTAACCATCTGCAGCGTGAGGCGCTGTTCCTAAAAATCCTCGGATCCGCTCTTGGCGTGTCAATGGCCTCGGTCAGCGCGGAAGGCATCGATGACAGCAATATCCTCAAGGCCAGCCTCGAGGCGATGCGTCGCGCGCTGGTCGGCTTGCCGGTGCAGCCGAAACTGGCGCTCGCCGATGGCCGCGACGTGCCGCCGGGCCTGCCTTGCCCGGGCCGCGCGCTGATCAAGGGCGACCAGCGCTCGCAGTCGATCGCCGCCGCCTCGATCGTGGCCAAGGTGATGCGCGACCGCATGATGTGCGGCTGCGGCAGCCATCACGCGCAATACGGTTTCGAGGTCCACATGGGTTACGCCACGGTCCGCCACCGCACGGCGATCGAGGTGCATGGACCGGTGGCGCGGCTGCACCGCGCCTCCTTCGCACCGTTCCGGCTCGGCGGCACCGAAGTGGCTGATGAAGAGAGTCTTGCTGGCTTGGATTGAGGAGAAAGCGACGGCGACAGCCAATCTCCCTCCTTGAGGGGTGAGATTATCCGCGCCACAATAAAAAGCCGCCAGGTCTCCCAGGCGGCTTTCGAAGAACTCCTCGATAAACTCTCGCTTAATTCAGTTTGGACTTCACGTCCTGAAGCGAGGCCTTGAACAGGTCGGCGCCGGCCTTGGCGTCGATCTTGCCGGCGAGCAGCGTGCGAGCGGCTTCGACGGCGATATCGACGGCACTGGCGCGCACCTCACCAATCGCCTCGCGCTCGGCTTGGCCGATCTTCAGTTCGGCAAGTGCGGTGCGCCGGGTGACGTAGTCCTCGGTCTTCTTGTGCGCCTCGGCGGCCAGCATGTCGGCCTCGCGCTTGGCGGCTGCGACGATGTCGGCGGCCTCCTGCTCGGCTTCCTTGCGCTTGCGCTGATATTGGCCGAGCAGTTGCTGGGCCTCCTCGCGCAGCCGGCGCGCGTCCTCAAGCTCGTTGCTGATCTTGTCGGCGCGAGCATCGAGCGCCTTGGCGATCAGCCCGGGCACCTTGATGTAGACGGCGATGCCAAGAAAAATGACGAGGGCAACCGTGGCCCAAAGCGTTGCAAGTGATGTGGCGTCCATGATGCGTTCCTCACCGGGCCACGGATTTGACGGCCGCCGCGATCTCGGCCTTGCTGGCCTTGCCGCCGACAAGCGCCTCGACGATGGCCGAAGCAGTGTCCTCGGCGATCGTGCCGACTTCCTTCATGGCGGTGGCCTTGATGGACGAAATGCGCGCCTCGGCTTCGCCAAGCTTCTGGTCGAGGGCAGCCTCGACCTTCTTGCGGGCAGTCTCGGCTTCCGCCTTGGCAGCATCGCTGGCCTGCTGGCCGATTGCATTGGCCTTTGTCTTGGCCTCCGCCAGTTCCTGCTCATAGGCAGCAACGGCGGCATCGGCCTCGCCCTTCAGCCGGGCGGCATGGTCGAGGTCCTGCGTGATGCGGTCGTTGCGGACGTCGATGATGCCGCCGACACGCGGCATCACCACCTTCTTCAGGAACAGGTAGAACAGCCCGAAGGTGATCGCCAGCCACAGAATCTGCGACGGAAACGTCGCCGGATCGAATGGCGGGAACACGCCGTGCCCCTCGGCGGGCACGCCGGTTTCGGAATGCGTATCGCCTTCCGTGCCGGTATGGCCGCCTTCGACGGCGGGCGCGGACTCTTGCGCAAAGGCAGATGTCACGAACATGGACTATCCCCGATATTCAGGCCCGCCGCTGGATTGCGGCCGGCCCGTCCAAACCCAATGTTAGCCGAACAGGGGCTCAGCCGAACAGGGCCAGAAGCGCGATGAGAAGGGAGAAGATGCCCAGCGCTTCGGTCACGGCGAAGCCGAAGATCAGGCGGCCGAACTGGCCATCCGCGGCCGACGGATTGCGCAGCGCGCCCGCCAGATAGCTGCCGAAGATGTTACCGAGGCCAATACCGGCGCCACCCATGCCGAGGCATGCGATGCCGGCACCGATATACTTTGCTGCTTCTGCTTCCATGTTTTCAACTCCTTTGGATCTAAAATTCCGTTGCGATTCCATCCGGCAGCAATGCCGGAAACTCTTGGTCAGCCTGGGTCAGTGCCCGGGATGCAGGGCGTCGTTCAGATACATGCAGGTCAGCACGGCAAAGACGTAGGCCTGCAGGAAGGCGACCAGCAGTTCCAGCGCCGTCAGCGCCACGGCCATCGCCAGCGGCAGGACCGATCCGGCAATGCCAAGCGTGCCGAGCGCGCTCAGGCTCACCACGAAGCCCGAGAACACCTTCAGCGTGATGTGGCCGGCCAGCATGTTGGCGAACAGACGAACCGAGAGGCTGACCGGGCGCGAGACGAAGGAAATCACCTCGATCAGCACCACCAGCGGCAGCAGGTAGACCGGCACGCCATGCGGGACGAATAGTTTCAGGAAACCAATGCCGTGCTTCATGAAGCCGTAGACGATGACGGTTCCGATCACCAGCGCGGCAAGGCCGAAGGTGACGATGATGTGACTGGTGACGGTGAAGAAATACGGGAAAAGACCGAGCAGATTGGCGACGAGCACGAACATGAACAGCGAAAACACGAAGGGGAAAAACTTCATGCCTTGCGTTCCGGCTGCGTCCCTCAGCATGTTGCCGACAAATTCGTAGGCCATTTCCGAGATCGACTGAAGACGGGTGGGCACGAGGCTGCGGCTCGAGGTGGTGAGATAGAGAAACGCCGACGCGACGGCGACTGTCGCGACCATGAAAAGAGCCGAATTGGTGAAGGACAGATCGTAGCCGCCGATGTTGATTGGAATCAACTTGACGATGTTGAACTGGTGGATCGGATCGACCTTGTCAGCAGCCACTTTAAATCCCCATCAAAGCCGCAAGCGGCTTTAGTGTCCTGTTCGTTGCGCCGGCAAGCGGCCTCAAGTTCATTCTTTCGGATCGCGCGTTTTATCGCCCTGTCCGAATTCCGCCATAAGCCCTGCGGAACGCAGGACGTTGAGCACGCCGGCGCCAAAACCCAGCAGCAAGAAAACGATCAGACCCCATGGCGATGTCCCCGCCAGACGGTCGATGATCCAGCCGATGCCGGCGCCAACCACTATCCCGGCGATGAACTCGCTGGACAGCTTGAGCGCCTGGCCATATCCGGCCGCACTGCCCGCTTTCGCGTCGTCTTTCCCCTCGAGCCGGTCCGGCCGCCTTGTCGCAAGCGATGCTTCAAGGTCACGCCGGCGGCGCTCAAGATCGTCGTCGCGGATGTCGGCTTGACGCTGTTTGCCGCGGCCGGTTTCTCCGGTTCCGTCTGGCCCATTCATGTCGGCCATCGCAACCCCCTTGCCCGGTCAGATCGTCGCCGTCCGTCCGCTCTTAAGTCGCCGGCAACATAGTTAGAGGGTCCGCGCCCGTCAAGCCACGGGCAGAACTTCAGCCTTAAGTATTTTTCTAATTAAAATCAATAACTTGCCAAGGTGCGACATCGTGCCCGATACCGTCGTTGGCGTGCCGCGGCCGAATCCCTCCGGCGACGGGTCTTCGATCGACCGCGCCTGGAGCCTTGCCGAACCGCTCAGCTCCAACCGCCGCCATAGGTGCGGTAGAAGATATGCAGGCCGATCTTGGTCATTTTTTTCATCGTTCGCGCCCAGCCCGGATTGACGTAGTTGGCGTAGTAATGGGTCGACGATCCCACTTCCGGGATGAAGACCTTGCCGGCGGTGACCGCCATGGCGACATCCTGCGCAATTCTGTAGTTGGCGGGGCTCTGGATGCGCTTCTTCCTGCCGTCGCAGGCGAAGGAGAACTGGCAGCGGTTGAACCACTTGTCGTTCTGGTAGACGACGCCGCAGATCGAGTTTGGATAGGCCGGATTGCGGACGCGATTGAGGATAACCTGGGCGACGGCAGCCTGGCCGCGCACGGTTTCGCCGCGCGCCTCGAAGTAGATGCCATTGGCGAGGCAAGTCTGTTCCTTCTTGGAGAAGACGCTCGCCGGCAGCGGAGTCTGCATCCACGAATGATCGCCCTTGGCTATCGGCGGAATGAAGCGGCCATCGTTCGGCTTCTCGTCCTGAAGCAAGGCCTCGAAGGGCGAAGCCTGCGCATAGTCGGGCGCGGCCGGGGCGTAGGCGGTCGCCAGGACGTCGGGGTGGTCATTGTTGACCAGTGCGGCAAGCATGGCCGGCACGCCGGGATCCGGCTTCTTGTCGACGCGCGCGTGGAACGCGGCGGCAATCTGGATCTCCTTGCCTTTGATCTCGGGCTTGGCGAAAGCCATCTTCAGGCCGCCGTCCATGCTCGGGCGAAGCAGCGAGGAGGTGCGCTCGAAGATCGAGCCGGCATTGAAGTTCTTCGGTGGCGCGACCGGAGAGACCATGATGATGCGGCCCTTCTTGTCGGCACGCATGATGCGGTCCTCGTCGGGCGTCGCGCTGGCCACGCTGCCCTTGCCGCGAAACGAGACGGCGCCGATGCCGGGCAGCCGGACGCCGGAACCCGAGATCGAACCGGTGGTGTCGGAATCAAGGAAAGGCATTTCGGCGGCATGGACCGAGCCGGCGACGGATTTCTCGACATAGGCGTTCCAGCGGGCGTTCGGCGCCTTGAGGCCGGAAACCAGGCTTCCCATGTCCTGGTAGGCGATGACAGAGGGAAAGCCGACCCAGATGCCAAGCCCAATGACCAGAGGAGAGACAAGTGAACGTCCTTTCTGACCGGCGGCGGCGAGCTGCGTCAAAATACGTCGATGCGCGGAACTCTTGGGAAAGCCGACCCGAGCGCACAGACCAACAATTGACGGAGACAGGAGCGAACTTTTTTTCTCACCGGCGGCGGCAATCAGCCGCTTCATTACACGTCGATGCACGGAACTCTCCAGAAACGCAACGGACCCCACTGGAGAGGCACGATGATGCATTAACCTTGATGGGGCGTTAACAGGTTCGATCGTGTTTTCCCTGTCGATCTGAAGTCAGGCGCTTTTGCGGCCATGTTCGGGCCGAAGAAAGATCGGCCAGGCGATCAGCGCGCAAAAAGCCGCACCCATCCACACGCCCGTCCACGCCCAAAACGCGCGGTGCTCAGCGGCGTTTTTTCGCCCTGCCGGCGAACGGATTTTCCGAGGTGCGCAAGGCGATGCGGATCGGCACGCCTGGCATGTCGAAGGCTTCGCGCAGACTGTTGGAGAGATAACGAACATAGGATTGCGGCATAGCGTCCGGCCGTGAGCAGGACACGACGAAGCCCGGCGGCCGCGTCTTGGCCTGCGTGACATATTTGATCTTCAGCCGGCGCCCCGCCACGGCGGGCGGCGGATGATGCGTGAGAATGCCTTCCAGCCATGCCTTGGACGCCTCGAAGTTAGGCACCGCTGTCCAGCGCTTCTGACCCGTCGATGGTGACATCCGTAGCCAAGGCTCTGCGGTGGGAGCGTTCAATTTTCCGGTCGCAGCCGAGTTGCGGTTGGCTAAATTAAGTTCGATGACCACTGGGGTATGAGCTGGAGCCGCCGCCGCGGCGCAGATCGCAGTGAATGGGTGGCCGAGTGGCGAATTATTTCAATCACTTGGAGAGCGGCGGGGTCTGGAAGTTTGGCGTTTGTCTCGCTGGCCGAGAGCGACCCCCATGCGCGCCGTGCACCAAGCCCATGACCGCAACGAGAGCGCAGCAACGGTTCAGGTGGAAAGCGTTTGTTCATTGAGCCGCAACCAAGACCATCAGCGACTCCTGAAATGGCGAGCGGTGGCGTGCTGGTCCGGTCACGGGATAATTCCCCGAGGGCCCCGGCGTAGCTGGATCTGGCGGGTACCGCAGCATTTCTTGAACTTCATACCTGAACCGCAAGGACATTGATCATTGCCGCCGCGTTGCAGCCGGCCGACCAGGGGCAGCATCGCTGCGGAAGGCAGGAGCGCTGCCGCAAGAGCAGCCAACTTGGCCGAGATTCCCGGTACGACGAGGCGACGACCGGATTTGAACCCTCGCCACGCACGTTCGGCCACATACTCCGGATCCACCTTGGGCAAGATGTTGAAGAGCACCGTCTGATTGGCGCCTGACCTTGCGAGAAACTCCGTCGACACCGGGCCTGGTGCCACGCATGTGACGGTCACACCGGTTCGGCGCAACTCCTGGTGAAGCGCCTCTGAGAAGAAGCGCACGAAACCTTTGCTAGCGAAGTACAGAGCCATATAAGGCCCGGGAACGAACCCGGCCACGGAACTGAGATTGAGCACCCCGCCCCGTCGGCGCGCCACCATTCCCGGCAGAAAATGGAGGGTCAGTTCTGTGAGGGAATGTATGTTGAGATCGATGATGCCGAGTTGACCATCAATAGGCAGCGCCGTCGCCGCGCCCCGCAGGCCATAGCCGGCGCTGTTGACCAGGACATCACAGACCAGGCCGTGTGCGGACAGAAAGCCCTCTAGGCGCGTTGGCGCATCGCCTGCCACGAGATCCAACTCGAGCGTGAATGCCTCGCCACCCCCCTCCCGAACCTCAGACGCCGCGGCGGCCAAACCCTCGGGCGAGCGGGCAACCAGCACAACCGCACCGCGCTCCCGTGCAGCGACGCTCGCAATTGCCCGGCCAATTCCACCCGAGCCGCCAATCACGACGACGGCTGGCCGGAATTCACAGTGCGAAATCATGTCGCGTTCCTCTGTCTTGCAGGAGCGGCAACACTTTGACCGAGCAGCACCACTTCATCGGCGACAGTGCCGTTCAGAATCTTTTCGAATCTCTCCAGTGCTCGTGCGACGTTCGCTCCATCCATTACCCGGTGATCGTAGTGGATGCGGACATTCACCGATCCGTCTTTGCCGATCGGACCGTAGTTTAGAAGCGTGGTCAATGGTGTCAGCGGGTTGAGTGACTCCGCACCGAGACCCGAATAGACGGACAGTTGGAAGGTACCAAAGTAATTTGCCCTTTGCCGGGCGATGTTCAACCCTAGCCACATAAGCAGCCACCTGACGGGCGCGGGCGCACCTGCCATCCGCAAGGCACGCCGGAACTCCGGGACCTCCAGGATCGGCCGTGATCGAGCCGCATGGATGGATCCCTCAAGTTCCGTGATAGAGTAGCGCTCCGGGCACTTGATGCAGCTCAGCAGAACGGCCGGCTCGCCATCATATTCGCGCTCGTGGGCAATCGAGGCTACGCTTGCCGGATACTCGTAAAGCTGCGGCCAGGGCAACTTGACATAGGCGCGCCGCAGTTCCGGCATCTCTAGGGCGAGAAGCGCATATCCTTTCAGGAAGATCGCGGTCCACGAGGGCCTGGTCTGCTGCGCCATTCTAGCCCTTACGAGTGGGCCGAGGTTCATCTGACGCTGCACCGCGACCCGTGGCACGCCGATCGAAAACCTCATCAGATCGCCAACAAGGCGCCGGGGCGCCGAAAGCTTGAGGGCTCGGCCTCGCATCAAACGACCTCTAATAAAGATAAGGGAATATTCGCTTGGTCCTTTCCATATAGACACGGTATTGCGAGCCTAAATTCTCCAGCATCATACGCTCTTCCTTATCCACTCTCAGCAGGAAAAGCACTGCGAAACCAATCAAACCCGATATGCCCGCAACCCAGTTCGGCAGCAGAAAGGCCTGGCCGAGCCCCATAAGCAGGAACGAGGTGTACATCGGGTGACGGACCAAGGCATATGGCCCGGCGCTGACCAGTTCATGCCGTTCGCGAATCTCGAGCGTAATCGACCAGTTGCGGCCAAGTTCCTTGTGGGATAGGCGAAAAATCCACAGCGCGGAGCAGAAGATGGTGGTTCCGAGCGCCACGGACCACGCGCTGGCCGGATGGTCAGCCGCTCCTGGGATGCCGGTGACGACATAGAAGCCAGGCAGGATCGCGAGGCCAAGGAGAGCCGATGCAAGCCCGACGGTGTCGGAACTCGAGCGGCCGCCAGCTACAATTCGCACGCGCCTTGCCCGGCGCTCGAAGGGATACCGGATCACGTACCAAGCAACGATCCCGATCACCCATATGATCTCGCCAAGTGAGGCAACAGCAATGGTCACTTCAGGTCACCGGAGCCTTTCTCGATCTGAGACCACGATAAGCCGTCGCAACGATGTCACCGTCCGAGTTGTCGACCGATAGACATTCAGAGCGCGTTCCTTTCGGACTTAACCGGGGCAATGAGACGCGAAAGCGGATTTTGCCAATCGCATTTCAACCCCCGTTCATCTCCCGAAGCTTGGTTATGAATTGTTGCGGCCGGAGCCAAGTACCGGGGGTCTTATACCCCATGGATCTGGCGATGTCCGCTACGAATGCGTTGCAGTTGTAGAGCGACGCGTGCCAAAGCGGAGAACTGGCCTGCAGCCTTCGTATGCTCGCGACGACTTTCCTATATTCGCCTTCGGTAAGTGAAACACGCCAGCTTGCCGACCGGTAGGCATCTTCCAGGTCGCCGTCCGTCCACCCGGTCGAGGCTGGCACGGGCGCCAAATGGCCGAGAACATAGACATTGGGATCATCGGACTTCGGAGCGAGCCCCGCGACTTCGGGGTTGACCATCCGTCCCGCCTGGTTCAATCGTCCAAAAATCACGAAGGAATGGCCGTAGGTAAGGGCGTACCGGGAGCGGAACTCGATGAAATGCCGTTGGGCTTGAGTTGATGCCGCCGCGCGCGCCGGCATCGCCGCAGTTCTCAGTGCCCGATCATTGGACACGAAAGTCGGCTGGGGCTTGTTGTCCTGCGACTGACATGACGCTGCGACAAGCGCGAGCAGGGCCACAATTGTTGAACGGCCACTTACAAGCGTCATCTCATCCCGAACTCCGAGGACCGCAGACCTAGTGCCGGCCTATGCCCGCTAACCGCACGTAGGCTACGAATCCGGCCTTGGCCCCTGCGTATCGATGGGGAAGGGCCCGGCGGCCCTTCCCGAAATCACCGAAAGCCGGTCCTTATTTAATTACGGGCTCCTCTACGGAAACGGGTTCCGGCGGAGGAGCCTTCCCCTTTCCTTTGCCGATCCCGTTCGCGCAGCCGCTCAGGCTGGCAACGGCGAGGGTGGCAACCATTACAATCAAGATCCTGCTCATCAAGCAATCCTTTCCCCGGGGGCGGAATAGCCTATAGAATCGCCACAAATAAAAACAATATGCAGCTCCGCCAAGTTACCTGCGATCTACACCAAAGCCTAGTGCAGAAATGACACAGTTGGCACCCGGCTGCCGGCGGCAACTTTGCGATGACGTGCTGGCAGGGTTCACCATCCAACGGAGATTAGGCCTGCCCACCATCAAACAACCACCACCGTCGTGCCCAAAGGAGTACGGTCGTAGAGGTCAATGATGTCGTCATTTATCAAACGGATGCACCCGTTCGATACCGCTGTGCCTATCGTCCATGGCTCGTTTGTACCATGTATCCGGAAGTGGGTGTCGCGCCTGTCGCGAAAGAGATAAAGGGCACGCGCACCAAGCGGGTTGTTTGGTCCGCCAGGGACCCCCCCTGCATACTGCACCAGGCGCGGCTTGCGCTTCATCATGTTGGCGGTGGGTGTCCACGACGGCCAGTCCGCCTTGCGGTCGACGGTCGCTGTACCCTTGAACGAAAGTCCCTGCTCGCCGACGCCGACGCCGTAGCGCGTCGCCCACCCGTCCGCCTCGACGGCATAGAGAAAACGTTGCGAAGTATCGACGACGATCGTTCCAGCCGGCTCGTTTCCGTAGTACCGCACACGCTGCCGTCGGTAACGAGGACTCAGGCCACGCCTTGGTGCGAACGCGGATGAAATCGGCTCCGCCGCCTGTCGTAACGCTAACGTACATCCGGAAACCATCAGAGCCAGACTACCCAGCACGAGCCCCCGGCGCGCAATGTGGTGTTCTTCCATTTCTGCCTGCTAAGAAACTGGTCAACCTACCGCCGCCCTCGTCTCTAACATCCCGAGGCCTGCGGGCCAAGGCTCGCTGTGTGGTGCCTTGAAATCCAGTCAGGCCGGTTACCTGCTGTAACCGTTTGCCAGCGTTAGGCGGCCGCAGGTAAGATGGTAAGGGGCAAAATGAATTCACAGGATTGACAAGCGAATTGGAGCGAAACTTCTTGCGATAACCGTATGCCTCTGTTCGGTTATGTCACAATGGGCATGGGACAGAGACGATGAAGCCTGACTTCCATGGTAAAGTCGCGATTGTGACCGGCGCAGGCTCCGGAATAGGAGCGGCTGTTTCACGGCAACTCGCGCAAGAAGGAGCCGAGGTTGTTGTCGCCGACCTTGACGCCGAGGCCGCGCACTGCAAAGCCGCCGAAATAAGCTCGCAAGGAGGCAGGGCCTACGACTTTGCGGTCGATGTCACGGATGCGGCAGCCGTGGAAAAGCTGATCGAGTTCACTGTCCAGAAATGCGGCGGACTGGATATGGCGGTAAACAATGCAGGTATCGACGGCGTTCGAAAAGCAACGGCAGACTATCCGCTCGACAACTGGCACAAGCTGATAAACGTCAATCTAAATGGCGTTTTCTACAGCATGAAGTACGAGATCGCCGCCATGCTGAATCGAGGCGGAGGCGCCATCGTGAACATGTCCTCCGTTCTCGGTTCCGTCGGCTTGCCAACTGCGTCCGCATACACGGCAGCGAAGCACGGGGTCGTTGGACTAACCAAGGTTGCGGCGATTGAATATGCGAGAATGGGCATCCGGATCAATGTCGTCGGCCCCGGCTGGATCGAAACGCCTCTTTTATCGGAGCAAATGGAGGCATTAGCCACCCGGCGCATGGCAGGCCTTCAGCCGATGGGCAGGCGCGGGAAACCGGAAGAGGTAGCGGCTCTTGTGTGCTTCCTCTTGTCCGATCAGGCCAGCTTTGTCACTGGGAGCTACCATCTGGTGGACGGAGCTTACACCGCCCATTAGGTGCAGACGCTGTCCCCACTCGTGCTGGCTACTGTCAGGGCGATGACGCCGCAGATCGCCGGGCTGCCCGCACTGCCTGAGATGGCGCTGTTCCCGCATCGCAAGAAAGGCCGAGCCAGACCCGGTGGCGGCGGTCTTGTCGACATCCTGCTGCAGGCGGCGCTGGAATTGCTACCCGAACAGGCGCTGTCCGCGCCTGTCCTGCGCAATGTGGCGTAGCTTGAAAGGTTCGGCGCGGTGGAGCTCAGCGGCGTTTTTTCGCCCTGCCGGCGAACGGATTTTCCGAGGTGCGCAAGGCGATGCGGATCGGCACGCCTGGCATGTCGAAGGCTTCGCGCAGACTGTTGGAGAGATAACGAACATAGGATTGCGGCATCGCGTCCGGCCGTGAGCAGGACACGACGAAGCCCGGCGGCCGCGTCTTGGCCTGCGTGACATATTTGATCTTCAGCCGGCGCCCCGCCACGGCAGGCGGCGGATGGTGCGCCAGGATGCCTTCCAGCCAGCGGTTGAGCTTGCCTGTCGAGACACGGCTGTTCCACACTCTGTGCGTCCTGATGACAGCGTCCATCAGCTTGTCGAGACCGCGCCCGGTTTCGGCCGAAACCGGCACCGCCTGCAAGCCGCGCGCCTGGGGAAGAAGCCGCTCGGTCTTCTCGCGCAGTTCCGCCAGGAGTTCCTGCGGGTAGTCGATCAGATCCCATTTGTTGAAGGCGATCACCGGCGCGCGGCCCTCGCGGATGATCAAATCGGCGATCTGCAGATCCTGCTTCTCGAAGGGAATGGTCGCATCGAGCACGATGATGACGATCTCGGCAAAGCGGATGGCGCGCAAGCCGTCCTGCACCGACATGACTTCCAGCTTTTCGTGAATCCTGGCCTTGCGGCGCATGCCGGCAGTGTCGAACAGTTTGAGGCGGCGGCCATGCCAGTCCCAGTCGACTGAGATGGAATCGCGGGTGATGCCGGCCTCCGGCCCGGTCAGGAGCCGTTCCTCGCCGATCAGCGCGTTGATCAGCGTCGACTTGCCTGCGTTCGGACGGCCGACGACGGCGATGCGCATCGGCTTGGTGTCGTCATAGCTCGGCTCGGCGTCCGGGTCGGTGATGTCCTCGCCGATCAGCACTTCGCTGGCGGCGACCTCCTCGTCCGTATCCTCTTCTTCTTCGCCGAAGGCGCGCGCCTCGCCAAGTGCTGATATCACCGCATCGCGCAAATCGGGCAGGCCCTGGCCGTGTTCGGCCGAGACCGGGATTGGCTCGCCAAGGCCGAGCTCCCAAGCCTCAAGCATGCCGCCCTGGGCGCCGCGCGCCTCGGCCTTGTTGGCGACGACGACAACCGGCTTGCCGGACTTGCGCACGATCTCGGCGAAGGTCTTGTCGTCGGGCATCAGCCCGGACTTGGCATCGATGGTGAAAAAGATCAGGTCGGCTTCGCGGATGGCGATTTCGGTCTGGGCGCGCATGCGGCCGGGCAGCGAAGAAGCGGCAGCGTCCTCGAAGCCGGCGGTGTCGATGACATCGAAATGCAGATCGTAGAGCTTGGCGGCATGGACGCGACGGTCGCGGGTGACGCCCGGCGTGTCGTCGACAAGCGCCAGCTTCCTTCCCACCAGACGATTGAAAAGGGTCGATTTGCCGACGTTAGGCCGGCCGATGATGGCGACTTTGAATGTCATGCATCACGACGCGCTGCCCGACCCACGGATCAGCTCGGACATCAACGTCGCCCGCTCGCGCGCGTTGCGCGGGGCGCCGTCATCCGAGGCGATCTGGTCGAACAGTTTCAGCGCGTCCGTCGCCTTGCCTTCCTTCCAGGCGGCAAGGCCGAGCGCCTCGCGCGCCGTGTGGCGCAGCGTGTTGGTGTCGGCGGTGAGCGCCTCGACGCGGCTGGAGACATCGGCGAAGGAACCATGGTCGACGAGCAGCAGTGCCGCCCGGAGGCGCGCCATGTCGCGAAGACCGGCGGGAATATCCGTGTCGGCGGCAACCTCGTCGAAGTCCTTGACGGCAGCGTCGACGTCGCCCTTGTCCGCCTTGACGGTCGCGGCTCGCATGCGGGCCAGCAACGGATAGGCGCCGTAGCCATCCTTCTCCAGTGCAGCGAGGGCCGTCAGCGCTTCGTCGCTCTTGCCGTCATTGGCAAGCTTCAGCGCCTGCGAGAAGGCATCGCCCGAGCGATTGGCGCGGGTCTCGTCCCAATAGCGATAACCGACGAAAGCGGCGGTTCCGACCACCACCAAGACTGCGAGCCCAAGCAGGAACGGACCAAAACGGTCCCATAGCGCATGCGCCTGGTCGCGACGCATCTCTTCGTTGACTTCGCGGATAAAACTGTCGTCCGACATGGATAAAAACCATTCCTGCCCCGGCGGGGCGGTACATGAGCCCGCGTTTTAGCGAAATTTTGTCGGCATGGAAGGGGTACGGCAGGAAAATCGGCTAATCGGTGGACAGGTGGCCGCCAGAGGCGACCGTACCCACGCCACATTTCGCCGATAGCCGGTGCCGACCATTGCAAAATCCAGACCGGATGCTGATGCCTCGTTTGTCCCGCGTTGTTGCGTTTTCTCTTGCCTCGCTTGCGATGGCAGGCACTGCCCTCGCCGATCCGCCCGCAGCGCATGCACCGGCAAAGCCGAAGCAGGCCGTCATCATCTCGTTCGACAGCGCCCGCGACATTTCGCAGTGGAAACGCAGCCGGGCGCTGGCCGCCCGCACCGGCGCGCATTTCACCTATTTCGTGTCCTGCGTCTTCCTGCTCTCGCCGCAGACGCGCAAGGAATACACGGCGCCCGGCAAGACATCAGGCAAGTCCAACATCGGCTTTGCCGCCTCGAAACAGGAGGTCATCGAGCGGCTCGAACAGATCCGGCTCGCCGCCTCGGATGGCCACGACATCGGCAGCCACGGCTGCGGCCATTTCGACGGCAAGGACTGGAGCGAGGCCGACTGGCTGAGCGAGTTTGGCTCGTTCTCGCATATTCTCGAGAACGCCTATTCGATCAACGCCATTGCCCCCGAACCCGCTGGCTGGCGCGACATCGCACACAAGGTGGTGGGCTTTCGCGCGCCCTATCTGTCGGCAAACGAGGCGCTCTACAGGGCGCTGCCGGCGGTGGGCTTCCTGTTCGACGCGAGCGGAGTGTCGCGCGGCCCTGCCTTGCCACCGACCGGCAACGGCATCACGCGCTTTTCGCTGCCGCAGATTCCGGAAGGCCCAAGGTCACGACCGGTGATCGCCATGGACTATAATCTCTATGTCAGGCACTCCGGCGGCTTCGAGCGGCCGAGCAAGGCGGACGAATTCGCCAACCGGACTTATGACGCCTTTCGCGCCGCCTTTGACGCCCAATACCAGGGCAAACGCATTCCGCTGGAAATCGGCTTCCATTTCACGCTGATGAATGACGGCGCCTATTGGAACGCGCTGGAGCGCTTTGCCGGCGAGGTCTGTACCAAGCCCGATGTCGAGTGCATCAACTATCGCGACTATGTTACGCGCCAACGCACCGGCGAAAAGCAGGCGTCGGTGGGCGGCTGAGCCAGAAGCTGGCCGCCTGCTACTCTTAGCTTACCGGCTGATCCTCAGGGCGCAAGCCGGCTTTCTCACGCTCCAGATAGTCTTGGTCGATTTCCGGCAGCGGCTCCCCTTCGAGCGTCGCCTCGAAGGCGCGCAAGCGCTTGTGAATGGAGAGCAGTTCGACGATCGTTGGCCAGGCATTGACCAGATACTGAAATGAAGAACTGACCTGGCTGAAGGCGGTGGAAATCTGCTGCCATATGCCCAAGGTAATAGTTCCGGCAGCAATCGTGGGAATGAGGATCAGGCTGGAGAAGATGGCATCTGCCTGCAGATAGCCGGATCGCACGATATTGAAGTAGGCGTAGTGGAAGTAGAGGGTGAAGTAGTTGCGTCGGACATGCGAAAAGAGTTCTGCCACCGTCGGCGGTGCGGCACGCGCCGCATCGTCTTCGCCGTATACAAGTTCCTTGCGGTAGGCCGCCTCGACTCGCTGATTCTTGAACTCCAGCCCCGGCAGTTTGACGCCAGCCATCATGAGAAGGATCGTACCGAAGATTGACCAGGTGACTGCGGCTACAACCAGAGAATAGGGAATTTCGCCAACGAGGGGCAAGATCTTCACGTGGCTGGAGAGTTGCGCGAGCAATGGCAGGAACGCTATCAACGTCATCGCGGCGTCAACAAGCGACACACCAAGGCCTTCCATCGTAGTGGAGAACCGCATCGTGTCCTCCTGCACGCGCTGAGAGGCGCCTTCAATGTGCCGCAACCTCTGCCAGTGCGTCATGTAGTAGTCATTCATGGCGGTGCGCCAGCGGAAGATATAATGGCTGACGAAGAACCGGGTGATGACGAACAAGCCCATACCCGACGCGCCAATCCAGGCGTAGATCCAGAACATCGAATAGAGTTCGCCGGCGGTCACCGAGTCGGGTGTCGTAATCGCTTTCTGGAAGAGATCAAAGAAAGGTCCGCGCCAAGTATTCAGCGCCACATAAATCTGCACATTAATATATGTCGAAAACAGGATGAGCGCCGAACCGAGGATCGACCAATTCTGCCACGGGTGAGGAGAATAAAAGCGCCAGAAGGCGTAGAAGGCGCCAACCAGAAAACCAAAATAGATATAGAACCAGATAAACGGCTTGGTCCAGAAGATCGTCATTCCAAGGACCGGAGGAACGCCAGCCTCGGCAGGCGGCAGCCCAACAACAGCACCCAACTGCTCGCCGCCGAAAAACCAGAATAAAATAGCGGCAAGGCTCCACAGGACCGCCGAGGTGAAGAAGAGCTTCGGCTGCGGGAAGAAGGATACGAACACTGTGGGGGAATCCTCGGTCGATGCGCAAATCAGCGGCGTTGCTGTTCAGCGGGCATAAGGTCACACATCGGCTGGAAAGAAAACGGTGACCTAAGCCCAGCACCGAGCAAGACCACAATCATGGCGATTTTGGCGCAGCCGACCAGGTGATCACGCCAGAGACAAGCAGAACGGCGGCGGCCACGATCGACGCGAGGAAGAAGTCGCCCGAGGCTTGCGCAAGCAGACCGGCAACGATCGGACCGATGATCTGACCGAGGCCGAAGGAAGCCGTCATCAACGCCAGGATCCGGCGTGGCGCTTGCGGGACAAGCTGCCTTCCCGTCTGCAGGCCGAGCGCGGTGATGGCGATGAAGGTTCCGCCAAGCAGAAGCCCGCCCAGCAGCGGCCCAATGTGTCCGCCCATGGCAACGCTCGCGGTGACGCCAACCACCTCGACGAGGCACCCGAAGGCATAAGCCGCATACAGGCCGACCCTTGCGGCGATCTTCTGCCAGAGCCAGACCGAAGGAATCCCGGCAAGGCCGGTGACCATCCATACCACTGCTTCGAAGACGCGTCCGCCGCCACCCTGCCGGACAATGGCGATCAGAAACGTCGCCGTCACGATATAACCGAAGCCAAACAGGCCATAGGCGATGATGATCTTCATCAGCGAGCGGTCCTTCGGCAGCGCCGGTTCGCGACCGTCGACGCCGTTGGCGGTCGCGGTGCTGCCGACCAGCAGCGCCACGACGACAAAGGCGCATGCTGAGATCGCGGCGGACCAGAACCAGCCCGCCGCCCAGCCGGCATGTTCCATGACGAGGATCGCCATCAGCGCCGAGGACGCCGCAATGCCGAGGCCGACGCCGCCGAAATGCAGAGCCTGCAGGTCGTTTCGGCCGGCTGCGGCCAGATGGCCGAAAACGATGCTGGACATGAAGACCAAGACGAAGGCGCTGGCCAGACCGGCAAGAAACCGGATGACGAGAAAGGCCGCCATGGTACCGGCCAGGCCCATTACCCCGGTGAGGACTGCGGTGGCGGCAAGACCAGCGAGCATCAGCAGGCGCTCGCGGCCGTGCGCCCAGCCACCAACCGCTGCAAGCGCGCCGACGAGATAGCCGAGATAGTTGGCGGATGCGATCCAACCGGCGTCCGCCGCCGACAGGCCGAGCTCTTCCATCATGCCGGGCAGAATCGGCGTATAGACGAAACGGCCGATGCCCATGGCGACAGCCAGGGCAACCATGCCGGCGAGGGCGAGACGCAACGGGGATGGCGAAGCGGCTTTCATTGCGGTGCACAATAGATGCACGAGCCTGTCAAACAATCCGCTTCCTGTTGGGCCAGAATGGCTCGCAGCGGTCGTCGGCAACCAGCCTCAGCCCGGCCCTACCAGCAGCAGAGGGCGACGGCCCGTTGCCGTTTCGGCAGCTTCAACCGCAACCTGCTTGCACGGCAGCCGTCTCGTAGGCAGTGCGCCGGGCCGTCAGCCTGAACGGCACGTCGCCGAGTTCGCGCTCCGACATGGCGTCGAGCACAGGATGCGACAGCGGGTCGATCACCCATCGGATGGTCTCGCTTTCATGCGACCGGCTCTGCCGCGTGCCGGGATTGGAAAAGACCCTGAGCAGCGATAAAATCTTCATCGGATTTTTCCTCCAGAGGTCTGCTTGCCCGCTAGAATCTGCCACTCCGCTCTGTGTTTCAATCGAGATTTCAACCGTGGAAGTTTAGAAAAACTATATGGCCATGCTGAACCGCGTCCACCTCAACGGCCTGCGCGCCGTGGAAACCGTCGCCCGCCTGGGATCGCTTTCGGCCGCGGCGAGCGAACTCAACGTGTCCCCCAGCGCCGTCAGCCAGCAGATCAAGCGGACAGAACAGCAACTCGGCCAGGCGTTGTTCGAACGAACGGCAAGCGGTCTCGTGCCGACCGAATTCGGCACCGTCTTCACCGCGCGGCTCGGGGCAGGTTTCCGCGAGCTTGCGCAGGCCGTGGCGCTCGCCGACGAGGTCTCCGAATGCACACTGGTGGTTTCGGTGGCGCCGGCTTTTGCCTCGAAGTGGCTGCTGCCGAGACTGTCACGGCATTTCGCCCGGCATCCGAATGTGCTTTTGCGCATCGACGCCTCGGTACGGATTGCCGATCTCGATCGCTCGGACATTGACATCGCGATCCGGCTTGGCGACGGCAAATGGCCGGGCGGTCGCGCGGAACTGCTGCTGGCGCAGGAGGTCTTCCCGGTCTGCGCCCCGGTGATCGCCGACAAGCTGAAATCGATCGAGGACCTCGCCTCGACGTGCGCGATCACCGACGAAAAGGCGATGATCAGTTGGGAAAGCTGGTTCGAGGCCGCCGGGGCAGAGCCGGTCACCTTCCTCAAGGGCGCACGCTTCACCGACCCGATGCTGTGCCTGGAATCGGCGATTGCCGGCCACGGCGTCATGCTCGGCTGGCAATTGCTGGCCGCCGACGCGCTGGCCGACGGCCGCCTTGTCGCGCCTTTCGGCGTGCGTGCCCAGAGCGGGCTCGGCTATTGGCTGGTGACCTCCGCCGCCAAGAGCGAAAGCCGCAAGGTCAGGGATTTCAAAGCCTGGATCCGCGAAGAAATAGCGGCGACGATGGCGCAATTCGGGTCGCTCGCCAGCGCGGACTGAGCCTGCCCAATGCAATCGCGGTGGAAAGAAGAGCGGCGCCGGCCTATGTAGGAGCCAGACTCCCACATGGCGACAGGCAGGATCATGACCACACATTCGCGCGGCGTTTCCGCAACGATCGACCCGGTGAAGCTCGACAGGCTGGCCGAGGTTGCCATCAAGGTCGGGCTGCAGTTGCAACCGGGGCAGGACCTGGTGCTGACATCGTCGATCGCAGCGCTTCCTTTGACGCGACGGATCGTCGAGCATGCCTACAAAGCGGGCGCCGGCCTGGTGACGCCGATCTTCAACGACGACGAAATCACGCTGGCGCGCTTCCGCTACGGGGCGGACGCCAGCTTCGACCGCGCCGCCGGCTGGCTCTATGAGGGCATGGCGAAGGCCTTCGCCAACAATGCGGCACGGCTGGCCGTGCGCGGCGAGGATCCATCACTGCTGTCGGCACAGGATCCGGGACAAGTGGCGCGCGCCAACAAGGCGAACTCGATCGCCTACCAGCCGGCGCTGGAAAAGATCACCGGCTTCGACATCAACTGGAACATCGTTGCCTATCCCGATCAGGCCTGGGCTAGCCAAGTATTTCCGGACGATACCGACGACGTCGCAGTGGCGAAACTCGCCGACGCCATCTTTGCCGCCGCACGGGTGGATGTGGACGACCCGATCGGCAACTGGAAGGCGCACAATGCGGCCCTGCGCGATCGCACCGAATGGCTGAACGGACATAATTTCCATGCGCTGCATTTCACCGGACCGGGCACCGACCTAACCGTCGGCCTGGCCGATGGTCATGAATGGATGGGCGGTGCCTCGACCGCCAGGAATGGCATCACCTGCAACCCCAATATCCCGACCGAGGAGGTTTTCACCACGCCGCATGCAAGGCGCGTCGAAGGCCATGTCTCAAGCACCAAGCCGCTGTCCTATCAGGGCACGCTGATCGACGGCATTGCCGTGCGTTTCGAGGCTGGCCGCATCGTCGAAGCCAAGGCCAGCCGCGGCGAGGACGTGCTGAAGAAAGTGCTCGACACCGATGAAGGCTCGCGCCGTCTCGGCGAGGTCGCGCTGGTGCCGCATTCCTCGCCGATCTCGAAGAGCGGCCTGCTGTTCTTCAACACGCTGTTCGACGAGAATGCCGCCAGCCACATCGCGCTCGGCCAGTGCTATTCGAAGTGTTTTGTCGACGGCGCCTCGCTCAGCCAGGACGAGATCGCGGCGCGCGGCGGCAACAAGAGCTTCATCCATATCGACTGGATGATCGGCTCGGACAAGATCGACATCGACGGTGTCGGCAAGGACGGCAGCCGCATGCCGGTGATGCGCAAGGGCGAATGGGCCTGACAGGAACGCGTCGCGAGGTTCCATGACCTTCGATGTCGCGGTCAAGCGCATCTATGAGCCGGCATCGCCCGCCGACGGGCAGCGGGTGCTGGTAGACCGGATATGGCCGCGCGGCGTCCGCAAGGCAGATGCCGCGCTGACGCTTTGGCTGAAGGACATCGCGCCAAGCGATGAATTGCGCAAATGGTTCGGCCATGAGCCGGCGCGCTGGGCGGGATTCCAGCAGCGATACCGCGACGAGCTCGACGGGAATGGCGAGACCGTCGCGCAATTGCGCGCCCTGCTGGGGAAAGGCCGGGTGACGCTGCTCTACGGCGCCCATGACGAGATGCACAACAACGCAGTGGCTCTGGCTGACTATCTGCGCGAAACGGGCTGAGACGGCGGCGCGCACCCTGCCGGTTCTGCCGCCGCCACGCAGCACAAGTTCAGGATCGCCTCCAGGCAGCCGTTGTATAGGTGCTACCGCCTCGTGGTCGGACCATTCTTGATTTCATGATCATCCGATCGCGAATCTCTCCTCAGGCGACACGCAGTTCCGTGGCCGCATCGAAAAGGTGCACCTTGCCCGGCAGTACAGAGAGATTGATCGCGGTGCCGGCGCTGCGGCGCTCGTCACGCGGCACCACGGCGACGGCATCGTATCCCGCGACGCGCAAATGAATCTGAACATCCGCGCCGGTCGTTTCGGACAGCACGACCTCGCCCTTGATTTCACCCGCATCCGAAATGCCGAGATCGTTTGGCCGGACGCCCATGATGACCTTCTGGCCTGGCACCGCCTTGATCTCCGGTGAGAGGCCGATCGACACGCCTTCGGCGACAAAGCGAGGACCGCCGCCCGCGGTCTCGACGGCGCCAGCGATGAAATTCATCGAAGGCGAGCCGATGAAATCAGCGACATATTTCGAGTTCGGGCGCTCATAGACCTCGTCGGGCGTGCCGATCTGCATGATTCTGCCGGCGTGCATCAGGACGATCTTGTCAGCCATCGTCATCGCCTCGATCTGGTCATGGGTGACGTAGATCGTGGTCGTGCCTAGACGATTGTGGAGTTGCCGGATCTCCACGCGCATATGAGTGCGCAGCTTCGCATCGAGATTGGAGAGCGGCTCGTCGAAAAGGAAGACGGCGGCATCCCGCACCATGGCGCGGCCCATGGCGACGCGCTGGCGCTGGCCGCCCGACAGTTCCTTGGGATAGCGCCCGAGATAGGGCGTGAGATTGAGGATTTCCGCCGCCCATTCGACCTTCTTCCTGATCTCCGCCTTTGGCAGTTTCGCCACTTCGAGACTGAAGCCGATATTGTCGAACACCGTCATTGTCGGATAGAGCGCGTAGTTCTGGAACACCATTGCGATATCGCGATCGCGCGGGTGAACGTCGTTGACCCGCCTGTCGCCGATCAACAGATCGCCGTTGGTCACGCTCTCGAGCCCTGCTGTCATGCGCAGGAGCGTCGTCTTTCCGCAACCGGACGGCCCAAGAAGCACGACGAATTCGCGGTCGGCAATGCCGAAGGAGATATCCTTCATCACCTCGACATGCCCGAAACTCTTGGCGATGTTCCTATATTCTACGGTGGCCATTCTCTCTCTCCAGAAGCCGGGGGCGGGTCGTCAGTATTTCTGCCTGGTCGGCGTGATGACGATTTCCTGCACGAGAGCGTTCTGTGGCATCTGGTAGGTGTGCAGCATGAGGTCAGCGACGTGCTCCGGCCCGATCCCGCCGCCGATCTTGAGCTTGTTGGCCTTGTAGTTGGCCAGCGTCTGCGGATCGAGGACGCCGCTCAGAACTTCGGTTTCGATCACCCCGGGCGAAAGCACGACCACGCGGACGTCATAGTCGGAAAGATAGTCGCGCAGCGATTCCGACACGGCGTGAACGAAGAATTTCGTCCCGCAGTAAACGGTATGATCCGGATAGACCTTCCGGCCAGCGATCGAACTCATCATGAACAGCGTCCCATGACGGCGCTCCATCATGCCCGACATCACCGCGTGGACCGAATTCAGCACGCCTTTCGTATTGATGTCGATCATCTCGTCCCATTCCTCGGGCGGCTGGCGGCCTATATCGGCAAGACGCGCAATGCCCGCATTGGCGAATAGCATGTCGACCGGTCCGTATTTGGCTTCCGCCTCCTTTACGGCGGCCGCGATTGCGGCGCGATCCCGGACATCGACCTGCCGGGCCGTGCTGTCGGGCAGGTTCAGCGCCTCCATGCGCTCCAGACGGCGGGCCATCATCAAAACAGGGTGGCCGGCGCGCGAAAACGCCTTGGCGACGGCCTCGCCGATACCGGAACTCGCTCCTGTCACCGCTACGAGCTGTTTTCCAGCCATTGCTTTTCCTCTTGGGAATTGTCGATACCCAGGATGGCGGCCTCAGGCCGCCACCCTGGAACACTCAGCTCTTAGCGACGAGATCGTCGACCTGGGTTTTCAGAGCGTCGAGCGACTCCTTGGCCGTGCCCGACTGGCCGGCGAAGTACTTGCCCAGCGCAACCGGGATCATGTCGCTCGAGAGTTCCGCCCATGCCGGCAGGTCGGGCTCGGATCCCATGTAGTTGGCGATGGTGTCGCGCACGACCGGCAGATGGCGGGTCGTACCAGCGCCGACACGGGCATTGGCCAGCACGCGCGGATCGTCATAGACACTGGTGCGCGTTGGGCCCGTACCGCCGCCCAGAACGGTTATCAGCGCCTGGGTGTCGGCTGAAGTCGCCCACTGCATGAAAATCCAGGCAGCGTCCGGATTCTTCGAATATTTCGACACCGCGAGCGAAGAACCGCCTTGGTGACCAACGCCCGGAATTTCGCCGAATCCGGTCTGTTCGACCGTGCGTAGCGTGGCGGCTGGCTTCGGCGGAACCATCGCTTCCATCAGACCGGAGACCTTGGAGGCGTTGGGATCGTCGAAGAACGGGAAGAATTCGCCCCAGGACAGCATCGAGGCGGCAACGCCCTGGCCAACCGACTGGCCCTCACCATCCCATGTCCAGCCATCGACGCCGGGCGGCATCGTCGCCTTGAGCTTGTCCCAGTAGGCCATCGCGGCCAACCCTGCGTCGTCGTTGCCGCTGAATTTGCCGTCGGCGCCGAAAATCGAGCCGCCATGGCCCCAAAGCCACGCCGTCCAATCGCATTCGAGGCTGTAATGGCCCGATTTCATCTGGCCGCTGGTGCCGTACATGTTCGGGCCCTTGGCGTCGGTGATCGCCGCGGACGCCTGCAGCAAATCCTCCAGCGTGGCTGGAGGCGGCAGCTTGAGCTCGTCCCAGATGTCCTTGCGGTACTGCGTGATGAAGATCGGGATGTCGTAGGGCACGCCGACCATGCGATCCTCGTACATGGCGATACCGTCGACGAGCGGCTTTAGGAAGTCGTCGATGTTGTAGTTC
Organism: Mesorhizobium tianshanense; assembly: GCF_007830515.1. Classification (GTDB taxonomy): domain Bacteria; phylum Pseudomonadota; class Alphaproteobacteria; order Rhizobiales; family Rhizobiaceae; genus Mesorhizobium; species Mesorhizobium tianshanense. Next base: position 114,254 of record NZ_VLKT01000009.1, read on the forward strand.
GGCATCGCCAGATCGGCATTCTTGAGCTGCTCGCGCGGATCGAAGACGTCCTGGCTGAAGCTCGCCGCCCAGCTCTGGTCGATATAGTAGAGGTCGTATGTGCCGAGGCTCGACGCCACGTCGAGCGTCAGCTTTTGCAGCACCTGCTCGAGCGGCAGCACTTCGATCTCGACCTTGATGCCGGTAGCCTCCTCGAAATACTGCTTGAGCTGCGTAGCGATGGCGTTCGACGGCGGCGTCGATTCGGTGGCGAGACGCAGCGTCGTTCCGGCAAAGGGCTTACCGACATCCGAGAGCCACTTGGTGATTTCGGCGCTGGGCTTCAGTTCCTGTTCCTGAGCCGATGCCTGGCTGATGCCGTAGAACGGACGTCGTCCCAGACCCATGCCGAGCGCGCCGGCGCCGAGGCCGAGAATGCTTGCTGCGCGAAGAAACGAGCGCCGGTCCATCTGTCCGCGAACGAAGCGATCGGTGACAGAGGCAAGATGCGCCTTTCTGATGCTGTCTTTCATTGTCTACTCCTCCGGTTTAATTCGCGATTTTCACAAGGCTGCGAATTCGAGCCTCCCATCTATTGTTTCAACGATCCCATCGTGAGACCGCGCACGAGATGCTTTTGAACCAACAGAATGAAGATGAAAGCAGGAATGATGGATGCGGCTCCAAGCGCGGCCATGTTGCCCCAGGCGGTGCCGATCGAGGTTACGAAGGTCGACGAGACGACAGGCACTGTCTTGAGCGACGTGGTGGTCAGGGTCAGCGCAAAGAGGAATTCGGTCCAGCTGAAGATGAAGCAGAGGACCGCCGTGGCGGCGACGCCGCCCTTGGCCATCGGCAGCACAATCCGCCGGAAGATCATGAAGCGGCTGGCGCCATCGACGATCGCGCTCTCGTCGATCTCGGAGGGAATGTCGTCGAAGAAGCTCTTCATCAGGAGGACGGCGAGCGGCAGGTTCATCAGCGCGTGGATCAGCACCATGCCGGTATAGGTGTCGATGAGCCCGAAATTCTTGTAGATGAAGAACATCGGAACCGCGACCGCGACAGGCGGCATCATGCGCGTGGACAAAACCCATCCGACGAAACTATGCCGGCCGCGGAAGTTCATGCGCGACAGGGCGTAGGCGGCAACCGTGGCGATGGCGACGGCGAGCACGGTCGACAGCGTCGCGATCACGATCGAATCCCAGACGCGGGGCGCCATGTAGAAATTGCCGCCGCCCGGCGTCACGGTGATGCCGCCGCTGCCCAGCGAAATCCCGAACACCTTCTGGAAATTGTCGAAGGTCGGCGTGAAGGCGAACAGTTTTGGCGGCCGGTTGAAGATGTCATTGCCGTGTTTGAACGCCACCGACGTCCAGTAGTAGATCGGAAAGAAGAAGACTGCGACCACAACCCAGGCGGCGATGGTACGAAGCATGCGCGTTGAGAAGGAGCCGTTCATTCTACCATTTCACCTTCGCAATACGGATGAAGAGGTTGGCAATGACGAGGATGATTACGAGGGTGACGAGGCTGAGCGTGGCGCCATAGCCCCACTTTACGAAGCTGAACGTCTGCTGCCAGGCATAGAGGGAAAGCGAATAGGTCGCCGCTCCCGGCCCACCGGATGTCATGACGAAGACGTAGTCGAAGACGCGGAAGAGATCGATGCCGCGGACCAGGACGGCGATCGCGATCACCTTGGACATCATCGGCAGGGTGATGCGCCGGAAAATCTGGAACGACGACGCGCCGTCGATCATCGCGGCCTCGTAAGGCTCCGGCGGTAGCGCCCTGAGACCGGCAAGGAAGATGAGGACCATGAACGGCGTCCACTGCCAGATTTCCGCGACGAGAACGCCGGCAAGCGCGGTCGACGCCGTGGCGAGGATGGGATTGTTCGGATTGAGCAGGCCAATCGACTGCAGGAGATAGCTGATCACCCCGAACTGCGGATCCTCCATCAGCAGATACATCATGCCGACAATGGCCGGCGGGATGACGAGCGTCATCGTCAGCACGCCGCGCAGGAATCCGAAACCGAAGCCGTCGCTGTCCAGGAGCAGCGCGATCGCCATGCCGAGCACCAGTTCAAAGGCCAGCGCGATGGCGAAATAGGTGAAGGTGATGACGAGCGACTGCCAGAAGCGCGTGTCGTTCCAGAGCTGCACCCAGTTTTCCGTTCCGACGAATTCGAGTGCCCGCCTGCGCGGGACGAACTCGTGGAAGCTCAGCCAGATGTTGTAGATCAGGGGATAGACGGTGAAGACAAGCAGGATCGCCACCAGCGGCAGCAGCCAGGGCAGCGGATGGTCCGAAATGACGAAACGTCTGGCTTGGGCAACCCGCACGCGTTCCTCCCGAACCGCTTCGTTTTGCGATGCACAAATGTTCATATCTTGTGCATTTGTTCAAATGCTATATCGTCACCATGTCCGAAGCAAGCGCTTGTTGGCCGGCGACAGCGGCGTTCGGACGGGTGCGCCACCAGCATCGGAGAACCCTCATGACGTCGATCGGTCTCCTGGCCCGGGTTGCCCATCAATATTTCGTGCTGGGCGAAACGCAGCAGGCCATCGCCGAGCGGCTGCAGATCAACCGCACCAAGATCCACAGGCTGCTCGCCGAGGCCAAGGAGCGCGGCATCGTCTCGATCCGCATCAATGCCGGGACGTCCCAGGCCCTCGAAATGGAAGAACAGCTCAGGCGGAAGTACCGGCTCGACATATGCAGCGTCACGCCAAACGACACCGGGTCGGAGCTCGGGCTCTCCGAAGTGATCGGCATCTATGCCGCGCAAACCGTTGAGACGCTGCTCAGGGACGATATGACGGTCGCCATGGCGTGGGGCCGAACCATGAGATGGCTCGCTTCCAACATCGAACCGGTGACGCTCAGGAACGTTACGGTCGTGCCGCTTCTCGGCTCTCTGTCGCGCCGGTCGTCGATCGACAAATATGACGCCGCCGCCGTCTTTGCCCAGCGCACTCAGGCCGAATCCTATTATCTCCCCGGACCCATCATCTGCGACAGCCGCGAAAGCCGCGAGACGATCCTGCAGCAACCGAGCGCGCGCGAGGTTATCCAGAAGGCGCTGAACGCCGACCTTGCGCTGATGAGCGTCGGCGGCACGACCAGCTCGACGCTTCGGAGCGTCGGTTATATGACGGACGAGGAATTCGACGACGTCCTGAGAATGAAGCCGATCGGGAACTTCCTCGGCTATTTCTTCGACCGGAACGCCGAACTCATCGACCATCCCGTCAATGAACGCATCGTCGGGGTTTACCCTCTCGACACGCTGAACATTCCCAAACGCATCCTTGTTTCCGGCGGAAAGAACAAGGTCGGCATCATGGCCAAGCTCCTGGAAAAAGGATTCTTCACCGGCCTCATCACCGACCAGGAGACAGGCGGTTCGCTCTGACATCCACCGGCCGGGATCGCTGCAGCAACCGCAGGTGCTGCGTGATGTTGCCCGGAACATCGCACTCGCTTTCATCTGAAAGCAGATTGGCACCGAATCTTGCCTAAGCCGTCCCTGGTTCTGTTCCATCGCCTGCAGAACATCCTTTGCGTCTTTTCCTGGCGGTCCACTTCGCGCCGGCCAATCAGGCTACCCCAACCTCCGATTTGCCAGGATCATGTCGGCAATCTCGACGAAGCCGCGGCCACCCCGCGAGGTGGCGACGAAAGCAGGCTCGGCGTCGATCTGTCCCTGGAAATCCATCACATTCGCGACCCCGAACGAGTTCGGAAAGAACCCAAACATCGGCGCGTCGTTCGGGCTGTCTCCGACAAACGCATAGGCCTGTCTTTCAACATCGAGATCGGTCCCGAGCCTCTCGTTTGCAAAGCGACGCGTCATCGACAGCTTGTCGTACCGGCCAAACCAGCCGTTCACATGGATCGACGAAATCTTGGCGACAGCGCCGGCTTCCTCGAATATCTGCTTGATGCGCCTGGCATCGGACATCGGCAGTGCCGGAACATCTTCGCAAAAGTCGATGGCCAGATCGGCTTCGCGATATTGCTGGTCGGCGGACACGGCCGAACCCGGCACTTCCCGGACAATGCGTTTTTCCAGTTCGGCGAGTCTGCGCCTGTTTTCCCGGCGTTCCTCAGCGCACGCCGCGAAAACCCGGACCATCTTTCGCGTTGGCTGATCGTAGGCGAAGTAAAAAGCGCCATTTTCGCCGACAACGCCCGTCACCGGCCAGAACCGGGCAATCATATCGCACCAGCCCGCGGGTCTCCCGGTAATGGGAGCGACGACGAGGCCTGCCTCACGCAGGCGTTCGAGCGCATGGTAGGCCTCGGCTGGAAGACGGCCCTCGGTCGTCAACGTATCGTCGATATCGCAGAAGACGCCGCGAATGCGCGACGCAGCTTCCGGGCCGAATTCGACGAGGTCGCGCATCCGGTCAGGCTTCCCCGCGAGCAAAATCCCCCAGCATTCCTGCATCCGCAGCAATGTCGAGGAACGAGAAGCGATTGCGCATCTCCCGGCAATGAACGACGGCTTCGCGATAGAAATCGGCTGGCGTGCCCAATTCGGCCGCCGAGATCGGCCCGCCGGTGGATTTCAGCAGGCGCCGCATCTCGTGGACAGGCAGCATGAATTGCTTGAGCTCCTGCCTGAGCGTCGGCCAGAGCTCCTGCAGCCGCTCGTTGAATGCGGCGGCGGCATTCTCGTCGAAGGCCTTCTTCTTCAATTCGTCGAGACATTGGGCGGCGACAGCCGGCCCCATGCGGCGCACCATGTCGTCGGGATCGATCTTCGTCGCCTTCACCACCGGCGGCTTGTCACTTGCAAGCATTGCTTGCTGCAATCGCGCCATCGTGAGTGAAGCGACGCCGACCTGGGTGCCGTGGAGCGTACCGGGGTGACGCTCGCCGGCGAAGCAGTCGATGTAGTGCGATATCTGATGCTCGCCCATGGAACCGTGATTGGAGACGCCGGTGAAGGAAATGCCGAGGCCGCAGAGCGTTAGCACGCGGTAGAGGTAGCCATTGGCCTCGATGTCGTGCTCGGCAAGCTTTGCCGCACGCTCGTTGAGCGCCGCCTCATCCTTTTCCTGGATGAGAAACGGTACCTGATGGTAGGCGGTGCCAAGCAGACGATGCGACATCCACCAGTCGATCTGGGCGACCGAGCGGCAAAGGCAGTCACCGAACCCCGCCGCCGACAGATAGGTCGGGGCGGCAGCGGAGACGCCAAGATCGACGAAAAAGCCTGACGGCGCATGGGAGGGGAGCGAGACTTTCAGGCCGCTTTCAAGTGTGATGGACGCGGTGGTCGATGTGTAGCCGTTCATCGAACCGGCCGTCCCGAACACGCAATAGCGCCGCTCATTCCTCCCGGTGACGAACTTGCAGAGATCGTTGATCGTGCCGGAACCGACCGCGACCACGGCATCCGCATCTGCGAGTTTGACGGCCAGGCTTTCGACATTGGCCATGTCGGCATGTGGGTGATCCAAAATCAGGACATCGACAGGGCCGAGCGTCTTCAGTTCGCGCGCAACGCGTTCGCCAAGCGCATCATAGGTCGCGGCATCGGCAACAACCGTGAACCGCTCACCCAGATCGAGCTCCGAAACAAGATCGGCCGCCCGGCCTTCGAGGCTTTCTTCGATGACAATCCGGTCATACGGCACCACGGCCTTTTTCCCGGTCTCCGGGCTGGTCCAGTTCCCGTCCAAAATGTCGTCGATCAATGTCGTCCAGGATCCGGCTGCCGGATTCGTCATGGCGTCCTCTTCTGGGGCAACTCTGTAATCGAGACGCAGGCGGGCTGCGCGATCAAACAATAGTCACCTATCCCTGTCTTTTGTCAAGCATGCGCCCGCAACGCTTGACTTCGTTCTGCAAACCTGCGGAAAAAGGGGCATGAATGCCGATGCCGACATCGACCTGGTCCGCCCCTCTGGGCTCTCGGCACTGCCGTCCGAATTCGACAGCGCGGTGGCGTGGGCTGCCTGGCTCTACTATGTCGACCAGCTTAACCAGAGCGATGTGGCCAAGGTTATGAACGTCTCCAGGGCGAGTGTGGTAAACTATCTGCAGGAGGCGCGCGAAAGCGGACTTGTCGCCGTGCAGGTCGACCACGACGCTTTTGCCCGCACCTTGACCTCGCGGCGTCTCATGGAAAAATACGGGCTTCGCGGCGCGGCGGTTATCCCCGACCTCGATCCCAGCGATGCCGACCGCCGCATCGGCGAAGCGGCAGGGCGGTTGCTCGCATCCATGGTCGATCCGGGCGACACGATCGGCGTTGCCTGGGGAAAGACCGTGCTCGCTGCCGCCCGCTCGATCCCACGACTACGGCATAATCGGAACCTCACCGTCGTCCAGCTCTCGGGAAGCTCGATCGGCACCAGCGATTTCTCACCGGAATTCTGCACCTCGCTGATGGCCAATCGGCTCGGCGCCCGCTGCATCAACCTGCTTGCCCCGGCGATCGTCTCCACCGACGAGCTGCACGACGAACTCATGCGGGAGCCGATGCTCGTCAACCAGTTCCGCATGATACATGCGGCCGGCAAGGTCATCTTCGGGATCGGCGATATCGGGCCGGAGAGCACCTATGCCCGAGCCGGGATATCGGATGCCGCCGCGCTTGCCGGCATGATCGAGCAGGGAGCGCTCGGGGTCATCATCGGGCGATTCATCGACGCTCAAGGGGCCGCTTTCGCAACTCCTCTCGACGGACGCACCGTCGGCATCACGCTCGACGAACTGAAAGCGGTGCCCGTCCGCATCTGTGCGGCCGGTGGCGCCCGCAAGATCGGGGCGATCAGGGCTGGGCTCGGCGGCGGATACGCGACACATTTTGTCACCGACCTGGCCACCGCGAACATTCTCTTGGAATAGCCAGGCTCGGCGGAACTCATCGTCTCGGGAGGACAATCATGGGAAGCAGCGACGAACCTCTTGTCGTCGGCCTCGACAGTTCCACGCAATCCTGCAAGGCGATTGCCTGGAGCCGGGACGGACGAGCCGTGGCGGAAGGCCGCGCGCCGCTCGATCTGATGAAGCCGAGGCCGGACTATGTCGAGCAGGAGGCCACCGATTGGTGGCGGGCCGCAACGGCGGCGCTGCGACAGCTCGTCGGCGCGGTCGATGCAAAACGCATCGCCGGTATCGCGATCTCCAACCAGCGCGAGACCGTTGCCCTCATCGACGGCGCCGGCGCGCCGATCGGACCCGCGAGCCTGTGGCTCGACGAACGCGCCGCCGGGCTGGTCGACCGTTTCGCGGCGGAAATCGGTCGTGAGCGGCTGCACGCGATCACCGGCAAGCCGATCGACGTGACGCCGGTCGTCTACCGCCTGAAATGGCTGCGCGAGAACGAGCCGAAACGGTTGGACGACGCTGACAAAATCCTCGACGTGCATGGCTATCTGACGCTGAAACTGACGGGAACGCCGAGTGCGAGCTGGACGAGCGCCGATCCGTTCGGCCTCTTCGACATCTCGCGCAAGGCATGGTCCCAGCCGATCCTCGATCACCTCGGCATCAAGCCGTCGCAACTTCCCAATGCGGTGCGGTCCGGCACGCGGGTCGGGACCGTTCATGCCGCGGCCGCTGCGGCAACTGGCCTCTCCGAAGGGACGCCGGTGATTGCCGCCGGCGGCGATGGGCAATGCGCCGGGCTCGGCGTCAATGCCATGCGCGACGGCGTCGTCTATCTCAATCTCGGAACTGCGATCATCGCGGGAATCTGGTCGCGGGAACCGGTGGTCGGCGCCTTTTGGCGTACCATGACCTCGCCGACAGGCGATGGCTATTTCCTCGAGGCAGTGCAGCGGGCGGGCGTCTATTTCGTCAACTGGTTCGTCGACACGTTTGCCGGCGGACGCTCCGATCCGGCGATCTTCGACCGCCTGGAACGGGAAGCGGCGGCCGTCCCGATCGGCTCGGACGGGCTTCTCGCCGGCACCACCCTGGTCGGCTGCATGGACCCGCATTGGGATCCGAGCGCACGCGCGAGCTTCATCGGCATGCACCCCTCGCACACGCTCGGTCACTTTTATCGTGCGGGGCTCGAGGCGATGACACTGCAAACCGCCCGGGCTCTCGAAGAGATGCGCGGCCATGGTCTTTCGCCGGCGCAAATGGTGGCGATCGGCGGCGGCGCCAACAGCAAGCTTTGGACAAAGATGATCGCGGACGCAACCGGGATCTCGATCCATAAGGGTCACAATGCTGAAGCCTCCTCCCTCGGCGCAGCCATCAGCGCCGCGGTCGGGACCGGATGGTTCGAGAGTTTTTCTGAGGCCGCGGACGCCATGACGAGCATCACTGAGACAATCGAACCGGACAGACGCGACCGCGAAGCGTGGGACGCGCTGTCGGCCAGGCAGGCCAAGGTCTTCCCCGCGACCCAATTCGCCTGGCGGAATTGAGATCGACGCGGGCGCTACACCTACTTCAGCCCACCCACCGCCTGCTGATAGACATCAGGCCTGAAGCCGACGAGGATACGGTCGCCAAGATCGAGGACCGGCCGCTTGATCATCGTCGGTTTGGCCAGCATCAGCGCCTTGGCCTTCTTCTCGTCGAGGCTCATCTTGTCCCTGTCCGACAGTTCGCGAAAGGTCGTGCTCGCCTTGTTGAGCAGGAGTTCCCAACCGACCTTGCCTGACCAGTCATCGAGCCGATCCGCGTCCAGACCTTCGACCCTGTAGTCGTGAAAGCGGTAGGCGACATCATGGCTCTCCAGCCAGACACGCGCCTTCTTGATCGTGTCGCAATTAGTGATGCCGTACATCGTGATGGTCAAAACCGGGGTCCCTCGGACTGATCGCTGGTCGTATCTGGCGGCACCCTAAAACCACGCTTCCCGCTTTGCCAGCGGCCCCGCCGGGCATCTCCGATTTTTTGGCCTTGCCAATACTAAGGAATTTTCCTAAGTATTGTGAACCGTCTTTGCCCGACGCGGTGACGCAAGGAAGACATGACCATGGCAACAAACCAGCAGTCCGCAAGTCCGAGCCCCCCACCGATCGACGGCATTTTCCGGGCGCTTGCCGACCCGACGCGCCGTCGTGTGGTGGAGCGGCTGAACAGAAGCCCCGCCTCGGTCGGTGAGCTTGCCCAGCCCTTCGACATGGCCCTGCCCTCCTTCATCGAACATCTGAAGGTGCTGGAAGGTTGCGGGCTGGTGCGCTCGCAAAAGGCCGGCCGCGTCCGGACCTACCAGCTCGCGCATGAGCCGCTGGAGCTTGCGGAAAACTGGCTGGCCGAGCAACGCGCGCTGTGGGAACGCCGCCTCGACCAGTTCGATGACTATGTGCTGAAACTCAAGGAAAGCGACAAATGAATATGACCCCGCTGTTCAAACCCGATCCGAGATTCGACCTTGTTCTCGAACGCGTTGTCGATGCGCCGCGAGAACTGCTCTGGACCGCCTACACCAAGCCCGAGCATGTCCGCCAATGGTTCACACCGAAACCGTGGATCATCACCGATTGCGAGATCGACCTGCGGCCCGGCGGCCTGTTCAGGACCCGCATGCAATCGCCTGATGGCAAGGAGGTCCACGACCGGCGTTGCTGCTACCTCGACATCGTGCCGAACGAGCGGCTGGTGTGGACCGATGCACTGCTGCCTGGCTATCGCCCGTCGGGGGATCCATTCATCACCGCGGTCATATCCTTCCAGCCGGAAGGCAAGGCGACACGCTACACCGCGACCGCCATCCACCGCGACGAAGCCACGCGCAATAACCACGAGGAGATGGGCTTTTACGACGGCTGGGGCACCGTGCTCGACCAGCTTGCGGCGTATGTCAGGAAGATATGAGGCGGCGGCCTCGCTTCGCGCTACATAGCCGCCAAGGAATCGTCATGGCCGTTCAGCTGCCAGCGTCCGAGCTCCTTATACAGACCCTGCCGAATGAGACTGTGGATGAGCACAAAATCACGCACAGTCCAGCCGATCGGTTCAACGATCCGTTCGCGAACTCTGGGAACACGCACCTCGTCACGGAGCAGTGTGACGTGCGGTTCGATGGAATTCGTCACAAAGGGCTTCAGCGGGCTGTCGGCAATGACGGCGGCGAGGTTGCGCCAGAATGCCTGCAGCGACGGGGCGCCATCACTGCCGCGTAGAACCAACGCGCCACCTCCAAAGGCCGACAACCAATCAAAACTCACATCGAAAGGTTTTGCCTCGATCATTGTGCCGATGCGGCAAGCGATTTCGACCAGGCCGCCAGGTAGTCCGTCATGGTCGCCAAGCCCAACAAGCGAGATGTGCAGGCGTTCTGCCTGAAACAGTATTCCTCGCAATCCCAACTCTCGGCGCCAGGCGGCGGCCCGGCGGACAAGCGCGGTGGCGACCACGTTCTCAACAAGAATGGCAAAAAATCAACCGGTCGTCCCGATGCCGATCCAAAAACGCGCAAACGCCTGCAAACTGGTTCGATGGGTGTAACCCTGCCGGCCCCCACGGGCGGATAGCCGGGGAAGGCCGGCGCTTGAACGTAATGCACTTTTGCATTATATTTCAGGTTAACCAATCAGGAGATTCTGCTATGACGACACTGACCGTAACGGCACGCGGGCAGGTCACTTTTCGGAAAGATGTGCTCCAACACCTGGGCATCAAGCCGGGAGAAAAAATTGAACTGGATTTGCTACCAGATGGCCGGGCAGAGCTAAGGGCATCGCAGCCGAAGGGATCGTTTCGGGACCTTCATGGCTTCCTGAAAGGGAAGACGAATGGCCAAGTTCTCACTATTGAGGAAATCAATGAGGCAATCGCCGAGGCTGGTGCGGCCGCCGGGGCCGGCAAGGAATGAAAATCACGGCTGATACGAATGTTCTGCTCCGCGCCTATGTGGCTGACGATGCCAAGCAGGCGAGTGCCGCTGTCGAGTTGCTGGCAACCGCGGATATCGTGGCTGTAAGCTTACAATCCCTCTGTGAATTCACGTGGGTCTTGGCCCGCCAATATAAGACTGCTTGCGAGGACATTTCCGCCGCGATCCGTGCCCTGCTGAATACGGAAAATGTCGTGGTCAATCGGCCCGCAGTTGAAGCTGGTCTATCGGTCCTTGATGCTGGTGGTGATTTTGCTGATGGTGTGATTGCCTATGATGGTAGCTGGCTGGGCGGGGAAGTCTTTGTTTCCTTTGACAGAAAGGCTGTGAAGCTTCTTTCTTCACAAGGGCGTTCCGCCCGCCTCCTAAAGGCGAGCGCCTGACTCGTGACTATATCAGATAGCACCCCCGCTCGATGGCGAGGCGGCGCACCAGCGCCAGCACGCTGTCGATGGTGGGCGTCGGCAGGCCAGTCAGCCGGCCAAGCTCCTGGACCGCCGTCACCAGCGCGTCGATCTCCATTGGCCGGCCGCGCTCCAGGTCCTGCAGCATCGAGGTCTTGTGCTCGCCGACATCCCCGGCGCCCTTGATCCGCCGGTCGACCGATATCGGGAAACGGACGCCCAGGCTTTCGCCGATCGCCTGCGCCTCCAGCATCATGGCGCGGGCAAGCGCGCGGGTTGCCTCATCGGCAGCGATCGCCGCAAGCGTGCTGCCGGTCAGCGCGGAAATCGGGTTGAAGGAGAGATTGCCCCAGAGCTTCACCCAGATCTCACTGCGGATGTCGTCGCGAACCGGCACCTGCAGCCCCGCCGCAACCATCTCCTCGGCAAGCCGCGTGACACGTTCGCTCTTCTCGCCCGAGGGCTCGCCGAGCGAGAAGCGTTTGCCCTCGATATGGCGGACCAGGCCGGGCGCATCCACCTCGGCCGCGGGATAGACGACCGAGCCGATGACGCGATCCGGCCCAAGCCGATCCCAGATCACGCCACCGGGATCCACCGCTTGCAATCGCGTGCCTTCGAGCGAGCCGCCGATCTTGTGGAAATACCACCACGGCACGCCGTTCTGCATGGTGACGACGGCCGTCCCCTCGCCCAGCAGCGGCGCGATCTGGTCGAGCGCTGGTGCGAGGGAATGGGCCTTGAGTGCCAACACGACATAGTCTTGGACGCCTAGCTCCTGCGCCTGCGCGGCGGCCCTGACAGAGGCGATGGAATCATGTCCGTCCTCGATCAGGTGAAGCCCGCCCGCCTTGATCGCATCAAGATGCGCGCCACGCGCCACAATCGACAGATCGACCCGGCCGGCCATGGCAAGTTTGGCCGCGAGATAGCCGCCGATCGCGCCGGCGCCAAAAATGGTGATCCGCATCATTATCCAAGGCCGGGTTTGGCAAGACCGAGTTTGGTCGCGAGACCAATGCGCTGCAGCTTGCCCGTCGCACCCTTCGGGATTTCGTCGAGGATCAGGACAATGCGCGGCACCTTGAAGTCGGCAAGCCGCAGCGCGGCAAAGCTGCGGATGTCGCCTTCGGTGGCGGCCATGCCCTCGCGCAGCACGATCGCAGCCGCGACCTCCTCGCCGAGCTTGTCGTGCGGCGTGGCGAAGGTGACGACCTGCGCCACCGCCGGATGGTCCATCAGCACGTCATCGACCTCGAGCGGCGAGATCTTCTCGCCGCCGCGGTTGATGATCTCCTTGAGCCGGCCGGTGACGCGAAGATAGCCGTCTTCGTCGAGGACGCCCTGGTCGCCGGTATGAAACCAGCCATGCGCGAAGGCCGTGGCATTGGCGTCCGGATTCTTCTCGTAGCCCGAGGTCACATTGGGTCCGCGAATGACGATCTCACCGGTCTCACCCGGCTTCAGCAATTGCCCATCGAGCGCCATCACCGCCACCTCCGGTCCGGCGGCAGCACCGACGCTGCCCGGCTTGCGCAGGCCCGGCGGCAGCCGGTTCGAGGCCATCTGGTGCGCGGCTTCCGTCATGCCGTAGGATTCGATCACCGGGCAGCCGAAGGTCGCCTCGAGCTCTGCCATCACCTGCGGCGGCAGCGATGCCGAGGAGGAACGGATAAAGCGCAAAGGCGCCGCGGCCAGCGCATCGGCATTGCGCGCCGCCCGCGGCAGTATCGCCTGATGCATGGTCGGTACGGCCGTGTACCAGCTCGGCCGCGCCTCGCTCAGCCAATGGAAGAAGCGCAGCGCGTTGAAGCCCGGCGTGCAGAAGACGCTGCCGCCGGCGGCGAGCGAGGACAGCACCGCCGCGATCAGCCCATGGATGTGGAACAGCGGCATGATGTTGAGGCAGCGATCGCCTGCCGTCAGGCCGAGCGTCGCGCCGATATGGGCGGCCGAGGCGGCAAGATTGGCATGGCTGAGCGGCACCAGCTTGGGCCGCGACGTGGTGCCGGATGTGTGCAGCAACAATGCAATGTCGCCGCTCTCCGCCAATTCTGGCGCAGCCGGCGGGCCGATCGGTTGGCCTTCGATCCTGAAGCTTCCGGCCGGCGCGTCACGCAGTGCTGCGAGCCTGAGCACGGCTATGCCCAGGCGCTCGGCAACGGTCACCGCCGGGCCGCTTTCGTCCTCGGCGACAAGGATCGCCTTGGCGCCGATGTCGGTCAGGTAGAAGTCGAGCTCGTCGGCCCGGTAGGCCGGGTTGAGCGGCGCCGTGGACGCCGCCGCGGCCACCGCGACGAAGGCCGTCGCCATCTCCGGCCCGTTCGGCAGCACGATGGCCACCCGGTCGCCACGGCCGAGGCCGAGCGCATTGAGCCGCGCAGCCGTTTCTGAGTTCAGGCGGCGCAGTCCGCCATGGGTGAGCGTCATCCGGTCGGGTGCCGAAATCGCCGGCGCGTCGTCTGCTCCGGCAGCAAGCCGTTCAACGATCGACGCTTCAGACAACGCGAACCTCTATGTCGCCGACGCCATCGATATGACCGCGAAGAACATCACCGCGAGTGACCGCCCCAACGCCCGCCGGCGTGCCGGAAAGAATGATGTCCCCCGGCATCAACGTGAAAAGACCCGACAGATAACTGATCATTTCCGAAACTTTCCAAATCATCTGGTTGAGGTCGCCGGTCTGTTTTCGCTCGCCATTGACGTCCAGCCAAATCGCCCCCTGGCCGGGATGGCCGATTGAGCTTGCCGGAACCAGCGGCGTGCATGGCGCCGATGCCTCGAAGGCCTTGCCGACCTCCCATGGACGGCCCATGTCCTTCGCCTTCCCTTGCAGGTCGCGTCGCGTCATATCGAGACCTACGCCATAACCGAAGACGCAGTCCAGAGCCTTTTCGACCGGGATATCCGTACCGCCGCTTTTCAGCGCCACGACCATTTCGATCTCGTGATGGACATCGTTGGAGGCCGGAGGATATGGAAATTCTCCCGTCGTATCGAGGTTGTCGGGGTTCTTCTGGAAGAAGAACGGCGGCTCCTTGTTGGGGTCGTGTCCCATCTCGACTGCATGCGCGGCATAGTTCCGTCCGACGCAATAGACCCGATGCACCGGGAATAACTTGTCGGTTCCCACCACCGGAATGCTCGGGATCGCGATCGGTTCGATGACGTAGCTTGAGGTCGTGCCGTGCATGTTCACTGTCTTGCTCCTGCATAGTATTCGACTTTGGCTTCGGCCCGTTCGATCAGTTCGGCAACCAGCAGGGCGAAGGCAAAAAGGATGATGGTAAGGGCCCAGAATTCGGCCATGCGGAAATTTCGCGAGAAGGTCTCGAACAGTGCACCGTAGCCGACGATGGCGACGAGCAACTGGCCGATGACGACGCCCTTGACGCCGCGGATGAGGCCGAGGCGGATGCCGGCAAGAATTTCCGGAAGCGCCGCCCAAAGGATGATCTTGGTATAAAGCGCCGGGCGCGAGGCGCCATAGGAACGCGCCATTTCGATCAGCGATGGCGAGATATGGCGGACCCCGGCGCGGGTGTCCAGAACGATGATCCAGATCGCAAACAGGAACACCGCCGCAACGATCGTCTTCTCGCCGAAGCCGAACAGGATCATCAGCACCGGGACGATCGCCGAGAGCGGCGCGCTTGAAAAGATGTTGACCCACATGCCGAGCAGGTCGTCGGCGATCTTGACGCGCCCCATCAGGATGCCCAGTGGCACGCCGATCACGATCGACAGGACCATGCCCATGGCGAAGGCGCGAAGGGTCGTGACCGTGGCGCTCTGCCAGGACGGGGTCTGCACGAGATCGACCGCTGCAGCCAGCACCTCGCTAAACGGCGGCAGCATGAAGACAAGGTCCAGCCGGCCGACGATTTCCCATACGACGCACCAGACGAGCAAGGATGCCATCATCGGTACACGGTAACCGAACAAGGTCATGGCCGATCATTCCACATATTGCTTCAGCCCCTGCCATATCTCCTCGACGGTATCGAGATAGTGCCTGTCGCGATGAATGCGCTCCGGGTCGCCGGAGCGGTCGATTGCCGGTTCGATGATCTGCGAAACCCGGCCGGGCCTCGGTGACAGCAACACGATGCGGTCGGAGATGTAGACCGCCTCCTCGATCGAGTGCGTCACGAAGATGAAGGTCTTGTTCTGGTTGGTGCGCAGCCGGATCAGGTCCTCCTGGAACTTGCGCCGGTTCTGCTCGTCGACCGCCGAAAACGGTTCGTCGAGGAGCAGGACGTCGGCATCGACCGACAATGCCCGCGCCAGGCCGACGCGCTGGCGCATGCCGCCCGACAGTTCGTGGGGATATTTGTCCTCGAAGCCGGCGAGGCCCACCTCGGCGATATAGCCGCGAGCGATCTCTTCGCGTTCGGCCTTGTTCGTGCCGCGCAACTCCAGCCCGAAGGCCACGTTGCGTGTCACGGTCGCCCAAGGCATCAGCGCGAAGTCCTGGAACACGAAAGCGCGTTCAGGACCTGGTGCGCTGACGCGCTTGCCGTTGATCGCGACGGTTCCGCCATCGGCCCGTATCAGCCCCGCTATGATCTTCAACAGAGTCGTTTTTCCACAACCGCTGGGCCCGAGAAGGCTGGTCAGCTTGCCGCGCGGGAAGTCGAGATCGATGCCGCGCAACGCCTCGACATTGCCGTAGGCCTTGGAAATTCCTCTCACTTCTACGATTGAATCGATCGGTGCGGGAACCGGAGACGGTCCGTTTCGCAATGCGGTCGCGCCCATGTCAAGCACCTCTACTCTCGGGCCTGAAAACACGGACTTCCACCCACTGCAGAAAGACAAGCGTCAGGGTGGAAAGCGCAATGATCGAGGCAATTGTTGCGTACATCTCGGCATAGTCCGCGCGCGAGCGGTGGAATGTGATGAGGTCGCCGATGCCGGTCGGGGTGATCAGCAGTTCAGCGAGCACCACGCCGACGAATCCAGCAGCGACACCGAGGCGCAAACCAGCAAAGATCACCGGGCTGGCGTCGGGAAGAATGATCTTGGCAACGGTCTGCCAACGTGTGCCCAGGAACGATCGGCACATGACGAGCAGCGACTCGTTGACGTTGCGCACGGCCTTGTAGGTGTTGAGCACGATGACCGGCAGCGCAAGGATCATGACGGCGAGCGTCTTGGCGGTCATGCCGATCCCGTAGACGAAGGTGACCATCGGAATGAAGGCGGCGACGGGCGCTGCCTGAAGCACGATGAAGACGGGGATCATCAGCCATTCACCGGTGCGCCACAGGCCACAGATCGTGCCGAGGCCGACACCCAGGAACGCCGACAGGACGACGCCGAGCACCAGCGGCTGCAGTGTCGAGAGGTAGGCGGTTGCCAAGCTCCCGTCGGCGAGCAGCCCGAAAAACGCGACGATCGTGTCGGAAAAGGTTGGGAAGGCGAAGCTGACCGGAATGCGACCGGCCACCTCCCAAATTCCGGCGAACATGGCGATCGACACAAGCCTGAGCAGGATTGGCTGGTCCCACGATGCGCCCGTTGCATTGCGATTGGAAAGTGGAGCGAGGCCGGCAGCCTCGCCGTCGGTTCTGATGCTTACGGCCATCCGGCAGGCCGCCTATTTCTTGCCGAGCTTGGCGACAGCGCGGTCGAGTACCGAGACATCCCAGAAGTCCTCGACCTTGAGGCTCGCAGGATCGCCTTCGATCTGGCCGGCAACGCTGAAGAAGGCAAAATCGTCGGCGGCCGCATCCGCTCCGCCGCCACTCAGGGCAAGGCTGCCGGCTTCCGCGGTTTCCTTGTAGTATTCGGTGATTTCGCTATCCGCTTCCGCGCCGAGATCCGGCAGCAATTTGTACTTGTTGCGGAATTCGACCGCGACAGCCGGGTTCTCGGTTATTTCCCGCGCGGTCTTCATCAATTCCTCGACCAGGATGTCAACGTCGGCGGCATTGTTCTTCAGATAGTCCGCGGTCGCGAAAAGCGCTTCGTCCGAGGCGCCGAGATCCTCGACCGGCAAAACGATGAACTTGCCGGGGGCTTCGGCCTCGAGCGCACGCCTGTTGGCGGCATCGACAATCGACGCCTTCAGCGTCCCCTGGAGCAACGCATTGCGGCGAACCTCGGAACCCGGGACATAGCTGATGTTGCCGAGCTTGATGCCGTGGTTCTTCGCCATCAGGAGCATGACCGCCTCGGTGCCGGAGCCGCGCGCCTGAACGGCGACTTCCTGCCCGTCAAGATCCTTCCATTCCTTGTAGAATTCGCTGTTGACGACAGGAAAGAAGCGCAGCGTCGATATCTGCGCGAAAATGCGGATCGGCACGCCTACCTTCTGGATCAGCGTATAGGGCGCGCCGATGCCGACATCGGCCTGGCCGCCGACAATCGCCTGCGCAGCCAGGTCTTCGTCATTGAGAATGATGAGTTCGACATTCACGCCGCGCTCCTTGGCGCGCTCTATGGCGGCGAGTGTCTGGATGGATTCGATCCCGGGAAGGTCGCCGAATGCGATGCGCATGTCGCCGGCACTTGCGGCCGCAAAGGGTGCCGCACTTGCCAGAACTGCGGCGAAAGCGGCGGCAAGGATGGTACGTCTGGATACGCTGGCCATTTGTCATTCCTCCCGTTTCTTGTAACCATTACCTTAATTGGTTAAGCCTGCAGAGCGGATTGGTCAAGGAGAAACTGCACCATTCCGGCCGCATCTGCCCAGAAGTCTTGGCAGTTGACGGTTTCTGCCAATCGTTTTAACACCAACAAAAGGAATCAATATGCGAATTGGTTAAATTGATGGACGATCCCGGCAATGGCGGCCACGCCGCCCTGGTTCAGCTTCAGGCCTATCTTGCCCAGATGGACCATTCTGGGGAAACGCGGCTGCCTGCCGAGCGGGAACTGTCCGAGAGCCTTGGCGTATCGCGCGGCGATCTGCGCAAGGCGCTGGCGGTGCTCGAGAAGGACGGCCGCATCTGGCGTCACGTCGGCAGGGGCACCTTCGTCGGCAGCGGACCCGTCGAGGAGACGATCGGCATTTCCGAAATCGCCGGGCGCACGAATCCGGCCGACGTGATGCGCGCGCGCCTCATCATCGAGCCCGAGATTGCGCGCGAAGCGGCGCTGCACGCGACGCTGTCCGACATCGCGGCGATGCGGCAATCGCTGGTGCAGACGCGGGAAGCCGGCACATGGCGGCAATACGAGAATATCGACAATCTGCTCCACCGGCAGATTGCGCAGGCGAGCCGCAACAATGTGCTGCTCGGCCTGTTCGATGTCCTGAACGCCGTGCGCCGGACCGTGGTCTGGGGACGTCTTCGTTCAGAAGGCGCCCGTCCCCCGGCAGACCATCACAGCTTCGCCGACCATGAGCGGATCGTCGAAGCGATAGCCGAGCGCGACCTGGGAGGCGCGGCCGCGGCGATGCGCCTGCATCTCCAGCAGGTCGAGCGGCGCTTGATACCGGTTCGCGAAGCGGCCGAATAGCTTGGATTGGCACGTAACAGTGCCGCGTGTCCTTCTTAGACGCGCGGCGCTGTCCGCGGTAATACGCTAGGCGCCGTAGCCGATGATGCCCTTGATCTCGAGGAAATCATGGATCGCCCAGTCGGCATACTCGCGGCCGTTGCCCGATTGCTTGTAGCCGCCGAACGGCGCGAACGTGTCCCACTCCGGATAGTTGATCGAAACCTGCCCGGCGCGCAAACGCCCTGACACAGTACGAGCGTGCTCGATATCCTTCGACTGCACATAGGCGGCTAGACCATAGACGGTGTCGTTGGCGATCTTCACGGCATCGTCGTCATCGTTATAGGAGATGACCGAAAGCACCGGCCCGAAGATCTCCTCCTTTTCGATGGTCATGCCGGGCGTGACGTGACCGAAGACGGTTGGCCGTACGTAGTAGCCGCGATTGAGATGTTCCGGCCGACCGGGTCCACCGGTGACCAGCGTCGCACCCTCGGAGATGCCGGCCTCGATCAACCGCTGGATCTTGTCGAACTGGATGTTGCTGACCACCGGCCCGAGCTTGGTCTCTTCCGAGCGCGGATCGCCGACCTTGTGCGCCTCGGCCGCCTTCTTGGCGATCGTCAGCGCCTCGTCGTGGCGGGCGGCCGGCACCAGCATGCGCGTCGGCGCGTCGCAGGACTGGCCGCTGTTGCCGAAACAGGCATTGACGCCCTGGCGCACGGCTTCCTCGAAGTCGGCGTCGGGCAGCACGATATTGGCCGACTTGCCGCCGAGTTCCTGCGCCACGCGCTTGACCGTCTCGGCAGCCGTCTTGGCGACGATGATGCCGGCCCGGGTCGAACCGGTGAACGAGACCATGTCGACATCGGGATGGCCGGCCATGACCTGTCCGACATCCGGGCCGGTGCCGTTGACCATGTTGTAGACCCCCTTCGGCGTGCCGGCCGCTTCCATCACTTCCGAAAAGACGATGCCGCTGATCGGCGCGATCTCGGAGGGCTTCAGCACGACCGTGCAGCCGGCGGCGATCGCCGGCGCCACCTTGCAGACGATCTGGTTGAGCGGCCAATTCCACGGCGTGATCAGCGCGCAGACGCCGATCGGCTCCTTGACCACCATGGTGGTGCCGCGCTTCTCGCCGAATTCGTAATCCTCCAGCGCCTTGATGGTGGATTCCATATGCGCCCTGCCCGCCCAGGCCTGCGCCTCGCGGGCCCAGGTGATCGGCGCGCCCATCTCCTGGCTGACGGCCTGCGCAATGTCCTCGTAGCGCTCGTTGTAAACCTCGAGGATGCGCTTCAGCAGCTTCAGGCGCTCGGCCTTGCTGGTCTGCGAAAAGGCCGGAAAGGCCGCCTTGGCCGCCGCCACGGCGCGATTGACATCGGCCTTCGAGCCAACGGAGATCTTCGTATAGGCCTCTTCGGTGGATGGGTCGATCACGTCCAGCGTTGCCGTCGCTACGGGCGCGACCCATTTTCCGTCGATGAAGAAGTTCAGATGATTGCTCATGGGTAGCGCTCCGGGTTTTCTGGGAAAGATGAGGGTCGGATTAGCTGGGCAGCATAGGGCAGTTAGCGCCACGGCGCAGGCTGATATGCGCCTCGTCGCCGACGCTGAATTGAAAACCTTCAGCCCGGCGCGGTGCATCGATCACCACCGGTATCCCCTGCCCCAACTCGGCGTGCAGGCGCAAGGTGCGGCCGTGAAAGACGATGCTGCTCACCCGCACCGGCGCGGTGCCGGTCGCAGCTTCGGTCGTCGCCAAAAGATGGGCGTCCGACGATGCGAAATGCAGCGGATGGGCTCGACCGCGAGGAACGGGATAGACCTTTGGCAGGAATTTGTTGAAAGTGCCGCCGCCGCCGGCCAGGCTTTTGACGAGCCATGGGTCCGGCGGCGACGACCGTCGCAGCAGAACAAGACAGCAGAGGACCGCAAGCCATGACGAACACCACTCTCCTGCCCGACGAGGGCCTCTTCATCGGCCGCGCCAGGACAAGCGATGTGCTCCATCCGCAGGTGGTCACGGTGCGCGGCGGAACGGTGTTCGACATCACGTCGAGCATGGCACCAACGGTGCGCGACATCTGCGAGATGCCGGACCCGGCAGGCTACGTCCACGCGGCCGGGGGCGAACCGATCGGATCGCTTGACGCGATCGCCGCCAACAGTCTCCAGGCCGCGCGCGATCCGCAAAAACCATACCTGCTTTCTCCGGTCGACCTGCAGGCGGTCAAGGCGTCGGGCGTCACCTTCGTCGTCAGCCTGCTCGAACGGGTCATCGAGGAGCAGGCGCGCGGCTCGGCGGAGAAGGCGGACGCCATTCGCGCCGACATTGCCGGGCTGATCGGCCATGATCTGTCAAAACTCAGACCCGGCTCGCCGGAGGCGATGGAGATCAAGGCGAAGCTCATCCAGCGCGGCGCCTGGTCGCAATATCTGGAAGTGGGCATCGGCCCCGACGCCGAGATCTTCACCAAATGCCAACCGCTGGCATCTGTCGGGTTCGGCGCCGATGTCGGCTTGCATCCGGTTTCAACCTGGAACAACCCGGAGCCGGAGATCGCCATGATCGCCGCCAGCAGCGGCAGGATCGTCGGCGCGACGCTCGGCAACGACGTCAATCTGCGCGACGTCGAAGGGCGTTCGGCGCTGTTGCTCGGCAAGGCCAAGGACAACAACGCCTCGGCGGCGCTCGGCCCGTTCATCCGACTGTTCGATGCAACATTTTCCATCGATGACGTGAAGCAGGCCACCGTGCGCCTGAAGGTCGAGGGCGAGGACGGTTTCTCGCTGGAGGGCGCCAGCTCGATGGCCGAGATCAGCCGCTCGCCGGAAGAGCTGATCGCCGCCGCCATGGGGCCGCATCACCAGTACCCGGACGGGCTGGCGCTCTATCTCGGCACCATGTTCGTGCCGTCGAAGGATCGCGGCGAAAAGGGCAAGGGTTTTGCGCACAAGGTCGGCGACATCGTCACCATCTCGTCGGAGAAGTTCGGCGCCCTGGTCAACCGGGTGCGGCTGTCGCCCGACTGTCCCCATTGGACCTACGGCGCCAGCCATCTGATGCGCGACCTCGCCGGGGCCGACCTCATCTAGTCCCCCAGCCTAACATCCGATAGGTTTCTAGAATTCCCTGATTGGAAATTACCTGCTCGTCGGCATTCGGGAGAGTCCATTGATCGTCGCTCTTGAGGGCAAGACCCTTGTCGTTACCGGCGGAACGCAAGGGCTTGGCGAGACCATCGCCCGGCTGGCCTCAGCCGGCGGCAGCGAAGGGATCGCCATTGCCGGCCGCAATGCCGAGCGTGGCGGACGCATCGCCGACGAGCTTTCACGACCAGGCCGGCCCGTCGTCTTCATCCAGGCCGACCTTGCAGATCCGGCCGCGCCTGCAGTCGTCATGGCGGAAGCGATCAAAAGACTCGGCCGCATCGATTGTCTGGTGAACGCCGCCGCCCTCACCGACCGGGCCTCGCTGGAAACTGGCACAATCGACGACTGGGACAGGTTGTTTTCCGTCAATGCGCGCGCACCGTTCTTCCTCATGCAGGCGGCCGTAGCCGACATGAAGACACGGCGGGCGGCGGGCGCCATCGTCAACATCCTGTCGGTGAATGCGCATTGCGGTGCGCCGGACCTTGCCATCTATTCCGCCACCAAGGGCGCACTTTCGACCCTGACCAGAAACATTGCCAACGCGCATCTTTCCGATCGCATCCGCGTCAACGGCATCAACATGGGCTGGGTAGCGACGCCGGCCGAACAAGAGATGCAGGCGCGCACGCTGGGCAAGGGCGAACACTGGGCAAAGATCGCCGCCGCCGACCTGCCGCTTGGTCGATTGCTGACCATGGACGAAGTCGCCCAGCTAACGCTGTTCCTGCTCAGCGACGCCTCCGGGCTGATGACCGGAACGCTGATCGACCTAGAGCAATCCGTGCTCGGCGCGCCGCCGCGCGGCATTGCATGATGGTCACAAGGCCGATCGTCAGCCTGCCCGGAAATATCACCCAAACTGATGCAATCTGATGGGACCGCTGATGGCGCCTCGGGTTGCGCCAACTACCACTGGCAAATGGAGGCTTGCCTTACGTCGAAAAAGCGGATGCTCTGGTCCGTCCAGATCGGCGCTGGCAAGAAATACGATCGGGTTTGCCGTGATCGTCGTCGGAGGTGGAGGAGTTTTTTCAAATGGGAGGAAATCAAATGCTGACAAGGCTACGACTATTTGTATTCGGCCTGATCGTGGCGCTGGCCATTCCGGCGGCAGCGCAGGCCAAGACCTTCTACTGGATTTCGCATGGCGGTCCGGCCGATCCGGTCTGGACCTACTTCCTCGCCGGCGCCAAGCAGTGGGCGGCGGACACCGGCAACACCGTCAACACCTCGTTCCACAATGGCGACGTGGCGTCCCAGCAGGAAGCTGTCCGCGCGGCCATCGCCGCAAAGGCCGACGGCATTACCACCACCAGCCCCGACCCGGGCAGCCTTATCGAGATCGTCAAGGAGGCACGGGCGGCAAACATCCCGATCATCAACTTCAACACGCCCGACCCGAAGGCGGACTTCAACGCCTATGTCGGCGGCGACAACGTCACCTTCGGCAAGAACTGGGCGCAGTATCTGGTCGACAAGGGCCTGGTGAAGAAAGGTGATTTCGTCTGGATGCCGGTCGAAATCCCCGGCGCCACCTATGGCGTCCAGGAAGAAGAGGGCATCAAGAGCGTGTTCGAGCCGCTCGGCATCACCTATGAAATCACCGAAGCCACGCTCGACCAGGCCGAAGCAATCAACCGCATGGTCGACTACCTCACCGCCAACAGGGCCAAGGTCAAGGCGATCATCGGCCTTGGCGATCTGGTGACCGGCTCGATCAAGCGGGTGTTCGATCAGGCCGGCATTCAGCCAGGCGAAATTCCGGTCGTCGGCTGGGGCAACTCGCTCGACACCACCCAGGAGGTGCTGACCGGCTACGTCAATGCCGGGCAATGGCAGGATCCGCAGGCGACCAGCTATGTAGCGCTCTCGCTCGCCAATATGGCCGCCAGCGGCATTCCGCCCGGCTTCGACGTGATCACCGGCGCGCTCTACGAAAAGGACACCGCGCAGGTCTACGACGACATCTTGTCCGGCAAATAAAACCGCGATCGGGATGATTGCGGCGGCGCTGCCGCAGCGATCATCCCCATCATCCCGCCGAGCCTCGAATCCCGCTTGATGCGGCCCTGGGTTCTGGCCAGTTCCATCCTATCGCGGGGTCAACGTGGAAAATCGCTCCATCATCCAACGCTCGATCGCGAGGCCGGAATTCGGGCCTTTCGTGTTGCTTGTCGCCGAGCTCGCCGTGTTCTGGGGATTAAACCACGACTTCCTGTCGCCGCAGAACATCAGCAACATACTTGCCTTCACGGTCGAGCTCGGCCTGATTGCGCTGGCGATGACGCTGTTGATGACATCGGGCGAATTCGACCTCTCGGTCGGATCGCTGTTCGGCTTCTCGCCGGTCTTGATGTGGACGCTCTTCAACAGCGGCCTCACCTCGCTGGAAGCCGGCTTCGTCCTGGCCTTGCTGGTTGCCGCCTTCATCGGGCTGGTCAATGGCTGGTTCGTGACGCGGCTCAAGATCCCGTCCTTCCTGGTGACGCTCGGCATGCTGCTGGTGGTGCGCGGCACCGCTCTGTTCGTCACCAACGGATTTCCGCAGCGGACCTGGAGCGCCGAAGGCAGCTGGCTCGCCGAGGCGCTGGTCGGCGATTTCTTCATCGGGCCGTTCCGCATCTACATGTCGCTGTTCTGGTTCATCGCCGCCGCAATCGCACTCGGCTACGTGCTGACGCAAAGCCGGACCGGCAACTGGATCCAGGCGGCCGGCGGCAACCCCAGCGCGGCAAGGGCGCGCGGCGTCAACGTCAGCGGCGTCAAGATCGGCCTGTTCATCCTGTCGTCGGTTATGGCTTCGCTGGCCGGCATCATCAGTTCGCTGCGCACCTCGGCGGCCAACCCCAACAGCGGCACCGGCTACGAGCTCGAAGTCATCGCCATGGTGGTGATCGGCGGCACGGCGCTGACCGGCGGACGCGGCACCATCATCGGAACCGTACTCGGCATCCTGATCCTGCGCGTGATGCGCAACGGAATCGTGCTGATCGGCGTGCCCGGGCTTGCCTACAACATCTTCATCGGCGCGATCATCCTCGGCATGATGGCGCTCCACTCCTGGCTTGAACGCCGGCATCAGACGGGGACTTGAACCATGGCTGAACCGCTTGTCCGCATGAAGAACATCCGCAAGTCCTACGGGCGCGTGCAAGCGCTCGTGGACACCAATTTCCATGTCAACGAAAGGGAGATCGTCGGTCTTCTCGGCGACAATGGCGCCGGCAAATCGACGCTGATCAAGGTGTTGTCGGGCGCGGTTCCGCTGACCAGCGGCGACATCTTCATCCGCGGCAAGAAGGTGGACTTTCGCAGCACCAGCGACGCCATAGCCCACGGCATCGAGACGATCTACCAGGATTCGGCACTGGTCACGCAATTGTCGATCGCGCGCAACCTGTTCCTCGGACGCGAGCCGATCAAGCCGCCGCGTTTCCTCAACCGGATGGACCAGGAGGCGATGAACGTCGTCGCCCGCGATCTGCTCAAACAGGTCGGCATCTCGAAGAACATCCCGCCGACCACGCCGATCGGCTCACTCTCGGGCGGCGAGCGGCAGGCGGTGGCGATCGCGCGCGCCATGCATTTCGACAGCGACCTCATCATCCTCGATGAGCCGACCAACAATCTCGGCGTCGCCGAGACGCAGGGCGTGCTGAGCTTCGTGCGCAGCGCCCGCGATTCGGGCCATTCCTGCATCTTCATCGCCCACAACATCCACCACGTCTTCCAGGTGGTCGACCGCATCGTCGTCATGCGCCGCGGCAAGGTGGTTGCCGACGACATCGACCCGAAGAACACCAGCGTCGCCGAGGTCGAACGGATCATCACCGGCATGTCCGACGAGGAGATCCACGAGGCCATCGTCCAGGGCAAGCAATCGCAGGGCTGAGCGGCGGGCGCAAGCCGGTTGGCCGCATGTCTGGCACAGGATCGCATCCGCTCCTATGACTGTGACAATGAAAGCCACCGTTGCGGACATCGCCAGAAGCTGCGGGCTGTCGACCGCGACGGTCGACCGGGTGCTGAACAACCGGCCGGGCGCAAGTGCGGCCAACCGGCAGCGCGTAATGGAGGCGGCCAAGCAGCTCGGCTATTTGCCGGTCGTGGATCAGGTCACGCTGCCCTCGCGGCCGGCGCATCTCGAGTTCTTCCTGCCGATCGGCTCCAACGCCTTCATGATGGATCTGGCAAATCATATCGAGGATTATTCGGCGCGCCTGCCGCTCGTCGCCTCCTGCCGGATCCACAAGCTCGCCGGCATCTCGCCGAGCGCGTTGCAGGCGGCCGTCGAAAACCTCTCGCTCAAGGCAAACGGCGTCGGTGTCATCGCGGTCGACCACCCGAGAACGCGCAACATCCTGCGCGAGATCGTCGAGGCCGGCATCCGCCTGGTCACGCTGGTGTCGGATGTTCCGGGCGCGCCGCGATCGGCCTATGTCGGCATCGACAACCGCGTGGCCGGGCGCACCGCGGCCCTTTTGATGGGGCGTTTCCTGGGCGGGCTCCCAGGCCATCTGGCAATGGTCGTCGGCTCACGCTCCTATCGCGGGCACGAGGAACGCGAAATGGGCTTTCGTTCCGTGCTCAGCGAGGAGTTCCCCAACCTGACCGTCACCAGTGCCGTCGAGATCAACGACGAGCCTGATATCAGCTACACGGCAACGATGAAGGCGCTGCACAACGAGCCGGAGCTGCTCGGCATCTATTGCGTCGGCGCCGGACGCTCCGGCGTGGCGAAAGCGCTGCTGGAAGCCAAGCCGCAAAGGAAGCCGGTGTTCATCTGCCACGACCTGACAAGGGCGACGCGCGGCTATCTCGTCGACGACCTGCTCGATGTCGTCATCGACCAGAACGCGCGGCTGATCGCCGAGCAGTCGGTCATTCGCCTGCTTGGCTCGATCGCATCCTCGGCGCCCTATTTGACGCGGAAATTCATCGAACCGCGCCTGATCTTCAAGGAAAACGTCCCGGTGCAGTGACGGCGCGCAAGGGCGACGTTCAATCTGCCCCATAGTTAAGATTCGGTTGATGCCGCAAATCTGCACATCTGCTATGCATCTTTCGCAGTTGCCGAATCATTGGGCAACCGGTAGTTATGTAGGTGTCGGCCATCTACTCCTCCCAGATGCGATGCCGACCCTGAGTGCGGTACACCTCCTCCCGTGCCGTATTCGAAATCAAGCCCGCTGCCACCTCCTCCCGGCAGCGGGCTTTTTTGTTTCATCGGATGACCGGTGGGAAAACGCCGTGGCGCGATGGGCTAATGGGCAGCGCCGTGTCGCCACCGTGCATCCAGGCGATATCTATCTGGCCGCAGCGCCCCTGAAGGACGTGATCAGGCCTTCCGCCATGCGGACGAATTGCGCGCTGGGGCCTTCGGCTCCGACGCTTTGAAGGCTGACGCGAGCGCCTTCAAGCAACAGCGACAATGTATCGGCGAGAAGTTCCGCCTGGCCGACGCCGGCCTCCCGGCACAGATTCACCAGGCGGTCGCGCTGAGCCTCCTTGAGTTCCTTGATTACACGCCTCGCCGGATGATCGGTCTCGCTCAATTCGATGGCGGCATTGGCCATGTCGCAGCCGCGACTGTCAGCATTGAGCATATCGGCGGCCTTGCGAACCCAGGCGTGCAGTTGGGCGAGCTTGTCGCCAGGGTACTCAGCCTCAAATGCGTCCCACATCGCACCGGCCTTGCATGCGGTCGCTCGCAGGCACTCGATGACCAGATCGTCCTTGGACTCGAAATGGCGGTAGAGCGTCATCTTGTTGGTGCCGGCGGCCTCGGTAATGGCATCGACGCCGACGCCCTTGATGCCATGCTTGTGAAACATATCCCGCGCCGTCTCCAGGATCCTATCCCGGGGGCGGATGCGTTCCACCGTGCCGTCTTCCATCGAAACCTCCTTGTTTTTCCGGTTTCCTGAAAAATCCCTCGGTACACCTCTTGACTAGGGTGTTACCGGTCTGTAACTTCCAGAATGTTACTTACTGGTAACACCTATATCGCCTCCCGTCAACGATTGGCATCGCCGTCAGGCCCTGCCGGAGCGGAATGGGCGAGAAATTTGCATGTCATGCGGCTTCGGCCGGTGAGAACGAAAAACGGTTCGCGATCATTTCGATGCGAATCGCAAGCCAGGAGCCGCTCCGATGTCGCAGCGCAAGGATTTGACGATCGACGAAGTTGTGAGGGATCCGATGATCCTGATGCTGATGAAGGCCGACCGCGTCGACCCGCGTTCCTTCGAGGCGATGCTGCGTAGCCTGGCGGATGCGCAAGGTCGCGGCCGCAAGGCGCAGCCTCGTTTCCTGGAAGACCCGGGTCAGAAGCGCAGCCGGCGGCTGTCCAGAGTGGCCAAGGCCTTTGGCGCGACGAGAGCATCGGGCGAGGGGTACGTGTCATGGTGAATTTCTTCATCCACCGACCGATCTTCGCATCGTCGATAGCCATCATCATGGTGCTCGCCGGGGCGATCTGCTATTTCTTGCTGCCTGTCTCGCAGTTTCCCGACATTACGCCGCCTCAGGTCGTGGTCAGCGCCCATTATCCGGGCGCCAGCGCGCAAGTCGTGGCCGACACCGTCACGACGCCGCTCGAACAGCAGATCAACGGCGTTGAAGGCATGACCTATATGTCGTCGTCGAGTTCCAATGACGGCTCGTCGACGATCACCATCACCTTCGACGTCGGCTACTCCCTGAGCACGGCCGCCGTCGACGTCCAGAACCGCGTGTCGCAGGCCGCGTCATCGCTGCCGGCCATCGTCAACCAGGGCGGCGTGACGATCAAGAAGCAGAATCCGAATTTCGTCCTGATCGTCAACCTCACCTCGCCCGACGGCTCCGTCGATCCGGTCGCGCTCAGCAACCTCGCTTACCTGCAGGTCGTGGACCCGCTGAAGCGCCTGCCCGGCGTCGGCGACGTGCAGATCTTCGGCGAACGGCGCTATTCGATGCGCGTATGGCTCGATCCCGACAAGCTCGCCAATCTCGGCATCACCGCCGTCGATGTCCAGAACGCCATCGCCGAGCAGAATGTCCAAGTCGCGGCCGGCAAGATCGGGCAGTCGCCGGCGCCCGCCGGCACCGCTTTCGAAATGCAGGTCAACGCGGTCGGCCGACTGAGCGACCCCAAGGAATTCGGCGACATCGTCGTGCGCGCCGATGCCGCGAACGGTTCGCTGGTGCGGTTGCGCGACGTTGCGCGCATCGAACTCGGCGCCCTGCAATATTCGTCGTCGGCTTTCTTCGGCGAGGACCCGACCGTGGTGCTGGCGGTCTACCAGATGCCGGGTTCCAACGCGCTCGATCTGCAGCAGCGCGTCAAGGACAAGATGCAGGAACTGTCGGCCCGCTTCCCGAAGGGCGTCAGCTATGCCATGCATTACGATACGACCCGTTTCGTTTCGGCGTCGATGCACGACGTGCTGGTCACGCTCGGCGAGGCGCTGGTCCTGGTCGTCGCGGTGGTGTTCATCTTCCTGCAGAGCTGGCGCACCACGATCATCCCGACGATCGCGATTCCCGTGTCGCTGGTGGCCACGCTCGTCGTCATGTACATGTTCGGCTTCTCGCTGAACATGCTCAGCCTGCTCGGCATGGTGCTGGCGATCGGCCTCGTCGTCGACGACGCGATCGTCGTCGTCGAGAATGTCGAGCGCCAGCTGGAGGCCGGCCTCGAACCGCTGCCCGCCACCCGCGCGGCGATGGCCGAGGTCACCGGTCCGATTATCGCAACGACCGCCGTGCTGATGGCCGTGTTCGTGCCGGTCGCCTTCATTCCCGGCGTTTCCGGCAGGCTCTACAACCAGTTTGCCCTGACGGTCGCGATCTCCTTCGGCATCTCCGCCTTCGTCTCGCTGACGCTCACCCCGGCACTCAGCGCCGCCTTCCTGCGCCACCGCCCGGCAACGCAGTTCGTGCTGTTCCGCTGGTTCAACACGGGCTTCGAACGGCTGTCGCACGCCTATGCCAATGGTGTGCGCATCCTCATCCGCCTGCGCTGGATCATGCTCGGACTGTTCGCTGCCGGACTTGTCGCGACCTATTTCGTCTGGCAGCGCCTGCCCTCTACCTTCCTTCCGGTCGAGGATCAGGGCTATTTCTTCGTGGTCATACAGTTACCGGATGGGGCGTCGCTGGAACGCACCGACGCGGTCGCCCGCAAGGCACGCGACATCCTGCAGAACACGCCCGGCGTCGATATCGTCGGCTCGATCAGCGGGTTGAACTTCCTCACCAATGCCGCCCAGTCGAACTCGGCGGTGGAATTCGCCATCCTGAAGCCATGGGACGAGCGCGGCCCCGACCAGAGCGCCTCGAAGCTCGTCGCCGACGTGCGCGCGAAGCTCATGGAACTTCCCGAAGCCTTCGCGCTGAGCTTCGATCCGCCTTCGATCCCGGGCATCGGCACGACTGGCGGCTTCGAATTCCAGGTTGAGGATCTGACCGGTCGCGGCAGTGTTGCGCTCAACGATGCGACGCAGGCAGTGCTCGCCGAAGCACGCAAGCAGCCCGAGCTCAGCCCGCAGCAATTGTTCTCGTCGTTCTCGACCTCGACGCCGCAGTTCAACTACGACCTCGACCGCAACAAGGCGAAGCTGCTCGGCCTCAGCCTGCCTGACGTGTTCAACACGCTGCAGATCTATCTCGGCTCGCTCTATGTGAACGACTTCAACCTGTTTGGCCGCACCTTCCGGGTGACGATCCAGGCCGACAAGGATGCGCGCGCGGGTGCTGCCGACATTTCGCGGCTCTATGTGCGCAATGCCTCCGGCGGCATGGTGCCGTTGAGCACGCTCGGCAAGCTGGTGCCCATCGTGGGTCCCGAAACCGTCCCGCATTACAACAACAATGCGTCGGCCCTGATCAATGGCGGTGCCGCACCCGGCTTCTCCTCGGGCCAGGCGGTCGCGGCGATGGAGCGCGCCGCTGCCATCGCACTGCCGAAGGATTTCGGCTACGAGTGGACCGGGATCACCTATCAGGAGCTCAAGGCTGGATCGATCGCCTCGATTGTCTTCGGTCTCGCCATGGTGTTCGTCTTCCTAATTCTCGCCGCCCAATATGAGAGCTGGGCCATGCCCTTCATGGTTCTGCTCGCGGTGCCGCTTGCCCTGTTCGGTGCCTTTGTCGCCTTGTTGATGCGCGGCATGCAGATCGACGTCTATTCGCAGATCGGCTTCGTCATGCTGATCGGGCTGGCGGCGAAGAACGCCATTCTGATCGTGGAGTTTGCCCGGCGCCGGCGCGAGGAAGGCCTCAGCATCGTCGACGCTGCAATGGAAGCGGCGCGTCTGCGGCTGCGGCCCATCCTGATGACCGCCTTCGCGTTCATCCTCGGCGTGGTGCCGCTGATGTTGTCCTCAGGTGCCGGTGCAGCAAGCCGCCAGTCGATCGGCACCACCGTGTTTGGCGGCATGGTCGCGGCGACGATCCTGTCGCTGGTGTTCGTGCCGATCTTCTATGCGGTCATCGAACAACTGCGCGAGCGCGGCAGCAAGAGCGAGCCCGTTTCCGAACCAACTGAACCCATTGCCGAACCCGCTTTCGAGCGATTGGCCGAAGCGGCCGAATAGGACTGGAGAATTGATCATGCGTAAATGGAAAATCGCGTTGGGAGCGGCTGTTGCCGTCGGGGCGATCTCGGTGGCCAGTGTTCACTTGCTCGACATGGGCAATTTCGGCCTCAATGCCGGCACGGCAGGGGCAGCGACGCCCGAACCCGCGGCGTTTGTCATGCCGGTGCCGGTGGTGAGCGTCGTCAAGAAGACGATCCCGATCTATCTCGATTATGCCGCCCGCACCGAGCCTATCCGCAGCATCACGCTGCAGGCGCGCGTGCCGGGTTATCTGCAGGAGCAGGTCGCGCCCGACGGCAGCGATGTCCAAAAAGGCGACCTTCTCTACAAGATCGCTCCGGAGGACTTCCACGCTGCCCTTGACCAGGCGAAGGCTCAGGTCCAGCGCGACGAAGCAACGCTCGACTATGCGCGTTCCAGCCTTGGCCGCGGCACCGAACTCGCCAAGAGCGGATACATCGCCAAGGATGCGTTCGACCAGCGCACCAGCACCTTGCGCGAGGCCCAGGCTTCGCTCGCCGTGAACCAGGCTGCTGTACGGACCGCCGAGCTCAATCTGAGTTATTCGGAAATCAGGGCGCCGTTCGCCGGGCGCGTCGGCCGCAACCAGGCCTCGGTCGGAACGCTGGTCAGCGTCGCCGGCACGGTGCTCAACACGCTGGTGCAGCTCGATCCGATCTATGTCACCTTCAATCCGAGCGAAACGGATCTGGCGCAGATCGAGGAAGCCCGCGCGGCCGGGCCTATCGATGTCGACGTCCTGCTTCCCGGCGAGACGGAACCGCGCCAGAGAGGTCAGCTCACCTTCATCGACAACACGGTCGATCATTCGACCGGCACCATCACGGCACGGGCGACGATCGGCAACGCCAAGTTCACACTGCTGCCGGGCCAATATGTTCGCGTGAGGCTGCACATCAAGCAGCAGCCCGATGCGCTGATGGTGCCGCAGACGGCGTTGGGATCGAGCCAGCTCGGCAAGTACGTCTACGTCGTCGGAAAGGGCAACACCGTCGACCAGCGCATCGTTTCGCTCGGGCCGACCAATGGCGACCTGGTGGCTATCTCGAGCGGCGTATCGGAAGGCGACAAGGTGATCACCGGCAACCTGCAGAAGATCGGCCCGGGAATGCCGGTCTCGCCGCTGCCACAAGAGAAACCGGCAAGCTGATAACCCCCATCAGATCCGGTCCTGTGGCGCCCTTGGCTCCCACGCCAAGGGCGCCGTTTTGCTGAGCAGCGCGACGAGCTCGGCAATGTCGGCACGCTCGGCCTTTGCCGAAGGCATGAAGGCGCAATAGGGCTGGCCGAGCCGGACCGAGACCGACGACAGCGCGATCAGCCGGCCCGCCTCCAGATCGGCGCGGGCCATGACTCTCTGGCCAAGGGCTATCCCGAGGCCCAGCCGGGCCGAGGCGATCGCCAGGCTCGACAGTCCGACGCGGCGCCCGTGCGACGGGTCGGGGGAGCGATTGCCGCCCGACGCCGTGAACCAGTCCGCCCATGTCGGATGCGAGGCATAGTTCGGACCCCAGTTGGTGTGGATGAACAGGCTCTCGTGCACTTCCGCCAGGCTGGACGCGCCATCGCCGTATCTTTGCCAGAAGTCCGGCGCGCAGACCGGCAGGACGTCGTCATGGACGAGACGGACCATCCTGAGCGCCGGATAGTGATAGTCACCGTAGGAGATGCGCAAGTCGATGTTCTGGCGCACGACATCGACCGGATCGTCCTCGACCCGAACGTCGATCGCCATTTGCGGGAAGGCATCGAGAAGAACGGCCAGCCTGGGCGCCAACCACAATTCGGCCAGCGAAAACGGCACGCTGACGACGAGACGCGTTCTCAAGCCGCCTTCCAGCATGCGCCGCCCGATCGCGGCGATGTCGCCCAGGGCACGCGCCGTCTGCGGATAGATTGCGTGGCCGGCATCGGTCAGCGCGATGCGGTTGCCGCTGCGCACGAACAGCTGCTTGCCGAACCAGGTTTCGAGATTGCGGACCTGCTGGCTGACCGCCGCTGACGAAACGCCGAGTTCGGTGGCGGCCAAGGTGAAGCTGCCGGCGCGCGCCGCGACCTCGAAGGCCTTGATCGCGTTCAGCGGAGGGAGCCGTTCCATGCGCGCCTTCCATAAGTTTTTCCTATGGAAGACTAATAATTTTCAGGCGTTGAGAGAAAGATTTTTTTGCCGTCTTCTATGCTCGAACCTGGGAGCATGAGACGATGAAAGACATTCTCGATCTGGACCGATACCCGCTCGACCGTGAAGGCAGCGCCGAATGGAAGCGCCTCGTGGAGACCTCGATTGCGGCGCTAGAAGCCGACGGCATGTTCAATCTCGAGGGTTTTCTGCGGCCCGGCGTGGCTGAACGGGCGGTGCGGGAAATCCAGCCCGTCATGGCGACCCGCTCGCACATGCACAAGCGGATGCACAACATCTACTTCAAGCCTGACATCCCGGAACTCGCTCCGGACCACCCTGCCCTGCGCAAGGTCGAGACCATCAGCCATACGGTCTGCGCCGACCAGATTCCTGGCAGCCTCGTGCTCGCCATCTATGAGTACGAACCGCTGCTGCGCTTCCTGGCGGCAGCGATGGGAAAGACGCGGCTGCACGTCATGCAGGACCCGCTGGCGCGCACCAATGTGATGGCCTATCGCGCCGGCGAGGCGCTGAACTGGCATTTCGATCGCTCGGAATTCACCACGACGCTTCTATTGCAGGCAGCGCAACGCGGCGGCGACCTCGAATACCGCACCGACCTCCGCTCGGAAGACAATCCCAACTACGACGGCGTCGCCAGGCTTCTCGAAGGGCGCGATCCCGAGGCAAGGATCCTGCGCATGAAGGCAGGCACGCTCAACGTCTTCCGCGGCAAGAACACAGCGCATCGCGTCACCACCGTCGAAGGCGAGCGCGAACGCATGATCGCGGTGTTTTCCTACTACGAGAAATCAGGCGTGACGTTCAGCGACGAGGAGCGGGTCGGCTTCTACGGCCGGGCTGCCTGAGGCGGACCCACATTCCGCCCGGAAACTGGACGCCAGAAAATAAACCTCTTGTTAGATTGTCGACAATCTGCTTGTCTTGATCCGTTCCTTGCGGAGTGGCCGAATGGGCAAGCTGGATTTCAGTCCGATCGCGGATACGACAAGGCGCGCCGAGATCGTGGCGCTGCTCAGGCGCGCGATCCTGACCGGCCAGCTGGAACCGGGGCAGAAGCTCAACGAACTCAGGATCGCCGAGCAGATGCGGGTGAGCCGCGCACCGCTGCGCGAGGCGATGCGCGAACTGGTGCAGGAAGGCATCCTGACCAGCATCCCCTACGCCGGGACCTTCGTCATTGACGTGACCGCCAAGGACATCGACGACGCCTATTCGCTCAATAAGGTGCTGGACGAGTTTGCCATCGAGCGGATGTGGCCGCTTCGCGACCAGCGCTTCTTCGACGAGCTCGACCGGCGCCACGAGGCCGTGAAGCAGGCGACGCGGAACCTCGACACCACCCGGCAGATCGAAACGGCGCTGCAATTGCATGGCCTGATCCATGAATGGGCCGACAATTCGGTGCTGCTGGAGACATGGCAGCGGCTGACCAGCCGGCTGCAGATGTATTTCGCGCTGCACCAGCGAGCGCGCAACGAACCGGTGCCTGCCGAAGACGTCCACGATACCTATGTGCGGCTGTTGAAGGGCAGCGACATGGGCGCCGCCCAGCGCCACGCCCGCGAACATATCGAGCTCGATTTCGAGGAACTCCTTGCCTATGCGCGCAGCCTCGAACAGCGTACCTCCAAGGGCGCCAGGGCCGATCGCGCCGGCCTGACGCGCAACCGGCCGGAAGGCGACTGAGCCGACAGAAGCGAGCCGACAGAAGCCGCTAATTGCCGGCTTCGTCGGGGTATCACAGACAACGGACAGAGAACGTGAAGATCAAGACCATCAAGGCCTACCATGTCGTGCAGCCCTTCGTGGATGGGCCCTACCGCATGTCCAAAGGGCGTGTCGCCGACGCCTTCGACGCGGTGATCGTTGCCATCACCTCCGACAGCGGGCTGACCGGCTGGGGCGAGATGGCGCCGCTCGGCAATTTCTACTCGCCGGCATTCGCGGCCGGTGTTCGCGCCGGTGTCGTGGAAATCGCGCCGCATCTTCTTGGTCAGGAGCCGCGCGGGCTGGCCAGTATCGGCCGGCTGATGGACACGGTGTTCAAGGGCCATCCCTACATCAAATCGGCACTCGACATGGCATGC
This sequence comes from Mesorhizobium tianshanense, assembly GCF_007830515.1. GTDB lineage: Bacteria > Pseudomonadota > Alphaproteobacteria > Rhizobiales > Rhizobiaceae > Mesorhizobium > Mesorhizobium tianshanense. The sequence continues at coordinate 149,926 of NZ_VLKT01000009.1, forward strand.
TCGGATCTTGCGGCACGCGCCGCTGACGTGCCGCTGGTGACGCTGCTCGGCGGACGCGAGAGCGAGACGGCGGAACTCTACAAGGTCGTCACCCATGGCACGGTCGACGCCATGGCGGCAATTGCCAGGCGCATCGTCAAGGACGGGTTCCGCCGGCTGCAGGTCAAGGTCGGCGGCAACGTCCGTGACGACATCGAGCGCGTCACCGCCGTCGCCGCTTCGGTGCCGAAGGGCACCGTCATCTTCTGCGACGCCAATGCCGGCTGGACGCCCTATCAGGCGCGCCAGTTCGCGGATGCGACGCGTGCCGTCGACTACACGTTCGAACAGCCCTGCACCACAATCGACGAATGCATGTCGGTGCGCCGCTCGCTCGACAAGCCGATGGTGCTCGACGAATCCGTTGCCTCGCTGGACGACATGCTCGACATTCACCGCAAGGGCGCGGCCGACGGGCTGACGCTGAAGATCTCGCGGCTCGGCGGCGTGACCAAGACGCGCCAGATCCGCGACCTTGCCGTCGATCTGGGCTTCATGATCACCGTCGAGGACACCGGCGGCGCCGAGATCGACACCGCAGCCATGGCGCATCTGTCGCTGTCGACGCCGGAGGAGCGCCGGCTGCACGCCATCGCCTTCCACGAATGGGTGACGGTGCGCACCGCATCGAACATGCCGCCGGTCTCGGGCAGCCACATGGGCGTCCCGGACGGGCCCGGCCTCGGTATCGATGTCGTTCCCGACCTGCTCGGCGCGCCCTTCTTCGAGGTCGGCGGCTAAGATGGAGATCCGCCGCATCACCGTGACCTAACGACGAGTACCAAGCGCCACGAAAACCTTGTCTGGCACTATCCCGAGCCGGTTCACGAGGCCGAGCGCATCAATTCACAGTCTCAGCAATGGTCAATTCGCAAAGCCGATTCGCACTTCGGCCAGCGGGCGAGCTCAGAAGAACTGGCTGTGCGCCTGTCGGATCTCATCGACCTGTGCGAGGGTGCCCGAAAGATGCCGGCGGACGGCTTCCTGGGCTCCCGGCGCATCGAAGGCCTTCATCCGATCGAGGATCTCGTGATGCGCCGTGAGAATCGTTGCACCTTTGCCCGGATCCATGAGGTTGAGCTTTCGAAGCCTGTCGATATGGCCTGAGCGGGATTGGATGAGCGTCCATAAATCCGGCACGCCGGCGGCCTCGAACATCGTTTGGTGGAACTGTCGGTCGAGCTGGCTGAAGCGCTCCAAATCCCCGTCGATCTTGAGGGCCGTTTCCTGCAATTGGACGATACGGCTGGCGTGGGCGACCACGCTCCGGCCCGCCTCGGTGCTCAATGATCGAACGACCTCAAGCTCGAGCGACATGCGCAGGAACTGGGTCTCCCGCGCTTGATGGAGATCGATCCGAGTCACCTCGGTGCGAGATTGCGGAACGACGGCGATCAATCCCTCCTTTTCCAGCATCTGCAGAGCGTCGCGCACCGGCGTTTGGCTGACACCATAGAACGCGGCGAGATCATTGCGCGACAACTGCATTCCCGGCCGCAGCTCCAGCGAGATGATCCGGTCGCGCAACAGGTCGTAGAGCTGATGCGACGTCGACGTCCGTTTCAGCGCACCACTGAGCGGCTGAGCGGGCAGGGCGGAAAGCAATGTCATCTGGTCGTCCTCGATGTGGGATTCACTATAGCGCAGCGGTTGACTCGGTGAAACTAATATATTAGTGCATTTGAGAAGGAGATGGAGGTCTCCATAATTTCCCATGGGAGGACAGAATGAACGTCAAACTCGCCCTTCTCGCCGGCTGTACCGCGCTCGCCTTCGCGTCGACCGCACGCGCCGATCCACTTTCGATTCAATCGTCGTTCAATGCCGGCGACTTCTCAATGCAGTATCTGACCGAGACCTGGCTGCCCAAGGTTCCGGAGATGACAGGCGGCAGGATCGAAATCACGCTGACGCCGAACGCTTCGGTGGTTCCGGCGAAGGAAACGCCCGATGCGGTGGCTGCAGGGGTGATCGACGGCGACTTCACATCGGTCAACTATTTCTCTGGAATCGAGCCTGCCTTCGCGATCATGGCCGATCTTATCTCGGGTTATGACACGCCGGCACAGATGCTGGAATTCTGCAAGAATGATCGTGGCGAGGAGATCCAGCAGAAGATCCTCGACAGCGTGACCGACGGTGAGGTGAAGCTGATTGCCTGTGGCCCATACAGCCGCGAATCCCTGCCTGCGCGCATTCCAATCCGGACGTTCGAGGACCTGAAGGGCAAGAAGATCCGCGCGCCCGAGGGGCTGGCTTCCGCGATCTTCGCCTCCGCCGGCGCAAGTCCGGTTTCCATTCCCTTCTCGGAGGTCTACGGGGCGCTCGAAAAAGGGATCGTCGATGCGGCCGATGCTTCCGCCTATGTCAATAACGTCGCGACCGGTTTGCACGACGTAGCTCCCTATCCCCTCTACCCCGGCATTCATTCGATGCCGCTCATGCAGTTCACGATGAATCGCGAGCGCTGGGATGCACTTTCGGCAGAAGACCAGAAGGCGCTCAGGGACTGGTGGTATGCAGCCATGGAGGACCTGACCAAGGTCGTGAACGAGCAGGACCAGGAGAAGGCTGCTGCAGATTCCAAAGGCGGAAAGATTGAGGTCATCAACTGGGCGCTGGAAGACCGCGACCAGCTGCGCGAGGTGGCCCGTGCGGAATGGCTCAAGTTCGCAGAAAAGAGCGAGCTCGCCCGCGAAGCGCTGGATGCGAATCTGGCCTACATGAAAAAAATCGGCCTCCTCAAGGACTGAATGAGCTGCCTCTCCGGCCGCCCCTGGCGGCCGGAGAGGCAGCATAGGCGGCCACGCAATGGCTTTCCGTATGTGTTGTTTCGCTGGAGATCTCCGAGCGGTGAGCAGGGATTCTCTCGCATCGTCGAAACAGAGGAGGAAACTGGCTATGGGAATGACACGCCGGGATATTCTTTCCCTCGGCAGCGCGGGGCTCGTCGCCGTCGCTGCCGGCAAAGCATGGGGGCAGTCTCTCCCATTTAAGCCGAACCTGCGCTATCCGGATCCTGCAATAGAGATCCTGGACCCAAGCTTCGCCAAGTATCGCATCTATGCATCCAGCGTGGAACAGCTCGCGTCCGGGATGCGATGGGCGGAAGGGCCGGTCTATTTCCCGGAGGGGCGTTATCTTCTTGTCTCCGACATTCCTAACAACCGTATAATGAAGTACGATGAGGTGAAGAACAGCTTCACCGTCTTCCGCTCTCCTGCCAATTTCGCCAATGGCAACACCCGCGACAAAGACGGTCGTTTGATCACTTGCGAGCATTCGGTGACGCGCCGCGTCGTGCGTACGGAAAAGGACGGCACGATCAAGGTCCTGGCCGACCAGTTCGACGGCAAGCGGCTCAATGCGCCGAACGACGTGGTGGTCAAGTCGGACGGAACGATCTGGTTCACCGATCCGCTTTTTGGCATCAACGGCAACTATGAGGGTGAGCCCGCGAAGCCAGATCAGGCAACAACGAATGTCTACCGCGTCGGTGCCGATGGCAAGCTTGCCGCCATCATCACCGATCTCGTCAATCCGAACGGGCTCGCCTTCTCGCCGGATGAAAAGAAGCTCTATGTGGTGGAATGGAAGGGTACGCCCAATCGCAGCATCTGGAGCTATGACATTTCAACCGACGGCGCGGCATCCAACAAGACGAAGGTGGTGGACGCCGCTGATTTCGGAGCGCTCGACGGAATCAAGGTGGACCGCGACGGCAACCTTTGGTGCGGCTATGGCAGCAATGGCGCTCTCAATGCGGAACCTTCCCAGGTCGATGGGCGCAAGATCTACACGCTGAAGGGCAACCCGGAACACCTCGACGGCGTGATGATCTTCAATCCGCAAGGCAAGCCGATCGGCTTCATCCACCTGCCGGAGCGCTGCGCCAATTTGACCTTTGGCGGACCAAAAGGCAGCCGCCTCTACATGGCGAGCAGTCATTCGCTCTATGCGGTTTATGTCGAGACACAAGGCGCAGCGTGACCAGCTCAACTGATCGTCCTGCTGGTGCGGTGAAAAGACCGACCAATCGCCCGCCGCTAAGCGGCCGCGCGTTACCATCGAGCGCACGGGAGGGATCATGAGACATCTTCTTGCGCGCTATGCCTCGATCATGGACCGCTTCAGCGTCTTCGTCGGGCATGGCTGCTCAATGCTGTTCTTCGCCTGCATCATCGCCTCGGCGCTCGAGGTCGCGATGCGCTATGGCTTTGATCGGCCGACCACGTGGTCGACCGAGCTTTCCATGACCCTTTGTGCGACTGCCTGGGTGCTTGCCGTCGGCTACGTGACGGAGCGCAACCGGCACATTTCGATCACCATGCTGGAGATCGTCGTCGGTCCGCGCGTCTGGCGCTTCTTTCGTCTGGTCCAGCTCCTGGCTGCCGTCGTCGCGGTGTTCTTCCTTGCGCGCGCGGTCTGGGCGCCGGCAATGAAAGTCATCGCCCGGCCCGAATATTCCGGCACGGCGATGAACTCCCTGCAGCCGAGCTACCTGAAGGTACTGCTGCTCGTGGGCTGCGTCTTCCATCTGATGCAGCTTGTCGCCAACATCACCCGCTGGTTCCAGCGCACCGAGAAGGGAACCTCCGGTGGGCATTGAATACATCACCCTGTTGATCGTCATTTCGCTGCTGGCGCTCATGGCGATCGGTATCCCGCTGGGGATCACCACGCTTCTTGTCTCGCTCGGCACGGCGATCCTTTATTTCGGCGAGCGCGCCGGCTTCTTCATCGTTTCAGCGAACGTCACCGAGGTGCTGCACAAATATGAGCTGATCTCGGTTCCGTTCTTCGTCTTCATGGCGAATATCCTGGAGCGATCCGGCATCGCGCATTCGCTGTTCGAATCGATGGCGATCATGGGGGGGCGTTTCCGCGGATCAGTCGGCGTCCAGACCTGTGTTGTCGCGGTGGTGCTGGCCGCCATGTCAGGCATTATGGGCGGCGAGATCGTGATGCTCGGCCTGATCGCACTGCCGCAGATGCTCCGGCTCGGCTACGACAAGAAGCTCGCGATCGGCATCATCTGTGCCGCCGGCGCACTGGCCACGTTGATCCCACCGTCGGTGGTGCTGATCGTCTATGGTCTTGCCGCGCAGGTTTCGATCACCAAGCTTTTTGCCGCTTCGATCGGCCCCGGATTGCTGCTTGCGTCGCTTTACATCATCTACATCCTGGTGCGCGTTCGTCTCAATCCGGCGCTTGCCCCGATCTACGACATTCCCGAGACAGGGCTACCCTTCGTAAAGCGATTGCCCTTCCTGAAAGGGGTGATCCTTCCGGCAATCCTGATCGGTGCGGTGCTAGGCGTGATCTATTCGGGGATTGCCACCGTCACGGAGGCTGCGGCCGTCGGCGCGGTGGGCGCGGTGGTGATTGCCGCAATCCGCGGGGAACTCTCCTGGATGAAGATGCGCGACGCGATGCGTCAGACCGTGCTGACGGTGGGTTCGATCATCTGGCTCGTGCTGGGCGCCGTCGCGCTCATCGGTATCTACAACCGCATCGGCGGCGGCGACTTCCTGCGCGGATTGCTGACCTCGCTCGACGTGTCGCCGATCTGGGTGATCGTGGTGATGATGCTGATCGTGATGGTGCTCGGCACCTTCCTGGAATGGATCGCGATCCTGTTCATCACGGTGCCGATTTTTGCCCCCGTCGTGGTGGATCTGGGCTTCGACCCGATCTGGTTCGGCGTGCTTTTCGCGATGAACATCCAGATTTACTACCTCTCGCCGCCTTTTGGCCCGGCCTGCTTCTTCCTGAAGTCGGTCGCGCCCAAAGAGATCAGTCTGCAGGATATCTTTGCCGCCGTGCTTCCCTTCATCGCGCTCCAGGCACTGGGTCTGATGCTGGTGCTGTTCTTCCCGCAGATCGCCCTCTTTATCCCGACATCCCTGAACTGAGGAGACCGTCATGACCGATGAGCACGACGTCACCCGTGACCTGATGAAGGGAGACGAGGACATCTCACCTTCGGAGTTCGCCGCGGACGAGGCCATGGAGCCGGACTTCGGCAACTGGCCCGAAATCGTGGGAGTGGTCGGCACGGCCGTGCTGATCTGGTTTACCTTCGCTTTCACTGGATAGAATCATGACCCGCAGGACCTACGATCAACTGCGCTCCGCGCGCTGGATGACGCCCGACGACCAGCGTTCGTTCGGGCATCGCTCACGGACCATGCAGATGGGCTACGATCCTATCGACTGGGAAGGCCGCCCGATCATCGCGGTCATCAACACCTGGTCCGACGCCCAACCCTGCCACATGCACTTCAAGGACCGGGTGGAATGGGTGAAGCGCGGCGTCCTGCAGGCGGGCGGCTTTCCGATGGAGCTTCCGGCGTTGTCGCTGTCGGAGAACTTCGTGAAGCCCACCACCATGCTCTACCGCAACCTGCTGGCGATGGAGACGGAGGAGCTTTTGCGCAGCCACCCCATCGACGGCGCCGTGCTGATGGGCGGCTGCGACAAGACCACGCCGGGCCTCGTCATGGGCGCGCTCAGCATGGGACTGCCCTTCATCTACCTGCCCGCGGGGCCGATGCTGCGCGGCAACTACGCGGGCAAATATCTTGGTTCGGGCACCGACGGCTTCAAATACTGGGACGAACGCCGCGCGGGCACGATCAGCAAGGAAGAATGGCAGGGCATCGAGGGCGGCATCGCCCGGTCCTACGGCCACTGCATGACGATGGGCACGGCTTCGACCATGACGGCGATCGCCGAGGCGATGGGCCTGACGCTGCCCGGCGCCTCCTCGATCCCCGCCGCCGACGCGAGCCATCAGCGGATGAGCACCCAGTGCGGCCGCCGGATCGTCGACATGGTCTGGGAGGATCTGACGCCGACCCAGGTCGTCACCCCCGCCGCCGTGAACAATGCGGTGACGGTCGCCATGGCGACGGGGTGTTCGACCAACGCGATCATCCACCTGATCGCGATGAGCCGCCGCGCCGGCGTGCCGCTGGAGCTCGACGACCTCGACCGGATCGGCCGCATCACGCCGGTCATCGCGAACATCCGTCCCTCGGGCACGTCCTACCTGATGGAGGATTTCTACTACGCCGGCGGCCTGCGCGCGCTGATGAAGCAACTGGGCGACAAGCTCGACAGCTCGGCCATCACCGTCACCGGCAAAGCGCTGACGGAGGGTCTGGATCAGGTCAAGATCTGGAACGAAGACGTGATCCGGCCGCTGTCCAACCCGGTCTATCACGAAGGCTCACTCGCAGTGCTGAGGGGCAACCTCGCGCCCGACGGGGCGGTGATCAAGCCCGCAGCCTGCGATCCGAAGTTCCATCGCCACTCGGGCCCCGCGCTGGTGGCCGACAGCTATGGCGAGTTGAAGAAAATCATCGACGACCCGGACTACCCGATAACGCCCGACACGGTGCTGGTGCTGCGCAACGCAGGACCGCAGGGCGGGCCGGGGATGCCGGAATGGGGCATGATCCCGATGCCCAAGGCGCTTCTGAAGCTCGGCCTGCGCGACATGGTGCGCATTTCGGACGCGCGGATGTCCGGCACTTCTTTCGGGGCCTGTGTGCTGCACGTTTCCCCCGAGGCTTATGTCGGCGGTCCGCTGGCGCTTCTGGCGACCGGCGACATGGTTGAGCTCGACATTCCGGACCGCAGCCTGAACATGCTGGTCTCCGACGAGGAGCTTGCGGCCCGACGCAACGCCTGGACAGCGCCCACGCCACGTTACGAGCGGGGCTACGGGTTCATGTTCTCCAAGCACATTGAACAGGCGGACAAGGGCTGCGACTTCGATTTCCTCAGGACCGAATTCGGCCGGGTGGTCGATGAACCGGCGATCAACTGACACAACGCCGCTGTCCCCCGCCTGGGCTGCGGCTCCGGCAACATGAACGAAGCGAGGCCGATGATGACAGACTACGTCCTTTCCGATGAAACCCGCGCGAAGCTGATGAAGGTGTCCACTGCCTCAGTGGCGACGGCGCTCTACAAGAGGGGCCTTCGCAACCAGTTTATCCAGAACGTTCGGCCCGTGGCCTGGAAGGGCATCAACATGGTCGGTCAGGCCTTCACGCTGCGTTACATTCCGGCGCGCGAGGACCGCAACCCAATCACCGTTTTTCGCAACGTCGACCATCCGCAGCGCGTTGCGGTAGAAACTTGCCCGTCCGGCTGGGTTCTGGTGATGGACAGCCGCAAGGATGCGCGCGCTGCCTCGGCCGGCTCCATCCTCGTCACCCGCCTTGCCGTTCGCGGCTGTGCGGGCGTGGTCTCGGATGGCGGCTTCCGGGATGCGGAAGGAATCGGCAGGCTCGACATGCCCGCTTATCACCAGCGCCCGTCCGCGCCCACTAATCTGACTCTGCACGAGGCGCTCGACATGAACCTGCCAATTTCCTGCGGCGATGCACCCGTCTTCCCGGGCGATGTGATGCTCGGCGACGGCGACGGCGTGATGGTCATCCCGGCCCATCTGGCAGACGATATCGCCGAGGAATGCACCGGTATGGAGAACTTTGAGGATTTCGTGCTCGAGCAGGTCCTGGACGGAGCCGCGATCATCGGCCTCTACCCGCCGACGACGCAGAAGGCGCTGACGGACTATGCGGAATGGCGCAAGAAGACCAGCCGCTAAGCTGTTCCAGATCCCAACGAGCGCCGCGAGAATTCCGGTCCCAACGGTTGGCAAAAAGTGCCTCCTCAGGCGGCGGAGAGTTCCTTGAGAACCTTCTCTGCCTGTGGATCCGCTTCTTCAGGCTGGCTGACTAAGAAATCGCGGTCCAACCTGTAAAGGGCACAGGTCGAGCTGCCACGGCCGTCGTCAATGCCACGGAACAGGCGGCTTTCGCCAAGAGTTCGTGCGCTTCTCGATTGGCTCGCCAGCTGCTTCGCGAGCGCACCGTCCACCCACTGCCGCGTGCAGGACGATCGCATCCAAATCCGCAATTTGGATCGGGATTGCCGATTGTCGGGTTGAAATATTTTTCATTTGGAAATAGGAATGTTCAAAGTGATGGCTTCGACGCAGCGGCGCGTCAGGAACTGGAGGAAGCGACATGGCCCATCCGCAATTTGCAGCGGAACTTTTGCAACGCGCTGAAAAGCAGGGGCCGATCACCATCGGGCTTGCCGGCGCCGGGCAGATGGGCACCGACATCGTCGTCCAGGTCGCACTGATGCCGGGCATGCGGATCGGCGCCATTTCCGAGGTCCGGCCGCAGGCGGCGATCGACGCCGCGCTGCTCGCCGGCCACGACCGCTCGGACATCATGCAGGCCGGCAACGCAGCGGCCATCGACCGCGCCATCGAGGCCGGCAAGATCGCGGTGACCGAGGACCTGCATGCGCTGGCGGCGGCCGGCCGCATCGACGTCATCATCGACGCCACGGGCAATCCCAATATCGGCACGCTGTTCGCGCTCGAAGTGATGAAGAACGGCAAGCACATCGTCATGCTCAACGTCGAGGCCGACATCACGATCGGCCGCTTTCTCAAGGAGGAGGCGCGCAAGGCCGGCGTCGTCTACACGGGTGCCGCCGGCGACGAGCCCGCCTGCACGTTGGAGATCATCGGCTTTGCCAGGAGCCTCGGCTTCAACATCATCGCCGCCGGCAAAGGCAAGAACAACCCGCTGAAGATCGACGCCATGCCCGCCGACTACGAGAAGGAGGCGGCAGAGCGCAACATGAATGCGCGCATGCTGGTCGAATTCGTCGACGGCTCGAAGACCGCGATCGAGATGGTGGCGATCGCCAATGCCACCGGCCTGGTGCCGGACGTGCCGGGCATGCACGGCCCGACCGCGACGCTGGAGGAACTCGCCAGCGTGCTTTGCCCGCGCGAGGATGGCGGCGTGCTGCATCGCAAGGGCGTGGTCGACTATTCGATTGGCAAGGGCGTGGCGCCCGGGGTGTTCTGCATCATCGAGACCCGGCATCCGCGCGTGCTGGAGCGCATGATCGATCTCAAGGTCGGCAAGGGCCCGTATTTCACGATCTTCCGCCCCTATCATTTGACCAGCCTGGAAGTGCCGCTGTCGGCGGCGCGCGCCGTGGTCTACAAGCGCGCCGACATGGAACCGCTCGACCATCCGGTCGCCGAGGCGGTGGCGGTCGCTAAGAGCGACCTTGGCCTTGGCCGGTCGCTCGGCATGATCGGCGAGAACGACTATCGCGGCTTCGCCATGACCTGGGAGGACGCGCGCGCCCGCGGCGCCCTGCCGCTCGGCCTCGCCGAACGCGCCAAGGTGGTCAAGCCGGTCAAATCAGGCGACCTCCTCACCTATGAAAATTGTGTACCCGACGATTCGATGGTGATAACCCAGATCCGCCGTCGTCTCGACCAGTCGGACGGACGGTTCGTTACGAACGCTGCCTGAACCGGCCGGATTTCCGCCTGATGGACGATGTCGTAATCGGGATCGACGCCTCGACGACGGCCGTGAAGGCAATTGCCTTCACGCATGACGGCGAGGAGCTGTTCCAGGCGCGCGAGCCCTATCCGCTTTCAAATCCCAGGCCCGGCCATTTCGAGCAGGATGCCGAAGACTGGTGGACCGCACTGCTCGGCGCGCTGAAGCAAGTCACTGAGGCGGTGGGCGCTTCGCGCGTGGCGGCGATTTCCATCGCCCACCAGCGCGAGACCTTCACGCTGATCGATCACGCCGGCAAGCCGCTGATTCCGGCGATCCTGTGGCTGGACGAGCGCGCCCGCCCGCAAGTCATCAGGCTGTCGGCCGAACTCGGCCGCGAGGCGATCCGCGACTGGAGCGGCAAGCCGCCGGACCCGACGCCGGCACTCTATGCTGTTCGCTGGCTTGCCGAACACCAGCCGCAAGCGCTCGCCGACGCAGCCGCACTCGTCGACGTGCATGGCTTCCTCGTCCACCGACTGACCGGACGTCTGGTCACCAGCACGGCCAGTGCGGATCCGCTCGGGCTGCTCGACGTCAAGAATGGCACTTGGCATCCTGAGCTCGTTGCGGCCGCGGGGCTGCGGCCGGAGCAGTTGCCGGAATTGGTCGCGCCGGGCGCGATCTGCGGCGGACTTGTCGAAAGTGCGGCACGGCTGACCGGCCTGAAGGCCGGCACGCCCATTGTAGCCGGCGCCGGCGACGGCCAGGCGATGGGCCTCGGCATGGGCGTCCATGGCGAAGGCAAGAGCTATCTTTCGCTTGGCTCAGGCGTTGTCAGCGGCTGCTACTCCGGCAAGGTCAAACCGTCGGACGCGTTTCGAACACTGGTCTCGCCTACCGGCTTGGGGTTCATGCTGGAGACCGTGCTGCGCTCGGGCATGCAGCTGGTCGACTGGATCGTTCGCACCACCGGCTCGCCGTCGGCCGCAGCGCTGGAGAAGGCGGCGGTGAACGTTGCCGCTGGCAGCGAGGGCCTGCTCGTCATGCCCTATTGGGCCGGCGTCATGAGCCCCTATTGGGATGGTGCTGCGCGCGGCGCCATTGTCGGCCTGTCCCTCGACCACCGACCGGAGCATCTCTTCCGCGCGGTATTGGAAGGCATCGCCTTCGAGCAAGCCATCGCCAGTGAGGCAATGGAAACTCAAGCCGGCGGCAAACCGGCGGCGATGATCGCCGCCGGCGGCGGTACCAATTCGGCGCTGCTGATGCGCATCATGGCAAGCGTGCTCGAGCGGCCGCTCTCCATCTCGCCGGTCAACGAAGCCGCGGCACTCGGCGCCGCCATGCTGGCGGCTTCGGCGATAGGATGGTTTGCCTCGCCCGAGACGGCAGCCGAAGCGATGACCGCGCCGCCCACCAGGCATGTCGACCCGGTCGACGGGCTGGTCTCCGATTACCGCGCGCGCAAGGCGATCTACCGCGACCTCTATCAGGCGACGCGCGACATCCACACCCGCTTGAGCAATGCCTCGGCGTAAGTTAGGCGGGCGGTTGCCAAGCGTGAACTTTTCACATGCCATCGAGCCGAAAAACCAATGGTACGCGGGCCGTACAGGAAAGTGGCTGACCGACTAATGAGCCTTCACGTGCTGAAATTGATAGCGTGCGCAGACGGGCACGAACAATACGTTGATGGCGAACGCCACGCGCTTTTGGTTTTTGCCAGCGCCAATAGTTTGGAGTCGGCGCTATCCTCAACGCCGAAGCGCCTTATCACGTGCGGCTGGCAGCACGCGGAAGTGAGGGGCGCGAAGAAGTTGGCAGTTGAAGTTTCTTCGATAGGCGATGACGTTTTGCGAAATGCAGCAAAGGCAGCACTTCAAGATGGATACGCGATCGTCGTCTATGCAACGCCTATCGGGGAACTCAACTCGTAGATTTCAAACCGACCCGCTACCGCCGTGCGGCCGACTTTGCGTCTTGTCCGGCCAATGCAAGGTCTGCAGGCTCATGACGAACGCGCTCCATCATGCAGCCCTGCCCTGGATCGTCGCCTTTGCGACAGTCCTGATGTCTGCGCTCGCGAAGAACGTGCTTGCAGCCGAGGCGCCGTTCGAGATCACGCTTGATATGGACAATGACGGCCAGATGGATCGGGCCGTGATTGCGCAGGATCCCGACAGCGAGAAAGCGGACCTTTACATCTATCTGGCAGCCGGTGACGGCAAGCTCGATCCCTCGCGCCAGCCTAGTTCGTCAAGAAGGCCCTTACGGAGGGCCGAATTCTTGAGCTCGAAAGCAAGGCCAAGGGATCGCTGACCGTCACCTCCTGCTTCGGCTGCGGAGCCAACAAATCATGGGAGGAGACCCTCATGATCGTCCATCGCGGCGGCAAATTTCTGGTCGCCGGCTACAGCCGGAACTAGGACTGGAACGTCCAGACCTCCGACGGCGACGTCGAGACCACCGTGGGGAGTTGTGACATCAACTTTCTCACCGGCAAGGGCGTCGCCTCGCAAGGACTGGATGACGGCCAACCGATCGAAGGAAAATTCACGCCCGTGGCTCTCGCCGACTGGTCGTATGACAGCCGCCCCAAGCCCTGCGAATTTTGAGGCGCCTTTCCTAACGGTGCCAGCAGGCTCAGCGGCTAAGCAAACCCTTGGCCGCATCCTCGTCGGTGATCAGAACCGATATCTTGGTGTTGGCGAGCGCCGCCCGCATGATGGCAACTTTTTCCTGCCCTCCCGAAACCAGGATGATGGCCGGGATGTCTGACAGGTCCTGCAGCGGGTAGGCGCAGACCCGGCGGTTGACCTCATGGTCGACCGGACGGCCTTCGGCGTCGATGAAATGACATAAAATATCGCCAACGGCTCCGGCCGTCTGCAATTCCTCGAGTTCGCTGGGCTTGATGAAGCCGTAATTGGCGATCGGACTGTCGTTTGAAAACGAGCCGACGCTGAGCACGGCAATGTTTGCGCGGCGCGCGCGGAAGACGACGTCCTGAACGCTGCGCTGGCTCATGAAGGCGTCGCGCTGTTCCGGCCTGTCGGCATAGACCGGCACCGGCAACAGAAAACACTCCGCACCGATCTTTTCGGCAAACTCCCAGGCGCTTTCGGTCGGATTGAGCGGCTGGGCGTGGGTGAGGCCACCCAGCATGGAGACCACCGTCGTCCTGGCGATCGGCCGCCGCGGCAATTCGTTGATGGCGAATTTCAGCGTCCGCCCCCAGCCTAGCGCGATGACGTCGCCGGCATTCACATTGTCGGCCAGATAGGCGCCCGCGGCATGGCCGATCATCAGCGGCGCGTTGCTGCGGTCGGCTGCCGACGGCACCACGACGGCCTGGCTGAGCCCGAAGCGCTGCTTCAGGGCCTCTTCCAGCACCATGCACTCGACGACACTGTCGCGAATGCGGAACTGGACGACGCCCTCCTCGCGCGCCGCGGAAAGGATGCGATGCACCTTGATGCGGCCAATGCCGAGGATTTCGGAAATCCTCTCCTGCGTCAGCCCCTCGACATAATAGTGCCACGCGGCACGGGCTTTCAGCTCGGCATCCGGGAAGCGCGAGGCCCTGTCATTCTCCGTCATCGCCATCTTTTTTGCCCTCCCGCGGTCGTCCGGATCCTTCCAGGCCATTCAGATGGCGCATCCGGCCGAGCGATCCAAAATCGTTCTGCGCGCCCACGATTCAAGCCCAGGATACCGTCCACAACGCGAGATGAAAGCCAAAATGGTCAACATTTACTTCGTCTTGGCCGTTTTGCCCTGCTCAAGCAGCGAAAATGAATTCGCAGGACGGGAACCGGACCTGAAACGCGGCATTTCGTGCGCCTTCCGTAAGGCAAACCGCCTGGCGGCGCAAACCGGCGTGGAATGATGCGGCAGGCCTTGACAATTTTCCGACGAACAGTTTAGCTGAACAAAATTGCATATCAAAGATAAATTGTTCACAGGGAGGCACTTGGTGAACAAGAGTGAGCCGGCAACGCATCGCCGGACTGCTGGTGGAGGAGACAAAGTGGCAGTGAGCAACGATGCAAGCGAGTTGAAGGCCGGCTCAGGGGCGCAGGCCGCGGCGAGCGCGAAGCTTTCGGCCCTGTTCGCCGGGACCATGGGACCGCTGATCGGGCTGGTGCTTTTGTGCCTTGTGCTCTCGCTGACCACCGACACGTTCCTGACCTTCCGCAACATCCTCAACGTGCTCGACCAGGTCACCGTGCTCGGCATCATGGCGATCGGCATGACGCTGGTCATCCTGATCGGCGGCATCGACCTGTCCGTCGGGTCCGTCCTGGCGCTCGCCGCCATGGTGATGGGCTTCGTCGCTCATCCGGACCATCTCAATCTCGGCATGTCCGCCGGCATCGTCACAGCGCTTGTCGTTGCCGGGCTTTGCGGACTGGTTTCAGGCCTGCTCGTGACCGTCACCAAACTGCCGCCCTTCATCGCCACGCTGGCCATGATGTCGGTAGCGCGCGGTCTCGCCAACATGATCACCGACGGCTCGCAGATCATCGGCTTTCCCGACTGGTTCACCAGCCTGTCGATCATTCGCCATTTCGGCTTCCTGTCGGTCACCGTCGGGCTGATGATCTTGCTGGCCATCATCTTTGCGGTCTTCCTGAACTACCGCGCGACCGGCCGCAGCCTCTACGCGATCGGCGGCAGCGCCGAGGTCGCCCGGCTGTCCGGCATACCGGTCAAGTCGCTGACCAACTGGGTCTACGCGATCTGTGGCGTACTGGCCGGGCTTGCCGGCATCGTGCTTGCGGCACGGCTCGATTCCGTCCAGCCGAGCTCCGGCTTCGGCTACGAACTGGACACGATCGCGGCGGTGGTGATCGGCGGCGCCAGCCTGTCGGGCGGCGTCGGCTCGATCGGCGGCACCGCCGTCGGCGTGCTGATCATCGGCGTGCTGCGCAACGGGCTGAACCTGCTCGGCGTGTCGCCTTTCATCCAGCAGGTCGTGATCGGCGTCGTGATCGCGCTGGCGGTGGCCACGGATACATGGCGGCGCAGAGCACAATGAAGGGTTGGGCGCAATGAGATTCGCTTGGGGTGTCCGGGCGAAAACGGATCGGTTGATCCGAAACTGGGAGTTGTTCGGCCAAGAGGGCGCCGTGATGCGCCGGCAGGACAGATTGAACATCAACGGAGGAAACACATGCTGACCAAACGCTCATTGCTGCTCGCTGCCGCAGCAATCATTCCGCTGCTCGGGCTGTCCGAAATGGCATCGGCCAAGGACGCCAAGAAGCTTGGCCTTGCCGTCGCCAATCTGCAGGCCGACTTCTTCAACCAGATCAAGCAGTCCGTCGAAGCCTATGGCAAGGAAAAGGGCATCGAGATCATCACCGTCGACGCCAAGGGCGATTCGGCCACCCAGGTCAGCCAGGTGCAGGACCTGATCACGCAGAACATCGATGCGCTGATCTACATCCCGGCCGGCGCCACCGCCGCCACCGTGCCGACTAAGACGGCCAAGGCTGCCGGCATCCCGGTCATCAATGTCGACCGCAACGCCGACGGCGCGCCCGGCGACACCTTCATCGCCACCAACAGCGTCGCATCGGCGAAGGCGGTTTGCGACTACATCGCCAAGCAGGCTGGCGGCAAGGGCGAGCTGATCATCATCCATGGCCAGAAGGGCACGACGCCCGAGGTCGACCGCTCGAAGGGCTGCGGCGAAGCGCTGACCGCCTATCCCGATATCAAGGTGGTCGGCGAGCTGTGGAGCGAAGGCTGGCACCAGGATGAAGGCTTCAAGCTGACGCAGGACCTGCTGCAATCGCATCCCGACGTGTCGATCGTCATCGGCCAGGCCGACGCGCTGGCGCTCGGCGCCGCGCAGGCCGTCAAGGTCGCCAATCCCGGCCACAAGGTCTGGGTTGCCGGCTTCGATGGCGACGTTGCGGCGCTCAAGGCGCTGAAGGGCGGTGTCTTCGACGTGACCGCGACGCAGCAGACACAAGGCATGGGCCGGCTTGCCGTCGATGCGGCGGTCAAGCTGGTGGCCGGCGAAACCATTCCCGCAGAACAGCTGCAGGACGCGACGCTGACCACCAAGGACAATGTCGATCAGTTCATCGCCAAGCATCCCTGACACCAGGCATCCCTGACGATTGACGAGCGGAACGATGTCCTTGAACCCCAGCCATACGCAGACCCCGCATCTGGGGCTCTTCGTCAGCGGCCTCTGCAAGAGCTACGGACCGGTCCAGGTCCTGGCCGATGCGAGCTTCGAGGTGCGGCCGGGCGAGGTCGTGGCGCTGCTTGGAGAAAATGGCGCGGGCAAGTCCACCGTTTCGAACATCATCGCCGGGTCGACCAAACCCGATGCCGGCACCATCACATGGCGGGGGAAACCCTATTCCCCCGCCTCTCCTGCCGCGGCCATCGACGCCGGCGTCGGCATGATCCACCAGGAACTGAAGCTGCTGCCGGATCTGTCGGTTGCCGAGAACGTCTATGTCGGGCGCCTGCCGATGCGCGGCGGCCGCATCGACCGCGCGGCCATGAATGCGCGGGCATCGGCGCAGTTGAAGCGGCTCGGCCTCGATGTCTCGCCGGAGCGCAAGGTGCGCACGTTGCGCATCGCCGCCCAGCAGCAGGTCGAGATCGCCAAGGCGTTGACGCTCAATGCCGAGCTTCTGATCTTCGACGAACCGACGGCGGCGCTTGGCGGCGAGGAAACGGAGCTGTTGTTCCAGCAGATCCGCAAGCTCAGGACGGAAGGCATGTCGTTCATCTATATCAGCCACCGGCTGGACGAGATCGCCCAGATCGCCGACCGCGTGGTGGTGATGCGCGATGGGCGCATCGTCGCCCGGCATGAGCGCGCCGACATCCCGGTGCGCACGGTGGTCGAGCAGATGGTCGGCCGCAGCGTCGAGCGGATGTTCCCGCCACTGTCGGAGCCGGGCAGCGAGACGTTGCTCGAGGTCGAGAACCTGTCCTCGCCGGAACGCAGTTTCCAGAATGTCAGCTTTTCGGTGCGGGCCGGGGAAATCCTCGGTATCGCCGGGCTGATTGGCGCCGGCCGTACAGAGCTGGTTCGGGCGATCGCCGGCGCCGATCCGATTTCGTCCGGCTTGGTGCGCGTCGCCGGCAAGCCGGTGCACCTCAATGGCCCGGCAGCGGCGATCAAGGCCGGCGTGGTGCTGGTGCCGGAAGACCGCAAGGCGCAAGGCGTGGTGCTCGAGCAGACCATCGGCGAGAATCTGGCGATCGGAAATTTCGACCATGTCGCGCCGAATGGCTGGGTGTTTCCGAAGGCGGTGCAGAAATTCGCCGAGTCCGGCATTAGCCGGCTCGGCGTCAAGGGCCGGCCGAACCAGGCGATCAGCAAGCTTTCCGGCGGCAACCAGCAAAAGGTGATCATCGCCAAATGGATTTCGCGGCCGCCCAAGGTGTTCATCCTGGACGAGCCGACACGCGGCATCGATGTCGGCGCCCGCGCGGCGATCTACGATGTCATCGCCGACCTCGCCCGCTCCGGAATGGCGGTGGTGGTGGTAAGCTCCGACCTAGAGGAAGTGCTCGGCCTGTCGCATCGCGTGCTGGTGCTGAGCCGTGGCCGCCAGCGCGGAATTCTCGACCGCAGCGAAGCCAGCAACGTCGCCGTCATGGAACTTGCTACAAGCTAGGACAGCTTGGCGGAGCAAAACCGGGGAATCGGAATAAAGCGCAGCAGGTGATACCCTCCCAGGCACCGGACCGCGCGGGGCGCCAGCCAGGACTGGCGCCCCTTCATTCCCAGGCAGTACCGGCGGCTCAACAGGAAACATTTCGATGACACTATTCGATCTTCATGGGGACATTGCCTTCGTCACTGGCGCCGGCAGCGGCATCGGGCAAGCAATCGCCATCGGCCTGGCCGAGGCCGGCGCCGACATCGCCTGTTTCGGCCATGCCTCCAAGGGCGGACTGGACGAGACGGCGCACAAGATCACGGCGCTTGGCCGCAAGGCGCTGGTGCTGACCGGGACGGTGACTTCGGAAAGCGATCTCGCGGCGGCGGTCGAGCGCACGGAGAAGGAACTTGGCGCGCTGAGCATCGCCGTCAACAATGCCGGGATCGCCGGAGCTGAGCCGGCCGAGACGCTGTCGCTGGAGAAGTGGCAGAAGCTCTATGACGTCAATGTCAGCGGCGTGTTCCTGTCCTGCCAGGCCGAAGCGCGCACAATGCTGACGCGGCGCAAGGGCTCGATCATCAACATCGCCTCGATGTCGGGCTCGATCGTAAATCGCGGCCTGACCCAGGCGCACTACAATTCGTCGAAGGCCGCCGTCATCCACATGTCGAAGAGCCTCGCCATGGAATGGGCCGACCGCGGCCTGCGCGTCAACGTCGTCAGTCCCGGCTATACGCTGACACCGATGAACAAGCGGCCGGAGGTCGCCGACCAGGTCAAAATCTTCGAGCGCGATACGCCAATGGGGCGCATGGCGGCGCCGGAGGAAATGGTCGGCCCGACCGTGTTCCTGGCCAGCCGCGCCTCGAGTTTCGTCACCGGCATCGACCTGATCGTCGATGGCGGCTTCGTCTGCTGGTAGGAGAAGAAATGCAGAAGCGATTCCAGGGTAAGACGGCGGTCATCACGGGCGCCAGCGGCGGCATCGGTGCGGCGATGGCCAAGCGCTTCGCGGCGGAAGGTGCGGCCGTCGTCGTCAGCGCCATCGACCCGCGCGTCGACGAGGTGGCCGCCGGCCTGAAGGCGGAAGGCGCCAAGGTCGCATCGCTGCGCATGGACGTGACGAAAAAGGACGAGGTCGCCGCCCTCTATGATCTGGCCGAACAGCAGTTCGGCCGCGTCGACATCTCCGTACAGAATGCCGGCGTCATCACCATCGCCAGGATCGAGGCGATGACCGAGGCCGAATGGGACAAGGTGATGGCGGTGAACACCAAGGGCGTGTTCCTTTGCTGCCAGGAGGCGATCGCGCGCATCCGCAAGCATGGCGACGGCGGCAGGCTGATCAACACCGCATCCGGCCAGGCGCGGCAGGGCTTCATCTACACGCCGCACTATGCCGCCTCGAAATTCGGCGTCGTCGGCATCACCCAGAGCCTCGCCAAGGAAGTGGCGAAGGAGAAGATCACCGTCAACGCGATCTGCCCCGGCATCATCGACACGGACATGTGGGCCTACAATGACGCGGCATGGGGCAGACTGATGGGCGACTACAAGCCCGGCGAGCTGATGGCCGAATGGGTGAGGAACATCCCGATGGGCCGCGCCGGCAGCGGCGAGGATGTTTCCGGCCTGGTCAGCTTCCTGGCCAGCAGCGACGCCGCCTACATCACCGGCCAGACCATCAATGTCGATGGCGGCCTGATCATGTCGTGAGGATACTCGGGCGGCGCTGCGCCGTTCGAATTTCACAATCCACGCCGCGTTATCCGTTGCGCGACATGAATGTTGGTATATATAATTTCATCCCATGAAAATGGCTTCGGCGAGCCGCTGGCTTGCCGAACCGACAGCCGAGATCATGGGACCTTGATGGCTCGCACGTTCCTGAGCGCCGCAAGACCGGCGATCGACACGCGGATCGCTGCTTGCGCGGCGACCCGTCGGCAGCCATGACGCAACCCGTCCCGCATTACATCCTCATCGAATTGGGCATCGTCCCCTCTGCGCCGGCTTCAGCTCCGGCAGCATTGTTGCGCCAATGGCCTTGCGCAACGACCGGCTTTTCCAACACAATCAAAAAGAAGACGCCACAAGGGAACGAACGATAACTTCCACCAGAGCTTGACAGGAGAACAGGCATGTCACTTCGGAGTATGATTTCGAGTTTATCAATGGGAGCCTTGGCGCTTGCCGCGGCAAGCGTACTGACGCCGTCGGCCTATGCGGCCGCGCCAGAGTCCAACGACCCTATAAAGATCGCGCTGTTCGACTGGACCAGCGTCAATCTGAACGCAAAGATCCTCGGCGGCATTCTTGAAAAGCTTGGATTCACGGTCGAGTACCCGACTGCCGACTATCTCTCCAGCCTGACCACCGGCCTTACCAATGGCGACCTCGATGTCGCGCTGGAGTTCTGGGACACGACGGCCGGCGAAGCCATGAAGGCCTCGGATGCGACCGGGCAGACCGAACGCCTCGGCGCGCTCGGGCCCAAGGCCAAGGAAGAATGGTGGTATCCCGAATACATGAAGGAGAAATGCCCGGGCCTGCCGAACTGGGAGGCGCTGAAGGACCCGAAATGCGCCGAGGCCTTCTCGACGGCGGAAACGGCGCCGAACGGTCGTTATCTCGGCGGTCCCGTGACATGGGAAGGTTTTGACGACGAGCGTGCCGCGGCGCTGAAACTGCCCTTTACCGTCATCCATGCCGGCACCGACGCGGCGATGTTCGCCGAACTGGATTCGGCCTACCAGCGCAAGGCGCCGATCATGCTGTGGGTCTACTCGCCGCATTGGGCGCCGGCTAAGTACAAGGGCGAGTGGGTCGAATTCCCCGACTATACGGCGGAGTGCTACAACGACCCGAAATGGGGCGTGAACCCCGATGAGAAGTATGACTGCGGCAAGCCGCATGGCGAGATCTGGAAATACTCCTGGGCCGGCATGAAGGACAAGTGGCCAGTCGCCTACAAGGTCGCAAAAAATTACACGGTCGATACCGACGAGCTCAACAAGATGAGCGGCGAGATCGACCTCGAAGGCAAGACGCCGGAAGAGGTCGCGGCTGCCTGGATCGCCGCCCACGAAGCCGACTGGAAAGCCTGGGCCGAGTGATCGTTCCAACTGGAAACTGCGAGATCCGGCCCCTTGTGGCCGGGTCTCTATCCCATATTCCAGAAGGACGATTGCATGGCCGATACGACTGAACAGGTGCAGCAAGCGGCAGGCACGCCAAAGGATGCCCGCCCGATAAAGCTTGCCTGCCGCAACGTCTGGAAGCTGTTCGGCGCGAACGCGGCCAATTTCATCCGCCAGCGCGACGGCAAGGCCAGCATGGCGGAAGTCGCTGCGGCCGGACTGGTCGGTGCGGTGCGCGCCGTCGACCTCGAAATCCGCCAGGGCGAGATTTTCATCATCATGGGCCTGTCCGGCTCCGGCAAATCGACGCTGGTGCGCTGCATGTCGCGACTGGTCGAGCCGACGCATGGCAAGGTCGAGTTCGAGGGCAAGGATCTCCTCAAGATTTCCGATGCCGCGCTGATCGATCTGCGGCGCCACCGCATGGGCATGGTGTTCCAGAATTTTGCCCTGCTGCCGCATCTGAACGTGCTGGAGAACATCGCCTTTCCACTGGGCATCCAGGGACAGGACCGGCCGACGCGCGAAAAGCGGGCACGCGAGGTCATCGAGCTTGTCGGCTTGCGCGGCCGCGAGCATTTCTATCCGCGCGAGCTTTCCGGCGGCCAGCAGCAGCGCGTCGGCATCGCCCGCAGCCTCGCCACCAAGCCGGAAATCTGGTTTCTCGACGAGCCGTTCTCGGCGCTCGATCCGCTGATCCGCCGCGAGATGCAGGACGAGCTGATGCGGCTGCAGACCATGCTGCACAAGACCATCGTCTTCATCACCCATGATTTCGACGAGGCCATCCGGCTGGCCGACCGCATCGCCATCATGAAGGACGGCGAGGTCATCCAGATCGGCACGCCGGAAGAGCTGGTGGTCAACCCGGCGACCAACTATGTCGCCGAATTCACTCGCGACGTCGACCGCGCCAAGGTGATCTCGGCGCGAAGCCTGATGCGCGCCTGCGACGACACCGAGCATGGCGGCGTGGTCGCGCCGGATGCCAAGATATCAAGTTTTTCGGCTGATATCGTCTCGGCCGGCAAGCCGTTCGCGGTGGTCAACGGCACCGGCAAGCCGATCGGCGAGGTCACGCCGCAAGCGGTGATCGATCTTCTGGCCGGCATCGAGCGCCATGGGGCCGGCGCATGACGGTGACGGCAAGCACCAGCGCGGCCAGATCGCGGCCGGTTCAGATCTGGCTTGTGGTCTGGGCCTGCGCCCTTGCCGCCGTGCTTGCCGTGTTCCTGCTGCAGGACAGCCTGCCCTGGGCAGTCAATTATCCGACCAGCGCAATCATTCCCGTCGCCGACTGGGTCAGCGCGCTGATGAACTGGGTGAAGCGGAACCTGTCCTGGCTGACGCGGTCGATCACCACGGTGCTCGGTGTGCCGCTCGACTTCGCGCTCAGCCTGCTCGCCAAGAATTTCAAGATCGGCCATGGCGCGGATATGATCGTCCTGCCGCGCCTGTCCTGGGTCGGCGTCTGCATTGCCGCATTCCTGGCCGGCCGCGCCGCCGGCGGCTGGAAGCTCGGCGCGCTGGTTGGCGGCTGTTTTCTCTACATCGCGTTGTTCGGCCAATGGACCAGCGCCATGCTGACGCTCGGGCTGATCTCCATCGCCGTGCCGTTCTGCATCGTCACCGGCCTGTTCGTCGGCATCTGGGCGTGGCGCAAGCCATGGGCGGAGAGTCTGTTTATCTCCCCTGCCCTCGACCTGATGCAGACCATCCCTACCTTCGCCTATCTGATCCCGATGCTTCTTTTGTTCGGCAACAGTCCGGTCTCGGCGATGATCGCGACGGCCATTTTCGCGACGCCGCCAATGGTGCGCGCGACGATGCTGGGGCTGTCGCGGGTGCCGTCCGAGATCGACGATTTCAGCGAGATGGCCGGCTGCACGGCGCGCCAGAAACTGTGGCGCGTGCTTTTGCCGTCGGCGCGTCCCACATTGATGGTCGGCGTCAACCAGGTGATCATGCTGGCGCTCAACATGGTCATCATCGCCTCGATGATCGGCGCCGGCGGCCTCGGCTACGACGTGCTTTTGGCGCTCAGGGCGCTGAAGGTCGGCGAGGCGATGGAAGCCGGCCTCGCCATCGTCGCGCTGGCGATCGCGCTCGATCGGCTGAGCCAGGCGATCGCGCGCAATCACGCGCAAGGCCATGCCTATCAGGAGGTGAGCCCAAGCTTCTGGCGGCGCTACCCCAATCTGACGCTGGCCATCGTCATTCTCACCGCCACCACGCTGCTCGGCTTATTCGTGCCTGCGTTCGCGGCATTGCCGAAGGCGATGACTCTCACCACCGCGCCGCTGTGGAAGGCAGCGGTGAGCTGGATCACGATCAACTTCTTCGACACGATCGAAGCGTTCCGCGTGGCGCTCATCCTCAACGTGCTGAACCCGGTGCGCGCCTTCTGCGAGGGTTTTCCATGGCTGGGCGCGGTGTTCCTGCTCGGCCTTGCCGGCTACCAGCTCGGCGGCCTGCGCCTGGCCGCCCTGGTCGCGGCACTGACCGCCTTCTGCGCGGTGACCGGGCTTTGGGAAAAGACCATGGCGACGGTCTATCTGTGCGGCATCTCGGCCTTCATCGCATGCCTGATCGGCGTCCCGATCGGGCTGATGGCATCGCGCAACGACCGTGTCGAGAAGATCGTCACCCCGGTCATCGACACGCTGCAGGTGCTGCCGTCATTCTGCTTCATCATTCCGGTGGTGATGCTGTTCCGGGTCGGCGACGTGACGGCGATGATCGCAACCGTCGCCTTCGCCGTGGTGCCGGCCATCCGCTACACCAATCACGGCCTCAGGCAGGTGCCGCCAGCACTGATCGAGGCGGCAACGGTGTCGGGCTGCACCAAGCGCCAGACGTTCCTGCGCGTGCAGCTGCCGCTGGCGTTGCCTGAGATCATGCTCGGCGTCAACCAGACGATCCTGATGGCGCTGGCGATGATCATCATCTGCGCCATGGTCGGCACGCGCGACCTCGGCCAGGAGGTGTTCATCGCGCTGTCCAAGGCCGATTCCGGCCGCGGCATCGTCGCCGGGCTGGCCATCGCCTTCATCGGCATCATCGCCGACCGGCTGTTCAACGCCTGGACGGCGAAGGCACGAGCAAGGCTGGGGTAGCCGGGATTGCCGAGGCTGAAGAGCGCCGCGAAGGTGCCTGTCAAGAAAAGTCCGGATAATGCAAATGCTGTCAAAGGCCGAGTCATTATCATTTCTCCTGTAGCAGAATTCTCGAACACTTCGGCTCCAGCTGCCGTTCAGGTGATCTCCGGTGGCCTGGCCCGATGCTGCGTTCCGAACGGTTCCGGTTGCCTTGTCGATCCTAGCGACAGGCATCTGTGATTTTTCCTAACGGAAGGTCGCGCCGGCTCTGCTTTCATCTCTGATGTGCAATATTCGTCTTCAACAGCTCATCCCAATGGAACTTCCTAGAATTCTCTGAATATTAGTCGCTGCCAATTTGCGCCGCCTTTCATCCGTTATCTCGGCGAAGGGAGCAGGAATTCTTATGCCGAGTTTGCGACCCCATAGGGAGGCCTACGAAGACCGAGCGGCCTAGCGGCTGCCACATTCGCGATTTCGCGCTCCGCCTGCGGGCAAACCTTCAGTCCCAAAGAGCAGTCGCGTTCTGGTTCGCGTGTGAACCATTAGGGCCGGCGGAGCTCGGACGCAGCGACCTTTCACGATTGCTAGTCGAAAAGATCAAAGACACGATTGAAGTCATTTTCGACAATGAGATCGTCGGACTTCAAGAACAGTCAGCTGGTGTGCGGGTTCAATTCAAGTGTGGAGGCGAGCGCGAGTTTGATCTGGTGATCGGGGCGGATGGTTTGCATTCCGGCGTTCGCCGGCTGGCTTTCGGACCTCAGCACCGGTTCGAGAAGAAACTCGGCTACGCAGTCGCGGCTTTTGAGGTCGGTGGCTACCGTCCGCGCGACGAAGACGTGTATTTGATGTACGGGCGGCCGGGGCGAATGGTCGGACGTTTCACGCTGCATCACAACCGCACGCTCTTTCTGTTCGTCTTTGCCGTCGACAGCGATCCTCTGCCAACGGCGCTGGACATGCAAAAGTAAATGCTGCGGGAAAGTTATGGCGATGGAAAATGGGAATGCCCTCGCATCCTGGAGGAGTTGGATCGTACCGACGAACTCTATTTCGACAGCGTCAGCCAGATCAGGATGAACAGCTGGTCGCAAGGCCGCATTGCCCTGACCGGCGATGCTGCGTTTTGCGTGTCCCTGTTAGCGGGACAAGGTTCAGCCTTGGCCATGATTTCCGCCTATGTGTTGGCAGGCGAACTCTGCAGAACTGGCGGGCGGTATGAGGAGGCCTTCCTCAAGTACGAAGGATTCTTGCGAGACTACATCCATATAAAGCAGCAAGGTGCCGAGCGATTTGCCACAGCCTTTGCACCAAGGACGCGACTGGGCCTGCTGCTACGCAACCTGGTGATAAGAACATTAGCAATCCCTGGGCTGGCACGTTTGGCGGTCGGAAGAGAGATTACCGACGCCTTACAGCTACCCGATTATCGCTGGCCATCGCTGATGAATTGACGACCACCAAGCCACAATTTCGGCATGCAACGCCCCAAAGGTTGCCGCATCCAAGCTGCTTCAGCCTTGTCTTCAATACCTTCCCAAAACGGTCCACCAGCATGGAGGGCAACAGCCTCCCGCGGCACCGTTCCCGAAAAAATGGCTATCAGGCTGGAATAGTTTCCGGCCAGGCTCAGTACATACGGCATGAGGGTGAACCTCGACGTGGCGCATCAACTAGCGAGGCCACCGTCGGATGCTGGGAGCGGCAGCGCGGGTACCGATGATTTTGCGACGACGTCAGCGCTTGCAGTCGGGAGGAGCGCGCTTCCATCAGGCCCAGCGGTTATACCCCTGTCCGTAACCGCTGGACCGCTCCGTTGCAGGGTTCCGCTTCGCGGCTCTCACTAGCAGGTGAGATAGCTAGCTGATGGTCGTTAACGCCGATCTCGTTCGAGGAAGTGCAGCTGCAGGGCACTTCCTTACGGCCCGGCATCCTGCTGGGGTGGTGCCGGGCCGTTCTCGTGGTACCCGCGGCGCTGTGGCAAGGATCTCGCACTGACCATACGTGTTTTTGGACTGCATTCGAGGCGAACGCTGATGCGGAAATTGGAAGAATATGAAGAGATTGGGCTAATCGGCTACCCATACGACGGAGACTACATAGCTGTGGTGGACGGCAAGGAGGATCATATCCGATTACTCGGAGGCGAGTTGTGTGGACTTGATGGCGCGACACTGACTCATCAAGCGACTGCTTTGCCGAGATACTATCCTCAGGCGTCCCGTCTCGTTATCGCCACGATAAGGGGAGACCGGCTTGTCGCGATCCGAGACTATTAAAGCGGCATGTTGTCCATCGAAGCCCACGTTGGCCCACGCCATGAGGCAATAGAGCAGGAAAGGAAACGATGATCTTCAAAACAGCTGGTGTGACCGTCGCATCTTTGGCGCTTTCCGCCACTTGGACGCAAGCCTCACCCACACTCCTCTCTCAGCACGGCGCTTGGGGCGTCTATTCCTACCGCTCTGACACAACAAGGTGCTTTGCCTTGACTGTCCCGCTTTCCAGTGTACCCACAGATGTCGATCATGGCGAAAATTTCTTCATGGTCTCGCAGATGCCAGACGAAGAGCAAGCTGGAAGCCGTTATGGGGTATCGGCTCAAGCCAGGTACAGACATCGGTGTGGTGATTGCAAACCAGCACTTCTCAATGTTTACTCAAGACAACAAGGCTTGGCTGCAAAGCGCCGATGAGGATCGATCAATGGTCAATGCCATGCGGGCCGGCAGCAGAATGAAGCTGTCCGCCACCTCCTGGAGAGGCACGCAAACCCAGTATGTCTATTCCCCAATGGGGCTTACCGCTGCCTTGAAGGCGAGCGGGACCTGCAAATAGCTTGCCTAAGCAGAAGAACCCGCGTTGCCAACGGCCAAGGGGAACTCTGTCGACTATTGGCGGCTCCCGGTTAGGGACCAGGCTATTGACGCTCGCGCCTCGTAAGCCCTGCAATCTCGATCAGGCCAACACGTGAGACACAATTCTGGGCGTCGCACATGTTCACGTAAGTTGTCCGGATTTGCACGTTGCCGAGCAGGATCAATGAGATCGACGGTCTGTCGGCGACTTTTTTGGATACAGAGCTTCCCGAGAAAAAGCCAAGTGGGTTGGAATAGTTTCTGGACCGTCTCAGTATACAGCATATGAAGGCGAGTTTCGACGTCACTCCACATTTGGAGGATCTTTGGCGCTATGGTCGAGTGCTCACGCGCAACGATTCAGACGCTGATGACTTGGTGCAAGAGGCGCTTGCACGCGCCCTCGCCTTGGCCCGCACCTATGACACTTCCAGCCCGTTACTTCCTTGGCTCATCACCATTGTGCGCAATACGTTTCTGACGGGTGTCACCCGCGCCAAAGCTGAAAAGCGTCGCCTCGAGTGCTATGCGGAGCTGTCTGACCCGTTGTTGCTGCCATCGCAGGAGCACAGCGTAGAGCTTTCCAATGTGAGAAAGGCGCTGGCCGGATTGCCGACCGAACAGGCTGAAGTTCTCCATCTGGTTGGAGTTTTGGGCTTCACCTACTCCGACGCCGCCGAGGTGCTCGGTGTACCGGCAGGAACCGTCATGTCCCGGCTGAGCCGAGCACGAGCTGCCCTCAAAAGTAGCATGGAAAATGTGAGCAGCCAGTCGCCTCATCTGAAAGTAGTCGGAGGCCGTCATGTCGCTAGATAATAGCATTTCCGACGACGAGATCAGTCGCTTCATTGACGGCGAGCTGTCGCCCTCTCAGAGATCTGACGTTCAGGCTCGGCTGGCGCTGCAACCATCACTGGCTGCCGAAGTGTTTGCTGAAGCGCAACGCATGGATGCCCTGCGCTCTGTTCAACCCCAGCGGCTGTTTCCGCCTCGCGCGAGTTTGGACAGAGCAAAGCAGCTGGAAGGTGCGTTTCGACGGCGGAGGGTATTTGCCGCGCTCAGATTGCAAATGGCGGCCGTCTTGCTCATTGCATTGGGTTGGTCAGCAAACTCGTTGATCGAGCCATTTCGCCAGAGCGGACAAATGGCAGATGAGAACTTCATCCTTGCAGCGCGTGACGCGTTGCGTGTCGCACAGCTGAATGCCGACCCTGCGAATGGGAGTGAGCCGAAGCAGGACAAGATCGAGCGATTGGTCGGCGCCATCAACATCAGCCTGCCCGAACTTCCATCAGCCTGGCACGTGACGGATGTTCAGGTGCAGCCTTGGAACGGAAAGCAGAGCCTTGTCGTGACAGCCGAAACTCCGAGCCTTGGCCGGATCACACTGGTAGCAGCACCGATGAATGGCGAAGACGCTGTTCCTCCAACTTCAGCGACGGACGGTCGCGTTCCGACCGTTTATTGGCAGGCGGGCGGCACAGCTTACGCGCTGATGGGACCTGCCGCGCCCGAGCGACTCGAGAAGGAAGCAAAGCAAATCGAAGTCGCAAGCCGGAGGAACTTGCGACCCAGGATAAGGGGTTGATCGGTTTGCAGCCGCCACGAATAACCAGAGGGGAAAAGCTGAATGTATGCCGAACTGAAACGGAAGCGTTTTGTGGGATTTCTCAATATCAGCGCTGTCAAATCGGTCAATGAGCGAGGGCCGCAACTTGTATCCAAGGAGCCCCGTTCAACTGCCGAATTTTCGAGGGCGATTGCGTGATGAATCTTCTGCCGGCCGAGGAGACCAGGAAGTATTACCCGTCGATTTGTCCAGTATGCAGCGGAACAGCGCTGGCAGCAGACATCATGCCGCGAAAGGCCGAGTTCCAGTGCGCTCGCTGCGGCGCGTACGAAATCACTGCGGCCGCGCGATTAGCAATGAGAGGAATGTCGCAAGACTATCGCGAGGCGTGGCTTACACAGGCTCGGCAACAAGCCCCAAGTCACGCGTCGATCGCGCTTGTCGATTGCGCAAATGAGCAGCAAATCTGAGCCGATATTCTCGATTTGCTGCAATCTGAAACGAGGCGTGTAGCCGGAAAGGGGAAACAATGGCAGACGATCAAACCATGTCGGAACGCTGGGAGAACTATCGGCCGTCCAAGACACTCTGGTTCTGGTCGGTGGCCGGCGCCGCAGTGTTGACCATGATCGTCGGCTTCACAGCCGGCGGCTGGACGACCGGCGGGACCGCGAGGGAAATGGCGGAAAATTCCGCACGAGACGCGCGGGCCAAACTGGTTGCCAATCTCTGCGTCGAAAAGTTCATCAGCGCATCCGATGCGAGCCAGACTCTGGCCAAACTGAAGGAAACATCATCCTACCAGCGTGACAACTTCATTACCGATGGCGGCTGGACCAAGCTTGCCGGCATGGAAAAGAGTGCTCCTGGCGCGGCGGATCTGTGCGCAGATAAACTGGCGGCGATGGACGCGATCCCCGCTCGCAATGTCGACCTGTCTCCGGCCCAGACGGGCGGCTGATATCCAAGGTCATTCGGCATGGCGACGGTTACGTTTGCCTGGTGGCGGTCGCACAGCGCTGCGCACATCGTGGCTTCTCATTCGATCACGGCGCAGGCCTGACGTTTTCGTCGACCGTGAACTATCCGCAAGCCATTGATCTGGCATGTTGATTGAGGCGGATAGCGGCTTTGGAATTGCAGGATTGGCGGTTTATGAGCGCTGTTTTCCTGCAATTTGGTTTTGCGATTCCCTTGTGCTGCGGAGCGTGATTCACTCGGTTCGGCGGCGGCGAATCGAGGGGACGGCGAATGTCCAAGCCACGCGAGAAGCGCGAGACGGGAGAGCAGGATCTGTTCCGCTCCAGGCTCGATCAGATCATCAACATGAAGCACGAGCTGGTGCGGCTGGCGCAGGCGATCGACTGGCCGGTGCTGGAGGAG
>NZ_VLKT01000010.1 GCF_007830515.1 Mesorhizobium tianshanense
CGTCCGAATAGACGGCGCCGAAACGCTCCTCCAGCACCGGCCAGTCGATCGCCTGCGCCAGCCGCACCAGCTCGTGCTTCATGTTGATGATCTGATCGAGCCTGGAGCGGAACAGATCCTGCTCTCCCGTCTCGCGCTTCTCGCGTGGCTTGGACATTCGCCGTCCCCTCGATTCGCCGCCGCCGAACCGAGTGAATCACGCTCCGCAGCACAAGGGAATCGCAAAACCAAATTGCAGGAAAACAGCGCTCATAAACCGCCAATCCTGCAATTCCAAAGCCGCTATCCGCCTCAATCAACATGCCAGATCAATGGCTTGCGGATAGTTCACGGTCGACTAGTTCTTCTTTTTGTTAAGAAAACGCCACGGTGAATTTGCCGGCTGCGTGATGGTGTCCGGCACTGCATCAACGTTCACCACCTCCGCCTTGCGCACAGTATAGCCCGACTGGATGACGCTGGCGCCATCGAGGAGGAAGAGCTGGCTTTTCTCCATGCCCGGCTCCAGCGCGCCGGTCACGGAAACAGGCTGGTAGGCCTGCGATATCCTGTAGGGGCGGGAGGGCGTGACGAGCAGGATCTGATTGGGCGGCGGCGTTGGCATGTGGCTGCACGCACCCGTCCACGGTACCAGCAGGAATTGGTAGACGAGATCGCCCTCGCGATCGATCGGTAGCGCGTACCCCGCCAGTTGGACCGTCTTGTCCTGCAGATTGAGTGACAGCGTCTCCCCACGATCAGGCATTTTTGCCGCGATCATCGGCAATCCCACGCTTTCGGAGGCGGGCTGGGTCGCCGGGCGCAGATCCTTCCAGAGTATGTGCGTGGTTTCGGCGGAAGCGCTGCCCGCCGTGATGGAAATCAGCATCGCCGCCAGCGCCGCTGTCGATTTGAGACGATTGCTCATCGTGTGCTCCCATTCGACATCGAGTAAAGCTGCCGTCGCCGACAGCGTCAACGTTCGAGCCGCATCACATGCCGGCGCGAGCCAGCCATGCCGATCTCGTGGAATCCGCGGGCCACGAACATGTTTCGAAATCCCATAAATCTGTAGCTCGGCGAAGCCTTGTCGACCGGATAGGCCTCGATTGTCCTGGCGCCGTTGGCGAAGGCGTGATCGATGGCCGCGTCGAGGAGGGCGCTTGCCAGCCCACTGCCGCGCGACGCCTTCGGCACGTAGAAGCAGACGATCGACCATATGCCCGCCTCGGTATCGTCCTGCTGCCGCGACAGCTTGCGATAGGTCTCGCGTGGAGCCACCGAGCACCAGCCGACGGTCCTGCCTTCGGCATGGGCGAGAATGCCGACCGGCGTGCCGGCTTCGATGAGCGCCATCACGCCCCGTCTCCTCTCATCATTGGATGCATGCTCGCGGTTTTCCAGACGGCGCCAGGCCATGCACCAGCAGTATTTTGGTGCGCCAGGCTGCTCGAACAGTTTCTCGAAATCGGCACGCGTCGACCGCGTTACGTCCGTAAAGCGGATTTGGCTCTCGTTAGCCTTTCCTGGCGAGCCGCTCGAGCGTCTTGGCATTGGAAAGTTCCCTTGCCGCATCCTTGCCGATCCAGCGCGCCGTCTTGTCGGTCGAGACCGCCAGCTTCTGTGCCAGGGCAAGGGCAGGGCCGTGCAAACTCATCGATCGCTTGCCGATCGAACGAAGCGCCCAGTTTATCGCCTTCTTCACAAAATTTCGGCCGTCGGTGGCATGCGCTTCAATGATCGACAGGAAGTCGAGGAAAGTCGATTCGGGTTCTTTCTTCCGATGGACGACCGACCAGGCCATCATGGCAAAGGCCGTGCGCCGAACGAATTCCCGTTCGTCGGCCGCGAACTCGCCTACCAGTTCCCTCCAGGAATCGGTGTCGACAAAGAGATCGGAGACGCCGTCGACGACATCCCAAGAATCGAAAGTCGCCGCCCATCGTCTCGCATCCGCGGCAGAGAACCGCTTCGGATCGGCCGTAACGGAAGCGATGAACTGCGCTTCCATGAGGCCTGTCTGCCATAGCTCAAAGGCACGCTCATGGTTGCGCTTGATTTTCTTGGCGATCTGCCTCTGCACGCCGTGCGAGATACCAAGCGCACGTTCGATCTTGATGCCATAGCGCAGCATGCCGCGGCGGTTCTCCTCCGAGCCGATCGAGCGCAGATGGGCGACGATCTCCTCGGCGCTGGATTGCGGCGAAAGCTCGGCCACGGCAAAACCTATTTTTCTAATCGTGCCAGCAGCGAGGACGTATCCCAGCGCTTGCCGCCCATCGCCTGCACGTCCTTGTAAAACTGATCGATAAGTGCCGTCACCGGCAGCTTGGCACCGTTGCGGTCGGCTTCCGCCAGGCAGATGCCGAGGTCCTTGCGCATCCAATCGACGGCGAAGCCGAAATCATATTTGCCGGCATTCATCGTCTTGTGACGGTTCTCCATCTGCCACGATCCGGCGGCGCCCTTGGAAATCACCTCGATGACCTTTTCGATGTCGAGCCCGGCCTTCTTGCCGAAATGAATACCCTCAGCCAATCCTTGCACCAATCCGGCGATGCAGATCTGGTTGATCATCTTGGTGAGCTGGCCGGCACCGGCCGGGCCCATCAGCCCGACCATGCGGGCATAGGCATCGATGACGGGCTTCGCCTCGTCGAAGGCTTTTTGCTCGCCGCCGACCATCACGGTCAGCACAGCGTTTTCGGCGCCTGCCTGACCGCCGGAGACCGGTGCGTCGAGGAACGAAAATCCGCGCACTTGCGCCTTCTCCGCCAGTTCGCGCGCGACTTCGGCCGAAGCCGTGGTGTTGTCGATGAAGATCGCTCCCTTCTTCATCGTTTGGAAGGCACCCTCGGCCCCGATCGTCACCGCACGCAGGTCGTCGTCATTGCCGACGCAGGAAAAGACAAAGTCCTTGCCGTCGGCCGCTTCGGCCGGCGTCTTGGCAGCACTGCCGCCATGCTGGCCAACCCATTGCTCGGCCTTTGCCTTGGTGCGGTTGTAGACGGTGACGTCGTGGCCGCCCTTGTTCCTGAGATGTCCGGCCATTGGATAGCCCATGACGCCAAGACCCAGAAATGCCACCGATGCCATGTTTTCGAATCCCTTAGAAGCCAGCTTTCCGGCCTTCTTAGCGGATCAGGCGAGGCTATGGGAGTCAGCGTTGCAGATGGATCGTGATGCGCCGTTCGATCCATTCGACCGCGTGGCGCAGTATCTCGACAATGATCAGATAGATGATCGCCGCCCAGACATAGGACTGGAAGTCGAAAGTGCGCGAATAGGTGAGCCGGGTGATGCCCATCAGGTCATAGACGGTGATGATGGCGACGATCGCCGAGCCCTTGATCATCAGGATGATCTCGTTGCCGTAGGGTCGCAACGCCACGATCAATGCCTGCGGCAGGATGATCTTCCACATCGTCTGCAATTTGTGCAGGCCGAGCGAGGCGGCACCCTCCCACTGGCCCCTGGGTACGCTCTGGATCGCGCCGCGCAGGATTTCGGCCTGATAGGCGGCAGTGTTGAGCGAGAAGGCGAAGATTGCGCAGTTGAACGCCTCGCGGAAAAAACCCCAGAGGCCGACCATCTCGAGTTGCGGCCGGAAGGAGCCCACGCCGTAATAGACAAGGAAGGTCTGGGCCAGCAGCGGCGTGCCGCGAAAGAAATAGACATAGGCATAAGCCAGACCCGAAAGAATCCGGTTCTTCGACATGCGGGCATAGGCGATCGGCACCGACAGGATCGCGCCGAGCACGATCGAGATGGCGACCAGCAACAGCGTCACACCAAGGCCCGTCACATAGGACGGCGCGTACTTCGCGAAAAGTTCGCCGTTCCAGGCGACAACGAGATAGGCGGCGATCCCGGCGAGAAAAACGATCCACAGACAGACCAGCCCGTAGCCGAGAACGCGTTGCCGGGGCCAGCCGCGTGGCAGAGCCGGCGGTCGGTCGACTTTGGCGGCGGCTACGTTCATCGCTGCACCTGCTGGCGACCGACCGCACGTTCGATCGCGTTGATGCCGAAGGACGATATGATGGCGAGGAGCAGATAGATAAGAGCGGCAACACCGAAGAACAAAAAGGCGTGCTTGGTGACGCGGGCGGCGACGCCCGCTTGGCGCAATATGTCGGTAAGACCGATGGCGGACACCAGGGCGGTGTCCTTGAGCAGGATGAGCCACAGATTGGCAAGACCCGGCAGCGCGATACGGATAAGCTGCGGCAGCACCACAAGCCGCATCGTCTGCCAGCCCGACAGGCCAACCGAATAGCCGCCCTCGTACTGTCCCTTCGGGATGGCGCGGAACGCGGAGAGGAAGACCTCGCTGGCGTAGGACGAGAAGACGACGCCGAGCGCGATCATGCCGGAGACAAAAGCATTCACTTCGACCGAGGCGGTCGGATCATACAGGTGTATTATTTGCTGGATGCCGACTTGCGCGCCGTAAAAGATGATGAACAGGGTCAGCAGTTCGGGCAGTCCACGAAAGATCGTGGTGTAGATATTGCCGGCCAGCCGCAGCGACGGCTCACCGGATTGCTTGGCCAATGCGACCAGAAAGCCGATCACCAGACCGACGGGCAGGGTCGCGGCTGCAAGCGAGACGGTGATGAAAACGCCGTAGGCGATGTCGTCGAGCCAGCCTTCGGGTCCCCAACTGAGCAGCGTCCAAACGCTTTGCATCCGCCTGCCTGGTCTCCCTTATTGGCTCTTTGAGAGCAGCGGTGTCACCCCTCGTGCGCCGCTTGTTGTGCGAACGGCGGGAATGTCCCGCCGTTCGCCGTCAATCCGGAGGGATCAGGACTCGCCGCCGTAGACGTCGTATTTGAAGTACTTGTCGTTGATTTCCTTGTACTTTCCATTGGCGCGGATGGCATCGATCGCCGCGTTGAACTGATTGACCAGCTCGGTTTCGCCCTTGCGCACGGCAATACCGGCGCCCGGACCATGGATCTTGATGTCAGGCGTGATCGCACCGATCAGCTTGCAGCAGGCGCCGTCCGGCGTGGCAAGCCAGCCTTCGAGAACGGTGATATCGTCGTTGACCGCATCGACGCGGCCATTGGCCAGATCGAGCTGGTATTCCTGCGCGGTCGGATAGGGCTTGATCGTGCTGTCGGTGTAGGTTGCGGTCGAATAGTTGAAATGCGTCGTCGAACCCTGCACGCCGATCGTCTTGCCGGCCAGGTCCTCCTTGGTTACGCCCTTGATGTCGCTGTCCTTGGGCGCGACGATCGCCGGTGGCGTGTTGTAGTATTTGTTGGTGAAGTCGACCTTCTCGGCACGCTCCGGCGTGATCGACATCGAGGCGATGATGGCGTCGAACTTACCGGCCTGAAGCGCCGGGATGATGCCATCCCAATCCTGCGCGACGAACGTGCACGTCACCTTCATCTCGTCGCAAAGCGCCTTGGCGATGTCGATGTCGAAGCCTTCGAGCTTGCCATCGGCGGTCAGGTTGTTGAATGGCGGGTAGGCACCCTCCGTGCCGATCCTGAGGGTTTTTTCCTGAGCTTGGGCAACGCCAAGCGTCAGCAGCGCGGCCGATGCGGCGAGCGCTATACGCAGTGCAATACGCATGATGGTCCTCTCTATGTGTCCCGGCCGTCGTTCCAAACGGCTCTGTGGGCGGTGCTTTTGACCGCCCGCTGGCTCGATACTCCCACTCTTTTCCGAGAAAAAGCAACTGCAAAACCGTTGCCTTCGGGATTTTGCATTCGCGGATAATGCTGACGCTGGGGCAGGCACGGTAACGGAAAGAGAGGGCTGCCGAATGCTCCTTAGGCAACCCTCAGCGCGCCAAACCTGTCGTGCGCTCGATGAAGTCGACTATCGATTTCGTGTCGTCGAGATCGAAGACTGGCAGGTTTTCGCCCGCTACGGCGAAGTCGGCTGCGATGGCGACTATATGCGGATCCTTTGCCGAAAGCGGTGCCCGGTCCTTGGCCTCCAGCCGCCGCGTTTCGATCTTGCTATGCGCCTCGCGCTTGTAACCCTCGACCAGCACGATATCGCAGGTGCCGAGCCGCGACAGGATCGCGTCCAGCGTCGGCTCGTCCTCGTCGCGCAATTCGTGCATCAGCGCCCAGCGCCTGTCCGATACGATGGCGACTTCCGTGGCCCCGGCCTGCCTATGGCGAAAGCTGTCTGCCCCTGGTTTGTCGATGTCGAAATCATGATGGGCATGTTTCACCGTCGAGACTTTCCAGCCACGCCGAGCAAATTCGGCGACCAGCTTTTCGGTCAGTGTCGTCTTGCCGGAATTCTTCCAGCCGGTGATGCCGAAGACGCGTCTCATCATGGCTCCATGCTCTGCAGCAGACGTTCGGCTTCGGCAAGGTCGTCGGGCGTATTGATGTTGAAGAAAGGATCGATCTCGTGCCCACCAGAGCTCCACATCGGAAATTCGACATCGACAACGCCGTACCGCTCGATGAAGGCGGAGACCCGCCTATTGTCTTCATCGACCAGGAAACGGCGCAAGGCGTCGTGCAGACCAAGCGGCCAGAGCGCGAATGTCGGATGCCGCTTGCCACCCGAACTGGCGACAGCGATCGCGCCGGGACGTTGTTTGACTACCGCGGCCAGCCGCCCGACCACATCCTCGGGAAAGAACGGCGTGTCGCCGGCGACAGTGACGACCCCGTTGCAAGCCATGGATGCCCACTCGAGGCCGGTCAGAATGCCCGCAAGCGGTCCTGCGTAACCCTCAACCGTATCGGCAAGCACCGGCAGTCCGAACCCCGCAAAGCGTGTCGGATCGCCGTTGGCGCTCAGCGCCAGCGGTCCGACCTGCGGGGCAAGACGCGCTACGACTTGGTCGAGTACGCTGCGGCCTCCCAGAGTAAGCAGGCTCTTGTCCCCGCCGCCCATTCGCCGCGACTGGCCGCCGGCCAGAATGATCCCTGCAATGTCTCGGTTCATCGTCCGCCTCGCTGCCCCAAATCGTCAGGTTCCAGCGACCCTCGGGGCTCATCTATATGCCGTCCGGTGCCATATCAGGTCCAGCGCTTTCGGCGGCGGTCTTTTGCCGGCCGACGATGCGTTCCCGGTAAAGTGCGTAGAGACCGGAGCCGACGATGACGGTGGCGCCGAGTATCATCGGCAGGTCGGGGACGTCACCGAAGATGAACAGGCCAAGCAGGATCGAGCAGAGCAGGGCTGTGTAGCGGAACGGCGCGATGAACGAGATGTCGCCGACCCGCATCGCCATGATGATGAACTGGTAACCGGTGACCACGAGCACTGCCGCCAGTGCCAGCAGCGCCGTGCTTTTTCCCGCCATCGGTGTCCATCCACCCATTGGCGAAAGCAGTGCCGCCCCCAGCACCGTCATGGCGAGTGCCGTGGCGGTCGACACCAGCAATGTCGGAATGGCTTGCGGTATCCGCTTGGTGGCAAGGTCACGCACCGCACAACAGATGACGCAGGCGAGCGCCAGCAGCGAATAGACACTGAATCCCTCGAAGCCGGGCCGCACGATGATCAGCACGCCGGCAAAACCGATGGCGATGGCCAGCCAGCGCCGCCAGCCGACGCCTTCATTGAACACAAGTGCTGCGCCCATCGTCACCGCCAGCGGCAGCGCCTGCAGCACGGCTGAGACATTGGCGATCGGCAGATGCGCCAAAGCAACCAGGAACGACACCGTAGCACCGGCTTCGCCGGCAACGCGCACCGCAACCATCGGCTGCAGCATTGAGCCGGGGAAGGCAAGCGCACCGCGTTGCCAGGCAAGCAGGCCTACGAAAAGCGAAGCAAAGGCGCCGCGGATCAGCATGACCTGCGCCATGTTCATGGATTCCGACGCGAATTTGGTGATCGCGTCGTTTAGGGTGAAACCAATCATGGCCACCACCATGAACAGCGCGCCGCGCAGATTTGGCGAAAGAAGCAAAGGACGTTACCAGTTGTGCTTTGCATCAAGCCTGTAGCAGCCGGTCACAAAACCGCAACGTCAAAGGGCTGGACCACAGCCTTTTCGCCGCTCCGGAGCGGAACGCCAGGCTGGAACGTTTCGCGGTAAATCCGGCAACCGCTTGCGGACTGGACTTTTTCTGGGCGTGACCGAAATGTTCACGGACCCCTGAGGCTGTCAGCTATCATTCCAACCAATGGGTCGTATTTCGATTTCAGAGCCGGCGGGTAATTGATCCAGACGCTGCGGATGACGCCGTCCTTTCCGAACAGACGACGCTCGTAAAAGATGGTCCCGTCCTTGAGTCCCGACAGCACCGCCCAGTCCTTGCCGGTCCTGCTGTAGGTGATCTTGTAGCTCGGCCCTTCGCTGGATTTCTCAGCGGCAACAAAACCTTTCGGGGTGTCGTGATCGATGTTGAAGATGCCGGAGCAGATCAGGCTGGCGCCGTCCGCGCTGAGCCATTGCTGCCCGTCGCCATTCTCCGGCTCTGGCAGGCGATCGGTGAAAATCTCGTCGGGAAAGGTGCAGACGGTGCCAAAGCGCGCATTGGTATAAGTGAACGGCGCGGCGACCGCGTCGGTCGTCGCGATCGCCGCCAAAAACGCCAAGATCGAAAAGAAATGCTTCAAACCATCACCTCTCAGCCGACGACCGGAGGCGATCTTGCACTAAATCGGCGAAGAAATCAGCCGCCGGTGACGCTCATGTGCCGCGACACCGATGGACGGTTGGTGCGGCGGTCGATGATGAAATCATGACCCTTGGGTTTGCGGCCAATGGCTTCGTCGATGGCCTCGGCGACCAGCTCGTTGCCTTCGGATGCACGCAACGGTGCACGCAGGTCGGCGGCATCCTCCTGGCCGAGGCACATGTAGAGCGTGCCGGTGCAGGTCAGCCGGACGCGGTTGCAGCTCTCGCAGAAATTATGCGTCATCGGCGTGATGAAACCGAGCCTGCCACCGGTCTCGGCAACGTGGACGTAGCGGGCAGGGCCGCCGGTCTTGTAGGAAATATCGGTCAGGGTGAACTGCCGCTCAAGTGCTGCGCGCAGCAGCGACAGCGGCAGGTACTGGTCGGTACGGTCGGCATCGATCTCGCCCATCGGCATGGTTTCGATGACCGTCAACTCCATGCCGCGGCCGTGCGCCCAGCGCAGCATCTCCGGCAGCTCGGCGTCATTGAAACCCTTCAACGCCACAGCATTGAGCTTCACCTTCAACCCCGCTGCCTGCGCGGCGTCGATGCCGTCCATGACCTTGTCGAGATTGCCCCAGCGGGTGATCTGGCGGAATTTTTCCGGGTCCAGCGTGTCCAATGAGACGTTGATGCGCCTGACCCCGCAATCGGCAAGCTCGGCGGCAAAGCGCGAAAGCTGCGATCCGTTGGTGGTCAGCGTCAGTTCTTCCAGAGCGCCACTTTCGAGATGGCGGGCAATCCGGCGCACCAGATGCATGATGTTCTTGCGTACAAGCGGCTCGCCGCCGGTAAGACGCAGTTTCCTGACACCCTTTTCGACGAAGACCGTGCAAAGCCGGTCGAGCTCTTCGAGCGACAGCAGATCCTTCTTGGGAAGGAACGCCATGTCTTCGGCCATGCAATAGGTGCAGCGGAAATCGCAGCGGTCGGTGACCGATACGCGCAGATAGCTGATCGTGCGACCAAAAGGATCGATCATGTCCATGCGAGTGCGTTTCCCGTGGCTGCGAACGGCATCGTTATATATGGCTATGTGATACGATCCAACCTGCCATTCAAGATAATAGGTTTCGATCCGTGCTAACATCGCGTCGCCGACAGATTGTGTCGGAAGTCTCGACGCAGCCTTTCCCCGTTGCGCGAAGCGGCGTAGGGGAAGGGCAGATGATGCGGAACTTATCACCATGACGGCGCCGAAGGAACTCAGGGTCTCGAAGGATCGCAGGCTGCTTACCGTGACGTTCCCCGACCATCAGCCGTTCGAACTGCCGGCGGAGTTTCTGCGCGTTGCCTCGCCATCGGCCGAAGTACAGGGCCATTCGCCCGAACAGCGCGTCACCGTTCCCGGCAAGCGCAACGTCGCGATCCTGAAGATCGAACCGATCGGCAACTATGCCGTCCGCATCACCTTCGACGATTTCCACGATACCGGCATCTTCACCTGGAACTACCTGCATACGCTGGGCCATGAGAAGGACGCACGCTGGGCCGCCTATCTCGCCGAGCTCGAGGAAAAAGGGCTGAGCCGCGATCGCTAGCTCGCAACGATCCATCGTCGCGAAGGCGTCACGGACATGGAGTAGCGGCGGCGGATATTCGGAGACGAAAACATGTCCATCATCACCACGGTCGAACAGCTCGAAGCGCTCTATGGCCTGCCCGGCGAGACTTCTCTGGTCAAGGAACTCGACCATGTGATTCCCGAATACGCCGCCTTCATCGAGGCCTCGCCCTTTGCCGCGCTCGCGACCAGTGGGCCGGAAGGGCTGGACTGCTCACCGCGCGGCGATCGCGCCGGCTTCGTGCGCATCCATGATCCGAAAACCCTTATGATGCCGGACCGGCGCGGCAACAACCGTGCCGATTCGCTCCGCAACATCCTTCGCGATCCGCGCGTCGGCCTTTTGTTCCTGGTACCCGGTTCCGGCACGACACTGCGCGTCAACGGCCGCGCCCATATCACCGCGGATGCCGCGCTCTGCGCCTCGTTCAGCGTCGACGGCAAGCCGGCGCGCTCAGTCACAGTCATCGATGTCGATTCGGTCTATTTCCAGTGCGCTCGCGCCGTCCATCGGTCGGAACTCTGGAACCCGGCAAGGCATGTCGACCCGAAGTCGCTGCCGACACCCGGAAAAATCCTGGAAATCACCAGCCGGAAAGGCATCGACGGCGAGGCGTATGACAGGGAATGGCCGGAGCGCGCGAAAAAGTCGATGTGGTGAGCGGATCGCTCCGCGAGCTCCATCCTTTTGTTTGAGCATCGGATTTTCCAAAAACCGGTTTCCACCCCCGGGGTCAGGCCCGAGGGCAGGCTTTTTGGGTCCGATGCTCCGGTCACGCTTCCTTGAGCACGTCGGCAATCTTGCGCATCTGCTCGCCGATCATGTCGCATTGCTCCGGCGTCGATTGGCTCATTGCCTTCTCGATCAGTGCCATATGGACCTTCAGCGCCTGCATCAGCAGTTCCGTGCCGGCTTCGGTCAAGGTCAGCCGCAGCACCCGCTTGTCCTTCTGATCGCCTTCGCGGCGCAGCAGGCCGCGTGTTTCGAGTTGCGGCAAAAGCATGGTGATGTTGGAGCGTCCGACCAGCAGCCGGCGGGCGAGATCGTGCTGCGACATGCCGGGATGGCGGTAAAGGTTCATCAGCACGTCGAGCTGCGCCGGCTTCAGATCCAGCGGCGCGAGCTTCACCGCCAGCGTGCGCTCCAGCACGTGGCAGGCGCGCGCCACCGCGACCCAGTTGCGAAAACGCGGGTTGTCCCAGGGTAGCTCTTGTTTAATGTTCATGTTTGAACTATTATGTTCATGCTTGAACGAATGGATGGATCGCCACTATGGCATCATTTGGATTGAAGGTCATCCGGGGCGTGTTTGCTGCCGCCGAGCACGTGGCCCCCCGCCTTACCGGGCGCGCTGCGTTCGAACTGTTCTGCCGCACGCCGAACGCCAAGGTTCTCAGCGAGGGCGAGCGACGCGCCGTCGACCGCGCGGCCGGCTTCATGGCCGAGGCCCGCCATCATCGGCTGAAGACCAAAAACGGCTGCGTCATGGTGCATGAGTTCAGGCCAGAGCCGGGCAGGGTGGCCGCCGGTACGGTGCTCGTCATCCATGGCTGGCGTTCGCGCACCGAATATATGCGCACGCTGATCGAGGGTTACCGTGACGCCGGTTACAAGGTTGTTTCGCTCGACCTGCCGGGCCATGGCCAATCGCAGGGCCGCCGGCTGACGTTGGTCAGCGCTGTCGAAGCCGCACGGCTCGCCGGCGAATGGTTCGGCCCGTTCGTGGCGATCGTCGGCCATTCTTTCGGCGGTGCCGTTGCTGCCAATGCCGTCGTCGGTTCGGTCAAGAACATTCCGCCGCTGGCGGCCGGGCGGCTGGTGCTGATCGCGGCGCCGAGTTCCCTGCCGGCGATCTTCAACGATTTCAGCCGCATGCTCCGTGTCGGCCCGCGCTCGCAGGCCGCCATGGCCGACCGGGTCGAACACATCGCCGGACGGCCGCTGCACGATTTCGTCGGCGATCGCCAGCTTGCCAGCACGCCGGTGCCAACGCTGGTCATCCATGCGCCGGATGACCGCGAAGTGTCAGCCGACCATGCAAGGCTCTATGCCGGCGCCGGCGACCATGTGCGACTTTACTGGGCCGACGGGCTCGGTCATCGCCGCATTCTCGCCGACAAGGGCGTGGTCGCGCGCGCAGTCGGCTTCGTTGCCGAACACCGGGAACCGTCGCTGCTGCATTGATTTGACCGAGAATCCGGCTGCCATGCGGCCGGTGTCTCACGCCGCGTCCGTGCCGGCCATCGCCTTCCACGCCGCCATGGCCCCGGCCACCGTCGCCAGAAGCGCCGCGCGCGATGCGCCGTCGCGCGCCTGGATCGACATGCCATGCTGCACGGTCGCGTAGAAGGTCGCAGCCGTGCTGCTATCGAAGCCTTGCGGCAGTTCGCCTTCCGCCACGCCACGTTCGAGCCGTTTCAGCAGGGCCGCGCGGCTCTCGGCTCGGCGGCGGCGCAGGTCATCGCAGATGGGGCCGCGACTTGAGTCCTGGTGCAGTGCGCCGAGCGCGATCAGACAGCCTTGCGGACGATCGGTCTGCGAATAGGCCTTGGCCGTCTGACGCAAGAAACGCTCGATCGCCTGGCGTGCGGTCGGCGCCTTCTCCAGCGCCGACCAGATATCGGTGCCTTCGACCTGCGTGTAGAGTTCGACCGCCTCGAGGAACAGCGCCTGCTTGCTGCCGAAGGCGGCATAGAGGCTGGGCGAGTTGATGCCCATCGCCGCCGTCAGGTCGCTCACCGATGCGCCCTCGTAGCCCTTGGTCCAAAACACCTCCATTGCGCGCCGCAAGGCGGCGGTTCGATCGAAGGTGCGGGGGCGTCCTCGTTCAGGCATGGCATCCTTTTCTGTATTGATTGATACATAAATCAGTTGACGTATGCGGGCAAGGCTGACAGATATTTATGTATCGATCCTTACAAAATGGAGAACAAAAATGTCATCCAAAGGCTTGAACGGCAAGGTGGCGCTCGTCACCGGCGGCAGCCGCGGCATCGGCGCGGCGATTGCGCGAAGGCTCGCGGCCGACGGCGCCCGTGTCGCGCTCACCTACGTGAACGGCGAGCAGAAGGCCCGCTCGGTCGTTAGGGAAATCGAGGCAGCCGGCGGTCGCGCCATCGCCATCAAGGCCGACAATCGCGACGCCGCCGCAATCCAGGAGGCGGTCAGCGAGGCGGTGAGGGCTTTCGGGCGGCTCGACATCCTCGTTAACAGCGCCGGTATCTGGCGCGCCGCGCCGATCGACACCTTGCCGCTCGCCGACTTCGATGAGACCATGGAGGTCAATGTCAGAGCCCCGTTCGTGGCCTCGAAGGCGGCAGTCGAGCATATGGGCGAGGGCGGCAGGATCATTTCGATCGGCAGCAATCTGGCGGAGCGTGTCACCGACACCAGCCTCAGCGCCTATTCGGCCAGCAAGGCGGCATTGGTTGGCTTGACCAAGGCATTGGCGCGCGACCTCGGTTCGCGCGGCATCACCGCCAACGTCGTTCATCCCGGGTCGACCGATACCGATATGAACCCGGCCAGCGGTCCGCACGCCGAGCACCAGCGACAGAAAATGGCGACGCCTCGCTTCGGCAAGGCTGAAGAGATTGCCGGCATGGTCGCCTGGCTGTCAGGTCCCGAAGGGCGCTTTGTAACAGGCGCTGCACTGACCATCGACGGCGGCGCCAACGCCTGACCCGTGCACTGTTGCCCGGAACCGGAGCGAAGCCAATTCGCTCCGGTTATCACTATGTTGTGAAACTGTTCTGCAACAGATCTTCCGAAATTTATGGAAGCTTAACGAAATCAGTATGAATCGGTGTAGTCGCGTCTTACATCCGTCATGCGGTGGGCGAGACCGTCAAGCGATGCGCAACGGGAACCGGTTGCAGCCGGAACGGGTGATCCATGAAATTCCTCGGAA
This sequence comes from Mesorhizobium tianshanense, assembly GCF_007830515.1. Classification (GTDB taxonomy): domain Bacteria; phylum Pseudomonadota; class Alphaproteobacteria; order Rhizobiales; family Rhizobiaceae; genus Mesorhizobium; species Mesorhizobium tianshanense. The sequence continues at coordinate 14,078 of NZ_VLKT01000010.1, forward strand.
ACAAAGCAACCGTGATGCCGCTTGCGGTGGTCACGGCAATGCTGGCCTTCGGCGTGCCGCAAGCGGACGCGCAAGGGCTTTTCGAGAGGCTTTTCGGTGGTGGCATCAGGCACACACCGCAAGGTGATTTCCCCCCGCCGCCTTCAAGGCAGCCGAGATACAAGCCAAATGCAAACGCGCCGGCCGTTTCTCGCAGCGGCGGTGGTGGCGCCCAAATCAGCAGCCCGTCCTATCGCACCTACAAGAGCGATCCGCTCGTGCGCGTCGACTTCTCGACGCTGGCGGCAACGCCGGAGCCGGCGATGCCGCAGGATGCCGCCTTCCAGCCATCTTCCGCCACGGACGTTGCCTTCCGCGAAGCGATCGCCGGGCTCGGTGACTACGAACTCTACGCCGAAAAAGACATCGCCAAGGCGCTCATTGCCTATTACTCGGCCAATCCGGATTTCATCTGGGTAACGGAAAACGGTGCCAACAGCCGCGCGCAGGATGCGGTGCGGGTGCTTGGTGAAACGGCGAGCTATGGCCTCACGCCCAACGACTACACGGTAGAGGTGCCCGCCGCCGGCGCATCGACGAGCAACACAGATACGCGGCTGAAAGAGCTCGCCCGCTTCGAGATGGCGCTGTCGGCGCGCGTCCTGCGCTACGTCCATGACGCTCAAAGCGGGCGCGTCGATCCCAATCGCATCACCGGCTATTACGATTTCCCGGCCAAGCCGCTCGATATGGAAGGCGTGCTGAAAACGCTGGCACGCACCCAGCAGGCGCGCACCTACCTCGAATCGCGGCATCCGCAGAACGTGGAGTATCAGGCGCTGCGCGTCGAACTGGAATCGCTTCAGGCCAGCGCCGAAGACGAAGTGGTCGTCGATCCCAAGCTGTTGCTGAAACCGGGGCAGACCAGCCCCGAACTGCCGAAGCTTCTGGCGAAGATCGCGCGCGACCTCGACGACGAGATGGGCGGCGCCTATGGCGAGATACTGGCCAGGCTTGCCACCAGCGAAGTCTACGATCCGGAACTGGTGCCGGTCATCAGGGCGGTGCAGAAGAAGGCTGGCATGAAGGGCGACGGCGTCATCGGGCCGCGCACCGTCGCGGCGCTGGTCGGAACGTCCAAGGTCGACAAGATCCGGAAAGTGAAGGTCGCGCTGGAAGAGTTACGCTGGCTGCCATCCGATCTCGGCAGTCCGCGTGTCTTCATCAACCAGCCGGCCTTCACGGCGAGCTATATCGAAAATGGCGAGGAGAAGCTGAAGACCCGCGCCGTGATCGGCAAAATCACGAACCAGACTTCATTCTTCTACGATCAGGTGGAGCAGGTCGACTTCCATCCCTATTGGGGCGTGCCGCAGTCGATCCTCGTCAATGAGATGCTGCCCCGGCTGCGCAGGGATCCCGGCTATCTCGACCGCGCTGGTTACGAAGTGGTCAACGCGCGCGGCAAGCGCATTCCCTCTTCCTCGGTCAACTGGGGCGCCTATGGCGCGAAGATACCTTATGGCGTGCGCCAGCTGCCGAGCGAGGCCAACGCGCTGGGCGAACTGAAGATACTCTTCCCCAACAAGCACGCAATCTACATGCATGACACGCCGCAGAAGTCGTTCTTCGAACGTGACATGCGGGCCCTCAGCCACGGCTGCGTTCGCCTGCAGGATCCGCGCGGCATGGCGGCCGCCGTGCTCGGCACCTCGGTCGATTATGTCGCGGAGAAGCTGAAGCACGGACATTCGACCGAAAAGGTCGCGCGCACGATCCCGGTCTATGTCGCCTATTTCACCGCCTGGCCGGACATGTCCGGCAATGTCGAATACTTCCATGACGTCTACGACCGCGACACGCGTCTGCAACAGGCGCTCGACAGCACGGAAGCAGTGCGCTCGCCGGCAAGCTGAGGACTCGGATTACCGGCTCCGGTCACCGGCACCTTAGAGAAAAAGCTGCCAAGGATGAAGTCGCTCGCGCGGAACGCCGAGAGGAACGATCTATTTCGGCTCGGCTGTCACCGGATCGTAGGTGATTTCGACTTTCGCCCTGTCGGTCGTGTAGTAGGTGACGGTGTAGGCGCCGCTGTCCCAGTCGACCTCGTCGATGTAACGAAAGTCGCTGCGCTGCTCGACCTTGGCGACGATTTCCGACAGTTTCTTGGCATTCTGGGGTGGCAGCGGTCTGTCATCCGCGGCAGATGCCGGTCCACCGAAAAGAAGAACTGCGACAGCTGTCGCCAAAACAAGTCTGGACATGGCTTTCCCTCACACTTCGACAAGTAGAAACTCGCGGCCATGCAGGTTTGTTCCGGGTTCTGGAATGCACACGGTTACGGCAACCAACTGCAGATCACCCGTCCTCGGGGAAGAGATGGGCCAAGGCCGTGTCGAATATGAGTTCCAGAGCGTCACCCGGTTCAAATATCTTGTCCTCATCGAAGGCCGCGATGAGCTCGCGATCGTCGCGAAGCATCAGGTCCACGACCGTTTCGCTGCCCAGCCGCTCGGCAAGTGCTACGGTGCCGTGCAGCATGCCCTTTCCAGACGGCGCCTCCCGCAGGTACTGCGGACGGATACCCAGGATGGCCTTGCCGCCTTTCCGGAAGGGGCGGCTTCTGGTCGCGACCCTGATCGGCTCCAGGGATTGGTTGCCGACCGTCGCCGCTTCGCCGTCAAGGTCGAGAATGTCGACAATCAGGAAATTCATCGACGGAGCTCCTAGAAAGCCGGCTACGAACCTGTTGGCCGGCTCGTGATAGAGCTCCATCGGTGCTCCGATCTGCATGACTTCACCGTCCTTCAGGACCACGATCCTGTCAGCCAGCGTCATCGCCTCGACCTGGTCGTGGGTGACATAGATCATTGTTGCGCCCAGCTGCCTGCGCAGCCGGCCGATTTCCATGCGCATATCCATGCGCAGGGCTGCGTCGAGATTGGAGAGCGGCTCGTCGAACAGGAATACGGCCGGTTTCCGCGTGATTGCGCGCCCGATAGCGACTCGCTGGCGCTGGCCGCCCGAAAGCTGGCTTGGGCGGCGGTCGAGCAAATGCTCCATTTGCAGGATGCGTGCGGCCTCGGCGACCTTCTGCTCCTTTTCCGGCTTGGAAGCGCCCGCAATGGTAAGACCGAACGCCATATTCTCGCGCACGGTCATGTGCGGAAAGATGGCATAGCTCTGGAAAACCATCGCCACACCGCGTTCTTTGGGTTGGAGCTCGTTGACCACCCGGCCCCCGATCTCGAGGGTGCCTTCGGTTATGTCCTCGAGCCCGGCGATCATGCGTAGCAAGGTGGACTTCCCGCAGCCCGACGGTCCGATAAAGACGACGAATTCGCCATCGTTGATGTGGATGTCGACTCCTTTGACGACGTCGACGCGACCATATGATTTCTTGACGCCCTTGAACGAGACCTCAGCCATAAGCGGTGGCTCCCGTTCCCATGTGCCGCAATTCGGGATCACCGATCGATTTACCGGCCTTGAGGAAATGGCTGTGCTGGCGCTTGCCGTCATGAACATGCCAGCCGCTCCAGATCCACTCGTCTTTGAGTACGGGAACCATTTTGCCTTCCTTGTATTCAGCCCTTCACACCGGTCGAGGCGATCGATGCGATGAAGGCGCGCTGCAGGAAGAGATAGAAGATCAGCACCGGGACGGTGATAAGGGTGAGATAAGCCATGACCTCGCCCCAAGCGACGTTGAGTTGAAAGAAGTAGCCGAGACCGACCATGACCGGGCGGTGGTTTTCCTGTTGCACCACGATGAGCGGCCAGAGATATTGGTTGTACATGACGAGGAACTTCAGGATGGCGGCGGTCGCCAGAACCGGCCCTGAGAGTGGCATGACGACGCGATAGTAAACCTGCCACCAGCTCGCGCCCTCCACCCGGCTCGCCTCGATCAGCTCGCCCGGCAGCCCTTTGAAATACTGCACGAACAGGAAGATCGTCAGCCCGTCGGCGATCCAGGGAATGATCTGCACCCGGTAGGTGTTGAGCCAGCCCAATTCCAGCCCGTTGAGCCCGATCCAGGGCAGTTTCGAGACCAGGAGCAGGAGCGGGATAGCGATGATCTCGAAAGGAATGATCAGCGTGGCGATGACGATCGAGAGCATCACATCGCGCCCCTTCCACCGCAGGAAAGTGAAGGAGAACGCGGCCAGCGAACAGATGAGCAGCGAAAGAACGACGGTCATCCCGGTGACCAGAACCGAGTTGAAGACGAACAGGCCGACCGGCGCCCGCTGGAACGCCCCGAAATAATTGTCGAGGCTGATATCCCCCACGGGCAGGAAGGCACGCAGGCTGGAAGTGTCCGCGAGGAGCTGACTGTCGGGCTTGAAGCTCGAATTGATCATGAACACGAGCGGAAAGATGAAGATCAGCGCGATCAGGCATAGCACCAGGTAGCGGACGAAGAGCCTCAGGCCGTAATTGTCGGGATTGATGACCATCTTAACGCTCCCGTGTCAGCCAGCGCTGGATGAGTGAGATCGTCAGCACGATCACGAACAGGATGACCGAGATGGTCGAGCCGCCCGAGATGTCCTGCTTGCCGTAGCCGCGCTCAACCGCCTGGAAGACGAGGGTCTGGGTGCTGTCGCGCGGACCGCCATTGGTCATCACGTCGATCTGGGCGAAGAGCGCGAAGCCCTGCATGGTGATCACGATGAGGACAAGCACGGCGGTGTTGCGCAGGCCCGGCCAGGTGACATAGCGGAAGGTCTGCCATTTCGAAGCCCCTTCGATCGCGGCGGCCTCGTAGAGCGTGGGGCTGATCGTCTGCAACCCGGCCAGCCAGATGACCATGTGGAACCCGACGGCCTGCCATATCGACATGGCCATGATCGCGGGCAGCGCCGTCGAGGGATTGCCCAGCCAGTCGACGGGCTGGAAGAGGCCGAAGGTGAGGCCATGGAGGATGCTGTTCAACAGCCCGTTCTGGCCGTCATAGATGAACCGCCAGAGGAGCGAGACCACGACGATGGAGACCACCACCGGCATGAAGTAGATGGTCCGGAATACGTTGATGCCCCTGAGCTTCTGGTTGATGAGCAAAGAGAGTACCAGCGCGAGGCCGGCCTGCACCGGTGCCACGACCAGGACGAACAGGAAGGTGTTCACCAGCGCCTTCATGAACACAACGTCGCTGGCGATGACGACCGTGACGTTCTCGCCGGACTGCCAGCGGAACCACTCGCGCATGCCGCGATACTGGGGATAGTCGTTGCTGCGGGTGATCTTACGCAGGCGCGGATACTGGATTTCGCCGGCCTCGTTTCGAACCACTTCGCCAGCATCGTCGCGCTCAGGCTCGAGGGTCACCACCGCAAGGCCCAGGAGCTGCCGATAGTTTTCCACCCCGACGAACTGGGTGGGGTTAGGCGACAGCAGCCGCTGATTTGTCAAGGAGAGACCGATCGCGAAGAAAAACGGCAGGACGACGAATATGACGATGAGTGCGAAGCCCGGCAGGGCGAATGTCCAGCCCGTCCGGTTCGACAGGGTTAGTTTCGACGCCATTTGCGATATCCGCACAGGAAGCTAGAAAGCGTGGAGTCCGCGGCTGGCGCGGAGCCCGGTGCGATAGAACTAGCGGTGACCGTAGCCGTCGTTGTTTTCGATGTCGGCGTCGATCTCGTCGACGGCCGCATCGAGCGTATCGGCCACGTCGGCACCGTTTGCGATGTCGGCCACTGCCTTGGTGAAGACCTTGGACTGGACCACGTAGCCCGGAGTGATCGGGCGCACCAGAGCTTGTGCTTTGGAGAGGTCGAAGAACATTGCGAGCGTGCCGCCATCCTTGTAGTTCTTTGTCATCTGTGCCGCCGAGGGCGTGGGCGGGATCAGGCCGATGCCGTCGGAGAAGGCAGCCAGATACTTGTCCTGCGTGGCGAACTTGATGAACTCGGCAGCACCTTCCGGATGCTTGGACTTGGCCGAGACGCCGAACTGCCAGGAGCCCGCACCGATCTTGCTGCCCGCGCCGAAGTTGGGGGCTGGAAGGAAGACAACGTCGTCTACGGCTGCCATCGTCTCCACCGCGCGCCAATTGCCATTCCACTGGAACGCGAACTTACCGTCGATGAAGCCGGTTTGCTGATCGGCGGGGTCCTCACTGGTGCCAGGCGCATAGCCGTCGGTGAAGAGCGATTGCCACCACTTGCCAAAAGCCTGCGCAGCCTCGCCGTTTAGCGCGCCTTCCGCGGTCCGGTAGGTCGAACGGTCGACAATGTCCCCGCCAAAACTCTGCAGGAACGGCGAGAAGGCATAGGAGTACCACTCGGCTTGGTCGTTCATGCCGAGATCGAGGGCATATTCATACTTGGCCGAGGCCTTGGCGGCATCGAGCGCGGCCATGAATTCCTCGCGCGACCAGGGCTTGTCGAGGGTCGGAGTGCGCAGGCCCAGCTCCTTCAACGTCGACTGGCGTGCAAAAAGCGCCACCGCTGCGTCCCACAGACCGATCGAATAGAGCTTGCCGTCCCACACACCTTTGGTGCCGGGCAGGAAGTCGGCGAACTCGCTCTCGTCGATCGGCAGCGGCTGCAGATAGCCGGCCCAGGCCCAATTGGGCATGATGGGCCCGTCCACATCCAAGATGTCGGGCAGGTTTCCCGCCAAGGCTGCCGCCGCGATGGAATCGTTGTAGGTCTTCTCTGGGAAGCTCTCGATGCTCACCGTCCAGTCGGACTGGCTGGTGTTGAAGTCGGAGATGATCTGGTTGAGGATTTTCGACTCCACCTCATTGCCGGCGCCGTGATACCACATGGTCAACTTCGTCTGCGCCACCGCGGGCACACACAGACAGGTCGACGCGATCATCGCTCCGGCGAGGTGTTTTGTCAGTTTCATTGGTTGTTCCTCCCTTTTGACGTAAGGACGCTGACGAATTCAAAGTCAGCCCCGAGTGCCGCCATGACACCGGCGTCCTGGTTCCGGGCCGAGCGCTGCGGCCCTTAATGAGGTCCAGCAATGTTTGCGGAAGCCGGAAGCATTTGCAACCGCGCTATCTCATCCAGCGTTTCGGAGCAGAAGGTCGGTGGCGATTTCCTCTCGTCAATTCCCGGGCACCACTACGGAGATAGAAGCTCACCTAGGACGATTTCATCGTCCGTCAACTTTCTCCCCCAGCCCGCGTTCAATGCGGCCTGAGCGGCTCCCCGGGGGTAGACACGCTTGTGATGTGTACATGATCGCTTGACGCATCGCATGAACGGTCGGTCTGCGAACCTGGCGATGAGGCAGAAGTTCGAGGCCTAGGCGACCGAGATGCGGATTTGTGGCTCTGTTCCGGGAGCGGATAATGGTGGGCGATGCAGGGATTGAACCTGCGACCCCACCCGTGTGAAGGGTGTGCTCTCCCGCTGAGCTAATCGCCCGCTCGTTGCCCGAAGGCCAAGCGCGCCGCGATATAAGGGAGGCCGGCCGAGGAAGTCAAGGCGATGTCCGGGCGTTCCGACGAAGACCGGATGCAACCCGGCTGGAGCGACCCGGTCGCTGTCGCGCTCAGCGCCCCGCAGCCGCAATCAGGCGTTCGGCCAGACCGAGCGTCAGCGCATCGAAATGCGAAATCACCGCCGACGGTTCGAATTCGCGCACATGGCGATCGGTGTAGCCGAAATCGACCGCCACCACGGGAATGCCGGCGGCCTTGGCCGTATCGATGTCGGTCTGCGAATCACCCACCATCAGCGCGCGGTGCGGATCGCCGCCGGCCAGCGCAATGGTTTCGGTCAGGTGGCGCGGGTCTGGCTTGCGGAACGCAAACGTATCCTGACCGCAAATCGCAGCGAAATGCTTCGCCAGGCCAAGTGCCTCGATCAGCGCCACCGAGTTGGCTTCGTATTTGTTCGTGCAGACGGCCAAGAGATAACCGGCTGCCTCGAATCGGGCGATGGTCTCGACGACGCCGGGGTAGGGGCGCGATTTGCCCGGGATGTTGTCGGTGTAATGATCGAGAAACCGTTTCAGTAACCGGTCGTGTTCCTCGACGGCCAGCGATCTCTGCTGCGCGGCATGCGCGCGCTCGATCATCACCCGCCCGCCATGGCCGACGAAGCGCCTGAAGCCGACCTCGTCGACGGCTGCGAGTTCGCTGGCGGCAAGGCTGTGGTTGAGGCTGTCGAGCAGGTCCGGCGCCGTGTCGATCAGCGTCCCGTCGAGGTCGAACACGATAATCGGTCGGGTCATGGCCTGTCCTGTGGCGATTGCGTCGTTGGCAGGCGATAGCCGCTGCGATCCATTCAGGCAAGCGGTGCTTGATCGGTCCACAGCCAAGGTCTTTGACCGGACTGGCAAAGATGCTAGGAGCGCCGAAACAAATTTTGAGGGCGCGACTCAAAGCATGGATGCGAGGCAATTGAAGGTCGAGGCGGCACGGGCAGCGCTTGCCCATGTGAGTGACGGCATGCGGCTAGGCATCGGCACCGGCTCGACGGCCGAGGAGTTCGTGCGGCTGCTCGCCGAAAAGGTCGCCACCGGCCTCACCATTTTCGGCGTGCCGACCTCGGAGCGCACCGCCATCCTTTGCGGCGAGCTCGGTGTGCCGCTGTCGACGCTGGAGGAAACGCCCGAACTCGATCTTACCATCGACGGCGCCGACGAGATCGATCCGGCGCTGACATTGATCAAGGGCGGCGGCGGCGCGCTGCTGCGCGAAAAGATCGTGGCGGCGGCTTCCGCCCGCATGATCGTCATTGCCGACCATTCGAAGATGGTCGAGACGCTCGGCCGTTTTCCGCTGCCCATAGAGGTCAACCAGTTCGGCCTGCGTGCCACGGAAATCGCGGTCGCCGCGGCGGCCGGAAGGCTCGGTCTTTCCGGTCCCGTCACATTGAGGATGACGGGGAGCCAGCCTTTTGTTACAGACGGCGGCCATTTTATCCTCGATGCATCTTTTGGCCGCATTCCGGATACAAGAGCGCTTTCGAATGCTCTCCATGCCATTCCAGGCGTGGTCGAGCATGGTCTTTTCATCGGGCTGGCATCAGTGGCCATCATCGCCGGCAGCGACGGCATCCAAACCGTCCATGCCGCCCGAAAACCAGGGAGTTCTATCGATCATGACGTTGCATAACCGGGTTCGCCGTCTTTCTGCCATTCTGGCAGCTTCAGCCGTCTTTGCGTTTTCATCGCCGGCGTTCTCGCAGGACGTCAGTGACGGGCATCTGAAGGCGGCCCGCGCCGCGGTCGCGGCGATCCACGCGACGGACCCGTTCGACAACATCCTGCCGCAGGCCGCCGCCGCGCTTCAGCAGCAGCTTATCCAGAAGAACCCGGACATGCAGGAACTGATCGGCAGGACCATCAGCGAAAAGGCGCTGGCGCTGGCCTCGCGCCGTGCCGATCTCGAGAAGGAAGCAGCCATGGCCTATGCCAAGGTGTTTTCCGAAAAAGAGCTTACCGACATCGCCGCTTTCTACAATTCCGATTCCGGCAAGAAGCTGCTCGACAGCGGCCCGGCCGTGACGCGTGAATTGGTCAAGGCCGCCGACATCTGGCAGAACGGCGTCGCCCGCGATCTCGCACAGCAGGTCGGCGAAACGCTGGCCGCGGCGGCGAAGGCCGCGGCGCCGGCGGCACCGGCGAATGCCGCTGGCACGCAGCCGGAAGCACCGAAGAACTGAGCATATTTTCCAGGCGGCGTTGTCGCTGCTGGACCGGAAAGCCCGGCCTCCGTTGCGCGTCCGACGGCATGCGCGGCGTTGTAGCCCGGGCTTTTCTTTTGGTGGTTTGCAGCCTACCTGTCTCGGACGCTTGAAGGGCAAGGAGCCGCACCATGGCCGGTTACGACTACGATCTTTTCGTCATCGGCGGCGGCTCCGGCGGGGTGAGGGCGGCGCGCGTGGCGGCGGCGCTCGGCAAGCGCGTCGGCATTGCCGAGGAATACCGCTATGGCGGCACCTGCGTCATTCGCGGGTGCGTGCCGAAGAAACTCTACGTCTATGCCTCGCAGTTCCCCGAACACTTTGCCGACGCCGCCGGCTATGGCTGGACCGTGCCGCAGGCGAGCTTCGACTGGCAAACATTGGTTGCCAACAAGGATCGCGAGATCAGCCGGCTGGAAGCCATCTACAAGAAGAATGTACAAGGCGCCGGCGGCGAGACGTTTCAGTCTCGCGCCATGCTGGTCGATCCGCATGTGGTGCATCTTCTCGGCGAGGACCGCACCGTCACGGCCGACCAGATTCTCATCGCTACCGGCGGCCGCCCAGCGCCGCACCCGGCTCTGCCCGGCCACGAATATTGCATCTTTTCCAATGAAGCCTTCGACCTCCAGGAATTGCCGAAGGCGATCATGATCGAGGGCGGCGGCTATATCGCCGTCGAATTCGCCAACATCTTTCACGGCCTCGGCGTCGACACCACGCTGGTCTATCGCGGCAAGGAGATACTTTCCCGCTTCGATATGGATCTGCGGCGCATGCTGCACGAGACGATGGAGAAGAAGGGGATAAGAATTCTCTGTCACGCCGTGTCCGAATGGATCAGGAAGCGGCCGGACGGACGGCTCGACGCGCTCCTCACCGGCGGCAAGGTGCTGACGGTCGACCAGGTCATGCTTGCGATCGGCCGCCTTCCCAATGCCGAAAACATGGGTCTTGAGGGCGTTGGCATCGAGATGACCCAGACCGGCGCCATCAATGTGGATCAATATTCGCGCACCAACATCGACAATATCTGGGCGATCGGCGACGTCACCAACCGCGTGCAGTTGACGCCGGTGGCGATCCACGAGGCGATGTGTTTCGTCGAGACCGCCTTCAAGGGCAACCCGACCGCGCCCGACCATGATACGATCGCCACCGCCGTCTTTTCACAACCCGAAATCGGTACGGTTGGCCTGTCGGAAGACGAGGCCGTCAAGCGTTTTTCCGATCTTGAGATCTACCGCGCCACCTTCCGGCCGATGCGGCACACACTGTCCGGCCGCGACGAAAGGATGCTGATGAAGCTGGTGGTCGACGGTGCCTCGAAAAAAGTGCTCGGCGCCCATATCCTCGGGCCGGACGCCGGCGAGATGGCGCAGCTTCTCGGCATCCCGCTGAAGGCCGGGCTGACCAAGGATGATTTCGACCGTACGATGGCCGTGCACCCGACCGCCGCGGAAGAACTCGTCACCATGTACAAGCCGACCTACCGGGTGAAGGACGGCGAGCGCGTCTGAGGTTCCGCCCGTATCGTCACCAACGGAGCATTCCTTGCATGCGACCAATGGTGCGGGTCGCTCGACCGCAACTTTGGCCGGCGCCTTGATCAGGTCGTCGACCGGGCTGTCGAGGAGGGCGCATCGTTGGCGCCTTTGTCCTGGTCGCCCCGGCGCGAACGGCCTCGACGTTGCGCGACGCGATCTATGGCCGGCTGGGCTGATTGTACCCTCCTGCCGGTCGCCTCTCGCGCAGGATCACCAGCGACACTGCAAAACAGATCACCAGTCCGGGTGAGACGCCACGGTGGACTGCGATTGTTGTGTCGCCGCTATTTCTGCCTCATCCGGCGAGGGAAACGCAGCCATCTTTCCTCGACCGGCCTGGGATGCGCGAGGATGGTGGTGAGCTCGACCGGCAGGCTCGGCGCCAGCGGCTTTTTGGTCGCGATGCCATCCGCGATCGTAACGATGCTGTGGTAGAATTCGGCGCCTGAAAGCGATCTTGGCGGCACGGCCTCGTGCATGATTGAGATCACCGTAACGTCTGGACAATTGTCCTTGATCGCCTGATGGAAGGCTATCTTCCCTTCGGGATCGAGCGCGCCGGTCGCTTCGTCGAGGAACAGCAGCCCCGGCTGCTGCAGCACGATGCGGGCGACAACCAGCTTCTGTTTCTGGCCACCCGAAAGCACCTGGTCCCAGCTCATTCCCTCACGGCTTTCATCGGCCATGTGTTCGATGAAATCGCCAAGGCCGGCTCTGTGCAGAGCCGATGCGACCTGCGTGTCGGTGTGATCGCGCTCCGAGCCGGGAAGGCAGACCAGTTGTTTCAGCGAAACCTGCTGCAGCTTGACCTCCTGGGCTGCATAGAAACTATCGATCCCTTCCGGGAAGACGATGGTGCCGCGGCCATAGGGCCACAAGCCGTTGATCGCCTTGATCAGCGATGTCTTGCCGCAGCCTGATTCACCCTTCAGGAACGTCCACTCGCCGCGTCGGAAGCGCAGGTTCGCGGCGCTCAGGAAGGGCGCTGCGTCCTCGCCCTGATGCGCCAGCTCCAGCTTCTGGATGGTCAAGCCGAAAACCGGGTTCTGGCGATCGTAGCGGAAATCGGAGCAGCCGGTGAGACTGTAGAATTCCTGCGGGCGCTGGACGTTTTCGATAGCGTTGGCGAGTTCGGTCACGCGCTGGCTGTTGGCCCGCAGCGCGGCGATGGAAGGCATGACATGGATGAACCACGAACATTGATTGATCAGCGAGTTGACCATCTCGGAGCCGGTTATGTAGCCCTTGAGATCGAAACGGTTGTGGATGTAGGGAACGAGGCCCGGCCCGTAGGCGACAATGCGGGCGCCGATGAAATTGTAGACCAGCTCGAACGAACGGTAGCCGGTGTTGACGATGTTCAGCTGCGCCCAGGTGCGGTCGATGTCGACGTAAAGCCGGTCGTGCATCGTCTTTTGCACATTCTCGCCCTGTGAGGCGGCGACGTGGAAACTGCGACGCAGGAACGTGGTCAGCTCGCCGCGATAACTGCCTTCGAACTGCTGCATCCGGACGTTGAGCCGTTCCAGCAGTCTGCCGAGCTTCACCGCGATCCAGGTGTTCAGCGGCACGTATATGGCGACCGCCAGGAAAGCCAGGACCGCGCTGCCGTAGCTGCCGAGGAACTCCAGCCCTTTCACTTCCGCCGAGCTTTCAAGCAGTTTCCGGCCGACAAAATAGAGCGATGTGGCGACAGCCATGACCCCCATGGCGAGGCCGATGGCTCCGCCAGTCATGTCCTTGATCGATTCCTGGACGCGCTGGTCGATGTTGTCGGGAGCGGCGGTGCCGGACGAACCATGCTGGGCATGGAAATGCGTATGATTGGTGTCGAGCAGCGCTTCGTTGAAACGGCTGTCCAGCCAGCCGCGCCATTTGCGATGCAGCGTCGCGGAAACAAAGGTGCGGATGCCGGTAAAGCCTGCGTCCTTGAGCACGACCAGAAGGACGAGCATGCCGGCGTTGTTGAGCAGCGATGCGAGCGGCGTGGTGTTCGCGGCATCGTGGTAAAAGGCGATCGAGTTGACCAGTTCCCCAGATGCCTCGGCGAACCAGACGCCGGCTTTGCTGGAGAGCGCGGTAAACAGTGCGATGACCAGCGTCAGCGTCCAGGCCTCGACCCAGCGGTCCGAGAACCAGTAGGCCCGCATCAGTCCCCAGAAGCTGCGCATCGGGGAAACCGGTGTCAGGAGCGGAGGCCTTGCGGCACCGCGGAGCCATTTTTCCGATATTGAATGTCGCTCTGGTCTACCGACCCGAATCACTATCCCGCCCAAACCTCTTTTTGTTTTGTTACAGAGAGTAACACCAATTGATCATTTTCCATTATCTTTTCTTGGGCGGCGAGAGATTGGCTCGCTCGCCGTTGCCGTCAAGCAACAGAATTTAGCGACCGCAATGTCATGCGGTGTCAGTCCGGGAGGCATATTATCTAATAATTTCAGGTAATTGCCAGTTTAGAAATGTGAGAACCGACACCTTGCCCCAAGGGAAGCTCTTCACACAGTTTTGTGAAGGTAAAAGCGTGATCGATCGGCCAACTCTGTACTGCGGAAGATGTATGCGCGCAAAAACGTGCCGTCTTCCGCGCATCCTTGTTGCCATGTTGACCTGGTGGCGGTGGGAAAAGTGATCGAAAACGGCGTTGGCCGAGGCGCTATTCAGTTCGCCTTCTCCAGCTCACCCCGCGCCTTGGCCGCCGCAACCTGGCGAATGGCGTCGGTGAGCGTATCGGCGTCCTGCGCGCCCATTACCGCATACTTGCCTTCAAGCAGGAAGCACGGCACGCCTGAGACACCCATGCGCGAAGCGGTGGCGATTTCGGTGCGCACCGCCTCGACGTCGGCGTCTGTCGGCAAAAGCGTCTCGACCACGGATGCATCCATGCCGGCCTCACGGGCGGCTTTGATCAACACGACGTGATCGCCAAGATTTGCGCCTTCCTCGAAATTCAACTGGAACAGACGCCGCACCAGCCGGTTCTGCACGACCTCGCCAGCAGCACCAGCCCAGCGGATGACGCGGTGCGCGTTCAGCGTGTTGGGCGCGACCTTGACGGCGGCAAACGCGAAGTTGATTCCCTCGGCTTCACCCAGGGGCTCGATGCGGGCGTGGATTTCGCGGATGCGTTCGTCACTGCCGAACTTGGCCACCATGTATTCGCGGCGATCCTTGCCTTCTGGCGGGATAGTCGGGTCAAGCTGGAACGGCCGCCAGCGTATGTGCACGTCGACACCGCTTGCCGCGGCAATCGCCTTGTCGAGCCGCTTCTGGCCGATGAAGCACCACGGGCAGACGACATCGGACACGACATCGACGGTGATGGAGTTCAACGCGCTCATCTTCGTCTCCAATGCTGACGCGGACCTTCGGTTCGGGTCCTTAGTCCGCCTTGCGCCACCATGTAGGCAATCGATAGCCTGATATGGGCGTCTTTTGCGGATGTTCCAGATAGTTCCAGTAGGCAAGCCATTGCTGCGTGTTGTGCTGCATCGGAACCATGTAGTTGCCGGAGATCAGCAATCTGTCGAGAACCCGGACGGCGGCAACATAATCCTCGCGGCTGCGGGCCTCGAGCATAGCCTCGAGCGCGGCATCCACCGCCGGATCGGCGACGCCGGCAAGATTGAATGACCCTTCGGCATTGGCGGCAGCGGATCCCCAACGCCCGAGCTGTTCGATGCCGGGCGACAGTGAGTTCTCGAAACCGCTGGCGCCGATCAGCACCTCGAAATCGAAACGTTGCTTGCGCGACTGGATCTGGTCGCCGTCAAGGCTGCGGATGGTGACATCGATGCCGATCTTTCCCAGCGTGCGCTGGTAGATGGCGGCAAGGCGCTCCTCGTGCTGCGAGGCGATCAGGATCTCGAAACCGAAGGGCTTCCCCCCGGGATCGAGCATCGCTCCATCCTGCAAAGTATAGCCCGCGCCCTTCAATATATCGAAGGCGGCCTTCAGCACCTTGCGGTCCTGGCCTGAACCGTCGGCAACGGGTGGCCGCCAGGTGCCGTCCATGACATCGGCCGGCACACGGCCGGGGTAGGGTGCCAGAAGCACCTTTTCCCTGTCGTCGGCAGGATGGCCGAGCGCGGAAAGCTCGGAATTCTGCCAGTAGCTCATGGTGCGCATGTACTTGCCGCCAAACAGGTTCTTGTTGGCCCATTCGAAGTCGTAGAGCATGCCGAGCGCGCGTCGAACGACTGGATCGGAAAACTTCTGCAGCCGTGTGTTGAACAGGAACCCCGTCACCACTGGCGGGATGCCGGTCTCGAACGTTTCGGCGATCACATCGCCCTTGTGGAAGGCCGGGAAATCGAGATCGCGCTCGCGCTTGACCGGATCGCTGTCGTCATCGATGGCGCAGATGCCTTTCTTGAAAGCTTCCAGCTTGGCGTTGGCATTGAGGAAATATTCGATGGTGATCTGGTCGTAATTGTCGAAACCGCGCTTGGCGGGGACGTCCTTGCCCCAATAATCCGGGTTGCGCTTGAACACGATGCGCTGACCGGGCGCCACTTGCGCCACGGTGTAAGGCCCACTGCCGATCACGGGTTTCAGCGTGGTCCTGTCGAAGGTCTCCTTGTCGAAAGCGTGCTTCGGCACAATTGGCGTCAGCGCGATAATCAACGGAGTCTCGCGGTTGGCGTTCTCATTGAATGTGAAGCGCACGCTGCGGTCGCCGGTTTTTTCGAGTTTGGCGACCATGCTCATGCGAGCGCTGTAAGGTGGCCGGCCTTTCTCGGTAAAGACGTCGTAAGTGAACAGCACGTCTTCCGCAGTCACCGGTTGGCCATCCGACCATTTGGCCCTCGGGTCGAGGTGGAATTCGATGCTCTTGCGCTCCGGGTCCATGTCGGCAGTGTCTGCAAGCAGGCCGTAAAGACTGAAGGCTTCATCGTCATTGCGCTGCATCAACGGCTCGAAGACGAGATTGCCGAAGATCTTGTCAATCACGCCGCGCGCCGTCGTACGCAGGCTTTTCAGGATGAACGGATTGAGATTGTCGAAGCTGCCGACGACGCAATAGGTGATGCGGCCGCCCTTGGGCGCATCGGGATTGACGTAGCTGAAATGCGTATAGTCGGCCGGCAGCGCCGGTTCACCTTGCATGGCGATCGCGTGTTTCGGCTCCGACAGAGCTGGCTGGGGCGAAAGGGTGACGAACGAGATCGCGGTGATCAGCCAAACAAGAACGCGGCCCATGACCGTCTCCTTACTGGGTCGGCTTTATGATTCGGAGCGCACCCTAACACGAGCCGGCTGCCTGCCGGCCAATCGTGAATTCAAGAATTGCGAGTATCGGGCTGGATTCGGCACCGCTTGCAGTGTAACACGCCGTCCGAGTCATTCTGTTGCCTCATTTTGGCAACAGGTAGCAGGACCACACGGCGCGAAGAAGCCGGGTCCGGGATCATTTGAGAGGAAGTGCACGACATGACGAGCCTGAACAGCAACGCGTACCGCCTTTCGGTCATTGCCGCTGGCGTGGTCGGCTTTCTGGGTGCACAACTTCCCGCTGCTTTTGCGCAGCAGCAACAACAGATTCCGCAGGGCTGGTTCAAAGCCTGCACCAAGCAGGAAGACGTCGACATCTGCAATGTCCAGAACATCACCACTGCCGGCAACGGCCAGCTCGTCACCGGCGTCAGCCTGATCGAATTGAAGGGCAAGGTGAACCGCAAGGTGTTCCAGGTGACGGTTCCGACCGGCCGTCTGGTCCCTCCCGGCATCGGCCTTCAGATCGATGGCGGCAAGGCGCAGAAGCTCGATTATGTTATCTGCTTTCCCGACCGGTGCGTGGCGGAAGTGCCGCTGACCGACCAGCTCGTCAATTCCTTCAAGAAGGGTTCGAACTTGACGCTGACCTCGGTCAATTTCCAGAACCAGCCGAACCCGATCAAGATCGCGCTGACCGGCTTCAGCGGCGCCTTCGACGGTCCTCCGCTGCAGCAGTCCGACATCGAGGATCGGCAGAAGAAGCTTCAGGATTTCGTTGCCAAGAACAATCAGGACTTCGCCAAGAAGCTCAAGGAAGAGCAGGACAAGGCGAAGGTCGCCAACTGATCGCCCCAAGGGGCCAAACGAGACATTTCCCATGCCTAGGAAAAAGCGGGGTCATGCCCCGCTTTTTTCGTTCCGGCCGCCATCCCGCAAGATCAGTGTCTTGATCGGCGTTTCGGCTCGTAACGTCCGTCCGGTTTCTTGTCGAACATCTCGCCGATCTGCGGATGCCGTACCGGTTCGCCAGACTGATCCTCGAGCAGGTTCTGCTCCGACACGTAAGCGATATATTCGGTTTCCGAATTCTCGGCGAGCAGATGGTAGAACGGCTGGTCTTTGCGCGGGCGCGCCTCCGCGGGGATCGCCTCGTACCATTCGTCCGAGTTGGCGAATTGCGGGTCGACATCAAAAATGATGCCGCGGAATGGAAACAGCCGGTGGCGAACAACCTGCCCGATCGAGAATTTCGCTGTTTTCATCGTACTCACCACTTGAACCCCAAGAGTGCCGCGCTTCCTTGGTTGCGCAAAAAGACGCTCTAAGACTTTGAATCTACACACCACGCTACAAAAAATCGAGCCCGACTTTAGGGCTGATGCATAAGCTCTATTGGCGCAGACTCAGCATCAATCCAATGCCGAAGCGCTTGACGCCCCATCACGCCACGGGCTAGCCCCGCCCGAGAGTTCCGCGCCGGCACAAAATGTCAGACATCATCGGTTTTGTTCTTCCGTTCTTCGGGTTGATTTTCATGGGTTTCCTGGTGGCGCGCATCACCAGGCAGCCGTTGGAAGCGCTCGGCTGGATGAACACCTTCATCGTCTATGTCGCGCTCCCTGCGTTATTCTTCCAACTGCTTGCAAAAACGCCGTTCGAGCGGCTGACGGAATGGAGCTTCATCCTCGGCTCGGTGGTGTCGACCTACACGATCTTTTCGCTGATGTTCGCATGGTCGGTGCTGACCTCGCGGGGCGAGATCGCGCAATCGACCATCAAGGCGCTCGCCGCCGCTTATGGCAATATCGGCTATATGGGACCGGGGCTTGCGCTGCTGGCGTTCGGCAACGACGCGGCGGTGCCCGTGGCTCTGATCTTCTGTTTCGAAAACATCATCCATTTCGCCGTCGCGCCGATGATGATGGCACTTTCCGGGGACGACAAGACATCGCCGTTGCAGCTCGTTCTGGGCGTTCTCAGGAAGATCGTGCTGCACCCGTTCATCATTGCGACCGCCATGGGGGTGGCTGCCGCCTATATCAGCTTTCGCCCGCCCGAACCGGTTGAGCGCTTCCTCGAATATCTTTCCGGCGCCGCGGCTCCCTGCGCTCTGTTCGCCATGGGTGTCACCCTGGCGCTCAGGCCACTCAATCGCATCCCGCACGAATTGGCGGTGATCGCCGCATTGAAGCTGATCCTGCACCCGTTGCTGTGCTATGTCGTGCTGAGTTGGGTCGGCGATTTTTCCGAGACCTGGCTGTTTTCGGCGGTGCTGCTGGCGGCATTGCCGACCGCAACCAACGTCTTCGTCATCGCCCAGCAATATGGCGTCTGGGTGCAACGTGCCTCAGCCAGCGTGCTGATCACCACTTGCCTCTCGGTCATGACGGTGACCGGGCTGCTCTACATGATCCGTCAGGGCGTGCTACCCCCGGACCTGTTTCCTTAAGCCGCCGGCAAGCGCCGCAAAACCACTGCCGGGCCGCATCCCCTCGCGCATGAAAAAGGTGCGAAGCGGCGCGAAGCCGCCGAGCACGCCGAGGCCGGCGCTGCGCGCCATCTGTGCCGGCAGCATGTCCGAGAGCAGCGACTTGTTGAGCAGATTGACCGCGCTGCTGCGTGCCAGAATGTCGGGCCGCCGCCTGAAATCATATGCTGCGAGCGCCTTGACGGCGCCTGGATCTTCCCTGTTTTTGCAAGAAATTCCAATCAGATCGTCGATATCCCTGATACCAAGGTTGAGACCTTGCGCGCCAATCGGCGGAAACACGTGGGCGGCTTCGCCGACAAGCGCCACCCGGTTTCGCGCGAAGCACCGGGGCGTCACGCCCGAAAGCGGATAGATCTGCCGGCCGGCCTCCACGGACACCCGCCCCAGCATCGATTGCATCCGCTGCTCGATCCGCTTCGAAAGCGTGGCATCGTCCAGTGCGGCGAGCTCTTTCGCTGTTTCCGGTTCCACCACCCAGACAAGACTGGACCGGTTGCCGGGCAGGGGGACCTGGGTGAACGGGCCGGTCTCGGTGTGGAATTCGGTCGAGGTGAAGGCATGGTCGCTGCGGTGGCCGAAATTGAGAACCAATGCCGCCTGCGGATAGGATCGGGCGGATGTCGAGATGCCGGCAGCCTCGCGGGCCGGCGACAGACGCCCGTCGGCAGCGACCGCCAGCGATGCTGCGATCTCACTGCCGTCAGACAGGACGGCATGGGCATGATCGGCGTCGAGGCGCCAGGTTTCCACCATCGACTTTCGCCATTCGACGCCGGGATGCGCTGCAACGACCTCGGCAAGCGCGGGGTTGAGCGCGCCGTTGGGCAAATTCAGCCCGAACTGCTCCTCGCCGATTTCACTGGCGCGAAAAATGACCACCGGACTGCGGATCAGCCGGCTGGTTGCATCGACGATGCGCATCACCTTCAGCGGTGCTGCCTGGGGTCTCACCGCGCTGAGGACGCCCAAGCGCTCGAGGATATTCAGGGCAGGGTTCATCAAGGCCGTCGTGCGGCCGTCCTGGCCGTTTGCCTCAGGGCCGACGAGCGTCACGGGAAAGCCGGCATCCGCGAAGCCAAGTGCTGCGATCAGTCCCGCCGGGCCGCTGCCGGCAACCAGTATCCGTGCTGTCTCACGATGATCCAAAATTCGGCTTCCCGATTGCGAGGCGAGGCGGTCGGTCCGACCTGGTGAGGATATAGGCCCTATCATGCGGCTTGATCAACGCGGCGATTCGGCCCATTCGATTGCCATGACCGGCCAAGACCACGATTTCAGCCATCTCGACCGTGCCGGCCGCGCCACCGCAAGCGTCTCGCGCAATCCTCGACTGACGGTCAACATCATTTTGGGCGCAGGCGTCCTCCTGGCATGGCTGTTTCTTGGAGCCATGGCGATACGTGGCGCTCAGAGTCGGGGGCCGGGCATCGATGCACCCGGCGACACGATGCTCAGATCTCTGCCGAAGCTGCCGCTGCCGGACTTTCTCGAGCGCTTCTTCACCCTTTGTCTTGCACCCGCGCCGCTCGACGGAGGCGTCGGCGCGCAGGCCGAAGCGCTCATCGTCATGTGGTTCCTGATGGCGGTCGCCACCATGCTCCCCTCGGCGGCGCCAATGATCCGCACCTATTGCGAGATCGCCGATACCGCGCGGATCAAGGGCGAACCCGTCGTCCATCCGCTGGTCCTGGTCGCCGGTTACCTCAGCGTGTGGTTGGCTGCGTCGGCGGTGTTTGCGGCGCTGACGCTCCTCGTCCACGCCTTCGCCTCATCTATGCAGATGCTCGACCCGGTGATCGGACCGACCGGCGCAGCCGCGCTTTTGGTTGCGGGCCTCTACCAGTTCAGCGGCCTGAAGGAAGCCTGCCTGACAAAATGCAAAAACCCGTTCTCGGTCCTGTTTTCGAACTGGAGCGCGAGGCCTGGCCGCATTTTCCGGCTCGGCATGGAGCAGGGTGTGTGGTGCCTCGGCTGCTGCTGGGCGCTGATGCTGGTGATGTTCGCCGTCGGTGTGATGAATGTGTTCTGGATGGCGCTGATCGGCCTGTTCACCTTGATCGAAAAACAGACGGCGGGCAGGCTGCCAACCCGGATCGCCGGTGTGATACTGCTTGTCTGGGCAACCGCCCTGCTAGTAGTCTCGGCATGAGGGGAGGGATTCCATGGCAGATCAAGGCTGGGCAATGAAAGGAGAGCTGGTACTCTCCTGCAATTGCACGGTTTTTTGCCCTTGCGTGATGTCTCTTGGCAATCATCCGCCAACCGAGGGCTATTGCCAGACCTGGGCGGGGTTCCGCATCGATGCCGGCCATTTCGGCGAGGTCGACCTGTCCGGACTCAATC
The DNA here is from genome assembly GCF_007830515.1 of Mesorhizobium tianshanense. Taxonomy (GTDB): domain Bacteria; phylum Pseudomonadota; class Alphaproteobacteria; order Rhizobiales; family Rhizobiaceae; genus Mesorhizobium; species Mesorhizobium tianshanense. The sequence continues at coordinate 35,314 of NZ_VLKT01000010.1, forward strand.
TTGGGCTGGTCATGGAAATCCCCGGCTATATGAGCCGTGGCAACTGGACCGCCGGCCTGTTCATCGACAAGCGGGCTTCAGTCTATGCGGTAAAGGCGCTGACCAGGATTTTCACCGGCAAGGCCGGCGGAACCACTTCGCTGCTCTCCATCCTGGTCGGAAAGTTCCTCGGCATCGAGCAAGCGCCGATCACCTATGAGACGCGTGACAGGACGCGGATCTTCCAGATACCGAAGATCATCGACGGGGCGGTGACGCCGATTCCCGGCAAGGACCGCGACAAGGACACGGTCATCAGCAATTCGGAGTACTGGATCGCACCGGAAATCATCGTCGCCAGGTCCGACAAAAGCAAGATGCGGGCTTTCGGCCGCAACTGGAACTTTGCCGGCCGTTCGGCAGAAATCTGCAAGCTGGACTGGCGGGGCCCGTGAACAAGAAGGGTCCCGTGAGCAAGAAGAAGACGACGGCCAGGAAAATCGCCGACCGGATTCCGATGCCGAAGAAGAAAGTCACGTGGCCGCAGGCGCGCGCGTTTTCGGTCCATCTGCTGACCGCGTCTGGCTCGTTCCTCGCATTCCTGTCGCTGGTGGCGGCGAGCGAGGGGCGCTGGACGGCAATGTTCTGGTGGCTGGGACTGGCGCTGTTCGTCGACGGCATCGACGGGCCGATCGCCAGGAAGCTCGAGGTCAAGGAAATCCTGCCGACATGGTCGGGCGAACTCCTCGACAACATCATCGACTACGTGACCTACGTGCTGATCCCGGCCTTCGCGCTTTACCAGCGCGGCTTCATGGGTGAGGGCCTGTCGTTCCTATCAGCGGCGATCATCGTCGTATCGAGCGCGATCTACTATGCCGACACCGGCATGAAGACCAAGGAGAATTTCTTCAAGGGTTTTCCGGTGGTCTGGAACATGGTGGTGTTCACTTTGTTCGTCATCGATCCGGGACAATGGGTTTCCTTCGCCGTGGTCGTGGTGGCCGGCATCCTGACCTTCGTGCCGATCTATTTCATCCATCCGGTGCGGGTGGTGCGGCTGCGGTCGATCAACCTTGGCATGACGCTGCTTTGGTGCGGTTTCGGCGCGCTGGCCCTGGCGCAGGCAGCTCTTGCCGCCTTCTACGACCAGATTGGCGTCTTGGGCGAGCAGGTGAGTGTGTTCACCAAGATCGGCATCACGGTCACCGGGGTTTACCTCGCTTGCATCGGCGGTATCATGCAGATCTTTCCAACGCTCGGCGCCAGGAAAGCCTGATCCCAAGAGACGAGATCCCAAGAGAGCCTGATCAATGTCCAAAGCAATCCGCATCCACGCCAATGGCGGTCCGGAAGTTATGACCTATGAGAACGCCGATCCGGGGCAACCCGGCTCGGGACAGATCCTGGTCAGGCACACGGCGATCGGTCTCAATTTCATCGATGTGTATTATCGCTCGGGTCTTTATCCGCCGCCGGGCGGTTTCCCGCTGATACCCGGTGGCGAGGCGGCCGGGGTGGTGGTGGAAGTGGGTGCGGACGTCGACTGGCTGAAGCCAGGCGATCGCATCGCTTACGCCGTGACGACCGGCGCCTATGCCGAACAGCGCGTGATCGCCGCCGACCGCGTGGTGAAGCTGCCGGACGGCATCAGCGACGAACAGGCGGCTGCCATGATGCTGAAAGGGATGACGGCGGAATATCTGCTGCGCCGCACCTTCAAGGTGAAAGCGGGCGATACGATTCTGTTCCACGCGGCGGCCGGCGGCGTCGGGCTGATCCTTGGCCAATGGGCCAAGCATCTCGGCGCGACCGTCATCGGCACCGCCAGCTCCACCGACAAGATCGAACTGGCCAAGGCGCACGGCTTCGACCATGTCATCAATTACCGCGAGCAGGATTTCGTCGCCGGCGTCATCGCCATCACCGGCGGCAAGAAGTGCGACGTCGTCTATGATTCAGTCGGCAACGACACCTTTCCGGCCTCGCTCGACTGCCTGAAGCCGCTCGGCATGTTCGCCAGCTTCGGTCAATCGTCAGGTCCGATCCCGCCGTTCAGCATGTCGTTGCTGGCGCAGAAAGGTTCGCTGTTCGCAACCCGTCCGACGCTGTTCGTCTACAACGCCAGGCGCGAAGACCTGGAGGCGTCCGCCGCCGCGCTGTTCGAAATCGTGCTCAGTGGCGCGGTCAAGATCAGGATCAACCAGCGCTACGCGCTCAAGGACGCCGGCAAGGCGCATTCCGACCTTGAGGGCCGCAGGACGACCGGGACAACCATTCTCATCCCCTGAGCTTTTCCACCACTTGAGCCTTTCCACCACTTGGGCCCTGCTTTCCCATAGAGCGTTATGCGTCCACCCGGACGCACAAGGTGCCCTCTGATATTTTGACCCCGCATCGTGCTTTTCCGAAAATCGATTTCGATTTTCGGGCCGATGCGCTAGGTTTTCCGCTGAAATTCTTGAAGCTCTTTCAAGACGTGTGCCGCTTTCCGACGAGAGCCGGCCGCGCATACCATGCTTGCGGGAACACAGAACATATCTGGCAAACCAGATGGGAGGCACTGTGAGTGCAAATCAGGACGGCGCAAACCTGCTCGAGGTCCGTGGCCTCACCAAGGTATTCGGCACGCTGACAGCGTGCGACCATATCGATCTCGACGTCGCAAAAGGCGAAATCCACGCGTTGCTCGGCGAGAACGGCGCCGGCAAGTCGACACTTGTCAAAATGCTGTTCGGAACACTGGAGCCCAATTCGGGCGAGATTCTATGGAACGGTCAGGCGGTGACGATCACCGATCCCGGCTTTGCCAAGAAGCTCGGCATCGGCATGGTGTTCCAGCATTTTTCCCTGTTCGAGGCACTGACGGCGGCCGAGAACATCGCGCTGTCGCTGGAGGACGGTTCGCCGATCAGCGCGATCGCCGCGAAGGCGAGGGCACTTTCCTACAGCTACGGCCTGCCGCTCGACCCGCAATCGCTGGTCGGCGATCTGTCGGTCGGCGAGCGTCAGCGCATCGAGATCATCCGCTGCCTTCTGCAGACGCCGCAGCTCATCATCCTCGACGAGCCGACTTCGGTGCTGACGCCGCAGGAAGCCGACAAGCTGTTCGAGACGCTCGAACGGCTGCGCTCGGAAGGAAAGTCCATCCTCTACATTTCGCACCGGCTGGAAGAGGTCAAACGCATCTGCGACCGCGCCACGGTGCTGCGCCACGGCAAGGTGGTTGGCCATTGCAACCCGCGCGCGGAAACCGCGGCATCGCTGGCGCGCATGATGGTCGGCAACGACGTGCAGGCCGTGGTGCGCGCGCCGGCCGAGGGTATCGAGACCGCGCAGCCGCTACTTGAAATCCGTGCACTCAGCCGCAAGCCGGCAACGCCGTTCTCGATCCCGCTCAAGAACATCAACCTGACCGTGCGCGCCGGCGAAGTGATCGGCATTGCCGGCGTCGCCGGCAACGGCCAGGGCGAGTTCTTCGAATCCGTTTCCGGCGAAGTGCCGCAGCAGGACGCCGCCTCGGTGCGCATCCGCGGCAAGGATGCCGGCGGTCTCGGCATCACCGGCAGGCGGCTGATGGGCGCCGCCTTCGTGCCGGAGGAGCGGCTCGGCCACGGTGCGGCGCCGCGCATGAAGCTTTCGGAGAACCTGCTTCTGTCGCGCCATGCCACCGACGGCAAAGTGTTTGTCGGCGCCGGCGGAATGGTCAAAAGCGATGCGATCTATGCTGCTTCCCAGCGCATCATCGAGGCGATGGATGTGCGCAAGAGCGCTCCCGACCCGGAGGCGGCAGCGCTTTCAGGCGGCAATCTGCAGAAATTCATCGTCGGCCGAGAGCTCGACCGCAGGCCTGATGTCATGGTCGTCAATCAGCCGACATGGGGCGTCGATGCCGGTGCGGCCGCCCACATTCGCCAGACGCTGATCGGATTGGCGCGCAGCGGGTCGGCGGTGCTGGTCATCAGCCAGGATCTCGACGAGTTGTTCGAGATATCCGATGCGATCGCCGTGATGCACAATGGCGAATTGTCGAAGCCTTTGCCGATCGCCGAGGCCACCTTCGAAAAGATCGGACTGTTGATGGGCGGCGCCGAGCCTGGTCACGCCGAACACACTCTGGAGACGGCATGATGCGCCTCGAACTCATCAAACGCCCGCAGCGCTCCATGCTGTTTTCGGCGCTGTCGCCCTTCATTGCATTCATGCTGACGATCGTTGCCGGCGCCATCCTGTTCGCGCTGCTTGGCGTCAACCCTTTGAAGGCGTTTGAGATTTACTTCATCGAGCCGGTCAGTCAGGTCTGGCAGCTGCATGAGCTGGCGATCAAGGCGGCACCGCTCATCCTGATCGGGGTCGGCCTGTCGGTTTGCTACAGGGCCAATATCTGGAACATCGGCGCAGAAGGCCAATTCATCCTGGGCGGTATCGTCGGCTCGATCATTCCGGTGCTGTTTCCGCAGTTTGAAGGCCCGCTGGTGCTGCCGCTGATGCTGCTGTTCGGCATGGTCGGCGGTGCTGCCTATGCCGCCATTCCGGCGTTGCTCAAGACGCGCTTCAACACCAACGAGATCCTGACCAGCCTGATGCTGGTCTATGTCGCCCAACTCTTCCTCGACTGGCTGGTGCGCGGGCCGTGGCGCGATCCGAAGGGCTTCAATTTCCCGCAGACGATACAGTTCAACGATTCGGCGATATTGCCGGAACTGATGCCGGCCTCCGGCCGCGCCAATTGGGGTTTCGTCTTCGCGCTGGTCGCAGCGGTGCTGGTCTGGATCCTGATGAGCCGCATGCTGAAAGGCTTCGAGGTCCGCGTGCTCGGCTCAAGCCCCAGGGCAGGGCGCTTCGCCGGCTTCGGCATCAACCGGATGGTGTTCTTCGCCTTCATGCTGTCGGGTGCACTGGCCGGACTTGCCGGCATCTCGGAAGTCTCCGGCGCCATCGGCCAGCTGCAGCCGGTCATTTCGCCCGGCTACGGCTTCACCGCCATCATCGTGGCGTTCCTCGGCCGGCTCAATCCGCTGGGCATCGTCGCTGCGGGCCTGGTGCTGGCGCTGACCTATCTCGGCGGCGAGGCGGTGCAAAGCGCGCTCGGCATCTCCGACAAGGTGGCGCGCGTGTTCCAGGGCATGCTCCTGTTCTTCGTGCTCGGCTGCGACACGCTCATCCACTACCGCATTCGCCTGATCGGCTTTGCCACACCGAAGCTTGAAGCCGCGCCGAAGCTGGAGGAAGCCCGCTGATGGACATCACCGTCAACATTCTCTTGACCATTGCAACCGCGGCGACGCCCTTGCTGATCGCGGCGATCGGCGAGCTGGTGGTCGAACGTTCCGGCGTGCTCAATCTCGGTGTCGAAGGGATGATGATCATGGGGGCGGTCGGCGGTTTCGGCGCCGGTTATCTCACCGGATCGCCGTGGATCGGGTTGTTGGCGGCGATCGCCCTGGGCGCGGTGTTTTCGTTGCTGTTCGCCGTCATGACGCTGTCGCTGGCCACCAACCAGGTGGCCACCGGCCTGTCGCTGACATTACTCGGCCTCGGCCTTTCCGGCATGATGGGAACCAGCTTTGTCGGCCAGCCCGGCGCGAGGCTGCCAAACCTCGACATTCCAGGCCTGACAGCGATCCCCGTCGTCGGCAGGCTGTTGTTCGGCCAGGACCCGATCTTCTATATCTCGATCGCATTGACCGCCGCCGTCATGTGGTTCCTGTTCAAGACCCGCACCGGGCTCACGCTGCGCTCGATCGGCGACAGCCACACATCGGCCCATGCGCTTGGCATCCACGTCATCCGCTACCGCTATCTGGCGGTGATCTTCGGCGGCGCTTGTGCGGGCCTTGCCGGGGGCCACCTGTCGCTGGTCTATACGCCGCAATGGGTGGAGAACATGACCGCCGGACGCGGCTGGATCGCGCTGGCGCTGGTCGTGTTCGCATCATGGCGGCCGTGGCGGGTGCTGGCTGGCGCCTATATCTTCGGCGCCGTATGGATCGGCCAGCTTCATGCACAGGCTTTTGGCATTCCGGTTCCCTCGCAACTGCTTTCTTCGTTGCCCTATCTGGCAACCATCGTGGTTCTCGTTCTAATCTCGCGCAACAAGCGTTTGACGATGATGAACACACCGGCTTCCTTGGGGCAGCCATTCGTTCCGGATCGTTGACAACAAAAGACAGACGGGAAGCTCCAAGGCTAACTCAGAGAGGTAACACGATGAAAAAACTGCTTATTGCGCTGGTGACGACGGCGGCGGCATTGTCGCTGGCGGCGACCGCCGAAGCTCAGGAAAAGCTGAAAGCCTGTTGGGTCTATACCGGCCCGATCGGCGATTTCGGCTATTCGTACCAGCATGACCAGGGCCGCCTGGATGTAGAGAAGGCACTCGGCGACAAGGTCGAGACGGCCTATCTGGAGAACGTCTCCGAAGGTCCCGATGCCGATCGTGCTTTCGAGCGCCTGGCGCGCGAGGGATGCAAGATCATCTTCGGCACCTCCTTCGGCTTCATGGACCCCGAAGTGAAGGTCGCCAAGAAATTCCCCGACGTGATGTTCGAGCACGCGACCGGCTACAAGACATCGGACAATCTCGGCATCTATAATGCACGCTTCTATGAAGGCCGCTACATTCTCGGCCAGATCGCCGCCAAGCAATCGAAGTCGGGCGTCGCCGGCTACATAGTCTCGTTCCCGATCCCCGAAGTGGTGATGGGCATCAACTCCTTCATGCTCGGCGCACAGTCGATCAACCCGGACTTCAAGGCGAAGATCGTCTGGGTCAATTCATGGTTCGATCCGGGCAAGGAAGCCGACGCCGCCAAGGCTCTGTTCGACCAGGGTGCCGACATCATCGTCCAGCACACCGACTCGACAGCTGCCCTGCAAGTCGCCGAAGAGCGCGGCCTGCAGGGATTCGGTCAGTCTTCGGACATGATCAAGTTCGCCCCCAAGGCGCAGTTGACCTCGATCGTCGACGATTGGGGCCCGTATTATGTCAGCCGGGTGAAGGCAGCGCTCGACGGCACATGGAAGCCCGGCAATGTCTGGCTGGGCATCAAGGACGGCGCCGTTAAAATGGCCGCTTACACCAACATGCCCGACGACGTTAAGGCGATGGCGCAAGCCACCGAGAAGAAGATCGTCGACGGATGGAACCCCTTCACCGGGCCGATTGCCAAGCAGGACGGCACGCCGTGGCTGAAAGAAGGGGAGGTTGCGGACGACGGCACGCTGCTCGGCATGAACTTCTATGTGAAGGGCGTCGACGACAAGCTGCCGCAGTAAAGCCCAGGAAACGCGAGACAAAAAAGGGCGCCACATGGCGCCCTTTTTCATTCCGCGGGTTGCGTACCGGTGACGCGAAACCGCGCCAGCACGGCATCGATCACGCGGCCGATCCAGGCCTTGGCCCAGCGCTGGGTTGGCCGTTTGAAATACCGCCAGATCGCCCACGAGATCAGGACCATCAGCGGGATGCAGCCCAAGGCCGCCAAAATCGGCGGCATTCTGGTTTTTTAACAACCATAAGCGGGGCCATCATGCTCGACTTAGGGTGCCGTTTAGCACTCGGCCGTACTTGGCCTGGCAAATTAGCCGTATAAGTAGTTTCTTAGTTTAGGTATCTCGCTAACGACAACATCCATGAGTCGAGATGCGGCCGATTCGTTGGATTCGTTACCTTTTTTGTAAAATTCAAATCTAACATTTAATGGTCGGAGTATTGACCATTTTCTCTCAAGTGTGAAGACGCCGTCCAGACTGTCAAATATTATTGGCAGGTCTGCACTGTCATGAAGTCCATGATTCAAGCGAAGCCCTTTATCCATAGCGAAGGGCCGCTCCGATCTAAGATATAAAATGCCGTTATCTTAATGTCATTATTGTTGCTCAGGTCCGCAAAATCATACCTGAATCCGTGACCGCTTCGACCAAAGTAAGACGTTGGATTCGGGTGCTTTGATAGCCCCCACGATTCCATGATCGGTTTTACACGGTCAAAAAATTCCTTATTGACCGCACTGGATTTGCCTGGATTTCGCATATTAGCCGTCAGACTGCCGAGCCGTAGAGGTCGTAAGCGTCGGCACGGTCGATCTTGACGGTGACGATGTCGCCGGCGCGCAACGGACGCCGCGACTGGATGTGCACCGAGCCATCGATTTCAGGCGCGTCGTATTTGGTGCGGCCCTTCGCCGAGGTGCCATGCGCCTCGTCGATCAGGACAGGCAGGCGCTTGCCGACCTTCCTGGCGAGTTGCGTCGCCGAGATCTTCTGCTGGCGCTGCATGAAGCGGTGCCAGCGCGCCTCCTTGATCTCCTGCGGTACCTGTTCAAGGCCGAGCTCGTTGGAGCGGGCGCCCCTGACCGGCTCGTATTTGAAACAGCCGGCGCGGTCGATCCTGGCTTCGTCCAGCCAGTCGAGCAGCATCTCGAAATCATCGTCCGTCTCGCCGGGGAAGCCGACGATGAAGGTGGAGCGGATGGCGAGATCCGGACAGATTTCGCGCCAGCCGCGAATGCGGTCGAGCGTCTTTTCGCCGTGGGCGGGCCGGCGCATGTTCTTCAGCACCTGCGGCGAGGCGTGCTGGAACGGGATATCCAAATAAGGAAGGATCTTTCCCTCAGCCATCAGCGGGATGACATCGGCGACATGCGGATAGGGGTAGACATAATGCATGCGCACCCAAATGCCGAGCTTACCCAATTCCTCCGACAGATCGAGGAACTTTGCCCGCACTTCGCGATCGCCGAACATACTTGCCTGGTATTTGATGTCGATGCCGTAGGCGCTGGTGTCCTGCGAAATGACCAGGATTTCCTTGACGCCGGCCTTGGCCAGTTTCTCGGCTTCGCGCAGCACGTCGGCCGCCGGCCGCGAGACCAGGTCGCCGCGCAGCGCCGGGATGATGCAGAAGGTGCAGCGGTTGTTGCAACCCTCCGAAATCTTGAGATAGGCATAGTGGCGCGGCGTGAGCTTGACGCCTTGCGGCGGCAAAAGGTCGACATAGGGATCGTGCCTCGGGGGCGCGGCCTCATGCACCGCCGCCATCACGCTCTCGTAGGCCTGCGGACCGGTGATGGCGAGAACGTTGGGGTGTTTTTCGCGGATGACGTCCGGTTCGGCGCCGAGGCAACCGGTGACGATGACCCTGCCGTTCTCCGAAAGGGCGGAGCCGATGGCATCGAGCGATTCATCGCGAGCCGAATCGAGGAAACCGCAGGTGTTGACGACGACCAGATCGGCGCCATCATGCTTGCGCGCGATCTCATAGCCCTCGGCGCGCAGGCGCGTGATGATGCGCTCCGAATCCACGAGGGCTTTCGGGCATCCAAGGCTGACGAAGCTGACGCGAGGGGCGGACATGACGGTTTTCCGGCTTTTTCGGGATTGGCGGCGCAGTACCACACTTATTGCGGCATTGGTATGGCCCGCGGCAGCCCGCGACGAAACACGAAGAATGTATTTGTGCCGATGGCGGAAGCGGCGTGACGGGCGGCGTCAGCTCACCGCGTTGTTCACATGCGGCCAGACTTCCAGCGCGCCTCGATAGACCATGTCGAGCGCGACATAGAGGATGATCAGCAGGCCGATATAGGCAATCCAGCGGTGGCGGTACAGCAGCCTTGCTATGAAGCTCGCGGCCAGACCCATCAGCGCGATCGACAGAACCAGGCCGATGATCAGCACGGAGAAATGATCGCGCGCCGCACCAGCGACCGCCAGAACGTTGTCGAGCGACATCGAGACGTCGGCGACGACGATCTGGAGCGCTGCCTGGCCAAGTGTCTTGCGCGGCGTCTTGCCGGCCACTGCATGATCCGCGTCGAAATCGGTGTCGGACAGCGCCTCGGTCGCTTCCAGTTCGTCGGCATGGGAGGTGCGCAGTTCGCGCCACATCTTCCAGCAAACCCACAGAAGCAGGATGCCACCGGCCAGCAGCAGGCCGACGATCAGGAGCAATTGAACGGTTACTGCCGCAAAGCAGATGCGCAGCACGGTCGCCGCGAGCACGCCGATGAGGATGGCCTTCTTGCGCTGTTCGGCCGGCAGGCCGGCCGCGGCAAGGCCGATGACGATGGCGTTGTCGCCTGCAAGTACGAGGTCGATGGCGATAACCTGGAGCAGGGCCGAGAAGCCTGCGGCGGTAAAAATTTCCATCAACCGGAAGTTCCTTGCTTGTTTGCCGATCATCGGCGTCGAGTATCCGACGCCCTAACGTGTATGGTTCCCGCGCGTCAAGAGACCGCTTGAAGCCAAGGCCGGTAAACCGGCTGATCGCGGTGGAATCACCATGAACGGGGATTTTCCGCAATCGTCACATCTGCACGGACATTCCGCCGTCAACGGTCAGAACATGCCCGTTGACGAAGGATGCCGCATCGCTGGCCAGGAAAAGGGCGGCGCCGGCGATTTCCTCCGGCCGTCCCCAGCGTTGCAGCGGAACCCGCTGGCGGGCGAAGGAGAGCATGTCGGGATCTTCCGCCAGCGCAGCATTGGTCTCGGTAGCGAACATCCCCGGGGCGACGGCGTTGCTGGTTATCCCGTGCGCGCCGTATTCGACGGCCATGCTGCGCATCAGGCCGGTCAGCCCCTGCTTGGCAGCGGGATAGACGGCATCGCCCGGACGTGCCATCTCGCCAACGATCGAGGTAACAGAGATCAGCCGCCCATGGCCTTGCGCCTTCATGATTTCCGCCGCATCCCGCGACAGCGAGATCGCCGAAAGCAGATCCGTCCGGATCAGATCAAGGATATCGTCGTCGCCGAACGCGGCGAGCGGCCTCCTGTCGCGGGCGCCGACATTGTTGACGAGGATATCGAGCCGGCCACGGGTCTCGGCGATATCCGCGATCGCCTTCCGGCCGGCCGCCACGTCCGCTATGTCGAAGGCCGCCGCCTGGGCACTGCCGCCACCCTTGGCGATGGCAGCGACGGCGCCATCGAGCACCGCTGCCGTACGTCCGGTCACAACCACATGAGCTCCCGCTTCGGCAAAGGCGCGCGCGATCTCGAAGCCGAGCCCGCGCCCACCTCCGGTGATGAGCGCCACACGCCCAGCCAAGGAAAATCTGTCGAAAATGCTCATGCCAACCGGTCCTCTGCAGGAATAGGGATAGTAAAAACGGTGCCATGCGGCAATCGGCGACTGTGTCGCGGCGCGGCGTGGAATCGGCGGAAAATGGCGGGCCAGGCGAGTATTGAGAACGTCAAGAGGGGTTGATGCAAGCCATCGTCGCAATAGATTACGGGGCCGACGATGCCTGAGAACGTGTTCCTCACAGGAGAGGCTCGTGAGGTCTGACGACAACACCCCCGTCCTTTCCGGGGCGCCTATCCTTTCCGGGGTGCCCGTCCTTTCCGGGGTGATCGGAGAATACCGCGAGTTCGATCCTCCGGCCGCACTCGAAGGGCATTTCCGGTGTGTCTGGTCCAATACGTTGCAACCGGACGCGGGGCGCTTATCGGCCGTGGTCCCCGACGGCTGCGTCGACATCACCTGGATCGACGGCGAGCTGGTCGTGGCGGGCCCCGACATTGCCGTCGCCCTGTCTGTGATGACACCCGGTACTACGGTGATCGGCACCCGCTTCCGACCAGGTGCGGCAAGCCGGTGGCTTGGCCTGCCGATGTCGGAGATCGTCGGCAGCCGGGTGGCGCTCAGCCATTTCTGGGGCGCGCTGGCGCGCGAAATCGCCCAGAGGATCGGTGATGCGTCCTCCACGACGGAGCGGATGCGGGCGATGCAAGCGGCACTCTCCAGGCTCGCGCCCGATGTCGAGCCGCCGCCTCCGGACATGGGATTTGCCTTCAACGCGCTGAAAACGGAATCCGCCGGGCCGGGCATGGCGGTGATCCTCGACCGGCTGGACGTCAGCCCGCGAACGCTTCGCCGCCGCTGCCAGGAGGCTTTCGGCTACGGTCCGAAGACGCTTGACCGCATCCTCCGTTTCCAGCGGTTTCTGAACCTGGCGCAGCAATCCGCCGAGCCGCGCCTGGCCGATCTTGCGTTCGATGCGGGCTATGCCGACCAGGCGCATCTCACGCGCGAGGTGCGGCGTCTGTCGGGTTTCTCGCCCGCAACGGTCCTGCGACAGTTCGGCGCCTGAGCTGGCCGTTTCGTTCAATACGCCACCGCCGTATCCGCTTAGTCTGCCTTCATTGGAAAGGAGGCAGATATGACTATCTACAGATCCCGTATCATCACCGTGTCTATCGACCGGGACTGGCGCGAAGTCTACGACTTCGCCTCCATCCCGGAGAATTTCCAGCGCTGGGCGGCAGGCCTCGGCAGGCGCTTCGAGAGATCGGGCGAGGACTGGACGGCGGAGGACCCCGACGGCCGGCTCATCCGCATCCGCTTCTCCCGGCCCAACGAATTCGGTGTCCTCGATCACATCGTCTTTGCCGAGGGCAAGGAAACCCGCAATGCGGTGCGCGTGGTTCCCAACGGCACCGGCGCGGAGGTCATGTTCACGCTTCTGAAGGCGCCGGACATGACGGAGGAGACGTTCGCCGCCGACGCCGCCGCGGTGCAGCGCGACCTCAACAGCCTGAAGGCAATGCTCGAACGCTGAGCTTCCAAAGAGCACGAAAGGAGAAGATCATGGCCAAATCCAGCAACGACAAGCGCATAGACTATGTCGAGTTTTCGGTCGGCGATATCGCGCGCTCGCGCAACTTCTATGGCAAGGCCTTCGGCTGGTCCTTCAAGGACTACGGGCCGAGCTATTGCGAGTTCAACGACGGCCGCCTGTTCGGCGGCTTCGCTCTCGGCGGCCAGAAAAAGACGGCGGGCGGACCGCTGGTGATCCTCTATGCCGACAGGCTGGACGAGACCCAGCGCCGTGTCGAGGAGGTTGGCGGGAAGATCGTCAAGCCCGCCTATTCCTTCCCGGGCGGCCGGCGCTTCCACTTTTCCGATCCGGACGGCTACGAACTGGCAGTGTGGTCGAGCAAGTGAGCAAGCCCAAGCAAGTGAGGAAAGCAGAGAGAGGCGCCGAGCCGAGCCCGGCGCCTCTCTTTTCGAATGGTTTGTGCGGGCATTGGGAACAATGCCGTTCGTGGCGCGAAGCCGAAGATGCTTCGGCCAATGTCAGGCGCTCGCCGACACCTAGTTGGCGATTGGCTTAGCGCTTGCTTCCTGCTGAAGCGCCTATTCCGCCTCTTTCGCCTCGTCCTTTTTGAGGATCGGCGTGTCGGCAGTCGTCGCGGCGTCGGCAGCCGTCGGTGCACTGCTGTTCGCGATGCTTGCTACTTTGGTTTGCTGATCTACGGAAGCTGTCGTTTTGGTGTGGCCAACACATTCCGCCGCGGCGCCGGACACTGAAAGGCCCAGAGCGGCGACAACCAAGAGAGCGGTCTTCATCCTATGGCTCCTAGCTTTGTTGAGGGCGAGGACAGGCTAGTGGCATATCCCCAGGTCGAAAAGTCAACTTTTCGTGCCCGCCCACGAGGCGGCCTTTACACGACAAAACCAAACTCGTTCCTAACCTTTTGATTTTATTATGCCATCGGCGGCTGCCGGAGAGCGATGAGAACCACGTCTACGCTGATGCAAGCGGCCAACGCAGCGTTTACGGCACGAGCCGATGGGTGCACCAGGTCGTTCAAGCCCTTATGTAAGCTCATGCGGCGATCGACGGCTGGCGGAGGCGGTGCGTGCGCCGCATGTTCCGAGGAATTCGCCGCAGGCGCGCAGGTTGGGAACCGCATCGGCAGCCGGTCATTAAATATCGAGGAGCCGCCGGCTCCTCCGCCATACCCCGTTCGGATGGAGAAATCATGCTGCGTATACTCATTGCTTCGTCTTTTCTTCTTGCCTTCAGTGCGCCCACGCTCGCCCAGGCCCCTTCCAGGAGCATAGAGAGCGAAACAGGCCGTATTGCAATCGAGACCTTTGCCGAAGGGCTCGAACACCCCTGGGGCGCGACCTACCTGCCAGACGGTGCGCTGCTGGTCACCGAGCGTCCGGGGCGCCTGCGGCTCGTCTCGACCGACGGGGCCGTTTCCGATCCGATCGGCGGTGTGCCGGACGTCGTCGCAGGCGGACAAGGCGGCCTGCTGGATGTGGCGCTCGATCCGGATTTTGCCAACAACCGGATGGTCTATCTCTCCTACTCGGAGGAACGCGGCGGCGCGGCCACATCCGTCGGACGTGGACGTCTGAACGAGAACGAGAGCGCGCTTTCGGACTTCGAAGTGATCTTCCGGCAGGAACCGGCCGTCTCCGGCCAGAACCACTACGGTTCCCGCCTGGTATTCGCGCCGGACGGCAAGCTCTTCGTCACGCTCGGCGAGCGCTTCAAGATGCGGCAGGCGCAGGACGCGAACAATCATCTCGGGACGATCGTGCGCATCAATCCCGATGGTTCCGTGCCTGACGACAATCCCTTCGTCGGCAAGGACGGCGCCGACGAGATATGGTCCTACGGCCATCGCAATGTGCAAAGCGCGGCGATCCATCCCGAAACCGGCGTGCTCTGGGCAGCGGAACTGGGACCGCGCGGCGGCGACGAGCTGAACATTCCGGAAGCAGGCAGGAATTACGGCTGGCCCGTGGTCAGTTGGGGCCGGCACTATTCGGGGGAACGCATCCCCGATCCGTCGACTCGGCCGGAGTTTGCCGGCACCATCCATAGCTGGACGCCCGTTATCTCGCCTTCCGGCATGACCTTCTACACCGGCGGCATGTTTGCCGACTGGCGAGGCGACCTCCTGATTGGCGGATTGTCGGCGGAAGGCATCATTCGTGTCAGGATTGATGGCGAGCAGGTCGCGGGTGAGGAAGTCCTCGCTCTCGGCAGGCGTATCCGAGACGTGGTGCAGGCTCCCGACGGCGCAGTGATGGCGCTGACCGACGAACCAGCGGGGCGGATCTTACGACTGTCGCCGGCAGCCTCGCAGTGATTCCATGCGGCGCTTCCAGCTGCCCGAGTCGGTTCAAAATGGCGAAGCGATTTGGCTAGGGAAAAGGCAACTGAGTGTTCTTTATTGAATTAATTCAATAAGATAATTGGCGGCATCTGGCGGGCCGCGCGAGATAGCGATGAGAACTATGTCTACGCTATAGCCCTCCATAGCCTTCCTTACCGTAAGTTTTGAAGAACGAGGGGCACATATCGCTCACCAACCGTGGCGACGGCCACATCCTAAGACTCTGGACGGCCGCTTTGCGCCCGAGTCCGCCGTTCAGTTCGCCGCGGCGGCATCCGAACGTTGCCGCCCGTTATCACTGCCGTCGCTGCCTCAACGACAGCAGCTTCGAGACGGGCGCGAGGTGTTCGTGGACGGCGGATTTGCACAGCTTTGAGCCTGCGCGCGCGAGGCGTCGCTGGGACAAAGCGGAGAGGCCTCGCGCCAGATCTGCACAGGCAAGACCTCAACGCCACTCGGTTGAGCATGATCCGCGTGGACGTCGAGCCTGCGGCGTCGCCCGGAGGACTTACTCCCGTGCCTCCTCCCAGTGGGGATAGGTGACATAGGCGGTGACCGCGCCTTGCTCGTGCGAGCGGATCGTGACCTTCTGGCCATTGGGCATATGGACGATCTCGCCCGGCCCTGCGGTAACGCTGTCTGAGTTTCCGGACACCGACAGCCGCCCCTCGAGGACGACCATCACATCATCGACGGCCATTGTCTCCTCGAGTGTCTGGTTCGGCCCATAGCGCCCGTAACCGATGGTGATCGGGGAGGCATGGCGCTGGTCGACCAGATTGCCCACAAACACGTCCCCGTCCTGTCCCGGGGAACGCTCCAGCACTGCGTCGGTGATGGTGAACTTGCGAACCTTCATGGGAATTGCTCCTTCTAGCTGGCGTGGTTGAGTCACCTGTGCCGGTCAGTCCGGAAGAGGAATGTGCTCATCCCGGTCATCGACCGGGAGGTCGAAGCGCCCCTTGCCCCAGTTCTGCGCGCGCCATTCGGCTTTGGCCTCTTCGATGCGCTCCTGCGAAGACGCGACGAAATTCCACCAGATATAGCGGGGACCCGAAAGGGTCGCGCCGCCGAGAATCATCAGCCGCGCGCCTCTTGCGCCGGCGGCGACCGTGATCCTGTCGCCGGGGCGGAAGACCATCATCCGGCCAGCCTCGAAATCCAGGCCGGCGATCGAGATCGAGCCTTCGACGATGTGGATGCCCCGGTCCTCGTGATCGTGCGGCATCGGCAACCGGCTTCCCGGTTCGAGCTGCACATCGGCATAAAATGTCTCCGAATACATCGTCGCTGGGGCAGCCTTGCCGTAGGCGTTCCCGAGGATAAGCCGAACCGAGACGCCACGATCCTCGATCACCGGCAGCGCCTCCTTGCCGTAATGCTCGAACATGGGCGCCATGTCCTCATGGCTGTCGGGTAGAGCCAGCCAGGTCTGGATCCCGAACAGGCTGTTCGGACCGCTTCGGGCCGCTGCGGACGTGCGCTCCGAATGGGTGACACCGCGCCCGGCGACCATCCAGTTCAATTCGCCGGGGCGGATGATCTGGTCTGCCCCGGTGCTGTCCCGATGATGGAAGTCGCCGCGAAAGAGGTACGTAACGGTGCCGAGACCGGTATGCGGGTGCGGTCGGACATCGACGCCTTGCCCGGTCAGCAGCTCGGCAGGGCCGGCCTGATCGAAGAAGATGAATGGCCCCACCATCTGCCGCTTGGGTGCGGGCAGGGCGCGCCGAACCTCGAAGCCGCCCAGGTCTCGAGCGCGCGGGATGATGAGGGTTTCGATCGCGTCGAGGCCAACCTCATCGGGGCAGCCCGGTTCGATTGCCGGGTTCCAACTCATGCGCCTCATCCTCTCTTGGGTTTCCGGGAGGCCTCGCCCTTGCCGATGCGCATGCCCGATTTCGATTAATCTGGATCGCGCGAGCGGGAAGAGCGTTCTCGGCCCGACGAATGCCTAAACTGGCGAGCGACCGTCTGCCCAACTAGCCCTGTGATACGTCAAGCTGTGTCGCAGTAAGTGGAACGTGCGGGCAATGTGGTCGAGCTCAGCGGCTCGCTGTAGAGCGACCGCCGAACGCAACTCTTTAATAAGGCTTCGCCCCGTTCGTGTTTTAACGGTCGAGACCCCAAAGATCCGGATTCCGTTTGAAATACTCAATCAGCATGTCGGTGAGGACCCGGACTTTCCGTGTGGGGTGCTGACCCGGCGGGCGGACGACATACGCGGCCCCCGAAGGCACCGGATAGCGTGTCATGATCGGGACCAGCGCGCCGGAGGCCACATATTCATGTGTGATGCAATCAGGGAGCCAGGCGATGCCGAGACCTGCCGCCGCCGCGGCGGCAAGCACCGTGGCGCTGTCGGCCTTGAACCTGCCCTGCGGCTGGACCGTGACGATCTTGTCGCCATCCATGAACTGCCAGGCTTCCGTTCCCTGCATGAGGGCCTGATGGGTTACGAGTTCGTCCAGCGTTTCGGGTGATCCGTGCGCTTCGATATAATCCGGGCTGGCGACAAGCTTTCCATGGATCGGCCCGACGCGCTTCGCGATCAGGTTGGAGTCCTGAAGGTAGGCGCCCCGGATCGCGCAATCGAAACCCTCTGCGATGAGATCGACGAAGCGATCGCTGTAGGAGGTATGAATGTGAAGCCGCGGGTGCTGGCGCGCCATTTCCGCGAGCACCGGGGCGAAGTGGGTTGGGCCGAAAGTAAGCGGCATGGCAACCCTCAGGCGGCCGCGAAGGTCGCCGGTCGGGAGGATCGTTTCCTTGGCGGTGTCGATCTCGGCGCTGGCTCTGGCCGCATGGTCCCTGAACGTGATCCCCGCTTCCGTGAGCGCGGCGCCGCGGGTCGTTCGTGCAAGCAACTGAACGCCAAGCTCTGCTTCAACCCGAAAGAGCCGTCGACTGACGATTGACTTGGAGACGCCAAGCCGGCGCGCGGCGGCCGATACGCCCCCGGCATCGGCCACTGCGACGAATGTCTGTAGATCTTCGATGTCCATTCCGGCGTTCCTTATTTCGCGACACAGCTTGCCCGACTTTGGCACTACCGCACCACCAAAAGGAACAGCAAATTGCGTCCAGGCAACGTCGCCCGCTGGCGCATGTCTCCCGTGAACCCATCGCCGTCCATAGCGGCAGAGAAAGGAAGTCTTGATGACCCCTCGTAACGGCCTCGATTCGCTTCTTCGTCCCGAAGATTCGGTCCTCGTTCTGATCGATCACCAACCTTATCAACTCGCGAACCTGAACAGCCACGATCCGCATATGGTGGTCAACAACACGACCGCGCTGGCGAAGCTAGCAAAAGCCTTCAATGTTCCGACCATTCTCACCAGCGTGATCGCGGCGCGCGGTGGACTTCTCTTTAAGCAGATCACCGACGTATTTCCGGACCAGGAAGTCATCGATCGCACCTGGGTGAACACCTGGCAGGACGAGAATGTGGTGAACGTCGTCAAGGCGACCGGCCGCAAGCAACTGATCATCGCCGGCCTGTGGACCGAGGTCTGCGTCGCAATGCCTGTCATCCAGGCCGCCGGCGAAGGCTGGGATGTGACCGTGATCACCGACGCGTCGGGCGGGATTTCGAAGGAGTCTCACGAAGTTGCCATCCAGCGCATGGCCGCGGCCGGCGCGAACGTGATGACCGTGATGGCGCTCGCTGGCGAATGGCAACGCGATTGGGCGCGCACCGAGCACGTCGAGGAGCTGACCGAGATTCTCATCCAGCACTTCGGCGGCAGCGGCATCGCGTATCTTTGGGAGCAGCAGCTGCTTAACACGCCGGTGCCGAACACCGCGGGCTGATCTGGGCGGGGTGACGAAAGTCTTGAGCGATCCAGCGCCAGCACGCTGACTGCTTATCGAGCTGCGTCATCCCCGCTCCACAAGACGGCTGCCCATGCCTGAATGCGGGGCGGCCGGCATGATCAACGACCACTTCCTCCAGCCATACCCGCGACTGCAGCCGGCTTAGCCTGGCAATCCATCGCCTCATAGAAAGGACCATGAAGATGTCGGTGGAGCGCTTCCCCATCGGACAGGAAATGGATGTCACCTATCCGAACTTCAAAGTCAGCCTGACGCTACTCTCAGTCACGCAACTGAGGTTCGAGATCAAGGAAGGGTCGTTCGCTCGGACGGAGACCGTCGATATTCAGGTCGTGCCCCTCAGCAACAGCATCTTCGCTGTAAGCTGGCAGGAGAAGGACGGCGCGACTGTAACGAACGTTCAGGACTATGATCGCGGCCTGATCCACTCGTTTGCTACGCTGCCTAGTGGCCAGTTTATTCGAATGACCGGGCCATTTGCGATCACTCGGCCACCGGATCGTGTCTTCGATGATCGTCCCCAGCGCAACAAGGCGCTCGTGATCGAGGCGATGATCTCGCTATTCCAACGTCGTGATGCGTCGGCAGTGGAACGCCTCTACGCGACAGACTATATCCAACACAATCCCAACATTCCCCAAGGTCGCGACGCGCTGCAGGCGCTCGTCGCTGAGCTGTCGAAGGACGTCTATTACGAGCCCGGCCTGATCGTAGCGGAAGGTGATTTCGTCGCCATCCACGGCCGCATCCGCGGCTGGGCGGACGCACCGCAGGTGGTGGTCGATCTCTTTTGGATTCAAGACGGCAAGCTGGCTGAACATTGGGACGTATTGCAGAACGAGGTGCCGGTGACGGCGACCCTTGGCGGCGTCTCGATGTTCGATCCCTAGGAAGGAGCGCATCGCACTCAACCGGGAACGGCATGGGTGGCAATCCATTCATGCCCAAGCAGAGGCGAAGCGGACTATGGCGTGTGATCGGCGGTTATACCGATAGGACTATCCCACCCGGTCGGGAGTGCGAGAACCATGCCTCGTAGCACAGTCGCCTCCTAGTGATCTATCTTATTGATAAATAACGATATAGATCGTCAATTTCTGCGGCAATCGGTGCCATCTGGCGGAGGGAGTGTCCGTCTCCGCCTAATCCAAGGGTGTCTAAGGGCGTCTCGCTTATCCATCACAACCCTTGTATCACAAGGAATTGAGGTCCAATAACGTCTAAGGGTGTCTTGCAAAGTCCCGCAACAAGTTGTACGTAGACTTGTTCGCAGGGAGAGTTCGAATGCAAATCAACCGCCTGTCCGTCGCCGCTGTCAACGCCAAGACCAAGCCCGGCCTCTATGCCGATGGGCTCGGCCTCTATCTCCAGGTCGCCAAGGGCGGCGCCAAAAGCTGGATCTTCCGCTACATGCTCGCCGGCCGGCCTCGCAAGATGGGCCTGGGCTCGGTCAACACCGTATCGCTCAAGCTGGCACGTGAGCGGGCAGGGGAGGCGCGGCTCAAGCTCCTCGATGCCGACGACCCAATAGAGAAGCGCAAGGCTGAGCGGTTGGAGAAGCTGGCAGCGTCGTCGACCGTCCTGTCATTCAAGGAAGCGGCAGGCCAGTACATCAAGGCGCATCGATCGGGATGGAAGAACGTCAAGCATGCCGGGCAGTGGAAGGCCACGCTGGAAACCTATGTCTACCCTGTGTTCGGTGACCTCGCCGTGTCGCGTGTCGATGTGGCGCTCGTCCTCAAGGCGCTGGAGGCCATATGGACGAGCAAGCCGGAAACAGCAACGCGGGTGAGGGGACGCATCGAAAGCATTCTGGACTGGGCAACCGCCCGCGGCTACCGGCACGGCGACAACCCGGCCCGGTGGCGCGGCCATCTGGACAAGCTGCTGCCGGCGCGCAGCAAGGTCGCCAAGGTCAAGCACCATGCGGCGCTTCCCTATGCTGAGATCGGCGCCTTTGTCGGCGACGTGCGCAAGATGGAAGGCGTCAGCCCGAAAGCGCTGGAGTTCGCCATTCTGACGGCCACCAGGACCGGTGAAGTCGTCGGCGCTCGCTGGCCAGAGATCGACATCGAAAACGCTCTGTGGACCATCCCCGCCGATCGTATGAAGGCCGGCAAGGAACACCGCGTTCCGCTGTCCGATCGCGCGCTGGAAATTCTCAAGAGCTTGCCTCGCGAGAAAGACAACGACTCCGTTTTCATCGGCGACAAGGCCGGCAAGCCGCTTTCAAACATGGCGCTGCTGATGACGCTGCGCCGTATGGAACGGGCCGACCTGACCACACACGGCTTCCGCAGCACGTTCCGGGATTGGGCAGCAGAGCAGACCGCATATCCAAACGAAATGCTCGAAATGGCGCTAGCGCACACTGTCAGCGATAAAACCGAAGCCGCCTACCGTCGCGGCGACCTGATGGAAAAGCGCCGCCGGCTCATGAGCGATTGGGCAACCTATTGCGCGGCGCCAGCAAAGACCGGAAACGTTGTTGCGATTCGGGGAGGCGCAAATGTCTGACTGGCTCTCTTTCGAGGATGCAGTAGCGCTCGTATCTGTTCGTCGCAATCTCTCCCATGTGGACGCCGGCAACCATTTGCGGGCGGCTATTGCCATAGGCGAGATCGAGGTGCGCAACCTGCGACATTTGGTGACGGACTTCGTGCCATCCCACAACGGCAACGAAGATCGAGAGGTCAGCAGGCGCGCTTTGATCAAATGGCTTGAGGCGCAAAGTGTGCCTGTGGCGGACACTTCACTGGAGGACATTTATCTCTCGCCCTTCATGCAGATGATGCTCGACGCTGTTCGGCATTTCAAAATCTCTGATACGCCGAACCCGCGACTGCGGAAGGAAGAAATCAAGGAGTATTTTGTCGGGCGGCGATTGCCGAATGGACAAGCGATTTCGCCGAACCAGGCCGAAAGTATGGCGACGTTTGTGCGGTCGCCAGATGCGATGAAGGGCGGCAACAAGCGGGTGGGTTGAACCCTTTGACCCATTCGCGCAAACCCTTCCAACGATGAAGCGGCCGACGTGCTCGGTCATGCTCTTAAGGCGTCCAACAACGCCTAGGAGCAACCAACAATGGAAGTCCAGAACATCATCCGCTTCCCTGAGCTGAAGAAGCTCACGGGCTATCCTCGCTCAACGCTCTACGCAAAAATTGCCAGGGGCGAATTTCCAAAACCGGTCAAGCTCGGCCCACGCTCAAGCGGATGGCTTGAGCAAGACGTCGCTAAGTGGCAGCAGAAGGTGATCGCCGCAAGCCGTGAGGTGGCGGCATGACCCTTGATCATTCACACTCCGCCGCCATCGACCTCGCCGGCAACTGGCTTGCCCAAAACCCCCGCGATCGGCTCTCGCAGCCTGTTATACCGCTGTTGCGCCACCGCTTCGGCTTGTCTGTGCCCGAAGCGGTTGAAGCGTGCCGCGTTGCCTCCAAGGCAAGGGAGGCGGCTCATGCGAAGCCCTGAAAAGCGAAACGCCGCCCCGATGGCAGTCGGGAACGGCGTTGATAGAACCGGCGCTTCCGAAGGCAACCAGGTGGGAGCAATCTATCCCAGCTTCGGCCGTTCCGCAACGGAGTTCGCCGTCGCCATTATCGCTGCTCGCTGGCATCTGCCGGCGCCAACGGCTCGCGTCGTGGTCGAACTCGCTTGCCTGGGAGGCCGCCCATGACCTCGCCGGCAACAAAATGGAAACTGGCGAACCCGAAAGCGATCTGGGCTCAGCAAGCGCTCAGGTCCGCTCTCAAGCGCGGCCTGATCATCCAGGAGCCGTGCAAGGAATGCGGCGCCCTCGATGCCGAGGCTCACCATCCCGATTATGACAAGCCGTTGTGTGTCGACTGGCTATGTCGGCTGCATCACAGGCATGTGCACATGAAGGCGAGGACCGGATGAGCGGGCGCGAGTGGTCCAAGGTCTCGCCAGCCCTGTGGCGCTCGCCGCGCTTCCTTGGGCTCCAGGGAAGCGATGAACGGCTGTTGCTGGTCTACTTCATGACCGGCGACCACATGAACTCGTCGGGCTGCTACAGGCTGCCCGATGGCTACGCGATCGCCGATCTTGGTTGGACGCTCGAACAATACCGGACGGCGCGGGATCTGCTCGTTGCTGCCGAACTCATAAGCTTCGATCGAGCAACGGAGGAGGTGTTTGTAAACCGTTGGTTCAAACACAACCCGCCGACCAATGCGAAGCACGCCAAGGGCGCAAGGCGCATGATCAACAAGATCGACAGCGACGAACTGCGGCTCCTGGCCGAGGCCGAATTCTGCGAAACCGATTGGGGAGGGCAGAGCGAGCAGGTTGTGAACAGCGAAATCAGCAATCACTCGCGGCTCGCCAACACTCCAATGCTCCAAAGGGTCCGATAGCCTATGCAAAGCCTTTCGATAGCCTATCGATACAGAGAGACAGAGACCGAGACTAGACCAAAGACCGAGAGGAGAGAGAGACCGAAACCGAAACTTAAACCGAGAGAAGACTTTGAGACCTCGCATCGAAAAAAGGGGCGGGAAGAGAACGACCATCATCTGAAGCCCTTTACGCAATCATTTGAGGGAAATCTTCTCAACGAACGCGCTCAGAACGCGGGTTTTTCTCTCCTCGATCGACAAGCGACAAATCGGCCCGGTTTCGGGCGTTGGCGGAGAGTATTTCCGCCTGACACCCCTTTATTTGCAAGGTGTTTCGCCGCTATCATTGCATTTACGTACAAATCAGCGCACATTGGCGGCTCAAATCGGAGCGAAAAAATGCAGGCAGATGCAGGCGAGATAGAGGGCGAAGCCCCTACGAAGGGCGGCGGCAAGCTGCGACTTCGGACCTTGGCTGACCTCGATAGCCGGACGCGCGCCGCTCGGGCCGTTCTTGATCGCCGTGACGCCTTTGCGGCGGACCTTGGCGGCAGTGACGGTTTGAGCGCCATGCAGCGCGAGCTTGTGGACTCTGCGGCCTTCCTTGGCGCCTTGCGTGAAGATGCCGCTGCTTCGTGGCTCTCAGGCGAGCCGATCGACGCGACCGAGTTCGCCGGCATCTGCAAGTCACAACGCCAGATCATTGCCGATCTTGGCCTGAAGCGTGTCGCTCACGATATCACCGACCATCTCGAAGCCTACAGGCGCTCGGCATGAAGACGCTGCTGGACGCGCTGGACGATCCCAAGCTGTTCGCACCCTGGTTCAAGAACAAGGCGACGTGGACAGCGTGGCGTGCCTTCCTGGCGGCTCTGTTCGGCCTCCCGATGTCGGAAGCCGAGTTGGCCATCTTCACCGCGTGCACGGCACGGCCGAACGCCCCGACGGCCGCCGCGAAAGAGGCTTGGCTGATTATCGGCCGACGCGGCGGCAAGTCGTTCATCATGGCGCTTTGTGCGGTGTTCCTCGCGTGTTTCCGCGACTATCGCGCATTCCTCACCCCAGGTGAGCGCGCAACCATTCTGGTCATTGCTGCCGACCGCAAGCAGGCCCGGGTGATCATGCGCTATGTGCGCGGCTTGCTGACCGGTGTTCCGGCCCTCAAGAAGATGATCGAGCGTGAAGCGCAGGAGAGCTTCGACCTCACCAACTCGACCACGATCGAGGTTGCTACCGCCAACTTCCGCACCGTGCGCGGTTACACCTTGGCCGCTGCCCTTGCAGACGAGGTTGCGTTTTGGAGGTCGGATGACAGCGCCAGCCCTGACAAAGAGGTCCTGGACGCTCTCAGGCCTGCCATGCTGACCATCCCGGATGCGATGATGCTCTGCGCCTCGTCCCCCTACAGCCGCCGTGGCGTGCTCTGGGATGCCCGCCAGCGCCACTACGGCCACGATGCTGCGCCGCTCGTCTGGCAGGCCTCGACGCGCACCATGAACCCCTCCGTGCCGCAGAAGGAGATCGACAAGAAGTACGAGGAAGATCCAGCCGTTGCCGCTGCCGAGTACGGCGCCGAGTTCCGGTCTGACTTGCAGGCGTTCGTCGACCGCGAGGCCGTCATAGCCTGCGTCGACCACGGCGTGCGGGAGCGGCCTTTCGAGCGGCAATGGGAGTATGTCGGCTTCGTCGACACGTCCGGCGCCGGTGCGGATGCCTTCAGCGTGGCCATCGCTCATCGTGAGAACAAGACCGCCATTCTCGACGTAGTGCGCGAGGTTGTGCCGCCCTTCTCGCCCGAGGCCGTCACTGAAGAGTTTGCCCTGCTGCTAAAGTCCTATCGGATCACCCGCGTTTTCGGCGACCGCTATGCCGGCGAGTACCCCCGTGAGCTTTTCCGCAACAAGGGCGTGAACTACGAGCTTTCCAACAAGTCGCGGACGGACATCTATCGGGACACGCTGCCTCACATCAATTCGCAGTCGATCGCGCTGCTCGATGACAAGAAGCTGATCAACCAACTGATCGGGCTGGAGCGACGCACCCGCGTCGGTGGCAAGGATCTGATTGATCACGCGCCGGGAGCGCACGACGACCTCTGCAATGCCGCCTGTGGCGCTCTCGACAAGGCTTGGGATGGCGGTGACGGCCGTCTTCCCGAGCGCTTCTACGGCGCGCGCCCTCAACCGACCTTTTCCGACCCACTCGCCGCCTTTCGATAGGAGACCGCACCATGTCCGCAAGCACGAATTCCGCCCCTGCCATCGCGAGAAAGTTGCGCGCCGCCCAGAAGCGAGCCGTAGCCAAGGCCAAGGCACGAACCGCGAAAGGATCTCGGAAATGACCACGATTGGCGAAAAGTGGCCCTCGTCGGCTCCGTCACAGAACCCGTTTGTTCGCGGCGACGACGGGAAGATCCCGAGCATCACGGCGATTTCCGCGCTCTGCCGGGAAAACCCGCTTCGTGCCGTCCAGCTCTGCAAGGCGGCCGGCGAGGATTTGAACAAATGGTTCCCGAACAACCCGAAATGAGGAAAAGACCCATGGCAACCCTGCTTCTGTCCGCGCACTATGAGGCGCTTCACGCCGCCCGCACGTCTGCCGATTACGCCGCGGTGATTTCCGCGCTCGATACCGATTTGAATGCGGCAATGGCTCGGAAAGCCGATCTCGCGAAAGCCGAAGACAAGGCGATTTTCGGCGATGGCGATCTTGCGGAAGTTCGTGCGTCGATCGCCGACTGCAATTCCCAGATCGAGCTCATCGAAAAAGCGATTGAGGGCGCCGATCTCAGGCGTGCGAAGGCTGCACAAGACGAGGCCGCAATCGATATCGAGGCGCTTGGCAAGGACGCCAAGGCCAAGGCGGCCGACATCTCGGAGCGTTGGCGCAAGGTTTACGGGCATATCGAGCAGATTCGCGCCGAACTGTTCGCCTGCGATGCGCTGAAGCGGTCCCTGATCGCGACGGACGGCGAGTTTGAGAAGGCCAGGCGGCCTGATCTGCGCATCAACCTGATGTCCGTTCGCCGTGAAGCGATGGCCGGCCCCCGTGCATCAATTCCCGACCGACTGAGCCGGCCGGCGGTGCAGGCCGACAAGCTGCTTCTGTCATTCCTGAGCCCTGGCGGGCCGCTCGAAACCCGCGCCGGCGTCGGCGCCCCGGTTGCGGGCGTTTCGTCGAATTCCGACTTTCACCATCCGACCGATCGGGGCGCCTGATCATGCAGGCTTACGGATTCCAGTTCTGCGGCAACTGCCTGGGTGCCATCATTCCGAACGGCAGCAATGTTGAGGTCGATCCCACGTTGGAGATTCGGCCGCTGGATGTCGTGGCGGTCCTGCTCGATCCCGAAGCAGGCGGGGCCTTTGCCGGGTTCATAAACGGAATGGGCGCCGGCGGCTTTCTGGGCGTATGCAAAATCTATCTCGGCTCGCATCAGTCCCGCCATGGTGAGACGGTCCATCTCGTCGCGCAATTGAACCCGCCGGTGATTTCACCGATTCCGGCAAGCGCGATCAAGGCCATGCACCGATGCGCGGAAACCGGCGTCCTCGCAGCCGCGGGCGGGCTCACCGAAGAGGATGTCGCGGCAATGGAGCTGCTGATGCCCTTCGTGACCGGTGCCGACGCTCTGTCCCCAATCAATCCAGCATGGCAGCCAAAGGGATACCAGCAATGACCGTGCATCCGCTCCAGCTCGTCGGCGGCATGACGCTTTCGGCAATCCCTGACATGGCCAAGGTGGTCTTTGCCCATGGGCTTACGAGCACATTTCGTGACGGGTTCGTTCCACTGGTCCGCAATGTCCGCGCCTTCCGTCTCGCAGCTCAGGAGGTGAAAGACGCCGGCACGGCACTGGATATGATCCTCGATACTCGTGCCATGGCGATGGCCGATATCACCGACGATTTCGGCAGGCACACCATGCTGGAAAGAGGGCTCACGGCCTTTTCATCCAAGTTTAATCTCGTCTCGCTGATGGCGCCGTGGAATGCCACGCTGAAACAGTTCTCAGGCCTTCTCACCATGACCAACATGCTGCGGGCTTCGCAGCGTGTGGCGGCGGGGAAAGGCACGGCGAAGGACATTCGCAACCTGGCCTCATCCGGCATCGACGCTGATCTTGCGAGAAGGATCAGCATGGAGTTCTCCATTTATGGCGACAGCCAGGACGGCATTCTTTTGGCCAAGGCCGGCGACTGGGACGATGCCGGCGCGCGCGAGGCATTCCGGGTAGCTGTCGTCCGCGAAGTCGACAGGACCATCGTCACACCCGGCCAGGACAAGCCGCTGTGGATGAGCACCGAAGTGGGCAAGCTGGTGAGCCAGTTCAAAAGTTTTGCGATGTCCTCGATGCAAAAGACGATGCTCGCCGGGCTTCAGCAGCGCGATGCCGCAACCGTGAACGGAATGATTTTGGCGCTTGGCCTGGGCGCCGTGACGTACTGGGCGAAGGAAACCATCGCCAACCGCGAGACATCGGAAGATCCGGCCGTCTGGGCAGTCGAGGCGCTGGACTGGTCCGGGCTTGTCGGCTGGGCAATGGATGCCAACGGGGTCCTCGAAAAAGCCACCAGGGGAAAAGTCGGGCTTTCGTATTTCACTGGTCAGCCTGTGTCCAGGTATCAGACGCGCAACGTCGCTGGGGCCTTCCTTGGCCCGACTGTGGGATTAACCGCCGACATGTTCCAGGTCTCCGGTGCTGTTGCAGCCGGCGACTTCAAGCAAAGCGATTTGCGCACGGCCCGCCGGCTGCTCCCAATCCAGAATCTGTTTTACGCCAGGACGCTCTTTGACAGGGTCGAAGCCGCCACGGGCGACGCCCTGGGCCTGCCCGACGCCACCAATCGGAAGGATTGATCTTATGGCAGCACTTGCTCAAATGGCGATGATGGGCACATACGCCCCGTCCGGCCTGACCTCCGTTACGCTGCTCTCGACCACAACGACCGCCACAGCATCCATCAATTGGCCGGGTAACATCCAGGCGGGAGACGTTGCCGTTCTCATTGACATAGGTATTTCTCTCAGCTCGACGCCTCCCCTGTCTGTAACCCCTGCCGGGTTTACCAACTTCATGAATGCCGCGATTTCAAGAACTGCTTCCGCGCGCATGATGAAGAGCTACAGGATATTGGACGGTGGCGAAGCGGGGACGATCGTCGGCATTGATGGAAACATACTTCAAGGGAAACTGCTCTATATCTTCCGTCCTAACGCGCCAGTGACTGCCGTGTTGCCAATGGTTTGGTGGAATTCCCAAGCCACGTCCGACAACCCGGCCGCGCAAGTCGTGAGCGCTTCCGGTCAACCAGGGCCGCTTATAGTGCTTGGCGGCGCAATAGGATCATCTGGCGGGGCCATGTTCTCTATTGCCTCCCCCGCCTTCGATGCGACGCAACAGTTCGGCGACAGCGGCATCGGAATCGGTGGCTACAAGATCTACAACACGTCGCCAGCAGATCACACGATCGACACGGGTGACCAAGGTACGAACATATTGGCCAGCGGCTACCTGCGATTCAGTTGATCCTCCCCCAACCTAACGAGAGGACCACGAGGATGATGGAACAATCGCACTACGGCTGCTGCAATCGTTTCCGAAGTATTAATCAGATCCAGCGGATTCGCGCACTGCCAGTGGAACAAGAATTGCTCCGCACCGTTCAAGCTAAGCAAACCCGTCGCGGCAGCAATGAAGCGCCGCAGTGGAGTTTGCTTGGAGGTAATATGAGAAATCACCTTTCCTCGGCCGCGGCAGGAATCCTTCTGCTCGCCGGCGTCAGCGCCGCCGCCGCCCAGGACGTCGTCGTCATTCAACCCGAGCAGGATACTGTGATCCGGGAATACGTGAAAAAGAAACCGATGGCATCCGTCAGCCTTCTCGGCGTGGAGCTCAACATCGGCACAGCTCTGCCCGATACAGTCGAGCTTTACGAGGTGCCGGACGTTCAGTACCGCTACGTAGTCGTCGATGGCCGAACCGTCTTGGTCGACCCATCTACCCGCAAGATTGTGAAGGTCTACGACTGACACGAACTCTTCAGGCTGAAAGCCCCGCCGTGTCGAAAGGTGCGGCGGGCTTTTTGCGTCAATTCACAGGCTCCAACGGGTCATGCTCTTCATCGGCATGGTGAAGAACCTATAGCCCAACTACATGGCTCTGAGGTCGGTGTGAAACTCCTTTGAGATGCTATCCAGAGCCATCTTGATGTCGTCGGGACTATCGATGCCACCACTGAAAAGAGCGATCAGGCGACGGGCGAGATGCTCTCGCGCCGGATGCGACCCCTCAATGCCAGCCTGTTCACAATAATCGTCTAGAATTCTGGTGAGCGTCGCCAACTGCTCGGCGTCTGCTATGCCTTGGAGGATCATCGCGCGTCTCCCTGTTGGGCGAAAGCGTGATCGACTCTTTCAAGCGCCCGTAGCCATGCAGATCGGACGACAACAGCAGTCCTAGCACTTACGAGCTAGGGTTACGAATCTAATCGCTGCGGCGGTGAGATTTCAAATCCGAGCCGTACATCCAGGAGCCTCGCCAAAGGGCATGAAGTGGCCGGCAACGCAGTGGGTCAGGCCGGGGCTGATCGGCCCCGTCAAGCATCTGCGCGGCGAGGACGACTTGCGGCACGCGTCGCTGCAGGATTTCCGGGAAGAGGATTGAGCGGCCCGGCAGCCTTATTGTGTGTGACCAACAGCCGGCCGCCGGGCCTGGCCGGCTGGCGGTTTGGGGGTCGCCGGCTGCGCAGTTATAGGCTCCCCATGCGTTGTTGCTAATTTAGTAAAATTGTCATGTTCCGTTCCCCCTGGCCGTCAAATCGGATGAGCCTGGTGGCGACTCATGCCTAAAACGGGTGAGTACCGGCGCCAACGGGGCCAGCGTGATGCCGTCAGCGTGATTTCGTCGCCGATCAGAATATCCCGCGCCATTCCATGATACTTGGGTGGCTTTGGCGGTCGTCAAGCGGAACATTAGCCGTTTCTAACAGTTTGATTAGGAGCAGCGGGCTTGTACGCAGTTCCGTCCCGCTGCAGATACCGGTGAGGCCCGCGCTCGGCACCGGGGCGCGGGCCTATCCATGGCAGCCCGCCGTGGCCCTGTACTCGGGTTGCCCTAGTGCCGCGCCAGGGCAGTTTCCACCTCTGCCGTTGGCGACATTACATGGAGCATCGCGACGGAATTGGGCGACATCACTCCCGGCTCGTCCCTGCGTGGCTCGGCTGCGGAGGTTGAAGCGGCGTCTGCGAGCAGTTATTCGGCAGTCGCGTCGTGGTTGGGGTCGGAAGACTATACCATCAGCGGCGTTTATTGGGGCTAGCGCTTGACCGGCGCACCCGCCGCCGCTACCCAGATTGATATGGAAGTCTCACTTTCCACTGTCCGCACAAGGGCGATGACGCGGCGAATTCTCACTGCGGATATCGCCGGAGAAAAGCATCACGTCCACTTCGATCTGCTCGATCACGAGGCTCCAGACACCTCGATCGACGGCTTTATCTCCTGCGTTCTATTCAAGGCGATGGAGATCGGCGACCGCATGTTCATTCGCGGCGCGGTCGAACGGGACACGCTGATCAACATACGGGAATATGCGGACGCTTGGGCCTGCCTGAGGCCAGAACGCTACAAGAGGATCGACATCAACGCTGACGAGGTTGTTGGCCCCCGGCCGATTTCGACTGGCCCTGCCATCATGGCGTTCTCCAGCGGCGTCGACTCGATGTTCTCAATGCTCTGCCGCACCGAGCCGGACACGCTGCGTCCAGTCAAGGAGGCGATGTTCGTGTCGCTCGCGGGCGCTAGATCCGATGAGGAAATTACCGCCTACACCAACCGGCTTAGGCCGCTCTTGCGGGAACGCGGCGTCCACCTCAATGTCATGACTTGCAACCTCAAACAGGTATTCAGGCAGGATATCGAGGATAGCTATGCGGCGCGCTACGTTTCGTGTCTGCACAATTTCGAGCATTTGAGCAGCTTCGCCTATCTCGCCAGCGGTGAAAGCTATCTGGAGCAGGTGATCCCGTTCGGATCGAGTCCTTCGACCGATCATCTGCTTTCGACGCCGGCGATGAAGATCGTTCTTGACGGGGCGTCGTATACTAGGACCGAAAAGGCCGGGCGCATCGCGAAGGACAAACACGCTCGCAGCGTTGTGCATGTCTGCGGCAGAAAGCACGACTCGAACTGCGGTGTGTGCGGAAAATGTGTCCGCACCCGCATGAACTTCTTGGCGCACGGCGTCGATCCGGAATGCATGCCGGGTAAATTCGAACTCGATCAGATAGACGCGATCGGCATACCGCACTCCGCCGCGCGTCTCGAACTTGAGAGCCTATCTAGATACTGCGTGAAGCACGGAGTGAAAGAACCTTGGCTGGCGCGGCTTAACGCCCGGATAGCCGCCCCTGTCCAGAGCAAATTCGCGCGCCGGGTCAAAAAGCTTCGAAGGCACCTGCACATCTAGAGCGCCTTCGACCCGCATTCGCGAGGCGGGCTAGAGATGGCGCTCGGTTTCACCACCGATCAAGTCGACGAGTTCTACAGGGCCGCCGAAGCGCTTTAATGCGTCACCGGAAGCAGCAAGGCGAGGGCGCCAAGGCAGACCACGAGCAGGCAGGAGGACACGCCGCAGGGCAGCCAGAGGAGAAGCTGGGGATGGGATCACCCAACGGTTCTTCAAGCCGATCGGTCTGTCAGCTTCACAAGCACCGGCGCAGCGTTGGTTGCCATGCTTCTGCAATCGTTTCCGAAGTATTAGGGGCGCCTGACGGAGACAATTCAATGACCGATGCATCTGACAACACCAACGCTGAGTTGGCGGCAGTGCGCGCTTCTGCCCTCCGCCGTTATTCCTCATGACGCATCCGAAATTTCCTATACCGCGAAGGTCAGGCGAAGGCGGAAGGCAAAAGACAGCGGATAGAGGCGGGTCGTTCTAAGTTGAGGCCAATTCGTGCTATTCTCCCGATGGGAGGAAAAAGTCATGGCCTATACGTATCGGTGTAAGGACTATCCCGGCAATGAAGCTTGCCCGGCATCGTTCACCGCCGCGACCGAGGCGGAAGTAATGAAGCACGTCGAACTGCACGGCGCGCTCGCTCATGGGGAAGACCCGGCGCAATGGTCGGACGAAGACCGTCAACAGGTCAAGAAGCTAATTCGTAATTCGTAAGGCGAGCCAGCAGCGCGCTGCCAATAGCCCTTCCACACGCGGCTTACCGAGTGATTAAGCGCGCCTCCAGCCGCACGCGGCGCCCTTCGGGGGTAGCGCAGTGCTGCTCGGAGTGCCCTAGTGCCGCGTCAGGTCAAAGACCCGATACCAGAAATCGTAATCGCCTTTGCGGCCGTCAGCACGCGCGGAGAGCGCACACCAGGCCGCCGCCAGCGCGGTCTTGTTGTGCTCTGTGGTGGGCTGGGCTTCGCTGTGTTCCGCGGAGGCGGATTCGTCTCGTTTCGCCATGGGGTACGCTTCTCCGAAGTTCCCATCACAGCATCAAATCACCATCGCAGGGCAGGCACAAGGCACCGCCAGGACGCGCGAGGTGCTTCCCGGCTGTAGGACAGCGGCGAGCCTAAACGCGCGCTGGCGGGGCTCGTAGAGGCCAAATGTGCCCGCACGTCGAGCCATCTACTTTCGCATCATCCAAGCAAGCACTTCCGGAGCAACGTGCTCGTAGCCGGTCAATTCGCGCACCAAATGCGTGGCGAGGGACGGCCAGCGGTCTTCGGGAATTCTCTCTTCGATGACCGATTTCTTGAAGACACTGCGAAGCACATCGCCATCAAAGGCCGATATCGAACAAGCTGAATGGTCTTCTGCCATGTCAGTCTCCCTCTTTAGAGGCGGGAGCACCTGAGTTGGCTACCAAGCGTCCGTGTGCCGTAAGAGGCGGACGACCTGAGAACTGTACACTTTCGACAATCGGTTAGCGAATCATTCCTGCGACGGAACCTGACCTAGATGTTTGCGTTGCGCCCGATAAGGGAATTCTGCCGATGGAAGACGAGCAGGACAGAACACCCAGCGAGCCCCCCGACAACTCTATCGTTCAGCGCTTGGTTAAAGAGGCGGGTATCACCGAAGAGCAGGCTCGCGACCTTATCGCCGTGTTGGGGTATAGCTGGGCGTCGCTTATACGAGAAGCACGCTTTCTGACCAGAAAACGCTAGACACCAGACCGAAAGCCTAACCACAGGGCCACGGGCCGGCGATGAGAGATGCGCGAGACGCATCAGCGCGGCCAACCGAAACGCGCGCTGGCGGGCTCCCCTGTGGTGCGCTAATTTAGCCAAATGGGCTCGGGCTGGACTTTCCAGGAACTGATCGGCGCGCGCATGGTCGTCACGGCCAATTGCTATGACTGCCATCACCGTCATGATCTCGACCTGGCTGGGCTCCGCGATCGGTTCGGACCAGACGCACCGGCAATGGAATGGGATCTGAAACCCAAGCTGAAATGCTCAAGGTGCGGCGGCAACAAGGTCGGGCTGATCTACACGCCCGACACCAGCCCGAGCGCCTATCGCGAGGCAAAGGACGGGGCGCTAGAAGGGAGGCCCTAGAAACTTGGAACAAAAGGCGGCAGAAAACATTGCTGGCCATGGATAAGAACGATGGCGACAATCTTCCTGAATGGTTTGCGAGCCGCCTGCCCGAGGATCCGGTGATCCGTGCAGATATTCCGTGGCTCCTGGTCCTGTGTGTGCTCTCAATCTTGACCTGGGCAGGGTACGCGCTGGCCGGTTCGTATTTTCTATAACGCCCGCTCACCGATCCCTTCGCCTACCAGCCGCTCAACAGGATGGTCGCCCCGCCGCCGCGGAAGAGGCCGCGAAACCTCGCCTACGAAGTTGGCGCATTTACGCTCGATGTGCCGAGCAAAGACGGCGCCCTCTCCACCGTTGCGGGCAAGTACATCGTCGTCTGGAAAAAGGGCGACGACGGGACATGGCGCCTGCATCGGGACATCTGGAATTTAAGTGCGGCCCAATAGGGATTGATAGGCTCTCATCGAGACTTCGGCTGAATGCGCTTTCGGCCTTTAGGACCGGTGGGCATTCCGAAGATTCTCCCATCGATCCAACAATGCTTCAGTCTCAGCGATTAGGAGGTCTCTCTGTACATCATACACATGGCGCGCCGCTTCTCCGCCTACCAAGTTGGGCTGCGCCTCCTCTCTTGCTATTTGATCCAGTCGACGATGAATCGCCGCGAGGCGTTTCGTGATCTGATCGTCGTATGCCATCGTCTCTATCCTCCTGCCATGAACATATAGGAACCGATGGCGGGACGCGACACCCGGCGTCAAGCGCGCTGTATTTCAAACTGAGACTACCGAATTTTCAGCAAATAGCGGAGTGTCGCCTACATCTCGTTGTTTTCGATGATGCCAGCTTCGCCGTCTGGCAGGTGAGGGGCGGTCGGCCGCGATTTCCGCAGCCTCACACCAGCACCGCCGCCATTCTCGGGGATGAACTCGACGCCGGCGGCGTCGAGGGCGCGGACCAGCGCTTCCTTAGTCAGCAAGCGTGGTTCGCGGGCACCACGTTCGAAATCAACGATGCTTCGATGGCTCACTTTCGACTGCTCGGAGAGCTTTTCGCGCGACCAATCTACCAAGGCGCGCGCCGCTCGACATTGTGCTGAAGTGAGCATGAACTGTCCCAAGTTGCAAAAAACGTGTTGACATGAAATGTGCCAAGTTGCAAATAACATGCGTACTCTGGATTAACATTGCATTGGAGAAAGTCAATGTCGAACACCACTGTTCGGGCAGCCGCCGAAGGCATGCCCGCAATCAACCGCCGCCGCCTTCTGATGGGGCTCGCGGCTGCATCCACTGCCGCCGCCGCTGTTACTGTGGCGCCGGCCGCGCATTCTGCCGCGGTGAATGAAAACTCCGAACTGATCCGGCTCGGAAATGAGTTGCCGGCGGCGGAAGCGGAAATGCTCGCAGCCAAAGCCGCCAAACGCGCAGTGTTCGCGGAATGGTCGCCACGTTGGCCGCTCGCTCCGGACGAAATAATAGAACACGGGTGCGAGATCGAGCGTACTCTTACCGGCGCAGGATTATATCGAGACGGGCTAAAAGATTGCTTGCGTGTCGGTACCGCCAATGACTTCCGCTGGTGGAAAGCGTCGATTGAACGTCAGCTGGCTTCGAAGCGGATCAAGTCGGAAGCGCGCCGCACCCAACTCCGCAAGGATATCAAGAAAACGCAGCGTAAAATCTCTATTGCCGAGAGGTATGCTGCTGAAACCGCACGCATCCGTGAGGCTTCAGGTTATGAGCAGGTCTCGGAGCGGCATAGCGCGGCAACCAAGGCCTTAACGAGCTTGATCGTAGCCATCATGGCGCAGCCGGAAACTTCCATGCAGGGCGTCATGATCAAGGCGCAGGCGCTGGCCACATGGAAAAAAGCTGACCGTGTCTATCGGGTGCTTAATGCCGATGGCTTCGATTGGGGTTCGCAACTCGCGGCATCGGTTATTCGAATGGCCAGCGAGGTGGCGTCATGAGGCGCCAGACCGTATTCATCGGCATGACGCCGACCCTACGCCTGCGGATCGAAACGACGATCGAGAACCTTCTTGCGTTGCTCGACGAGATCGACGGCGACCCGGATCTAGAGCCCTGGCTGGCTGGCGGCGCCGAAGTCGTCGGCACCGATGACCTGGAGGGCGACAGCAGCGACGATGAATGGTCGCTCGGCTGGACCCGCACCGGCGCCTACGGTCTAGGCGAGGATCTGGAGGGCAATCTGGCAGGTTCCGCCTCCGACCTGGAGGGCGATGGAACGGACTATGGCGAGATTGTCACTTGGCCTGAAAACCTCAAGTCGCAGGAAGTGCTGGTGTCGCCATGGTGACAACAGCCGTTTTCATCGCCGCTGTCTTCGTTGTCGGATTCATGGCCGGAGACAGGCGGGCGGTGCGCCAGTGCAATTCGATCTTGGATGATCACTGGCGCGAGCTGATGAAGTCGATCCGGGAAGAACCGATAAGGCTCGTGGAGCCTCCTGTCGATCAGGAGGCCCAACAGTCGACGCTGCACTGAAAATCATTCCGCAGGCGAAACGACATGGCCCGCTGCCTTACGGTGGCGGGCGCCTTTTTCAGCCGATGCCGTACTGCTTCAGCAGATTCTCAAGCTCTGCCTTTTTAAGCTTGTTTTCGGCAAGGAATGTCTGAGTCATATCGACCTCAGGCTCACCATCATGCCTCGAATAAAATCGGGCTTCCTCGTCTTCGATGATCCGAATTCGGTCAGCAAGACTGGCGACCTCCTTCTTCATCCACGCGATATGATTTTCCAACATGGTTGCCACCAATTTTCTCCTCAATGAACCGTCTGGGCAAAATGTGACAGGAAACGAAGCCAAATCAACCGTGCGCAATTTTGTACGCAAGGCCAGTAAAACGGAAGATTATGTAAATAAATCAATGACATCTGGCGGAGGGAGTGGGATTCGAACCCACGGTGGGCTTGCACCCACGCCGGTTTTCAAGACCGGTGCCTTAAACCGCTCGGCCATCCCTCCATCGTGATTTTTCAACCACCTGGATGTTCGTCCTGATCTCAAATCGTGCCAGTGGCACCGCTGCGCTAGAGATCGTTGGCGCTTCATTGCTCTAGTGTGCCCGGCAAAGCCCTGTCAACTGGCCGTGACGCTTCCTGCCAACCGCAAAGCATGGATTGATCGCCAATGGACGGTGCCAGCATCCAGGGCAGCCGGACAAGCCTGCTGGCTCTTGCAGGCATCCGGGCTGGTGGGGCGCCTGACGGCGGAGCTGCGGCAAGACGACCAGCGCTGCGCCGAGGGGTCGAAAAGCCGCGATTTTTCGCAGCGATCGGCGAGACGGGTCGTGCCACAATCTCGCCCGGTTCCGACCATAATCCGTTAATACGGTGATAAACAATTCCTGCGCACAAGGGATTGCGAATCAAGTGGCGCCGGCATTTGTTGGGTGGGTACCGTGGCCCGCTGACGGTCAGGTTGCGGTGCCTTTGCTGAGGGGGGGACAGTCGAAAAATGCAGAGCATGGCGCGCCCGCACCTACGTCGCGCTTCCGCTTTCATGTTGTGCGCCCTGTCGGCCGCCTTGCTGGCGGCTTGCGCCGCGCCGCAGCCGAAGGCGATGGTCAACAAGAAGCCCCGTTCCAAGGAATATTTTTCCGAATCCGAATACGGCGTGAAGGCCAGCCCGCGCGTCACCTTCAAGATGTCGGGCCTGCAGCGCGGCGGTGGACGCGACCAGCTCGGCAAGCCCTATCAGGTGCGCGGCAAGTGGTATTATCCGAAGGAAGACAAGCGCTACGCCAAGGTCGGATCAGCGTCCTGGTATGGCGAGGCCTTCCACGGCAGGCTGACCGCCAACGGCGAAATCTACGACATGACCCATCTGACCGGCGCGCATCCAACCATGCCGCTGCCGAGCTATGCGCGCGTCACCAATCTGAAGACCGGCAGTTCGGTCATCGTGCGCGTCAACGATCGCGGCCCTTACCATGACGGGCGCATCATCGATGTGTCGAAGCGCGCCGCCGAAATGCTCGACTATGCCAATATCGGCACGGCCAAGGTGAAGGTCGAATATGTCGGCCGGGCGCCGCTTGACGGTAACGACGATCAGTACCTGATGGCCTCCTACAATCCAGGCAATAGGGCGCCGGATCCGTCGGACGGCCTGCCGACCGGCGTCATGATCGCCATGAATGGCCCATCTCCGAACTCGGCGTTGGGCCCTGTAGCCGCCCCATTTCCCGGTCAGTTGACGAATTCCGCGTCGGCACAGCCTGTCATATCGGCCGCCGGCAGTGTGACGCTGCCTGATTTCGGGCCGATCGCGCCGGAGCGTCCGGAAATTAATCTGCCGGCGCAATCGCCATTCTCCGTGGCGTCGCTGTCTTATGCGGACGAACGCGTACAGGGTGCCGCCAATGCCTTTGCCACGTTGGACGGCGCCGGCATGTCGCCCGCCGAAATCCTTCAATCGTGGAAGCGGCAAGCGCCTTCGGCCGGTTCGCCCACGGACTATGTCGCTGCGGGCTCGTTCGAGGATGCCGCCGAGGCGCAGCGTGTGGCGGCCCAGCTTTCCGGCTTCGGCAAGGCCGAAATCCAGCGATCCGAGCTTGATGGCAAGGACTGGTATTCGGTCAATCTCTATCCGGACGGCCATGGCAGCCTGGACGAAATGCTGCAGGCAGCGTGGTCGCACGGTGCACCCGACGCGCTCGTGGTTCGGAACTGACCGGCAAAACCTGAAGTTTTGCCCGGTTATCCGTAGGCGCGGTTGATCCGCCGGGACAAAGCCTGATAGCTTGTAGAGCTTGCCCAGAAATGCCGGCCGACAGGTCTAACCTTTCATGAAATTTCGCTTCGCCGGGCTCCTGGGTTTTGGCCTCCTGCTGTTTTCGCTGGTTCCGGCCGCGGCGCAGCTTTTCGAGACCAAGGCCGCGCAGGCCTTCATGATTGATGCCGAAACCGGAACGGTGCTGTTTTCCAAAGACGCAGACAGGCCGATACCGCCGGCGTCGCTGGCCAAGCTGATGACGATGGAGGTGGCTTTCAACGCCATCAAATCGCGGCGCATGACGCTCGACGATACGTTCGTGGTGAGTGAAAACGCATGGCGCACCGGCGGCGCGCCATCCAGAACGTCGACGATGTTTGCCAAGCTTAAATCGACGATCCGGCTCGAAGACCTGATCCAGGGCGTGACGGTCCAGGCAGCCAATGACGGCTGCATCATTATCGCCGAAGGCTTCGCCGGATCCGAGGCGAATTTCGCGACGCAGATGACCGAGCGCGCAAGGCAGATCGGCCTGGAGAAATCGACATTCGTCAATTCAACCGGTCTGCCAGCCGACGGTCAGCAGACGACCGTTCGCGAGCTTGCGCTTCTGGCCTTGCATATCTGGCGCGAGTACCCGGATCTCTATCGCTACTATAGCCAGACGGATTTCACCTGGAACAAGATCACCCAGAGAAACCGCAATCCGCTGCTGGCAATGGATATCGGCGCCGACGGCCTGGCTGTCGGCATGAGCGAGGCATCCGGCTTCGGCATCGTCGGCTCGGTCAGCCACAATGGCGCACGCATAATCGCGGCGATGAGCGGACTGGCAAACGACCGCGAGCGCGCCGAGGAAGCGCGAAAGCTGCTCGACTGGGGCATTCGTTCCTTCCAGAAGACCGAGATTTTCGCCAAGGATGAAGTGGTCGGCGAAGCGCAGGTTTTCGGCGGTGCGAAATCCGGTGTGGCGCTGAAGGCAAAAGGGCCGGTGAATATCTTCCTGCCCGTCGCCAATCGCGACAAGCTGACCGCCAGGATCGTCTATGACGGACCGGTCGCAGCACCCGTGGAGGAGGGGCAAGCGGTGGGCGTACTGCGGGTCTGGATCGGCGACACGCTGAGCCAGGAGACGCCGCTTTTCGCGGCCGAGTCCGTTGGCCCGGGCTCGCTGCCGCAGCGCGCGCTCGATGCCGTCAAGGAACTGGCCGTCGGCTGGTTGCGTTAGCACCACGGCGTGGACCTTTTCTCAAGTCGGGACTATTACGGTCCCGCAGCATGGACAAAGGCTTTGGTGCACGGATTTTTCATCACCTTCGAAGGCGGCGAAGGAGCAGGCAAGTCGACGCAGATCGAGCGGCTGGCCAGCAAGATGCGCGCCAAGAAGTACGATGTCCTTGTCACGCGCGAGCCGGGCGGCTCGCCGGGCGCCGAGGCGGTCAGGCATGTCCTGCTTTCCGGCGCTGCCGAACCATTCGGCCCCAGGATGGAGGCGCTGCTCTTCGCCGCCGCGCGTTCCGATCACGTCGAGCAGGTCATCCGGCCTGCGGTCGAGCGCGGCTCGATCGTGCTATGTGATCGCTTCATCGATTCCTCGCGCGTCTACCAGGGCGTCACCGGTGGCCTCGATCCGGCGTTCATGGGCGCGCTGGAAAGGGTCGCCATTAACGGCATGGTGCCCGATATGACGCTGATCTTCGATATCGATCCGGCCGAGGGACTGCGGCGCGCAGCGGCACGGCGGGGTCCCGATGCCGGCGCCGACCGCTTCGAAAAGGAAACGCTGGATATCCATCAGCGCCGCCGCGAAGCCTTTCTCGCGATCGCCGCGGCGGAGCCAGGGCGCTGCATCGTCGTCGACGCGTCCGCCGACCCCGACACGGTGGAAAATGTCGTCACCGCCGCCGTGTTCTCGGCCCTGGAGACGATGGTGCCGGCGCACAGGAAGCAGGCGGCACCGGGATGATTTTCGAACGGATCGCACCAGAACAGCACGACACGCTGGACGGCGTCCCCGAGCCGTCCGAGACCCCGCGTCTGGTCGGGCACGGCCAGGCGGCGAACATGCTGGCCGCCGCCTATCGCTCCGGGAAGCTGCCGCACGCACTGATCTTTGTCGGACCGGTCGGCATCGGCAAGGCGACACTCGCCTTTCATCTTGCGCATCATCTGTTGAAGCATCCGGCGTTCGCGCAGGCGCCGGATGTTCTTGCCGTTCCTGATCCGGCGTCATCGCTGTTTCGCCAGATCGCCACTGGCGCACATCCTTCGGTGCTGCATCTGACCCGCCCGCCGAACGACAAGACCAAGAGCTTCAAGACGGTCGTCACCGTCGATGAGATCCGCAAGGTCAGCCGCTTCCTGTCGCTGACCTCGCATGACGGCAGTTACCGGGTGGTGATCGTCGATCCGGCCGACGACATGAATGCCAATGCGGCCAATGCCTTGTTGAAGAATCTTGAGGAACCACCGGCACGAACACTGTTCATCCTCATCGTCCATGCGCCGGGCAGCCTGCTACCGACGATCCGCTCGCGCTGCCAGATGGTGCGGCTGACGCCGCTCGATGCCGAGAGCCTGATGACGGTTCTGGAGAACGTCGAGCCACCACCACCGGACGATCCAGCGGCGCGCGCGGCACTGGCCGAGCGGGCAGGGGGCAGCGCGCGCGCCGCAATCCTGTTGACGCAGTATGGCGGGCTGGAGATCGCCGAAACGCTCGACACCCTGGTGACAGCGAGAAAGAGCGATGCCGCCGGCGCCTACCGCCTCGCGGAGGCGGTCGCTGGCCGCGACCAGGCGATCCAGTTCGATATCTTCAATCGCCGGGCGCTCGACCTGCTCTCGACCGGCGCAAGCCAGGCCGCGCTGGCGGGCGATCTGGCGCGGGCCAAAACGCTCTCGGATACTTGGCACGAGGCTTTGAACGCTATATCTGAAACCGACACCTACAATCTCGACAAGAAGCAGCACGCCTTGACCATGATAGACCGCCTGAATTCTGCAATGCGAATGTGACGGCCCATCGGGATGGCAATCGCCGTTTCGATACGATATCTCACCGCGACATCTTCATTCAGACATTCATGACGGTTAATTCATGGCACGCGACACATTCTACATTACCACGGCGATTTCCTACCCCAATGGTAGGCCGCATATCGGCCATGCCTACGAGCTGATCGCCACCGACGCACTCGCCCGCTTTCAGCGGCTTGACGGCAAGCAAGTCTTCTTCCTCACCGGCACTGATGAACACGGCATCAAGATGCTGCAGACGGCGAAGCGGGAAGGCATTCCCGCGCGTGAACTGGCCGACCGCAACTCAGCCGATTTCAAGCGCATGGCGGTCGCGCTCAATGCCTCCAACGACGATTTCATCCGAACTACCGAAGAACGTCACTATGCTGCCTCGCAGGCGATCTGGAAGGCGATGGCTGCCAATGGCGACATCTACAAGGGCGGCTATGCCGGCTGGTATTCGGTGCGCGACGAAGCCTACTACGGCGAGGAGGAGACCGAAGTCCGCGCCGACAATATCCGCTACGGGCCACAGGGAACCGCAGTCGAATGGGTCGAGGAAGAGAGCTATTTCTTCCGTCTGTCGGCCTATCAGGACAAGCTCATCACGCTCTACGAAAGCCAGCCCGATTTCATCGGCCCGGCCGAGCGTCGCAACGAAGTGATGAGCTTCGTCAAGTCAGGATTGAAGGATCTGTCGATCTCGCGCACCACCTTCGACTGGGGCGTGCCGGTGCCCGGTGACGACAAGCATGTGATGTACGTCTGGGTCGACGCTCTGACAAATTACATCACCGGCGTCGGTTATCCAGATGAAAATGCTGACAATTGGCGTTTCTGGCCTGCCGATGCACACATCATCGGCAAGGACATCGTGCGCTTCCACGCAGTCTATTGGCCGGCCTTCCTGATGTCGGCTGGAATCCCCTTGCCGAAGCGCGTCTTCGGTCACGGCTTCCTGTTCAACCGCGGCGAGAAGATGTCGAAATCGGTTGGTAACGTCATCGACCCGTTCGCGATGGTCGAGCATTACGGCCTCGACCAGGTGCGCTATTTCTTCCTGCGCGAGGTGCCGTTCGGCCAGGACGGCAGCTATAGCCACGAGGCCATCGTCAACCGCACCAATGCCGACCTCGCCAATGGCCTTGGCAATCTGGCGCAGCGCTCGCTGTCGATGATCGCAAAGAACTGCGGCGGCGTGGTGCCGAAACGCAGCGAGCTGGCGGAGGCCGACAGGGCGATCCTCGACCAGGCGGTGGAGGCGCTTGCTGCTGCACGCAAGGCGATGGCGGAGCAGGGCATCCACCTGGCGCTGGCGGCGATCTTCGGCGTGGTGGCGGAGGCCGATCGCTACTTCGCCTCGCAGGAACCCTGGGCGCTCAGAAAGACCGATCCGGCGCGCATGGAAACGGTGCTGTGGACGACCGCGGAAGTCATCCGACGCGTGGCGCTGCTGTGCCAGCCCTTCATTCCGGGATCGGCCGCCAAGCTGCTCGACCTGCTGGCTGTGCCGGCGGACAGCCGCGATTTCGTGCATGTCCACGCGGACTATGCGCTGGTATCGGGGGTTGCTTTGCCCGCGCCGGAGGGCGTGTTTCCGCGTTACGTCGAGCAAACGGATGCAAGCGCCTGATGTTGGTCGACAGTCACTGCCATCTCGACTTTCCGGATTTCGCAGAGGAGCGGGCGGCCATCGTCGCCCGCGCTCTAGCCGCTGGAATTGGTCGCATGGTGACGATTTCGACACGTGTGAAGCGGTTCCAACAAGTACTTGATATCGCTGAGTCTTTCGGCAAAGTCTATTGCTCGGTCGGCACCCATCCACACAACGCCGCCGAAGAGCTGGACGTGACTGTCGAGGAGCTTGTCCGGCTGTCCGCTCATCCAAAAGTGGTGGCAATCGGCGAGGCCGGGCTCGACTATTTCTACGATCATGCGCCGCGCGATGCGCAGGCGCAGGGTTTTCGCACCCACATCGCCGCCGCGCGCGAGACCGGCCTGCCGCTGGTCATCCATTCGCGCGACGCCGACAGCGATATGGCTGATATCCTCGAGGACGAAACAGGGAAGGGCGCCTTCCCCTTCATCCTGCACTGTTTTTCGTCCGGGCGCAGGCTGGCCGAAGTCGGCGTGGCGCTCGGCGGCTTCGTTTCCTTTTCCGGCATCCTGACCTTCAAGAATTCGGTCGAGCTGCGCGCCATCGCAGCCGATGTGCCACACGACCGCCTGCTGGTCGAAACCGACGCACCATACCTCGCACCTATACCGTTTCGCGGCAAGCGCAACGAGCCGGCCTATGTCGCGCACACAGCCAAGGTGCTGGCCGAAACGATCGGCGTCAGCGAGGCCGAGATCGCGGCCGTCACCACGAACAATTTCTTCCGGCTGTTCAGGAAGATGCCGCGCCCAAGCGCACTGAGCGCCTGACGCATGAGCGACCGGCTGCGCCTCACCATTCTCGGCTGCGGTTCATCGCCGGGCACGCCGCGCATCACCGGCGACTGGGGCAATTGCAACCCGGCCAATCCGAGGAACCGGCGCATGCGCACCGCCGCACTCGTCGAGCGGATTGCGGCAAACGGCGACAGGACCACTGTCGTCATCGATACCGGACCGGATTTCCGCGAGCAGATGCTGCTGGCATCGGTCAGGCGTATCGATGCGGTCGTCTATACGCATCCGCATGCCGACCATATCCACGGCATCGACGATTTGCGCGGCTTCGTGCTCGAGCAGCGTCATCGCATCGATATTCACGCCGACCAAGCCACCATGCTGCGGTTACGGGATGCGTTCGGCTATTGTTTCGAAACACCGCAAGGCAGTTCCTATCCACCCATCGTCGCGCCTCATATCATTGACCACACCAAGCCCGTGGTGATCGAAGGCGAGGGGGG
Source organism: Mesorhizobium tianshanense (assembly GCF_007830515.1). Taxonomy (GTDB): domain Bacteria; phylum Pseudomonadota; class Alphaproteobacteria; order Rhizobiales; family Rhizobiaceae; genus Mesorhizobium; species Mesorhizobium tianshanense. The sequence continues at coordinate 79,638 of NZ_VLKT01000010.1, forward strand.
CACCCTCACCCTTGAGCCGCTGCCGCAGATCCATGGCGACATCGTATCGCTTGGTTTTCGCATCGGCGCGCTTGCCTATTGCCCCGATGTCAGCGATTTCCCCGACGCCACGGCCGAGCGGCTGAGTGGGCTGGACGTGCTGGTCATCGACGCGCTGCAATACAGGACGCATCCGAGCCATCTGTCGCTCAGTCAGACACTCGGCTGGATCGGAAAACTGGCGCCGGGAAAGGCCGTGCTGACGCATATGCATGTGCCGCTCGATTACGCCACGGTGATGGCCGAGACGCCAGTCAACGTCGAGCCGGCCTATGACGGGATGACGATCGAAATTCCTTATGAATCAGAATGATAGGCACGGTTTTTCATGGCTGGCAGCATAGATCGCGTGACCAAGGCAGCGGCCGATGCCTGCCTCGACATCGAGATCAGGCGCATGGGCGCCTCGACGCGCACGGCCGAAGAAGCCGCCGCGCAATGCGGCTGCACGGTTGCACAGATCGTCAAATCACTGATTTTCCAAGGAGAAACCAGTGGAAAGCTGTTTCTGTTCCTGATTTCCGGTTCCAATCAGCTCGATCTCGCCCAGGCTGCCGCGCTAACTGGTGAGCCGCTGAAGCGCGCCGACCCGCGGCAGATCCGCGACGAGACCGGCTTTGCCATCGGCGGCGTAGCCCCAATCGGCCATCTGGTCGCGATCGCGGCGTTCGCCGACGAAACACTGCTCGGCTTTGACCGCGTATGGGCGGCGGCCGGCGCGCATGACGCGGTGTTCGCCACCGAACCACACGCAATGGTCAAGGCAGCGCAAGCTGTCGTGGCGAAGCTGGCAGTCTGAACGAACACGCCGGACCCCTATTCGGCAGCGATGACGATTGGCGCGGGCGGCAGCATGATGTCGCGCGCAACCGGCGCGAACAGCAACTTTACGAAGCTGCGGAAGGCGAGGATCTGGCGCTCGAGAACATGGGGATCGCCGAGCCCCCGCGACATGATGATGCCGCCGTCGACCACGCAGGAGAACATGTTCGCCACGTCGTCTATGTCCATGCCTTCGCGGGCGGGATAAACGCTCGCGATCTCGTTCAGCGCATCGCGAAACCGCCCGTTCCAGGAGCGTACAGCGCCGGCGGCGATGTCGCGAACGTTGCGGTCGAAGAGGCGCTCTTGGTAGGTGAACGTCGCGATCAGGCAGCCGGGGTGGCCGTTCGGCAGGTCACCCATCAGCTCGGCGAGCAGCTTGAGCGTGATCAGGAACGACTGCAACGGATCATCGGACAATTGCCGGCCGCGGTGAAACACATCGTCGAAGATGCGGTCGTTCTCTTCAACGTAGCGCAGCATCAAGGCGCGGGCGAGTTCGTTCTTGTCCCTGAAATGATAGAAGAAGCCGCTCTTGGTGATGCCGGCTTCGGCGATCACTTCCTCGATGGAGGTCGCACCGAACCCCTTGGCAAGCACCGAGGCCTCGGCGATCTCCAGAATACGTTCGCGCGTTTCCGCACCCTTGCGCATGACCGAACCCCACGAATTTACTGTACCGGCGGTATGGTTTTCACACCCGCCAACATCGATGCCGATAGCGGCACTGCTGCTCCTGCGTGGTTATCCATCTGTAATTGCAACGGTTCCCGCTTCGACGGAGCTACCGGACCAGAAGCTCTGTAGTGCACAAGCGGCACGTGCTGCTAAAACCCGGCCATTCCGAACCGGCCGCAACCAAGGCGGCACGGTGTCATCTTACCACTGGAGACAAGCATGGCCAAGTACCGCCAGAATCTGCCGCAACTCGCCAACAGAACATTCCTGAGCGACGGCGGCATGGAAACGACCCTCATCTTTCACGAGGGCCTCGACCTTCCGCATTTTGCTTCATTCACGCTGATGGCAACGCCTGAAGGCCGGCAGAAGCTCAAGGAATATTACGTCCGTTATCTGACCATTGCGCGCAGAGGCGGGACCGGGTTTATCCTCGACACGCCGACGTGGCGCGCTAACCCAGATTGGGGAACCTTGCTCGGCTACGGGCCAGACGCGCTACGGGCCGTCAACGAGGCCTCGATCGATCTTCTTCTTGGCTTGCGCAAGGAGTTCGAGACCGGCGAAACGCCCTGCGTCATCAGCGGCGCGATCGGGCCGCGCGGCGACGGCTATAAAGCTGGCAAGATGGACGCCAACGAGGCGGAAGCCTATCACGGGGTGCAAATCGAGAGTTTCGCGCGGACGGAGGCCGACATGGTGGCGGCCTATACGCTCACTAATTTCAACGAGGCAATCGGAGTGGCGCGGGCGGCCAAGGCGCATGCCATGCCCTGCATGATCTCGTTCACCGTGGAGACGGACGGGAAGCTGGTGACCGGCATGACGCTCGGCGAGGCGATCGACAGGGTCGACGACGCGACGGACGGCGCGCCAGCCTACTATATGATCAACTGCGCACATCCAACACATTTCATGCAGGCGCTGAAAAAGGGCGAGCGTTGGCTCGATCGCGTCTATGGCGTGAAGGCGAACGCCTCTGCCAAAAGCCATGCCGAACTGGACGAATCGGAGACGCTCGACGCGGGCGACCCAGACGACCTCGGGCGGCACTACAGCGGGCTGAGAGCTTCATTTCCGACCATGCGCATACTGGGCGGCTGCTGCGGCACCGACCACCGGCACATCGCGGCGATCTGCGAGGCCTGCGTGCCGCAAGCGGCCTAGGACGAGAGCCGACGCAATCCGCTCCACTGAGTTCCTAGGAACAAGGAACTGCGGTTGGGAGCCGATCTGCAGTCCCATCCTCGATCGGTTCCAGAAGCTGCAACATGACAGGTTGCGGCTGGCCGCTATCGTGGGGGATGCAAAGCTAGGCTTGTCGGTTGGCAAGTCCGCGAGGCAATGAATCCCCCTTTCGTTCGTCACTGCTGTCATGACGCATTGTTGTCTCCGATGCCAGAGAACCAAACCTCTCCATCGCCAACCATCACGCCCTGCCAGTTGGCGAACAGGTTCGGATACGCAGTTTACCACTAAACTAGTACGAGAATTGCGGTTTCGAGCCAAAAAGCAACACGGATTAAACCGCGCGCCAGTTCCATAATCTATCTTATGCGACTGAGTGATGTGGCAGCTAAGGTAAGCTGCTGGCGATGCCGATGATTCCGACGCACCGCCCTCGCTAATCAAGCACGGCCACGGCCTCCACCTCGAACAGCATGCCGTCGAGCGCCAGTCTCGGCACGGGCACCAATGTCTGCGCCGGTAGCGTCTCGCCGAACGTTTCCTTGACGTGCCTGGTCAGCACCCCGAGCTTGGATTGGTCATGATCGACCACGAAGACCGTGAGCTTGATGACCTGATTCGGTTTCGCGCCGACCCCCTCAAGCGCCGTGCGCAGGTTCGCATATGCCTGCCCCACCTGGACCGAGAAATCGGGCGACAGCGAACCGGTGCTGTCTTCTCCGCCTTGGCCAGCGATGTAGGCAATCCGACCTCCGCCGGAAGCGATCACGGCGTGGCTGTAGCCGTTCGGGGCGGGATCGTAGAGGCCTTGCGGATTGACGATGGTCAGCTTGAGATCATTCTCATTCGCTGTCGTCGCAGTGGGAACTCCCATGGTCATGATGATTAGCCCTCCGATAAGCAGATGCGTGATTGCGCGTGACATGATTTTCTCTTGGCTCTGCGGACTGCGAGCAGCGTGCCCTCGCGGCCGGTATGACTGAACTTTAACCCATATCGCCCGATATCGCTGGCCAAGGCGGAGATGACTCGTGCGATGTACGAGTCATCGTATGGTACGCAGTACGAGTCAAGCGTTCAAGATCGACATCCTTCGCGTTGCCGGTCAATATCGACGTTCTGAACAGCGAGGAAGACGGATGGCAGCCAAACGTAGCGGCGCCCGGAGCAAACGATCTCAACGGGTAAGTGAACGGCTCCAGCCCGTGCAGGAGCCGCGCAGTGAACCGCCCCTCTCTCGGGAGCGTATCGTGGCGACCGCGGTAGAACTGCTGGATGATCGAGGAGTCGACGGATTGACGATGCGTGGGCTGGCCGATCGCCTCGGCTCGGGCGTGATGAGCCTATATTGGCACGTCGACAACAAAGAGGATGTCTTTGATCTGGCGCTCGACTCGGTGCTCGAATATCGCGGACCGCCGCAAATAGTTGAGTCTCAAGACTGGCGCGAGGAAGTCGTCCATCTGCTCGAAGACTGGCGCGCCAGCATGCTGCGCCATCCTTGGTCGGCATCGCTGTTGCCGCGCCGGGCGCTCGGCCCGAACATCCTCAGTCGCCTGGAACTGCTGAGCATGACCTTGTCCAGAGCCGGTGTAGCGGACGCAGATCTGAACGTCGCGATATGGTCGCTCTGGAACTATGTGATGGGCGCCACCATCACCCGGGCGAGCTTCGACGTCTCGGACGACGACAGGGCCGCCGCGCAGCAGCGCCTTACACGTCTCAGCGAACGCTACTCGACAATCGAACGCTCTCGTCTGCTGTTGGATAACGATTGGGACGGCGCCTTCCGGAAAGGCCTCGCCTTCCTGCTCGATGGCCTCGCTCCAAGATGAGCGAGCACGATCTGCAACGGATGAAAGACCCTCTTATTTTTGCGTTGATTGGCGCACTTTGTATTAGTCTTGCGACCTTACATGCTAGGATTTTGCCGCCCTTCCGCAAATGACCCCTATCCTGCACCTTCAACACCGAAGTTTCAGCTATCCCATCATCAAGACCATCAAGAAATGACCGCCTCACCTTCCTTTCTCGGCTTTCCCGATCGTCTCGCCGATGCCCGCATGCCCCGTGCGGCGATCTTCGGAGCCGGTCACGGCAGCACTTATCTTGGCAAGGACAGCAGTGACTATGCCTTGGCCGCCGACGCCATCCGCGCTGCGAGCCAGGAAGATGCCGCGCTCGTCGAGCACTGGGATTTCGATCTCGGCGGCCCGCTGTTCTACGGCAAGCCGGCCTGCTGCATCGATGCCGGCGACATCCCGACGACCATGCATGACAATGCCGGCAACCGGGCCCGGATCGAGGCGAAGACGCGCGAGGTCCTGGCATTGCCGGCCGTACCGATCCTGCTCGGCGGCGACGATTCCGTGGTCATACCTTTTCTTGCCGGCTTTGCGGATCACGGGCCCGTCTGGATCCTGCAGATCGACGCCCATATCGACTGGCGCGACGAGGTACATGGCGAACACTACGGCTATTCGAGCCCGATGCGCCGGGCAAGCGAGATGCCGCATGTCGCCGGCATGGTGCAGGTCGGGCTCCGTAGCGTCGGCAGCGCACGCCTTGCCGAGATTGAAGCGGCGCGGCGCTATGGCAGCCGCCTCGTGACCGCGCGCGAGGTTCACGCCCAGGGCGTCGAAGCCGCACTCCGGCATATTCCGGAAGGAGCGCTGGTCGTCGTCACCCTCGACTGCGACGGCCTCGATCCCGGCATCATGCCGGGCGTGGCGGCGCGTACGCCCGGAGGCCTCACCTACACGCAGGTGATCGACCTGATCGCGGGCCTCGGCAGACGGGCGAGGATTGCAGGATTTGACCTTGTCGAGCTCTATCCTCCCGCCGACATTGACGGCCTGTCGGCCCTGACCGCCGCGCGCCTTCTCGTCAATGTGATCGGCACCATCGTCCGGCAGGTTTGAAACCCGGCTTCCTCCTCTTCGCGCAGGCGGGCGGACAGCCGCTGTTCCACCTCATCAGCCGGCTCTACGAGCGCACTCTACCGCTTTTTCAGTTCGATCAATATTTCGTGCTGTGTCGCCAGCAGCTCTTCTTGCAGTTCGAAGAGAGCATCAAGCGCGATCGACCAAGCCGAGCAGCGTCATATTTACCCACAGAGTCGTCCGTGAGACCGCCAGCGTGAGCTTGACGAACGAAGCAGTCGGGTGGCGGAGGTCCAAGAGCCCCACCCGCACCGCGCACTGTCAGAATTCAACATCGCCGAAATCACCGCCATCGTTGAAACCGGAATCGTCGGCCCCGTCGGAACCGCCCTCCTCCGCCTGTTGTGCCGGCGGCTCGGTTGCCTGCGCTTCGCTTCCGCCGAACATGCCCGCGATCGCGTTGCCGAGAAGCACGCCGCCGGCCACGCCCATCGCAGTCTGCGCGGCGCCGGCGAGAAACCCGCCGCCCGCCTTCTGCGGATGATTGCCAGAAAACGGCTCCTCCGGCGCGGCGGCGCCGAACCCGAGTGCATGGCGCCGCTGCCGCCGACGAGGCCGCCAAGTAGTCCGCCACCGGCGGACTGCTGTGTCTGCTGTTCCAGTTCCTCGATGCGGGATTGTGCCGCGTTCAGGGCCCGCGCTTGCACGACGATCGTCTGCGCCATGTAGTATGGCGCGCCGGGTTGCCTGGCAATCAGGTCATTGATGAAGCGTTCCGCTTCGGCATCGCGCGACGGCGTCTGCCGCTCGACACTCGCCAGCTTCTCGAACAGATCCGCGATCGCCTGCTGGTCGTTCCTGTCCATGAGACGCTACTCCGTTATCCAGGTGCGTCGCGCCTAGGCGATTTTCGCGACGCGCTTTAAGTCTGCTTTATTGCATGTCGCTGCAAAACCGCTCCCGCGACATGCATTGATCTGACGCGGCTATTCGCGCTCGCCGGTGAAGTTCAGCAGCAGCTGGAAGATGTTGATGAAGTTCAGATAGAGCGAGAATGCGCCGAAGACGGCGAGCTTCTGCTGCGATTCCGCACCGAAGTTTTCTGCATACTGCTCCTTGATCGTCTGCGTGTCCCAGGCAGTGAGCCCGATGAAGACGGCGATGCCGATCACCGAAATGGCGAACTGAAGCGCGGTCGAGCCGAGGAAGATGTTGACGAGGCTGGCAATCACCACACCGATCAGGCCCATGATCAGGAAGGACGAGAACTGGGTCAAATCACGCTTGGTCGTGTAGCCGTAGAGGCTGGTCGCGCCGAACATGGTGGCGGCGATGAAGAAGGTGCGCGCGATGCTGGTGCCGGTGAAGACCAGGAACACTGAGGCCAGCGACAGGCCCATGACCGCACAGAACGCCCAGAACATCGCCTGAGCGCCGGCTGCGGACATCGTCTGTATCTTGAACGAGAACAGCAGCACGAAAGCGAGCGGTGCCAGCATCACCACCCATTTCAACGGGCTGGAAAAGATCGGCACGTAGAGGGCTGGCGTGGAAGCCACCACAAAGGCGATCACGCCCGTAACGACGAGGCCGATGCCCATATAGTTGTAGACGCGCAGCATATGCTGGCGCAGGCCTTCGTCATAGACGGCCCCGGCTTGGGCTCCGACGCCCGTGCGGTATCCTAGGTTGGGGGTGTTCATGCGAATTCTCCTTGGTGAGGGTCAGTAAAGCGTTTTGGCGAGCGTTTCCGCGGCGCGATCGAGGTCGCGGACATCGCTTCGAGCGACGACCGCGTAGGCGACCTCCCCGACCTGGAAATAAGCCGAGGAAATTTCATCCGAGGGGGCGATGGTCGGCTGGACCACGTCGAACGTTCCGGGCCTGATCGCGAAGAGCGACACCAGTCCCAGGTCCCGTGTTTCGACAGCCATCTCGACGCTCGGGCCGAACTGCGACGGATAGATCTGCACGTCACGGACCTTCCAGTCCTTCGGCAGCGATGGCATGACGATCGCCGTGGCGGCGCGGATTTCGTCCGCATCGTAGTCCGGCGCTTCGAGTTGGGAAGACATGGCCTCGCGCATGATCGTCGTCCTGTGTGCCCGGACCGCCTCCTCCAGATAGACGGGCGGCTGGGTCGAGGCGACGACTTTCGTCACCGAAATCGGCCCGACGATCCCATTCGCCAACCAGCCCGCAGCCACCAACACTGCGACCGTCGCTGCCCGCTGCAACGTGCCTAAAACGCGGCCCCGGGCCAGCCCCCGTTCCAGCCGCCGCGCCGCATCGGCCGTCGCCGGTCGCGCCATGCCCTTGGACCCGGCAAGCGCCATGCGCAGTTCGTCGCGCGTCCTGAGGTCGGACATCACGCGCGCGGCCGCCTCCGGACGGGCGGAAAGAAACGCCTCGACCTCGATGCGGCGGGCAACGTCCAGCTGGTCGTCGACATAGGCGTCGAGGTCGGCATCGGTCACCGGGTCGCGCAATTCGTTCATCACGGACCTCCCACGATCCTGAGGTGGCTTTTCGCACGTACCGGCAATTTGTCCTCCATCTCGCGGAGCGCCGCACGCGCCCGGCCGATGCGCGACATCAGCGTTCCCAACGGCACGCCGCTGGCCTCGGCCGCCTGGCTGTAGGTAAGTCCCTCGATGGCGACGAGATGCAGCGCCGAACGCTGCTCTTCCGGCAATTTGAAAAAGGCTTCGCGCACCTGTGCCAGGCGGACGGAATGTTCCTGAGGGGCCTGCATACTGGCGTCGGCAAGGTACTCGGCCTGCTCGACACGCACCGCTTCAGACTTGCGGGACCGCAAACGGTCGATGAAAGCGTTGTGGACGATCGACAGCAGCCATGCGCGCAGGTTTCCGCCGGATCTGAAGGTGCCGCGCCGCTCATAGGCACGCACCAGCGCGTCATGCACCAGATCCTCTGCTTCGGCGCTATCGCGCGTCAGCGAACGCGCGTAGCGCCGCAGGGAACCAAGCTGCCCTATGATATCGAAGCGTGGCATCGACCCTCTCATGTCCTGTTTACGGAGCATGGCAGGTTTTAATCCCGCTCCTCGAGTTTTTTTCGATCCGGGAAGGTCATCGCCGCTCGGGCTTACCCCCAAGGACAGGCCTCATCCGAGCGGCGGTCACCATCGCATCGCGCCAACCAGCTGAGGGGGTCGACGGCATCGTTCACAATGTCAGGGCGAGGAGATCGTCCGGGATTTCGATGTTTGCACCTGAATTAATTTGTGACGCGGAGAACCCCGAAGATGTCATCTTTCTCGGGCACTTGGGCGTTATAGGCAGGAAACATTCGCCACGTTCCTTCGCCGACGGTTCTTTTTGAGCCCGCCTCGTTCAACCAATCATAGCCCCAACATGACAAGCAATGCGCCAACCCAGCGGGATACCCGCATCGATGTCTTCCGCGCGCTGGCGCTGCTGACGATATTCGTCAATCATGTGCCGGGGACGATCTTCGAGTATTTTACGCACAAGAATTTCGGCTTTTCCGATTCGGCCGAAGCCTTCGTGCTGATTTCAGGGATTGCCGTTGGGCTCGCCTATGGACTGAAGTTCCAGCCGGGGAACCGGTTGCTCATCACCCTGAAAGCCTGGCGGCGCGCCGGCGTTCTCTATGTCACCCACATCATGACCACGGTGGTGACGCTGGCGGTCTTCTCGGCGGCTGCATTGCATTTCTCGCGGCCCGATCTTTTGAAGCTGATCAACATCCAGATGATCATCGAGGACACGCCGGAAGCGCTGCTCGGCATTGCCACGCTCGGCCATCAGATCGGCTACAACAACATTCTTTCCATGTACGCCGTCGTACTTCTGATGATGCCGCTTTTCCTGTGGATCGGCACCTTCAGCCTGCGCCTGATGCTTGCTGCGTCCGCGCTTCTCTGGCTCATCGCCGGCATTTTCCAGATCGCCCCTTCGAACTTTCCCGGCGACGGCTTCTGGTTCCTGAACCCGCTCTCCTGGCAGTTTCTGTTCGTCATCGGGATCGCCGGCATGCTGCACGTCAAGCGCGGCGGCGAAATCCGCTTCAACTGTATGATGGCGAGCGCGGCCGTCGGGTATCTGGTCGGCGCGCTGATTTGGGTGCGGCTGCCGCTGTGGGGCATCGAGACCGCCTCCGGCCTGCCTACCGTGCTGACCGGCTTCGACAAGACATTCCTGTCGGCGTCGCGGCTCATGCACATTCTGGCGATCGCCTATCTGATTGTGGCGATCCCGACGCTTTCCAACCTGGCGAGGACTGGCCCCGGCCATCCGTTCGCGGTTCTCGGCAAGCATTCGCTGCCGGTCTTCATCGCCGGAACGATCCTCGCCATGATCGCGCAGGTCATGAAGGTCGTCAGTCCGGGCGGGCTCCCCTACGACACGATCCTGATCTCTACGGGCATCGCGCTGCAGTTCGGCTTCGCCTATTATCTCGAATGGTTGCCGCGGATCGGTTGGAGCGGCAAGAAGCTGCAACCTGTCGCTGCCTTGCCGTCCGCTGCGGCCCTCAGGCCGGCGTCATAGAACGGCAGAATAGCTGACAGGCGGAAAGCCGCATTTGCTAGGGTTGGCGACTTTCAGCCTGGCGCAAATGAAACCGCTGGCGCAGCACGACCGATTTGCGTATCACTCCGCCGCAAACGGAACCGCGCCGATGTTCGAAGACCTCCAGCCTGCCCCAGCCGACAAGATCCTTGCCTTGATCGGCCTCTATCGCGCCGATCCCCGCCCCGACAAGGTCGACCTCGGCGTCGGCGTCTATAAGGATCGCGATGGCAAGACGCCGGTGATGCGTGCCGTGCGCGAAGCCGAAAAGCGATTGCTGCAGAGCCAGGATACCAAGACCTATCTCGGCCTTGCCGGCGATGCCGGCTTCAACACCGCGATGGCGAGGCTGGTCTTTGGCCCCGCGGCCGACCTGACGCGCATCCGTGCGGCGCAGGCGCCGGGCGGCTCAGGCGCGCTGCGGCTGGCGGCCGAACTGCTCAAGAGGACGCGATCCGACGCGACGATCTGGCTGTCGGACCCGACATGGCCGAACCACATGCCGGTGATGCGCGCCGCCGGCCTGCAGATACGCGAATATCCCTATTTCGACGCCGCCTGGGGTACGGTTCGCTTCGCGGACATGATGAGCGCGCTGGCGACCGCCAAGAGCGGCGACGTGGTGCTGCTGCATGGCTGTTGCCACAATCCGACAGGCGCCAATCTGGACGAAGCGCAGTGGGCTGAAATAGCCGACCTTGTCGTCGAGCGCGGCCTGCTGCCTTTTGTCGACATTGCCTATCAGGGTTTTGGCGAAGGCCTCGACGCCGATGCCGCCGGGTTGCGCCTCCTGGCCGAAAAAGTTCCGGAAATGGTCGTCGCCTCGAGCTGCTCGAAAAACTTTGCCGTCTATCGCGACCGCGTCGGCGCGGCGATGATCCTGGCAAAAGACAGCGCGCAAGCGGAGGTGGCGATGGGCCAGATGCTGTCGGCGGCGCGCGCCATGTACTCGATGCCGCCAGACCACGGCGCGGCCGCGGTGCGCATCGTGCTTGAAGACACCACGCTGCGCGCCGACTGGGAAGCAGAGCTCGAGGAGATGCGCCTGCGCATGCTGCGGCTTCGGGTGCAGTTCGCCGAGGCGCTGCGGCGGCAGTCCAATTCCGACCGCTTCGATTTCGTCGCCAGTCATCGCGGCATGTTTTCCCGGCTTGGGCTGTCCGAGGCGCAGGTCGAGCGGCTGCGCGCCGAGCACGGCGTCTATATGGTCGGCGACAGCCGCATCAACGTCGCCGGCCTGCCGGAAGACGGGATGGACGCGCTTGCCAAGGCAATCGTCTCCGTACTCGATTGAGGCGCTGCGCAACGCTGTGGACAATCGCCTCTCCCCGTCCGACGGCGTTGGCTACGCGGCCGGACGCAGGCTAGCATCCGGCCGATGAAACCCTCGAAAGATATTTCCCGGCTGATCGAGATCATGGCGGCGCTGCGGGCGCCGGAAACCGGCTGTCCGTGGGACATCGAGCAGGATTTTTCGACCATCGCGCCTTACACGATCGAGGAAGCCTACGAGGTGGCGGACACCATCGCGCGCGGCGACCTGGATGATCTGCGCGACGAGCTCGGCGATCTGCTGCTGCAGGTCGTCTACCATGCGCAGATGGCCGAGGAAGCCGGTGAATTCGCCTTTGGCGACGTGGTCCAGGCCATCACCACAAAAATGATCCGCCGCCATCCGCATGTCTTCGGCGACGAGAAGGCGCGCAGTGCCGGCATGGCCAAGGGCATGTGGGAGAAGATCAAGGCCGAGGAAAAGGCGGAAAAGCGAAACGCCCGCCTCGCCCGCGGGCACGATCCGGAGGATCATGGCAAGGGTTTTCTGGACGGCATCCCGGTCGCCCTGCCCGCTTTGACCCGGGCGCTCAAGCTGCAGGAAAAAGCGGCTCGCGTCGGCTTCGACTGGAGCGAGGCCACGTCGATCCTCGACAAGATCGAGGAAGAGATCGGCGAGTTGCGCGAGGCCCTTTCAAAGGGCGATACGGCTTCGATCAAGGACGAGTTCGGCGACATGCTGTTTGCCATCGTCAATCTCGGACGTCATCTCAAGGTCGATTCCGAAGCGGCGCTCAGCGGCACCAACGAGAAATTCCGGTCGCGGTTCCACCATGTCGAGCAAGCGCTGGAAGCGTCCGGAAACACGCTGGAAAAGGCGACGCTGGACGAGATGGAGATGCTCTGGCAGCAAGCCAAGAGCGCGAAATAACCGCGATTACCCGTTGTTTTTACGGTTCAATCGACTTTCGACCTCGTCGCGCGCGCTTTGCGTCGCCTTGAGCGAGACGGTCAAGCTGCCGTCCTCGTTGTCGGTGCGCGAGACGATGTCGCCATTGCGGTAGAGCCAGTCGACGAGCCCGAGCTGGTCAGGCTTGAGCGTGACGGTCAGCGTTTGCAGTTCGCCTGAAACTCTTGCCTCAATGATCGCCTTCAGCACATCGATGCCCTCGCCGGTGGCGGCCGATATGGCAATCGGCGGTGCCTTCTTGCCGTCGATGCCGTCGGCGAGCAACCGCGCCCGGTTGCCTTCATCGAGCCGGTCGATCTTGTTCCACACTTCGATGACGCGCTTGGTGTCGCCGGCATCGACGCCGAGATCGGCGAGGATGCGCTCGACATCCTCGGCCTGGGCTGCCGTGTCAGGGTCCGAAATATCGCGCAGATGGATGACGAGATCGGCCTCGACCACTTCTTCCAGCGTGGCCCGGAAGGCCGCGATCAGATGCGTCGGCAGGTCCGAAATGAAGCCGACCGTGTCCGAAAGGATGACCGGCGTGCCGTGCGGCAGTCGCACCCGACGCAGTGTCGGATCGAGCGTGGCAAACAGCATGTCCTCGGCCAGCACCCCTGCTCCGGTCAGCCTGTTGAACAGCGTCGACTTGCCAGCGTTGGTATAGCCGACGATCGCCACCACCGGAAAAGGCACCTTCTTGCGCTTGGCGCGGTGCAGATCGCGGGTGCGCCGCACGGTTTCCAGCTCGTGCTTCAGCTTGTTGATCTTGTCCTGCAGGACACGGCGGTCCGATTCGATCTGCGTTTCGCCAGGGCCGCCGAGGAAACCGGCACCGCCGCGCTGGCGCTCGAGGTGGGTCCAGCTTCGCACGAGCCGGCCCTTCTGATAGTTGAGGTGCGCAAGATCGACCTGCAGCGTGCCTTCCTTGGTGCGTGCGCGCTCGCCGAAAATCTCGAGGATCAGCCCGGTGCGATCCAGTACCTTGGCGTTCAACTCCTTCTCGAGATTGCGCTGCTGCACCGGCGTCAGGGGATGATCGACGATGACCAGTTCGGCATGGCCCTCTTTGACGATCTCGGCGAACTCCGCAACCTTGCCGCTGCCGAGCAAGGTCGCAGGGCGCGGATCATTGACCGTCACCACCGCGGTATGGATCGGGTCGAGGTCAATGGCTTGTGCAAGGCCAACCGCCTCGTCGTGGCGGGCCTCGGCGGAACGCGTCAGGCGCGGACGATTCGTATCTTCGTCGCCGCGCGGCTGGCGGGTAAGCACGGGTATGATGACCACGGCCCGGGTCGGGCCTTCGGCTTCCACCCCCGGCTGATATGCTGGTTTTCCGCGAACGCTACGGTCCGCGTCTTTGTTACGTGCCAATCAGGCGCCCTGGCTTTCCTCACCATCGAACATCTGAACCGGCTGGCTCGGCATGATCGTGGAAATGGCGTGCTTGTAGACGAGCTGGGAATGGCCGTCGCGACGCAGCAGAACACAGAAATTGTCGAACGAAGTGACCACGCCGGTCAGCTTCACGCCATTGATGAGAAAGATGGTGAGTGGGTTTTTGCTTTTGCGAACTGAATTCAGGAACAGGTCCTGAAGATTTTGCGATCGTTCCGCCATTGTTCTTGTCTTTCGCCGATCCCCTTCGGTTTGCAGGCCAATGCGCCAAATTACCCGGCACGTGTCAAGCGCGCAAACACCATCTTGCCGTCAATAACGACAAGCAGAACGAGATATATTGATGTTCATTCCACCTGTGCGGTTATCAGGCTGGACTTTTTTCCGCAACGTCAAAAAAGGCTTGCCGCAAGGAAAGTGTTATCGATCCCGGATGGCCGTTGGCGACGGGAGCACCGTCGATCGCCACGACCGGCATGGCGATCGTGGTCGCGGAGCTGATGAAAACCTCGCGCGCGGCCTTGGCCTCGGCGACCGAAAAGCCTCGCTCCTCGATCTTCAGGCCGAGCTTGGCGGCCACTTCGAACAGCGTGGTGCGGGTGATGCCGCGCAGTATGCCGTGCTCGGCCGGACGCGTCACCAGCACGCCATCCCTGGTGATGATCCAGGCGTTCGACGATCCACCTTCCTTGACGGTGCCGTCGGCATCGATGAACCAGGCTTCCTGGGCGCCGGCCTCCTTGGCCTTCTGCTTGGCGAGGACATTCGGCAGCAGCCCGACGGACTTGATATCGACCCGGTCCCAACGATTCTCCGGCACGGTGAGAACCTTGATCCCGCCTTCGGCCCTCTTCGCGGCAGCAGCGGGGTCGGCTTTCCTGGCGGTCACCACCAGCGACGGCTTCGTGCCCGCCGGAAAAACAAAGTCGCGGCTGGCGACGCCGCGCGTCACCTGAAGGTAGACCAGGCCATCGGTGACATGGTTGCGGCGGACCACCTCGCGCAGGATGATCGGCAACACGCCACGAGTGACCGGCCAGTCGATCGACAATTCGGTCAGCGATCGGTTCAGCCGCCCGAGATGGCGAGGCATATCGACGATGAAGCCGCGCGCCACCTCGCAGACCTCGTAGACGCCATCGGCGAACTGATAGCCACGGTCCTCGATATGCACGAAAGCGTCGGCGTGAGCGACATAGCGCCCGTTCACATAGGCAATGCGCGGCATGGTCACCCCTGGAGAAGTCAGCGTATGACCCCAAAAGTCGGAATCGATTTTCGGAAAGGACCATGCGCAAAAATAACAATGCTACAGCGTCCTTTGCGCGTCCCAAAAGACACGCGACGCTGTAGCGCTTTCTTATGCGATTCCGCCGCCGCCGTAACCGAAAATTGCGTGGGCCACGATTGGTTCGGCTGTCAGACGCCCAGCGACTTCAGCTTGCGGTGAAGCGCCGAGCGCTCCATGCCGATGAACTCGGCTGTCTTCGAGATGTTGCCGCCAAAACGGTTGATCTGGGCGATCAGATAGTCCTTCTCGAACTGTTCGCGCGCCTCACGCAACGGCAGCGCCATGATGTGCTGGTCGGATTGGTTTGGCGTGCGCGGCATGACATCGCCGATCTCGGCAGGCAAGAGGTCGGCGGTGATCGGCGCATCGGCATCGTCGCCGCGCGCCAGGATCATCAGTCGCTCGACATTGTTGCGCAACTGGCGGACATTGCCCGGCCAGTTGTGCGCCTGCAGCACCGCCAGCGCGTCGTCGCCGATGCGCCGCGGCCGGATGCCGGCCTGGCGGGAGATCTGCTTCATGAAATTGTCGACCAGATAGGGAATATCCTCCCGCCGCTCCGCCAGTCCCGGCACCATGACCGGAACCACTGCCAGGCGGTGATAGAGATCCTCCCGGAATCGGCCGTCGGCGATCATGGCCTCCAGGTTCTGCGAGGTCGACGATATGATGCGAACATCGACCTTGACCCGCTTGGTGCCCCCTACCCGGTCGAACTGCTGTTCGACCAGCACGCGCAGGATCTTGTTTTGCGTTTCGCGCGGCATGTCGGCCACTTCGTCAATGTAGAGAATGCCGCGATGGGCTTCCTCAAGCGCACCGACCTTGCGTTCGACACCGTTTGATTCGGTGCCGAACAGCTCGACCTCCATACGTTCGGGCGTGATGTTGGCAGCACTCAGCGTGACGAACGGCGCGTTCTTGCGCGCCGACAGCGTGTGGATGGCGCGTGCCGCGAGCTCCTTGCCCGACCCGGACGGGCCGATGATCATGACGCGGCTGTTAGTCGGCGCGACACGCTCGATGGTCTGGCGCAACTGGCTCATCGCCGACGACATGCCGATCAGGTCGAAGGTTTCGCCACTGCGCAGCTTGAGGTCCGAAACCTCGCGTTTCAGTTTCGAGGTTTCAATCGCGCGCTCGGCGATGAGGATCAGCCTGTCGGCCTTGAACGGCTTCTCGATGAAGTCGTAGGCACCCCGGCGGATGGCCGAGACCGCCGTTTCGATGTTGCCATGCCCCGAGATCATCACCACGGGCAGGTTCGGGTGCATCGTCTTGATCTCGTCCAGCAGCGCCAGTCCGTCCAGACGTGAGCCTTGCAGCCAGATATCGAGGAAAATCAGCCTCGGCGCCCGGTCGGCGATCGCCGCCAGGGCGCTGTCGGCATCGAATGCCGTGCGGGTTTCGTGACCTTCGTCGCTCAGAATACCGGCGACTAGTTCGCGGATGTCTTCCTCGTCATCGACGATGAGAATGTCAGACGCCATTACCGACCTTTTCAGTTTCTCTTTCGTGTTCCGTCCTGTCTTCGGCGCGCGGCGGCACAGTGGCGGCAAGCGGCAGGATGATGCTGATCATCGCGCCTCGCCCGCCGTGGAAATCCGCCGGCGCATCATGCAGTTCGAGCCGGCCGCCATGGTCCTCCACTATCTTCTTGACGATAGCGAGGCCAAGCCCCGTGCCCTTCTCGCGTGTCGTCATATAAGGCTCGAGCAGTCGCTGACGATTCTCGCGCGGCAAGCCCTTGCCATTGTCGATGACGTCGATGCGAATCGCGCCATTCTGCCGTCCGGCTTGAATCCGGATTATGCCGTGCGAGCGATCCTTTTGATCAAGTCCGTCGATCGCCTCGGCTGCGTTCTTGATAACGTTGCCGAAAGCCTGCGCCATCAGGCGGCTGTCGAACGTGCCTTTGAGCGGCTCGTTGCCGAATACGCGCTCGAAGGTGATATCAGCGCGACTCACTTCGACGAGGAACGAGGCTTCACGTAACGATTCGCGCAAATCGAGGGCCTTCATTTCGGGCTTGGGCATGCGTGCGAAAGCGGAGAACTCGTCGACCATGCGGCCGATGTCCTCCACTTGCCTGATGATCGTGTCGGTGCATTGATCGAAAACCTCGCGGTCTTCGGTGATGACCTTGCCGTAGCGGCGCTTGATGCGCTCGGCGGAAAGCTGGATCGGCGTCAGCGGGTTCTTGATCTCGTGGGCGATACGCCGCGCCACATCCGCCCAGGCCGAGGAGCGCTGCGCCTGGACCAGATCGGTAATGTCGTCGACCGTCACGACATAGGATTTCTCCTCCGAACCGTCGTCGCCGGCTTCGACCGTGATCTGCACGTTGAAGGTCCGCTCCGTGCCAGCGCGATAGAAGGTCACCTGCTCGCGATAGACAGGCTTGCCCGACTTGCGACCGATCTCGAAGACACGACCGACATGCGGCAGCAGGGCGGAGAGATTCTGCCCGAGTGCGGCCGTGGCCGAGATGGCCAGCATCGTTTCGGCCGACCGGTTGACGATGGTGACGATACCATAGGGATCGACGCCAATGACGCCAGCGGTGACGCCGGCAAGCACGGCTTCAGAAAAGCGCCGCCGTTCGTCGATCAAATCCTTGGCGGACAGGATCTCGTTACGCTGAGACTTCAGTTCCAGCAGCATCTTGTTGAAGGTGTTGCCGAGCGAGGCGACGTCGCCGTCGGAAGGCCGAACGGGCACGGCAACGTCGAGATTGCCGGTCGCGACCTCGTCGGCCGCGCCGATCAGCTGGCGGATAGGCCGCACCAGGCGGTCGGCGACGGCAATGCCGGTCCAGATGGCGGACAGAATGATGATCAGCGTCAGCGACAGATAAGGAAGTGCAAAGGCCACCTGCGAGGTGCGGCGATTGCTTTCCAGGCCGCGATACTCGTCGGTGTTGGCTCTGACAATCTGCCGCGCCTTGATCACCTCGGGATCGACGAGGCGGATGGTGTAGAGATAGAGCCCTTCGATCTCGCGCAGCTTGACGATGGCCCCCATGATGTTGCGCGTCTTCGGCTCGATCAGCACAGGCCTGCCGTCGGCGGCGCTGCTCATGGCGCCTTCCGGCGGCTCCGGCATGGCAAAATCGGCATCGGTCTTGGCGCTCATGACGAACGAACCGTCAGGCTTGACCAGTGCGGCATGGGCCAGCGAGCGCCCCACCGCCTCCTTGTTCATCAGATCGAGGAAGCCGGTTCTATCAAGGCCGTAAAGCGTGCGGGAGGCGTCGAGATCGTAGGCCATCGACAGGGTCGTTCCCTGGAGATTGCGCGCGTTCTCCTGCACATAGGCATCGGCAATCGACAGCGACGAATTGACGATCGTCTTGGTGCGGATCTCGAACCAACGATCGAGGCCGATGTCGAGCGTGATCGAGGCGATGATCGCCACCATGATGGCGGGAATCGCGGCGACCAGCGCGAACATCGCGACGATCCGCACATGCAGCCGCGACGCCGCCTTGCCGCGCCGGCGCGCCATCACGATACGATGCACTTCGCGGCCGACCAGCGCGATCAGGAAAAGGATGAACGCCGCGTTGAGGGCGATAAGCGCCAGCGTCGTCCTTTCGTCCGGCGTGATCGGCGTGGCGCCGACGAGAATGGCGAAGGAGATCGCCGCCGTAACCAGCGCACCGACAACTGCCACGACGCCGGGCAGCGCAAGCAGCCGACGCCCGTCCCTTGTACGGGGTTCGCTGAAAAGCGGGTCGCTCAGTGTCGGTGCCTGTGAAGCCATGTCGCCGTCTAGAGCCAGTGATTGCGTCGGATCTATGCAACGCATTGTGGCGATTATGCAACAAGTGTGGCCTGGACGGAACTCTTTCGGCGATCGATCCCCGGAAAAGGGCTTAGCTTATGCCTGCCTCGACGATTTGTAGACGTTGACGCCGAGTTCGCGGATCTTCTTGCGCAGCGTGTTGCGGTTGAGCCCAAGCAATTCCGCAGCCTTGATCTGGTTGCCGCGGGTTGCCGTCATCGAGGCAAGGACCAGCGGATATTCGACCTCGGAGAGAATGCGTTGATAGAGCCCGGCGGGCGGCAATTCGCCGGCGAACGACGCAAAATAGCGTTGCAGGAAATGTTCCACCGCCTGGCCGATGGACAGATCGTCGGGAATAAGGTTGCCGCCACCGGGAACGACCGGCCTGTCGCCGGTCTTCAGTTCCGCCTCGATGACCTCGGCGGAAATCTCATCCTGCGAATAGAGCGCGGCCAGCCTGCGGATAAGATTTTCGAGCTCGCGCACGTTGCCAGGCCACGGGTAGCGCTTCATCAGCTCGATGCCGCCGGTGGAAATGCGCTTGGTCTGCAGGCCTTCGCTGGCGCCGAGCTTGAAGAAGTGCCGGACGAGATCCGGAACATCCTCGGACCGCTCGCGCAGCGCCGGCAGCCTGAGCGGCACGACATTCAGGCGATAGAACAGATCCTCGCGGAAAAGCCCCTGATTGATCAGCGTGCGCAGATCCTTGTTGGTGGCGGCGACGATGCGCACGTCGGTCTTGATCGGCGTGCGGCCGCCGACAGTGGTGTATTCGCCCTGCTGCAGGACACGCAGCAGCCGCGTCTGCGCTTCCATCGGCATGTCGCCGATCTCGTCGAGGAACAGCGTGCCGCCCTCGGCCTGTTCGAAACGGCCGGTGGAGCGGTTCTGCGCGCCGGTGAAGGCGCCCTTCTCGTGCCCGAACAGCTCCGATTCGATCAGGTCGCGCGGGATCGCCGCCATGTTGATCGCGACAAAGGGGCCGCCACGACGACGGCCGTATTCGTGCAGCGCCCGTGCCACCAGTTCCTTGCCGGTGCCCGATTCGCCTGAAATCATCACCGTCAGATCGGTCTGCATCATGCGCGCCAGCATGCGGTAGATATCCTGCATGGCGGCCGAGCGGCCGACCAGCGGCATCGTTTCCGGTGGCTCGTCGGCCCGCGCATCGGTCTTCGGCCGTCGCGGCTCGGAAAGCGCCCGGTTGACGATGTTGAGAAGCTCGGTCAGGTCGAACGGTTTCGGCAGATATTCGTAGGCGCCGGTTTCGGAAGCGCGAATTGCGGTCATGAACGTGTTCTGGGCGCTCATGACGATGACGGGCAGTTCCGGCCGCGCCTTCTTGATGCGCGGCAGCATGTCGAAGGCATTCTCGTCCGGCATGACCACGTCGGTGATGACGAGATCGCCCTCGCCCGCCGCCACCCAGCGCCACAGCGTCGAAGCGTTGGACGTCACGCGCACCTCATGGCCGACGCGCGAAAGCGCCTGGTTGAGGACCGTGCGGATGGCCGCATCGTCATCGGCGACGAGAATATTACCGCGAACCGTCATTTGCGGTCTCCTTCGCCATCATCGTCTGTGCCGAACGGCGTTTCTTTCCAGGCTGGCATCAGGATGCGGAAGGTGGTTCCGCGCGGCGTCGATTCGCATTCGATGATGCCGCCATGCTCGCCGACGATTTTCGCGACCAGCGCCAGGCCAAGCCCCGACCCATTCGGCTTGGTGGTGATGAAGGGATCGAACAGGATCGGCAGGATATCTTCGGAAACGCCGGAGCCGTTGTCGCGCACGCAGAATTCCAGCGGCAGCGACACCCGGCCCTGCGTTCCCGGAACGGAGACACGAATGCCGGGCCGGAACGCGGTCGTCAGGCTGATCTCGCCTTGCGGATCGCCACCGATGGCCTCGGCCGCATTCTTGACCAGGTTGAGGAACACCTGGATGAGCTGGTCGCGGTTGGCGAAGACCGGAGGCAATGATGGATCATAATCCTCCAATATCTTGATTCTCTTGGCAAAACCGTTCTTGGCAATCGCCTTCACATGGTCCAGTACGACATGGATGTTGACCGGATAACGGTCGATGGGCCGCTCGTCGGAAAACACCTCCATGCGATCAACCAGCGAGACGATACGGTCGGTCTCGTCGGTGATCAGCCGGGTCAGCGCGCGATCCTCGTCGGAAGCCGACAGTTCAAGCAGCTGGGCAGCGCCCCGAATGCCGGACAGCGGGTTCTTGATCTCGTGGGCGAGCATCGCAGCCAGGCCGGTCACCGAACGCGCCGCGCCGCGATGCGTCATCTGCCGGTCGATCTTGTCGGCCATCGATCGTTCCTGGAACATCACGACCACGGAGCCCGGAAATTCCGGCACCGGCGCGACGTAGAGATCGACGACTTTCTCGATGCCAAGGCGTGGCGACGACACATCGACCCGGTATTCGTTGACGGGAGCCCGGCGCTCGCGCACCTGGTCGACAAGCGTCAGCAGCGGGCTGCCGAAGGGAATGAGCTTGGGCAATGTGTTACGGGCGAGCATGGTCGCGCTCGAGCGGAAGAAATCCTCGGCATCCGCATTGGCGAAGGTGATGAACCCTTCCGCATCGACCATGATTACCGGGCGACGGATCGTGTTGAGTACGATGTGAGCGGCGTCCGCCATGTCCATGCTCTGTGCAACGGTGGCATTCATGCTGCGCTCCGCAGGTTCATCGCCTCGGCAGCGCTTGAAAACACCTCGCGCAACGCGGCAATGACGCGGACGGGCTCGAAGGAGGTGAGGATGGCCTTTCGCTGCTCGCCGATAACATCAGCGGCGTGGCGGTCGAGAAACCAGCCAAGATGCTTGCGTGCCTGGCGCACGCCGCTTTCGGTGCCGTAGAGCGTCAGCATGTCCTCGTAGTGGGCAATGACGTAGTCGGCCAGTGCTTGCGGGCTTTCGGGCAGGCCGGGCGTTGCCTCTTTTGCCGCGGCTGCCGCGATGCTGCCTGCCGTCCACGGCGCGCCATAATGCGCGCGGCCGATCATGACCGCGTCGGCGCCCGACTGGTCGAGGATCATTGCTGCCTCCGCCGGCGAGCCGACATCGCCATTGGCGACAACCGGGATCGACACAGCCTGCTTTATGCGTGCGATGGCGCGCCAGTCGGCCTTGCCCTGGTAGAACTGGCAGCGCGTGCGACCATGCACTGTCACCATCTTGACGCCCGCCTGCTCGGCGCGGCGCGCCAGCATCGGCGCGTTGAGCGCGCTTTCGTCCCAGCCGAGTCGCATCTTGACCGTAACCGGCACCTCGACGGCGCCGACCACCGCCTCGATCAACGACAAAGCGTGATCGAGATCGCGCATCAGCGCCGAACCGGCATAACCCCCCGTCACCTTCTTGGCCGGGCAGCCCATGTTGATGTCGATGATGTCGGCGCCCTCGCCCGCGACTATCCGCGCGCCCTCAGCCATATGCGCCGCCTCGCGGCCGGCAAGCTGCACCATGTGAACAGGCAGCCCGGAATGGCGGATGCGCAGGCCGCAACCGGTTCTGCCCCTGGCAAGTTCGCCGCTCGCCACCATTTCCGAGACCACCAATCCGGCGCCATGCGCATAGGCACGCTGCCGGAACGGCTCATCTGATATACCCGACATGGGTGCGAGAAAGACGCGATTGCGGATTCTCACGCCACCCACGTCCAACGTCGAAGTCAATTTAGTCACATCGCGCATGCACAAAAACCAAGCATTCTTAATTGCTGCACATTCTCTAGCCAGATTGGCAGCAATGTGCAACGCGCAATGACGTCACATTAAGGCGCATTTGGGAAAAATGCCGGCGTTCGGCCCATGCCACGCCCAAAGCGCCGTGCGTCCTTTTGGGACGCACAAAGGACGCTTTGGCACCTTGCATCTGCGCATGATCTCTTCCGAAAAGCGATTCCACTTTTCGGGATCATGCGCTAAGCGTCTCGGCATGACAGATGCAAGCGAAAAGCAAGCTTTGGCTGCGGACAGGGTTGCCGTGGTTATCGTCGCCGCCGGACGCGGCGCGCGCGCCGGGCAGGCCGACGGGCCGAAGCAATACCAAAGGATCGGTGGCCGTGCGGTCATCGCGCGCACACTGGACATGTTTTTGGCGCATCCGAGAATCGGTCCTGTCGTCGTCGCCATCCATGCCGATGACAGCGCACTTTTTCGCAGCGCGGCCGGAGGCAACGCTGATCGGGTCGTCGCGGTGACCGGTGGCGCGTCCAGGCAGGACTCAGTTCGGCTCGGGCTGCTTGCGCTAAGAAGCCATGCGCCGGGCCAGGTTCTGATCCATGATGCCGTTCGTCCATTCGTCGACGCGGACTTGATAGACCGTACGATCGCCGCCATCAGCGAGCGCCAGGGAGCGCTGCCAGCGCTCCCCGTCGCCGACACGCTGAAACGCGAGTCGGCGGCCGGCATAATCGGCGAGACGGTTTCCAGAAACGGGCTTCATGCCGCCCAAACGCCGCAAGGCTTTCCGTTTTGGCCGATCCTGGCCGCCCATGAAAAGGCCCATCATCTGGGCAAGGCGGACTTCACCGACGATGCCGCGATTGCCGAATGGGCGCATATTCCGGTGAAGATCGTCCCGGGCTCGCCGGACAATGTCAAGCTGACCTGGGCAAGGGATATTTCGATGGCGGATCAGCGGCTTTCCGGCGAGCGGCCGCGTTTTCCAGACGTCCGCACCGGCAATGGCTATGACGTCCACGCCTTCGAGCCCGGTAATCATGTGACCTTGTGCGGCGTCTCCATCCCGCACGACAAAAAACTGTCCGGCCATTCGGACGCGGATGTCGGCCTGCACGCCCTGACCGACGCGCTGCTCGCCACCTGCGGCGCCGGCGACATCGGCACACATTTCCCACCGTCGGATCCGCAGTGGAAAGGCGTGGCCTCGCGGATCTTCGTCGAGCATGCGGCCAAGCTGGTGCGCGCGCGCGGCGGGCGCATCGCCAATGCCGACATCACGCTGATCTGCGAGGCGCCACGCGTCGGCCCGCATCGCGAAGCAATGACCGAAACCCTTTCGGCGGTGCTGGGAATTTCCCGGGACCGCATCTCGATCAAGGCGACAACGAATGAAAAACTCGGCTTTGTCGGCCGAGAGGAAGGCATAGCGGCCATCGCGACCGCCAGTGTCGTGTTTCCAGGGGATGTTCCCGAATGAGCAACAGCGCTCTCGCAGGTGCCCTGCTTCAGGCCTGCCAGCAGCGCGACATCATGCTGGCGACGGCCGAGAGCTGCACCGGCGGCATGATCATCGCCGCCCTGACCGATATCGCCGGCTCCTCGGCCGTGGTTGACCGGGGTTTCGTCACCTATTCCAACGAAGCAAAGATGGAGATGCTCGGCGTTTCCGCTGCGGCGCTTGATGCGCACGGCGCGGTCTCGCGGGAAACGGCGATCGAGATGGCGCAGGGCGCCTTGAAACGTTCGCGTGCCGGACTCACCCTTGCAGTCACCGGCGTTGCCGGCCCGAGCGGCGGCTCGACGGAAAAACCCGTCGGCCTGGTCTGGTTCGGTGTCGCCCTGACCGGCCGGCCGGTGGTCAGCGAATGCCAGTTGTTCGCCGACAAGGGCCGCGATTTCATCCGCCGGGAGACGGTCAGGCATGCGCTCGAACTGGGCCTGCGCGCACTCGCTGCGGATCAGGCCGCCGGCGCCGCCCCGTAGATGGCGTCGGCGCGCTTCTCGAACGCCTCGGAGAACATGCGGAAGGCGCGATCGAACATCGTTCCCATCACCGCGCCCAGAATGCGGCTCTTGAATTCGTAATCGATGAAGAAGCAGACGTTGCAACCGCCGTCGGCCGGCTCGAAGCGCCAAACATTGCTCAGATATTTAAACGGTCCGTCGATATATTTGACGTCGATGGCGTTCTCGTCAGGCTTCAAAAACACCTGCGTGGTGAAAGTCTCTCGGATCGCCTTGTAGCCAATGCTCATGTCGGCGATGAGCAGGGTGCGTCCGTCACGTTCCTTGCGCGAACGAACCGTCAGGGCCTCGCAAAGCGGAAGGAATTGCGGATAGGATTCGACATCGGCGACCAGAGCGAACATCTGTTCCGGCGTATGCGCGACGCGGCGATGGGCTTCGAATTGTGGCATGAAACCAGATTGTTAGGCGGATTTCCTGAGGAACGCTTCCCGCGCCGCGCGCAGCCTTGCGAAATCGTCGCCGGCGTGATGCGACGAACGCGTCAGCGGGCTCGACGCCACCAGCAGGAAGCCCTTGGTCTTGCCGATCGTCTCGAAGGACTTGAATTCCTCCGGCGTTACGAAGCGGATCACCGGATGGTGCTTCTTCGACGGCTGCAGATACTGGCCGATGGTCATGAAGTCGACATTGGCCGAGCGCAAATCGTCCATCAACTGCAGGATTTCGTTCCGCTCCTCGCCCAGGCCAACCATGATGCCGGATTTGGTGAAGATCGACGGATCGAGTTCCTTGACCCGCTGCAAGAGCCTGATCGAATGGAAATAGCGGGCACCCGGCCGGACCGTCAGATAGTTCGACGGCACCGTCTCGAGATTGTGGTTGAAAACGTCGGGCTTGGCCGCCACCACGATCTCCAGCGCGCCTTCCTTGCGCAGGAAGTCGGGCGTCAGGATTTCGATCGTCGTCAAAGGCGTTGCCGCCCTTATGGCGCGAATGACGTCGGCAAAGTGCTGAGCCCCACCATCGGCGAGATCGTCGC
Source organism: Mesorhizobium tianshanense (assembly GCF_007830515.1). Classification (GTDB taxonomy): domain Bacteria; phylum Pseudomonadota; class Alphaproteobacteria; order Rhizobiales; family Rhizobiaceae; genus Mesorhizobium; species Mesorhizobium tianshanense. The sequence goes on from NZ_VLKT01000010.1 coordinate 105,227, forward strand.
GGTCGACGGAGGTGATGACGACGTGGGTCAGGCCCATCTGCTTGACGGCGTGCGCGACGCGCGCCGGCTCATCGGGATCGAGCGCGGTCGGTATACCGGTAGCCACGTTGCAGAAGGCGCAGGCGCGCGTGCAGATCTCGCCCATGATCATGAAGGTGGCGTGCTTCTTGTCCCAGCACTCGCCGATATTGGGACAGCCGGCTTCTTCGCACACCGTCACGAGCTTGTGCGACTTCACGATCTCGCGCGTCTCTGCGTAGCCCTTCGATACCGGCGCCCTGACGCGGATCCAGTCCGGCTTGCGCAGCACGTCCTGGTCAGGCTTGTGCGCCTTTTCGGGATGCCGCAGGCGCGGCGCGTTGGCGATCGTGTCGAGAACGGTGACCATCTGAAACCCGGTTCATCTGCGATCGCCTTTGCGGCGTTCGCTTTTCACAAGTCATCTAGGACTTTTCGGCGCAAAGAAAAAGGCCGAGGCGGCGCATGCCGCCACAGGCTTTTTCGCATAGCAAATGCCTACAAGGTTAACGGCGCACCAGGCGTCCTACCCAGATCAGCAGGCAGGCGCCGATGAAGCCGGTGATCAGATAGGCGACCCAGCCGACGCCGAAGACACCGATGTTGAGCGCCTGCAGGATGGCATTCAGCACGATGGCGCCGACGATGCCAAGGATGATGTTCGTCAAGATGCCGGTGTTGCTCTTCATGACCATCTCGGCGAGCCACCCCGCCAGACCGCCGACGATGATGGCTGCTATCCAGCCCACGCCGTTCACGTCCATATGCCCTCTCCTCGTGTGATGAATGCATCCGGAAACGAGTTACCTTGCCGTTGAGTTCCCCAAGGTCTTGCGTGCGATTCTTGTCTTGCGTGTGAGTCTCGCGCGAAAGCCTATCATGCGTTCAGCGCGCGGCCATAGGCGTCGAGCACGCTTTCCTTCATCATCTCCGACAGCGTCGGATGCGGGAAGATCGTGTGCATCAGCTCTTCCTCGGTGGTTTCCAGGTTCATCGCGACGACAAAGCCCTGGATCAGTTCGGTCACCTCGGCGCCGACCATATGCGCGCCGAGCAGCTGGCCGGTCTTCCTGTCGAAGATGGTCTTGATGAAGCCCTGGTCTTCGCCGAGCGCGATGGCCTTGCCGTTGGCGGCGAACTGGAAGCGGCCGACGCGGATGTCCTTGCCCTCGGCTTTTGCTTTCGCTTCGGTCAGCCCGACGGAGGCGACCTGCGGGTTGCAATAGGTGCAGCCCGGAATCTTCAGCTTGTCGGTGGCGTGCACGCCGGGGAAATTGGCGATCTTTTCCACGCACACCACGCCCTCATGCTCGGCCTTGTGGGCAAGCATGGGCGGGCCGGCGACATCGCCGATGGCATAGATGCCGGGCACGTTGGTCTTGCCGTAGCCGTCGACGACGACGCAGCCGCGATCGGTCTTCACGCCGAGCGCTTCGAGGCCGAGATTCTCGATGTTGCCCTGCACGCCGACGGCCGAGATCATCCGGTCGGCGGTGATCTTCTCGACCTTGCCATCCTTCATCTCGACATGCGCGGTAACCGAGTTCGCGCCCTTCTCGACCTTGGTCACCTTGGCTTCGAGGATGATCCTCATGCCTTGCTTCTCAAACTGCTTCTGCGCGAATTTCGAGACCTCGGCATCCTCGACCGGCATGACGGCCGGCAACAGCTCGACGACCGTCACCTCCGCGCCCATGGTGCGGTAGAATGAGGCGAACTCGATGCCGATTGCGCCCGAGCCCATCACCAGCAGCGATTTCGGCATCTCCTTCGGCACCATCGCCTCGAAATAGGTCCAGATCAGTTTGCCGTCGGGCTCGATGCCGGGCAACGCCCGCGGCCTGGCGCCAGTCGCCAGGATGATGTGTTTTGCGGTGTAGGTACCCTCGCCCTTGACGCCCTTGGGCGCCGGCGGCTGCGGCTCCATCGGCTTCTTGGAGGATTTCGAAACAACAACTTCACCGGGCTTGGAGAGCTTGGCTTCGCCCCAGATCACATCGACCTTGTTCTTCTTCATCAGGAAGGCAACGCCGCCATTCAACCGCAGCGAGACCTTTCGCGAGCGGTCGACCACGGCTGATGTGTCGACGCTGACCTTGCCGTCGATTTTCAGCCCGTAGTCCTTTAGATGATCCGAATAATGCATGATCTCGGCCGAACGCAGCAGCGCTTTGGTCGGGATGCAGCCCCAGTTGAGGCAGATGCCGCCGAGATGCTCGCGCTCGACGATCGCCGTCTTGAAGCCGAGCTGGGCCGAACGCACTGCCGCGACGTAGCCGCCGGGGCCAGAGCCGATGATGATGACGTCATAATTCTCAGCCACGGATTTTCTCCCTGATTCCCTAGAGTTCCAGCATGACGCGCACGATTGGCGCCAATGCCTGACCGATTTTCCGTGTGTTCTCCGCATCGAGATGGACACCGTCGAGCGGCGTGGTCTCAGCCACCGTGCCGGCATCGAAGAAGCCGCAGCCGGCTTCGTCGGCAAGGGCGGAATATTGCGCCGCCAATCGCAGCGAGGCGTCATCGCCGCCGGCGAACATTTCCTTGAATTCGGCATTCTCCGTGCGGCTGACAGCGGGCGGTGCGACGATCAGGATCTGCGGCGCCGGCCAATTGAACGGATAGTCGTGACCACGCACGATATCGATCAGGCGCTGGATGCCTTGCTTGGCGGCGACCGGATTGCCGTGGATCCACGGCTTCATGTCGTTGGCGCCGAGCATGATGATGATCAGGTCGATCGGCGCATGCGTCATCAGAACCGTCGGCAGCACTCTCGCGCCGTTGCGGTCGGCACCGGCCAGGTGGTCGTCGAAGGCCGTGGTGCGACCGTTCAGGCCTTCGGCAATAACTTCCACGCCATTGCCCAGCGTTGCCTGCAGCACACTCGGCCAGCGGTCCTTGAGCGGGTGGCGATCCAGACTTGCCGCATCGTAGCCCCAGGTCAGCGAGTCGCCGTAGCAAAGAATTGTCTTCATGCGCTTGCCTCTCCCCCGCCAAAGCCTGTCTGCGAACGTCTTACCTGCCAGCGCACGAACAGCCATCGAATGACAATCGCCACGATGCCGGGAAGGATGAAGGAAAAAAGGCTGGTGACGAATTTCCGCACCGCCTTCTTCCTTTCTAGACCAGCATGCCCATCGGGTTTTCGATCATGCGCTTGAAGGCAACGAGCAGTTCGGCGCCGAGTGCACCGTCGACGGCGCGGTGATCGGTCGACAGCGTCACCGACATGATGGTGGCGATCTTGATCTCGCCGTTCTTGACCACCGCGCGCTCCTCGCCGGCGCCGACCGCCAGTATCGTCGCATGCGGCGGGTTGATGACGGCGGCAAAGTCCTTGATGCCGAACATGCCGAGATTGGACACGGCCGTCGTGCCGCCCTGATACTCTTCCGGCTTCAGCTTGCGGCTGCGGGCACGGCTGGCGAGATCCTTCATCTCGTTGGAGATGACCGACAGCGTCTTTTCGTCGGCACGCCGGATGATCGGCGTGATCAGCCCGCCGGGGATCGATACCGCGACGCCGACATCCGCATGCTTGTGCTTGACCATGGCGCTTTCGGTCCACGACGCATTGGCATCGGGTACCGCCATCAGTGCCATCGCCATCGCCTTGATCACCATGTCGTTGACCGACAGCTTGTAGGCGGGCGCCTCGCCCTTTTCGGTCTTCTTCATGGGTGCAGCCGCATTGATCTGCGTGCGCAGCGCCAGAAGCGCGTCGAGGTCGCAGTCGAGCGTCAGGTAGAAATGCGGAATGGTGGTCGTGGCCTCGACCAGCCGGCGCGCGATGGTCTTGCGCATGTTGTCGTGCGGGACAAGCTCGTAGGAGTCTTCGGCAAACAGTTTCAGCACCTGCTCGTCCGACATCGCCTTTGGTGCGGCCGCCGGAGCACCGGCGGGCGCCGCTCTTGCAGCGGGCGCCTTGGCGCCGCCGCTGGAAATCGCTGCATCCACATCGGCCTTGACGACCCGGCCATGCGGGCCGGTGCCCGCCACCGCCGAGACATCGACACCGGCCTCCCGGGCGATGCGGCGGGCAAGCGGCGAGGCGAAGGTGCGCTCCCCGCTTGCATGGCCGTTGGCGACCGGAGCCGCTTCCGCCTTGGGCGCAGGTGCGGCGGCAGGTTCCTGCTCCGGCGCTTCCGGCTTTGGTGTCTCAGCTTTGGGAGCATCCGCTTTCGGAGCCTCGGCCTTTGCCGGCGCGGCAGCGCCGTCACCGCTCTTGGCGGCAGCTCCTGCATCCTCGCCTTCGGCCGCGAGCACGGCGATCAGCGCGTTGACCTTGACGCCTTCGGTGCCGGCCGGAACGACCAGCTTGGCGACCGTGCCTTCGTCGACGGCTTCGACTTCCATCGTCGCCTTGTCGGTCTCGATCTCGGCGATCACGTCGCCCGGCGAAACCCTGTCGCCTTCCTTGACCAGCCACTTGGAAAGATTGCCCTCTTCCATCGTGGGCGACAGGGCCGGCATGGTGATGTTGATCGGCATTTTTCCTCCTCAGTTCCGCCCGGTTAGCGAACGGTGCTGGATATTGAACTGCTCCGACATTCTGCCTCGATAGCCTTCTTCCAATGCCTGAAGCGTCTCGATTTCAGGGATGTCATCTTTTTCCAGTCTCATCCTGGCTATGTGCATGCCGACATCAGCGAGCACCATGCCCCAGTTGTGAGCGTTTGGTCCAAAGTGGTCTTGCATCGTGATGACCGCGTCCGAACCAATCCAGACGCGGAGTATTTCATCGAATTCGCTATTCTCGACGACTACCGCGGGAACTTCTAGTTCGCGCGACATCTCGTTAACCCCGGTACGTCACGGCTTTCACCGCCTCGACGACCTCGCCGACATTGGGCAATGCCAGTTTTTCGAGGTTAGCCGCATAGGGCATCGGCACGTCCTTGCCGGCAATGGTGATGACCGGCGCGTCGAGGAAATCGAAGGCGCGCTGCGACACCTGGTTGGCGATATGGTCGCCGACCGAGCTCTGCGGAAAGCCTTCCTCGACCACGACCAGCCGATTGGTCTTCCTGACCGAGGCGATGATGGTGTCGAAATCGAGCGGACGGACGGTTCTGAGGTCGACGATCTCGGCATCGATGCCCATGCCGCGCAATTCGGCTTCAGCCTTCACCGCGTAGGTCATGCCGATGCCGAAGGAGACAATCGTCACATCCTTGCCTGACTTGTGGATGCGCGCCTTGCCGATCGGCAGCACGAAATCGTCCATCTTCGGCACGTCGAAGGACTGGCCGTAGAGGATTTCGTTCTCGAGGAAGATGACCGGGTTCGGGTCGCGGATCGCGGCCTTCAGCAGTCCCTTGGCGTCGGTGGCGGTGTAGGGCATCACCACTTTCAGGCCGGGAATGTGGCTGTACCACGCGGCATAGCACTGCGAATGCTGGGCGGCGACGCGGGCAGCCGCGCCGTTCGGCCCGCGAAAGACGATCGGCGCGCCCATCTGCCCGCCGGACATGTAGAGCGTCTTGGCGGCGGAGTTGATGATCTGGTCGATCGCCTGCATGGCGAAGTTGAAGGTCATGAACTCGACGATCGGCTTCAGGCCGGCCATCGCCGCCCCGACGCCGACGCCGGCAAAACCGTGTTCGGTGATCGGCGTGTCGACGACACGACGCGGCCCGAATTCCTGCAGCAGCCCTTGCGTGATCTTGTAGGCGCCCTGGTATTCAGCGACCTCCTCGCCCATGACGAAGACGTCGCCATCGCGGCGCATCTCCTCCGCCATCGCATCGCGCAGCGCTTCGCGCACCGTGGTCGAGACCATTTCCGTACCGGCCGGGATGTCCGGATCGGCGGCGATTTCAGTCCGCGGGGCGGCGGCAACAGGTGCTGCCGCCTCGCTCTTGGCCGGCGCAGCCGCTTCAGCCTTGGCAGGCTCTGTGGTCGCCGTTTCAGCCTTGACTGGTTCTTCGCCGATGCCCTCGCCTGCCTTGTCAATGTCCTCGCCATCGACCGCGAGCACGGCGATCACCGCGTTGACCTTGACACCTTCGGTGCCGGCAGGGACCACGATCTTGGCGAGCGTGCCTTCGTCGACGGCCTCGACTTCCATCGTCGCCTTGTCGGTTTCGATCTCGGCGATGACGTCACCGGCGGCGACCTTGTCACCCTCGTTTTTCAACCATTTGGAAACATTGCCCTCTTCCATCGTCGGCGAGAGAGCGGGCATGAGAATTTCGATCGGCATGTCCTTGCCCTCTCGTTACAGTACGATGTCGGTCCAGAGCTCGGACGGATCCGGCTCCGCGTCGTTCTGGGCAAATTCGGCGGCGTCTGCGACGATGTCGCGAACCTCCTTGTCGATGGTCTTGAGCTCGTCCTCATCCGCCCACTTCTTCTCGAGCAGCCGCGCCTTGACCTGCTCGATCGGGTCTCGCTCGGAGCGCATCTTCTGCACTTCCTCCTTGGAGCGGTACTTTGCCGGATCGGACATCGAGTGCCCGCGATAGCGGTAGGTCTGCATTTCGAGGATCAGCGGCCCCTTGCCGGCGCGGCACCATTCGGTTGCGAGATCGCCGGCGGCCTTGACCGCGCGGACATCCATGCCGTCGACCTGAATGCCCGGGATCTTGAAGGAGGCGCCGCGGTGCGAAAAATCCGTCTCGGCCGACGACCGTGAAACCGAGGTGCCCATGGCGTAGCGGTTGTTCTCGATGATGTAGATCACAGGCAGCTTCCACAGCGAGGCCATGTTGAAGCTCTCATAGACCTGCCCCTGATTGGCGGCGCCGTCGCCGAAATAGGTCAGCGTCACATTGTTGTTGTCACGGTAGCGGTTGGCGAAGGCAAGGCCCGTGCCGAGCGAAACCTGCGCGCCGACAATGCCGTGGCCGCCGTAAAAATGCTTCTCCTTGGAAAACATGTGCATGGAGCCGCCCTTGCCCCTCGACAAGCCGCCGCGGCGCCCGGTCAACTCGGCCATGACGCCGCGCGGCGACAGTTCCATCGCCAGCATATGACCATGGTCGCGGTAGGCGGTGATCATCTGGTCGCCATCGACCAGCGCCATCTTCATGCCGGTGACAACCGCTTCCTGACCGATATAGAGGTGACAGAAGCCGCCAATGAAGCCCATGCCGTAAAGCTGGCCGGCCTTTTCCTCGAAGCGGCGGATAAGCAGCATGCGCCGGTAGGCGTCAAGCTCCTCGTCCTTGGTGAAGTCGACAGGCTTGGGAGCCGAAAGCCCCGCCGATTTACCGTCGGGTCTGGATTTGGATTTGGCAGGCGCTTTTCTGGCGGCGGTGGCCATGCATCACTCCCTGTTGGCGTCTCTTGCGGACACTGAGGGAGATCAGTTCTCCCCACCGATTTGGAGGAGGCTAACACGCGGGAAAGCGTTTCGCCATGCCGAAAAATGCATGGCTGACATGCATCTAAGAGATTAAAATCATTGACAATATTGGCGATTAACTGAAATTCGGTTATCTTGCAGAGGCCGGTAACATGATGGTGATTTCGTCGGCATGGGACATGTTGAGCGCCTTGCGCGCCTGCTCGTCGAGCATGTCTTTCTCCAGCGTGCCTTGATGCAGGAGCTGAACGCGCCGCTCTAGGTCAATCCGGCGCGCCTTGACGGCATCGAGCTTACCTTGCAGATCGACGGTTTCGGCTTCCAAGCGATATTTTGAATAGATGCCGAATTCGCCATGATAGGCGTGAAAGCCGAAATAAGCCAGGAATGCTACGCAGAGCGAGGGAATGATCAGCCGACCGGTATTTCTGTGCTTGTGCTGGCGTGTCCACATGATCCAAATCCCTTAGAGCGCCGTGCGTCCTCTTGGACGCGCAAACGCTCTAACACTCTTCGACCTAGCCTCCTTTCTCGCCCAATTGTGCTTAATGGACGGTTACGCGCGACTGGATTTGGCAATGTTGAAACAAAAAGGGCGAGGATGCCCCCGCCCTTTCGCTTCCGGATATTTCTGTGGGCTCAGCCTTTCACGATCGACCTGCCGGCGTAGAGCGCCTGCTTGCCGAGTTCTTCCTCGATGCGGATGAGCTGGTTGTACTTGGCCATGCGATCCGAGCGCGACAGCGAACCTGTCTTGATCTGCCCGCAATTGGTGGCGACGGCGAGATCGGCGATGGTCGAATCTTCGGTTTCGCCTGAGCGGTGCGACATGACGGCGGTGTAACCGGCCTTGTGTGCGGTCTCGACGGCGTCAAGCGTTTCGGTCAGGGAGCCGATCTGGTTGACCTTGACCAGGATCGAATTTGCGACGCCCATACGGATGCCGTCGCGCAGCCGCGCCGTGTTGGTGACGAACAAATCGTCGCCGACCAGCTGGGTCTTCTTGCCGATGAGGTCGGTCAGCGTTTTCCAGCCGTCCCAGTCGTCTTCGGCCAGCCCATCCTCGATCGTGATGATCGGATAGTCGGCGGCGAGCTTGGCCAGATATTTGGCCTGGGCCTTCGGATCGCGGGTCTTCCTCTCGCCTTCATAGACGTAGTTGCCGTCCTTGAAGAATTCGGTCGCGGCGCAGTCGAGGCCGAGCGCAACCTCTTCGCCCGGCTTGAAGCCGGCCTTCTCGATCGATTCCATGATGAAATCGAGCGCAGCGGGCGCGCTTTTCAAGTTAGGAGCGAAGCCGCCCTCGTCACCGACATTGGTATTGTGGCCAGCATCCTTCAGCTTCTTCCTCAACGTGTGGAAGATTTCCGAACCCCAACGCACGCCGTCGCACAGCGTCGGCGCACCGATCGGCAGGATCATGAATTCCTGGAAGTCGATCGGGTTGTCGGCATGGGCGCCACCGTTGATGATGTTCATCATCGGCACCGGAAGCACATGCGCCTTTGTGCCGCCGACATAGCGGTAGAGCGGCAGGCCAGCCGCTTCCGCCGCGGCCTTGGCAACAGCCAGCGACACACCGAGGATGGCGTTGGCGCCGAGCCGGCTCTTGTTGGGCGTGCCGTCGAGCTCGATCATGGTCTGGTCGATGTGGATCTGGTTCTCGGCTTCCATGCCGCCGATCGCCTCGAACAGCTCGCCATTGACGGCCTCCACCGCCCGCAGGACGCCCTTGCCGAGGTAGCGGGCGCCGCCGTCGCGCAGTTCGACCGCCTCATGGGCACCGGTCGAGGCGCCAGAGGGCACCGCAGCGCGGCCCATCGAGCCGTCTTCGAGCACGACGTCGACCTCGACGGTCGGATTTCCGCGGCTGTCCAGGATTTCACGCCCGACAATGTCGATGATGGCGGTCATTTGCGATGTCCCCGATTGATCTGACGAAGCGTCGCGCACGTCTTAGCCAAAGTGCCGCAAAACGCAATCGGGGCGTCTGCAAATATTGCCGCAACCTCCGCGCTGGCGATTCACGAAGCACGAAATTGATGTCATCATAAGTCATGGCGGCCTGCGGCTTTCTGGTTTATGCTTGCAGTCGCGCGGGGCGAAACAGGAGGAGTTTCGCCATGTCCCAGTTGAGCGGTATCGTGAGTTTGTTCCTGATCGCGGCGGCATTCCTGACGTCGTGTGACACCCAGCAGTCGCAACAAGGCGCGGTAGAGTTGTCGACCCTTCAGGCGGAGTAGATATCCCGCAAAAAAGGCCCCCGGTTCAACCGGGGGCCTTTTTGATTCCGGCAGATCAAGGTCAATGCCAGTAGGGTTCGACCTTGTAATAGTTGTATGAAGCGTCGCGTGCCGCTTCACCGTCGGCGCCCGTCAATTCGTTGATCGAATAGGCGGGAGCAGTCTTCAGTTGCTCCTTCGTGAACGGCACGACGTAGCCGCCCTTGTTTTCGTCATAGTCGAGGCTCGCCCACGGAATGGCATGGTACTTCTCGCCGATGCCGAGAAATCCGCCAAAGCCGATGACGGCAAACATGATGCCGTTCGACAACTTATCGAGCATGACATCCTCGATGTCGCCGATGTGCGTGCCTTCCGTGTTGTAGACGGATGTGCCGATGACACGCGAGGCAGCGATGGCTTCAGTGTGTCCTGTCTGGGTCGTCATGGTGTGCTTCTCCTTGTCGTTGACGCTATGCATTGACAATGAGAGGCGCGGATGAAAGTTCCAGACTTTTCGACGCCGACCCGGGCCTGGGGTATGTTCAGCCCTTGGCGACGCGGTCGAACGCCATCAACCTTTCCAGCAATGGCGGAAGATCCTTCAGCGGCACCATGTTGGGGCCGTCGGAGGGGGCATTGTCGGGATCCTGATGCGTCTCGATGAAGACGCCGGCGACACCGACCGCCACTGCGGCGCGCGCCAGCGTCTCTACGAAGCGCCGATCGCCACCCGTGGAGCCGCCCTGCCCGCCCGGCTGCTGCACCGAATGCGTAGCGTCGAAAATCACCGGCGCGCCGATCTCGGCCATGATCGGCAGAGCGCGCATATCGGATACCAGCGTGTTGTAGCCGAAGGATGCGCCGCGTTCGGTGACCAGCACATTGGCGTTGCCGGAACCGGTGATCTTGGCGACGACGTTCTTCATGTCCCACGGTGCGAGGAACTGGCCTTTCTTCACATTGACGACCTTGCCGGTTCGTGCCGCCGCGATCAGCAGATCGGTCTGGCGGCTGAGGAAAGCCGGAATCTGCAGGATATCGACATGCGGCGCCACGACCGCGCACTGTTCCTCGGTATGGACATCGGTCAGGATCGGCAGCGAAAACGCCTTGCGCAGATCGTCGAACACGGGCAGCGCCGCATCGAGCCCGGCGCCGCGCGTGCCGCCAAGCGAGGTGCGGTTGGCCTTGTCGTAGCTGGTCTTGTAGACGAGACCCAGCCCCAGCTTCTCAGTCAATTCCTTCAGCGCGCCAGCCATGTCGAAGGCGTGCTGGCGCGATTCAAGCTGGCACGGGCCGGCAATCAGCGACATCGGCGCGGTGTTGCCGAAGACGACGTTGCCGACAGTGACGGAGGAATTGGGCTTGCTCATGCGATCTCCCGGAAAATGAAGGCCGCACCCTGCCCGGATGCCGGCCGCACGACAATATCATTGCCGCGTATGTCGTGTTCGACGGAACGGGCTGCAAGCAGCTTTGCAACGGCGTCTGCGCGGCGAACCGAAAAGACTATCGCCGCGAAGCAGAGTTCCGACGGCGCACCGGCAGCCATGCCGAAGCGCTTTTCGAAAGCGACGGGGTCAAGCAGGGTCAAGGTTGCGTTCAACAGGCCAAACGCGATGCTGCTCCCCTGCCCGGCGGCGGGACTGCGCGCCGCGATTGAAATCAGTCGGCGCTGTTCGGAGGGCTCGTCGCTGACCGCCACGACTTCGATGATGCCGGTCGCGCCATTGGCGTGGATTTGCAACGCGGCGCGGTCCACTTTCGGCGCATTGATCCGCTCGCAGGCGAACAGGAATGCGTCCGTCGCCCCAGCGCCGGAGGCAAAGGCCAGTTTGAACGATGCCGTGTCGCTCTTTCCCGCCGCGTCGGTGACGGCGCGCGAAAAGCTCAGCATGTCTCCGGCCGACAGGCCGGTTTCGACATAGCGCGCGTGATCGGCTTCCGCGTTCCCGGTACCCAGCACCAGGGCGGAAAAACCCTCACTGCCACGCTTGCCGCGGTAGGTATGATCGCGCGCGACGAAGACGTTGCCGTCCGCGATCGCTTTCGCCGCCGCTTGCGCGTTGCCCACCGCCAGCGGCTCGAGATAGGTGCCGTCTTCAAGGAAGACGCAGCAGTTTTCCGTTCCGAAAGGATGGATGCCGGTCGGCGCCACGACAAAGCCAAGCGAATCGAGCCGCGCCCGCGCCACGTCGAGGCTCGCGGTCGGCAGCACAAGATGGTCAAGCGGATAAGCGCCTGGCGAATGTGGGCCTGCTAGCATTGTCTCGGTCATGCCGGCGCGGTGTGCATCATTCCGGACGTTGGTTCAAGAGCCTCGCCCGACGCCGCAAGGATCAATACGGCCGATCGCGAAGCCTGCTACGCGGGGCTCCAGAATACTTGCAGCTGCCGGAAACCAACCTACGTCATCCAAATGAGGAATATCCTGTTCATAGCGGCCGCGGTCGTCGCGATAGCTGTTCTTGCCATGCTGGTCTGGAACGCGCCCAAGCGGCCGGGCGCCGATCCGACCGAGCCGACTGCCGCCCAGACGGAGTAAGGGAAGCACGTTGCTCCCGCTTCGGCGATTTCTCTTCAGGTCGCCGCCACAATATCCGCCGAATATCGCAATTCGCGCAGCGGTTTGACCTGGCTGGTCGTCTCGGCATAGAGCGGATGCGCCTTGTAGGCGGCCAGAGCGGCATCATCCTCAAACTCGGCATAGACGACGACGTCGATTTCGTTCGAAAGCGGGTCGACCTTGGTGTTGAGCGTCACTTCGAAAAAACGGGAATGGGGAATGTCGCCCAGCGCCAGCAAGCCCGTGCGTACGGCCTCGACATCCGCTTTGTGCCGCGCGCTGAAAAAAACGATATGCCGGATCAATCCAGCCTCCTCGATCGATATGCAAACGTGTTTTGTGTGGGCAAAACGGTCGCGTCAACCGGCACGATGTCGCGCCGACAACGTGCGGGGAAAAGAAAGCTACACCAGGCTGGTGATGTAGCGCACGATGCGCGTTATCTCCCTGACGGTGGTGTCGAGATAGCTGCCCTGATTGTAGAGTCCGTCCCAGATCAGGAAGAACGTGACGGCGCAGATGACGATAACATAACGCATGGCTAAAACTATCGCATGGGAGCGGCTGCAACCATAGTGATTCCGCGTTGACCAGCGCCCTCCCCCGAAATCTTTCTGCTCGGTCTGCTTGCCTTGACGTTGTGAAGTCGTCGAAGGCCGCAGGCCGACGCTTGGCCCAGCCAGTTCCCGCCTTGCCTCTTGAAGTTCGGATCGATGACGTGGAAGATTGGCGGCGGGGTTCACCGGGAAGTGCCGTAGCTCTGGTCAAAGGGTGTACTTTCGTTCGGGCCCGCCGTACCGAACGGTGAGCTATCTGGACCAGAGAGCGTCGAACCCGGCGAATGAACTGCGCGAGAGTGCGGAAACCGGCCATTTTCGCGCCGACTCCGCAGAGGTCCGGGGGCGTGACATGGGTTACAATGAACATGCCGACATTGCGTCGGGCGACGCGGTCAGGCTAGACGAATTCAATTTCGCCGAAACCGTCAAAGGCCTGCCGGCCAAGGCGCGCATGGTGTTGTCGGCGGCGATGAACCTGCCGCGTGGCTCGCTCAAGGTGAGGATGCCGGACGGCCGCGCCGTCCTCGTCGGCGGGAAGGCGCCGGGTCCGGACGCCGAACTGGTGCTCAAGAACTGGCGCTTGCCCGGCCGCGCCTTCACAGGCGGCACCATCGGCATCGCCGAATCCTACATGGACGGCGATTGGGACAGTCCCGATGTGACCAGTTTCCTGGAACTTTTCGTGGTCAATTCGGAAATCGGAGAGCGCATCGCCGGCGGCGCCAGTTGGCTGATCAACGCCGTCCAGCGTGCCCGCCACTGGTTCAACCAAAACACCCGCACCGGTTCGAAGCGCAACATTTCGGCGCATTACGATCTCGGCAACGCCTTTTACAAGGAATGGCTGGATCCGAGCATGACCTATTCGTCGGCGCTCTATACGACCGGCGCCAACGATCTGGAAAGCGCGCAAGCCGCCAAGTATCGCGCGCTGGCCAAGGACACGGGCATCGGCGCGAAAGACCACGTGCTGGAAATCGGTTGCGGCTGGGGCGGCTTTGCCGAGTTCGCCGCGCGCGAGTTCGGCTGCCGCGTCACCGGATTGACCATCAGCCGCGAGCAGCATGATTTCGCCAGAGCGCGCGTCCAGAAGGCCGGTCTTGCCGACAAGGTCGACATCAAGCTGCAAGACTACCGCGACGAAATCGGATCCTACGACCGCATCGCCTCGATCGAGATGTTCGAGGCGGTCGGCGAAAAGTACTGGCCGGTGTTTTTCGGCAAGATGAAGGATTGCCTGCGGCCTGGCGGCACTGCAGGCCTGCAGATCATCACCATCAACGAGAAAGCCTACGACACCTATCGCGCCCGGCCGGATTTCATCCAGCGCTATGTCTTCCCGGGCGGCATGCTGCCGACGCCGTCGATCCTGAAGACGCTGGGCAAAGACCATGGCCTTGCTCATCTGCGCGAGCGCATTTTCCCGGACGACTATGCGCGCACGCTCGCCGAATGGCGCGAGCGCTTCTGGGCGTCATGGGAAAAAATCGTCCCTCTCGGTTTCGACGACCGCTTCAAGAAGCTCTGGGAGTTTTACCTGCATTATTGCGAAGCCGGCTTTCGCGCCAGCTACATCGATGTCCGCCAAGTGGTTTACAGGGCCTAGGCCGGCGACGTCATCGCCCTGATTTGGGCCATCGCATCATTGGGCGATTGCCGTGAAAAAGTCCGATCCCGACGCAAGATGCGGCGCAAGGATCGGAATCACATCATGCGCAAACGGACAATCCCCCTCATTGCCATTGTTGTTGTCGCTGCGGGCGGCATCTGGCTCAACAACAGCTCGCTGCTGTCGAGCCGTCCAGCCGGCACCCCGGCCGTGCTTGCGCATCGCGGCTTGGCGCAGGATTTCGACCGCAAGGATCTCGGTTCCGACACCTGCACGGCCGAGCGCATGCTGCCGCCCCGCCATCCTTTCCTTGAAAACACGATTCCCTCGATGGAAGCCGCCTTCGCACTTGGAGCGGACGCGCTCGAACTCGACGTCCACCCGACCACGGACGGCAAGTTCGCGGTCTTCCACGACTGGACGCTGGATTGCCGCACCGAAGGCAAGGGAGAAACGCGCGCCCATGCCATGTCCGAGTTGAGGACGCTCGATGTGGGCTATGGGTACACGGCGGATGGCGGCAAGACCTTCCCGTTTCGCGGCAAGGGGATCGGCATGATGCCGTCACTGGACGAGGTCCTGCAGCGCTTCCCCAACCGCCGTTTCAACATCAACATCAAGAGCAACGACCCAGGGGAAGGCGAGGCGCTGGCCGCCTGGCTCGCCACGCTGGTGCCAGCCGAGCGTGCCAGCCTGACAGTCTATGGCGGCGACAGGCCGGTCGCGGCGGTCAAGGCGGCGCTGCCGGACATGCATACGCTGAGCCGCGCGTCGCTGACCCGATGCATCCTGCGCTATGCAGCGCTCGGCTGGAGCGGCTACGTTCCGGAGGCGTGCCGGCGAGACACCCTGCTCATCCCGATCAACGTCGCCCGATGGCTATGGGGCTGGCCAGACCGTTTTCTGGACCGGATGGATAGCGTCGACACCCGCATCTACCTGCTCGGTCCCTATGCCGGCAGCGGCTTTTCGCAAGGGCTCGACGATCCCGAACTGATCGACCAGTTGCCTGACGGCTATTCCGGCGGCATTTCCACGGATGCGCTGGACCTTGTCATGCCGGTGATCAAGCGGCGTTTTGGCCCGTCTGCGTGAAGGCGACGGATACCGCGCTGCGGTTTCAAATCGACGCGCAAAACCTCGCTTTCGCAAAAGCGCGCTTTCAAAGCGTGATGCGGTACTTGGCAAACGTCAGCTCTTGTCGTCGTCGCCCTGGGTGATCAGCCGCGCGCTGCGCTGACCTGTCACGTAGATCCATAGCCAGCTCAGCGAAACCGCAAGCCGGTTACGGAAGCCGATCAGGAAGTAGATGTGCGCGAGACCCCACAGCCACCAGGCCGGCCACCCCGTGAGCTTGATCCAGCCGAAATCGATAGCGGCGGCGCGCTTGCCGATCGTCGCCAGATCGCCGTCATGCTTGTAGCGGAAAGGACGCGGGGTTGCATCGCCGACAAGCCGGGCCTTGATCGTCGCTGCGACATGCCAACCCTGCTGCTTGGCGGCGGGTGCTACGCCGGGCACCATCCGGCCATCGGGCCGCAGGGCGTGTGCAGCGTCACCGATGACGAAAATCTCCGGGCTCCCCGGCACGGTCAGGTCGGGCTCGACCAGCACCCTGCCCGCGCGATCCGCCGCCGCCCCCAGCCATTCGGCGGCCGGCGAAGCGGCGACCCCCGCCGCCCACAGGATTGTCCTGGCCGGCAGGTGCGTTTCACCGAAGACGACGCCTTCGGCATCGCAGCGTGTAACGGGCCGGCCGAGTTCGACCGTGACGCCAAGCCGCTCGAGCGCCTTCTTGGCATAGTCGGAGAGTTTCGGCGCGAAATTGGGAAGGATGCGGTCGCCGGCCTCAATCAGCACCACACGCGTCTGTCGCGTATCGATGTTGCGGAATTCGCGGCGCAGCGTGACGTGCGCCAGTTCGACAATGGTACCGGCCAGTTCCACGCCGGTCGGTCCGCCGCCGACGATCGCCAGTGTCAGCAGCGCCTGGCGCTTGGCGGGATCCGTCTCCCGCTCGGCCAGCTCGAAGGCGAGCAGAATGCGCCGTCGAATGGTGGTGGCGTCCTCCAGCGTCTTCAGCCCCGGCGCGAAAGGCTCCCATTCGTCGTGGCCGAAATAGGCATGGCGGGCGCCGGTAGCCAGCAGCAGCGTTTCATAGGCGACCGCGCCGCCATCCTCGAGCAGCACGCGTTTGCCGGCGCGGTCGACGCCGTTGACGGTGGCGAGCAGCGTCGTCACGTCCTTGCGCTTGCGCAGGAGATGGCGGATCGGCCAGGCGACTTCCGAGGTGGCGAGCGCCGTAGTCGCCACCTGGTAGAGCAGCGGCTGAAAGAGATGGTGGTTGCGCTTGTCGATCATGGTGATGCGCACCGGCGCGCCGACGAGCGCGCGGGTGAATTCGAGACCCCCAAACCCCGCCCCGACGACGACGACATGATGGCTGGGTTCGTTCATCTCATTCACTCCGGGAGAGCAGGTTGGCCGGAACAGCAGGCTGGCCGGAACAGCAGGCTGGAGAGCAATTTCGCCAAGGCTGGTATAGGTATTTTTGTGCACCGCAACAATATCCGACTTTGCCGACTGCCCGGCCTAAGATGTCGCGAATGTACATGCCCTATCCTGCCGCCGCGTATAATTTCATCGAAACAGACGACAGGAGTGGAACTTGGATAGCGATCATGACGACGACGGTCCGGGGCAATATTCCTCGCCGCCTTGCTTCATGCACGAGCTCGACCCGGAATTCCGGGCGCCCCTATCCGACTGGACCGACGTGAAACGTTGGCGCAAGGCCGAGCGCGAGCGGCTGATTGCGGCCCGCCTCGCTGTCTCGGCTGACGCGCGAACGGCAATGTCGCAGCGCATCGCCGAAAGCCTCGACGCGGTGATCGGCGACAACGCCGGCCGCATGGTCAGCCTCTACTGGCCGTTCCGCGGCGAGCCGGATTTGCGCCCTTGGATGGCTTCCATCAATAAGCGCGGCGGCCGTACCGCACTGCCTGTTGTCGTCGAGAAAGGCCGGCCGCTAATCTTCCGCGCCTACGCACCGGGCGACCGGCTGGAGAAAGGCGTCTGGAATATCCCGATCCCAGCCGAAGGCGATCCGGTGCTGCCCGACACCGTCATTTCGCCCATCGTCGGCATCGACCCGGGACAGTTTCGCCTAGGCTATGGCGGCGGCTTCTTCGACCGCACGCTGGCGGCGATGCCGTTCAAGCCGCTGGTCATCGGTGTCGGCTACGAATTGCAGCGCATCGCCACCATCTACCCGCAGCCGCATGACATCCCGATGGACCAAGTGGTGACAGAGGCCTTCAAGGCCTAAAGCGCGTCGCATGAATCCCTTAAAGGATTCATGCGACGCGCTTTAAGTTCTTGTTTTTATGCATGTCGTTATCGCAAAACCGCTGCACACTTTTGCGCCACATGCATTAGGCAAGTTCCGGTTTCATCCCCACGGCCGTGCGGTCGACGATCTCGCGCAAGGCGAAGGACGAATTGATCTTCGTCACATGCGGCATTGCCGACAGCCACTCCTTGTGGATGCGCTCGTAGTCGACGAGGTCCTTTGCCGCGATGCGCAGGATATAGTCGTATTCACCCGACATCAGGTGGCAGGACAGGACATTCGGGCAGCGCTTTATTGCTGCCTCGAAATCCGACAGCGTCTTCTCGAATTGCCCCGACAGCGATATATGCACGATCGCCGTCATCTGGTGGCCAAGGGCCGCGTTGGAAAGCCGGGCGTGGTAGCCGCGGATGGTTCCGGATTTCTCCAGATTGTCCAGCCGCCGTGAGCAGGCCGACTGCGACAGGCCGACTTTCTCGGCAAGCGCCGCATTGGGTATCCGCCCATCCTTCTGCAATGTTTCGAGAATGGCGATATCAATCCTGTCGAGCGGCATTTTTCGGGATTCCTGCGACAATCCGGCTATTTTTCGCAACGATTATCGAGCCGCGCGCTCCTACGCAAGCGTATTCGCAAACACTTACGCAACGATTCGTGGTTCACTACCTCTAAAGAGGGAACGTGCCCAGCAGGGCCGGATCAGGAGAAGAAAATGCGCGTCGGCTGCCCCCGGGAAATAAAGAATCATGAGTACCGCGTCGGCCTGACGCCGGGCTCGGTCCGCGAATATGTCGCGCATGGCCACGAAGTGCTGGTCGAGGCGGGAGCCGGTGCCGGCATCGGCGCCGACGACAACGCCTATCGTGCCGCCGGCGCCACCATCGCCAAGACGGCCGCCGATGTGTTCGCCAAGTCCGACATGATCGTCAAGGTCAAGGAGCCGCAGCCCGAGGAATGGGTCCAGCTCCGCGACGGCCAGATCCTCTACACCTATCTCCATCTCGCTCCGGATCCGGAGCAGACCAAGGGCTTGCTGGCCTCCGGCGTGACGGCCATCGCCTACGAGACGGTCACCGATGACCGCGGCGGCCTGCCGCTGCTGGCGCCGATGTCGGAAGTCGCCGGACGCCTGTCGATCCAGGCCGGCGCCACCGCCCTGCAGAAGGCCAATGGCGGTCGTGGCGTGCTGCTCGGCGGCGTGCCCGGCGTGCTGCCCGGCAAGGTCACGGTGCTCGGCGGCGGCGTCGTCGGCCTGCATGCCGCCCGGATGGCGGCCGGCCTTGGCGCGGACGTCACCATCATCGACCGCTCGATCCCTCGCCTGCGCCAGCTCGACGATATCTTCGGCGGCCGCGCCCACACCCGCTACTCGACTGTCGAGGCGCTGGAAGAGGAATGTTTTTCGGCTGACATCGTCGTCGGTGCCGTGCTGATCCCGGGTGCCGCCGCGCCGAAACTCGTTACCCGCGAAATGCTGTCGGGCATGAAGAAAGGCGCCGTGCTGGTCGACGTCGCCATTGACCAGGGCGGCTGCTTCGAGACTTCGCACGCCACGACTCATGCCGAGCCGACCTATGAGGTCGACGGCGTCATCCACTATTGCGTCGCCAATATGCCGGGCGCGGTGCCGGTCACTTCGGCCCACGCGCTCAACAACGCGACGCTGTATTACGGCCTGCAGCTTGCCGACAAGGGCCTGAAGGCGCTGGTCGACGATCATCATCTGCGCAACGGCCTCAATGTCCACAAGGGCAAGATCACCAACCGCGCGGTGGCCGAAGCACTCGGCTATGAGCTGGTCGAGCCGAAGGCCGTTCTCGCCGCCTGAACCCCGCCGCTGATCCTTCTGCCGACAGAGCCGCCGACACCCTCGGCGGCCCACTTTTCTACAGGCAATTTCACGGATTACGGTCGGTTGAACGGCTTTGCGCGTTTTGCGTGCAATATGCCTTTTCTGTGGCTTTTTTGTTACAGCCACCGCCGTGAGCCGATGCTAGGAGCATATCGGGTTTTAATAAGGTAGGGGCTAATGACCATCAAAGTATTCGCAAAATCTCTTCTTCTTGGCGCAGTTTCCGTTCTGGCGCTCGGGTCGGCTTCCCATGCCGCCGACGCGGTCGTGCCGGTCGTCGAGACATCGGGCTTCAACTGGAGCGGCATCTATGTCGGCTTTGGCGTTGGCGCCGGGGCCAATGTCCACGAACTCAGCGGTGATTTCCTTCCTGGCTTCTCGCTGAATGGCATTGGTGGTGAAGGCGTTTACGGTGAACTGACCGTTGGGTACGACTATATGGTGTCGCCGCGCTTCCTGATCGGCGGACTTCTGGACGCCCATGTCGGCAACATTGAAACCACGCTCGACGTTGCTGGATTGGATGCTTCGGTCCAGGAGACCTACGGCTTCGACGCTGGTTTGCGGGCTGGTTACCTCTTCACGCCAAACACCTTGGGCTACGTGCTCGGCGGCTATTCCTGGCAGAAATACAAACTCGACACGAACGCAGGTTTTGATTTCGATTGGGACCAGAGCGGCTACTTCGTCGGCGCTGGCGTTGAAACGGCCGTCAACAGCAATTGGACCATCAAAACCGAATATCGCTACACCCGCTTCGGCACCAAGGATGATCTTCTTGCCGATCTCGGTGCGCCGGATGGCACCCTCGAGCTCGACACGTCGCGGCATACGTTCCAGGTTGCGGCCAACTATCGCTTTGGCGCCCAGAATGGCGGCGTCGCCTCCTTTGAAGCCCCTGCCTACAACTGGACAGGCTTCTACGTCGGCGGTGCCGTCGGTGCGGGTGCGTCGGTGCATCAGATCGACGTTCCTCCGGCTGGCCTCGAGTTCAACGGGCTCGGCGGCGAAGGCGTATTTGGCGAATTGAACGTCGGCTACGACCATGATTTCGGCAACTGGGTGGCAGGTGTCATGGTTGACGCTCGCTACTCCGGCATGACTTCGGAGCTGAAAGTTCCGGGCGGATCCATTAACCTGGATACTGATTACGGTTTCGATGTGCTTGGCCGTGTCGGTATGAAAGTCAACGAGTCAACCCTCGCCTACGTGCTCGGCGGCTACAGCTGGCAGCACTTCGATCTGAATGCATCTTCACCCATCGGCGATATCCTCGATTGGGACTCCAGCGGCTTCTCGGTGGGTGGTGGTCTGGAAACGGCCATGTCCAGCAACGTGACCGTCGGCCTCGAGTACCGCTATTCGCAGTTCTCCGAGAAGGATTTTTCGTCGGAAATCGGAGCGCCGGACGACAGCCTCACCTCCACGCCTTCGTTCCACACCGTTCGTATCGGTGCGAAGTACAAGTTCAACTAGAACCGTCCAGACAACAGTCAAAGCCCGCCGGTCATTCCGGCGGGCTTTTTCTTTGTTCGGAAAAGGTACGGCGCTGGAAATCCGGGCAACAAAAAAGCGGAGCCAAAGCCCCGCTTCCTCTGATATCGAGACTTCCCGCCGGTTCATCCGCGGTCGGCAAATCGATCGACGATTATTCCGTAACGCATCATTGCGACAAGCGTACGACAGCTGCGACGAATGCCGCCCGGATCGTCAGGCGCGCTCGATCCGGCACTGGTAGCAATTGTTGCGAGCCGAGCGGACATGCACATAGGCGATGTCGCCGCGCTCGAACAAGGTTTCCGCCCGCGCCGCGATAGCGCCCGTCGGGATGACGCCGCCGCTGCCATAGACGATGCGGTCGTCCTTGCCGTAGCCGCGCACGATATAGTCGGTGCTTTCGAGCATCTCGGGAAGCACCTCGGCTTCGGCGGCGCGCTCGCATTCCTCGGCGTGCAGAAAGATAGGCCCGGTCTCGGCATAGGGCTGCAATTCCGGGAATGGCCGGTGGGCCAGGATGAGATAGGCTTCTCCAGCGGCCACGTTCTTCAGGCAATGGCGGCAGGGCACGCCGTCTCCGTCGGATATTTTCCGCTCTGGTATCAGGCCATAGGCGTCCGGCCCGCCGCGCTGCAAGGCTCTCACATTTTCCGTGGGCAAGGCTTTGAACTGGATGGTCATGGCAAAATCTCCGGTATCGTCGACCGGAAATTACGCCGCTGCGCCACCGCTTCCCACCCGATTCCTGCCGAGTCTATCAGTCCATCAGCGCGTCGAGGCCTCGCACCAGCCCGGTGACCTCCTGCACCCGCCGGATGGCAAGCAGCGTACCCGCCACGTAAGGAGCAGCGGACGAGCCGGCGTCGTGGCGAATGGTCAGCCGCTCGTCGGGCAGGCCGAACAGCGCCTCGCAGGACAGGATGTAGGATGGCAGGCGAAGCGCATGCACCTGAACCCCCTCGCCCATGCCGACCGCCGCACCGCGCGTTCCCGGTACACCGGAGACCTCCGAGACCGGCCGCGCGGTCGAAGCCTTGCGAACGTCGGCCAGCGCTTCGGCAAGCTCGCGCGCAGTGCCGGACGGCGCGTCGGGCTTCTTGGCGCTGGCATAGTCGATGACCTCGACATCCGGCACGTATTTCGCTGCCATCAGGGCAAAGCGCTTCATCAGCGTGGCGGTGATCGAAAAATTGCCGGCCGCAATGACGCCGACGTTGTTGGCGCGCGCCGCAGCATCAATCTCGGCATAGTCGGCGGCCCCGAGCCCCGATGTGCCGATCACCACATGCCGCCCCTTTTCGATGGCAAGCAGCGCATGGTCCTTCACCACGTGCGGCTTGGTGTAGTCGACCAGCACATCCGACGGCACCTTCAGGGCCTCGGCCAGCGAGGCGGAAACGGTGACGCCATTGGCCGGCATACCAACCAGCAGGCCGGAATCCTGCCCCGCGCCGCTGCGTGACACAGCCCCGGCCAACGCCATGTCGCCTTGCGCTCCGATCGCCGGAACCAGCGCCTTGCCGACCCAGCCGGTCGCACCGGCCATCACCACCCGTATTGTCATCGCCTGGTTCTCCAATCGCGCCTTGAAAAGGCCAGCGATATGGAAAGAGCCCTGCTCATTCAATCCGGGCTGTCTTTTGAGTGTTGATCCAGACTGCCGGGACTGGGCCTGTGCCGAAATCAGGCCGTGACCACCGGAAGCGCAGAAGACGCCTTCAGATGGCGCCCAATGCGGGTTCGGACAGGCTCAGCGGATGAAGTCGTCGAAGCGGCGGAGCGTCACCCGGCGATTGCGCCAGTTCTCGTTCTGCGTCTGCACCAGCAGGAATTCCTCGCCGTAGCCGACGGTTTCCAGCGCATAACGCGGCACGCCAAATTCGCGCACCAGGGTGCGCTTCAGCGAGGCGGCGCGCTGTTCGGACAGGATCTGGTTCGACTGGAAGGAGCCGACCGCGTCAGTATGGCCCTCGATCAGCACGCGGGCGCCGCGGTCACGCCGCAGGATGCGCTGAAGCGCATCGGCGATGTTTTCGATCTTGTCGTATTGCGAGCTGGAAATCGCCGCCGAGCCGAAGGCGAAATTGATCGACTGGATATCGATCGAGCGGGCCATGCGCCGCAGGTCCGGCCGCCTCTTGAATTCGCGGATGGTGACGCGCTGATTGGGACGCAGCTTCACCCGGGGCGCCGCCTCGAGCTGGCGCTCGATCGTCGCGGCCGACGGCGTGGTCGCCTGGGCGGCGGCAAGCGTCGGCATGGCGAGTGCCGCAATAACCGCAGCGGCAAATGTGCGTCGGGTCAGCATGTCTTTTCTCCTTCGAGGCCTCAGCCCATTGATGGTGCCGGCAAGATGGCAAAGACAAGCTGAAACTTTGATGAACGAAAGGTTCAGCTTTCGGGAAAAATCACGGCCGCATGACGCTGGCGGCGCGCTCGGCGAAAGCCATTGGATGCACGATCTCCTTCTTTTGCGCCACCGGCTCAAAGCCGAGTTTCTGGTAGAGCGGCAATGCCGCCGGATGATCAAGCGTGCAGGTCTGCACCGTCACTCGCCTTGGACCGTGCGACCAGGCGGCGGCGATCGCCGCACCCAGGAACCAGCGGCCGATGCCTTGCCCGGTCGCGTGCTCCATCATGCCGAAATAGGCGAGTTCCACTTCCTCCGGCAGATGCGGCTTGAGGTCGAAGAAGCCGGCCGGCGCGCCATCGAGATACAGCACCCTGATGTCACGGTCCTCGCGGTGGACGCCCGCGGAAAGCTCCTCGTCGCTCAGCCTCAGCACATTGACCCAGTGCCATTTGCGGCCCACCCGGTCCATCAGGTAGCGGTAGAAATGCAGCGGAATGTCCTTGGTCTTCAGCAGCGCGATCTGGCGGTTGTAGGGCACCGGCGGCGAATAGGCCGGCGGCACATGCATTTCGAGAAACGTCACCGTGACCTCGATGTCTTCCAGCGCTCCGTTCTCCATCACCGTCAGTCCTTGCCCGTCACGACGGGCGTATCGGAAAGCCCAGCCCATTCCGTCCATGAGCCGTCGTAGAGCTTGTTGTCGGCATGGCCAAGCGTCTCGAGCGCCAGCGTGATCGCGGCCGCCGTAATGCCTGAACCGCACGAGGTGACGACCGGTTTGGACAGGTCGATGCCAGCGTCCTCGATCACTTTGCGCAAGCGGTCTTTCGACAACAGCTCGCCGTTTTCAGCAAGCACCGATGACGGCACATTGCGCGCGCCAGGCATATGGCCTGAGCGAATGCCCGCGCGAGGTTCCGGCTCGGTACCGGCAAAACGGCCGGCAGACCGGGCGTCGGCGACCTGGCTTTCCCTCGTCCCGACGATCCGGCGCATGTCGGCAAGGCTGGCGACGCGAGCGGCATCGAAGTCGGCATGAAAAACGCAAGGCGCGATCTTCGTCGGCTCCGCCGTCACCGGCCGTCCCGCCGCTTTCCAGCGATCGAAGCCGCCATCCAATATGTAGACCTGGAACACGCCCATGACACGGAACATCCACCACGCGCGCGGCGCCGAGAAGAACCCCGGACCATCATAGACAACGATGGTGTCGTCGGCCGAGATGCCCATCGCGCCGACATACTGGGCGAAATGCTGCGGCGACGGCAGCGTGTGCGGCAGTGGGGAATCGGGATCCGAGATCGCATCCTGATCGAGGAACCGCGCACCCGGAATGTGCGCCGCGTCATACTCGGCGCGTGCGTCGCGCTTTTGTGCCGGCAGATACCAGGACGCGTCGACGATCGTCAGGCCGGGTTCGCCAAGACGCTTCTGCAGCCAATCCGCATCGATGGTGAAAGGACTGTCTTCGGCCATTCTTTTTCTCCTGCCTGCTAGGCGAAGCTTTATCTATCAGGCCGCCGGCATCGGTCCAAAGCGTATTCGGAAGCGTCGGTTCTCGCGGCCCTTCTTCTCGATCTTGCCGACATGGATCTCGCCGACCTCGCCAGTGCTCTTCACATGGGTGCCGCCACAAGGCTGGCTGTCGATCGAAGCATTCTCACCAATGCAGACCAGGCGGATCTTGCCCGTGCCGACGGGCGGCCGAACGTTCTTGGATTTCACCAGTCCCGGATTGGCCGCCAGTTCCTCGTCGGTGATCAGCCGGGTGAAGACCCGGTGGTCGGCCCGCACCAGTTCCATCAGCCTGGCCGTCACGCCTTCCTTGGTGAAGCTGGCATCCGGTATGTCGAAATCGATACGGCTGTCGTCCTCGGAAACCGCGGCACCAGTGATCGGGAACGGGCAGACGACGGTGAGCAAATGGCAGGCTGTGTGCATGCGCATCAGCAGATGCCGACGCTGCCAGTCGACGGCGAGCTTGACCCGCTCGCCCACGACCGGGGCCGACTGCTCGGGCGGCGGCACATGGATGATCTCGTCCTTAGTCTCGCCGGTGATGGTGGCGGCAACAGCGATCAAGCTGCCGTCGGGGCGTTCGAGGGTGCCCGTATCGCCCGGCTGTCCGCCCGACGTGGCATAGAAGATCGTCCGGTCCAGAATGATGCCGCCACGATCGTTGACAGCGACAACCATGGCGTCAGCCGTCCTGAGATAGGCGTCGTCGCGAAACAGCGCTTCCGTCTTGTGCACCATCACGCGACCTTTTCAAACGGCACCGAAATTGTGCTCCGTTGTTCCATCCAGCCTGGCACCGGCAGCTTCTTTTGGCGCAGGAATTCCGGGTTGAACAGTTTCGACTGATAGCGCGTGCCGTAGTCGCAAAGCACGGTGACGATGGTGTGGCCGGGACCCAGTTCTCGCGCCAGCCGGATCGCGCCGGCAATGTTGATGCCGGTCGAGCCGCCAACGCACAGGCCCTCCTCCTGGATCAGGTCGAAGATGATCGGCAGTGCATCCTCGTCCGGAATCTGGAAGGAGAAATCCGGCGTGAATCCTTCCAGATTGGCGGTGATCCGCCCCTGCCCGATGCCTTCGGTGATCGAGCTGCCCTCGGATTTCAGCTCACCGCTGGTGTAGAAACTGTAGAGCGCCGCACCCAGCGGATCGGCGAGCGCGATCTTGACGTTCCTGCTCCTGGCCTTCAGCCCGAAGGCGACGCCGGCCAGCGTTCCGCCGGAGCCGACCGCCGAGACGAAACCGTCGACCTTGCCGCCGGTCTGGGCCCAGATTTCTTCCGCCGTGGTGCGGGTATGGCCGTCACGGTTGGCGACATTGTCGAACTGATTGGCCCAGATCGCGCCGTTCGGTTCGGACCGCGCCATCTGCTCGGCCAGGCGGCCGGATAGTTTCACATAATTGTTGGGGTTCTTGTAGGGTACCGCCGGAACCTCGATCAGTTCTGCGCCGAGCAATTTGATCGTGTCCTTCTTCTCCTGGCTCTGCGTGTCGGGAATAACGATCACGGTGCGGTAGCCGAGCGCCTTGGCGACCAGCGTCAATCCGATGCCGGTGTTGCCGGCCGTCCCCTCGACGATAACGCCGCCCGGCCTCAAGAGCCCGCGCTGCTCGGCGTCGCGAATGATGAACAGCCCGGCGCGATCCTTGACCGACTGGCCCGGATTCATGAATTCGGCCTTGCCCAGGATCTCGCAGCCGGTTTCTTCCGAGGCTTTGTTGAGGCGGATCAAGGGCGTGTTGCCGATCGCGTCGATCACAGAACGGGGCATGGAGATTCCTTTATGCGTGCGGCCAAACCCTAGAAACCCGAAGCTTCGGTTTCAAGGCTAGAATTTGTCTGGTCCAGCGGCATTTCTGGGATCGCAATTCCCGAAACAGATGTCGCGTTCCGGCATTCATTTGGATGCTTGCGCTGAAAAGTACTCTTTTCATTCGATTTCTTCATCGGTAGAGCACAGCTAAGAAAAAGTCGCAGGGCACAGCATGACACTCTATCGGGCCAACCCGAAGCACGGCGCCGCCTGGATCACGGGCGGCAGCAGCGGCATCGGCCGTTCATTGGCCAAGGATCTTGCGGCTCAGGGCTATGCCGTCGCGGTGACGGCACTCGACGACGATCCAATCGACTCGCTTATCGTCGAGACGGCGCAGATGCCTGGCCATGTCACGGCCTATCCTTGCGACGTCACCGACGAGAAGCGCATGGCAAAGACAGTCGCGGCGATCGAGAAGGATCTCGGCCCGATCGTCTTGGCTGTCTTCAATGCCGGCAACTATATTGCGACCGCCGGCGAAGACCTCAGCGTCCGCGGGTTTCGCCAGTCCTTCGACGTCAATTATTTCGGCGTCATCAACGGCCTGGTGCCGGTCATCGAACGCATGCGCATCCGCGCGCGTGGCCATATCGTCCTGGTCGGTTCGGTGACCGCCTATTTCGGCTGGCCAACCACGGCCGCCTATGGCGGCACCAAGGCGGCGATAAATATACTGGCGGAATCGCTGAAATACGATTTTGACAAGATGAACGTCCGCATCCAGGTGATGAATCCGGGCTTCGTCGACACGCCGCTGACCGAGAAGAATTTGCTTCCGATGCCTGGGCTGATGCCCGTCAATCGTGCCTCGCGCCGCATGGCGCGCGGCATCAAGTCAGGCGGCTTCGAAGTCACCTTCCCGCGCCGCTTGAGCTGGGGCCTGAAGCTGCTCAGAATCCTGCCGAGACCGTTCTGCCGATGGGTGATCAGCACGGTGACCCGCTGGAAGGCACGCCCGCTGAATTTCGACCGCAAGCCGCCGAGCGAATAGAGCCGTTCGTGAAGTTGACGATGCCATAAGCGGTGGACGGCCCGTTGTGTGTTTGCGGTTGCGGCCATAGGTTGAGAATTGTTGCGTGGAGTTTGCGATGGGGCGACGGATCGTGCTTGCGGTATTGGGTCTCGCCGTCATTCTTGTCCTTGGCTTCGTGCTTGGCCCACGTGTCCAGGCCGACACCACGATCCGTTTCGATCCTTCTGTGATCGGCGATGACCCGCAAGCCTATCTGGCACGCAAGGAGGCGGCCGTACCTGGCATCCACGGCGGGCTGGAGAAGGAAATCATCTGGGCCAATCCGATGGTCCATGCCAGGACGCCGCTCGCGATCGTCTATATCCATGGCTTCTCAGCGTCGAAGGGTGAGGTTCGTCCGCTGCCCGACGAGGTGGCCGACCAGCTCGACGCCAATCTCTTCTACACCCGCCTCACCGGCCACGGACAGGACGGTGCCGCTATGGCCGAAGGCAGTATCAATGCCTGGATCAACGACTATGAGGAAGCGCTCGCTATCGGCCGGGCAATCGGCGACAAGGTGATCGTCATCGCCACTTCCACCGGCGGCTCACTGGCGGCATGGGCAGCGACGCGGCCGGGCGGATCGAACGAGGTGGCGGCAATCGCATTCATCTCGCCGAATTTCGGCGTCAAGGCTTCCGGCGCCGAACTCCTGACCATGCCTTGGGGCCGAGAGATCGCCGAGTTGGTCGCCGGCAAGGAGCGCAGCTTCGTGCCGCGCAATGCGCTGCACGAGAAATTCTGGACCTACCGCTATCCGATCGCGGCGACGCTGCCGATGGTGGCGCTGACCGAGCTTGCCTATGGCGCGCCGGTGGAAAAGGCGAGCGTCCCTGCCCTGTTCATCTTTTCGGATTCGGACAAGATCGTGCGGCCGGACCGCACCCGCGAAATAGCCGGACGCTGGGGCGCCGCGCACGAACTGGTGCCGGTCGACGATACCGGCGATCGGGACGACCACGTCATTGCCGGCGACGCGCTGTCGCCAGCGACCACCGCTTTCCTCGCGCAGCGGATCGTGGTGTGGGTCAAGGCGCTCACTGAATAGCAGGCGCGTGCCACGAAAGGAAAAGGGCGACCGAAGCATCGCTTCGATCGCCCTGCCCTATATCAGCGTTGCCCAAGCTCAACAGCCCGGCCGGATGCAACTGTCTGGTTACGCAGCCCGTGCCGCGGGCCGCTTGCCACCGAAACGGCGCTTGTTGTTGCCCTTGAAGGGCTTGACGCCTTCCGGCTTGCGTTCGCCGGCAAAGGCCGGCTTGTCGCCAAATCGCTTCTTGCCGTTGTTCTGGCCGCCGGGCCGCCTGCCGTCGCGACGGCCATTGCGGTCGTTGCGATCATTGGCCGGCTCGAAGCGTTCGTTCTTTTCGGCGGGATTGCGCTGCGGATCGGGGCTTCCGAGATGATCGGCGACGATCGGCAGCTTGGTGCGGATGATACGCTCGACCTGGCGCAGCTTGCTGTTTTCGGACGGATCGCAAAGCGTGATGGCGATGCCGTCCATGCCGTTACGGCCGGTGCGGCCGATGCGGTGGACATAGCTCTCCGCCTCGTCCGGCAGGTCGAAATTCACCACATGGCTGATGCCGGGCACATCGATGCCGCGCGCCGCGATATCGGTCGCCACAAGAATGCGCACCGAACCCTCGCGGAAATCGTTCAGCGCCTTCTGGCGGGCATTCTGCGACTTGTTGCCGTGGATGACGGCGGCCTTGAAGCCGTCGCGTTCGAGGTCCTTGGTCACCCTGTCGGCGCCATGCTTGGTGCGCGAAAAGATGATGACGGACTTCATCGCCTCGTCGGCGAGCATCGTCGACAGCACCTGGCGCTTCTGCTTGGTGCGGGCAAAGACGACGCCCTGCACGATCTCCGCCGCCGCAGTGCTCTGCGGCGCTACTTCGACGCGAATCGGGTTCTTCAGCAGGCCCTTGGCCAGTTCGGCGATTTCGGCCGGCATGGTTGCCGAGAACAGCACAGTCTGACGGTCCGGCGCGGTCGCCCTGGCGATGCGCTTGACGTCGTTGATGAAGCCCATGTCGAGCATGCGGTCGCCTTCGTCCAGAACCAGCCATTTGGTGTCGGCAAGCACGAGGTCGCCCTCACGCACCAGGTCGGTCAGCCGGCCGGGCGTAGCGATAAGGACGTCGACGCCGGGAGCGACCTTCTTTACCTGGCTGAAGCGCGAGACGCCGCCAAGCACGAGTGCTGTCGAGACATGCGCGCCCTTGGCGAGCACCTTGATCGTCTCTTCGATCTGCACGGCGAGTTCGCGTGTCGGCGCCAGGATCAGCGCACGGGCGGTCTTCGGCCGGCGCTTGGTGCCGAGCCCGATGATCTTCGACAGGATCGGCAGCGCGAACGCCGCGGTCTTGCCGGAACCGGTCTGGGCGATGCCGAAAATGTCACGGCCTTCCAGCTGCGGCGGGATCGCCTGCGCCTGGATCGGCTTCGGATCGGTGAAGCCGGCGGCATTGGTGGCCTTGAGCAGCGCGCCCGTAATTCCAAGTGCTGCGAAACCGGAGAGTTCCCCAGCATCTGTACCGGGCAAAGTGTTTTCGTTGGTCAAAATATTCTTCTTTCACGCGGCTCCTGGCCGCAAACATCATGGCGGCAGGGCGCAACCTGCCGTCGAAAAAACTGTCATGAAACGACAAGGCGGCGGACGTTGTCGTCCGCACGGCTGCGCTGTCGTGCCCGCAGGCGTCATGCCGCGGGGCTTTTCGCCGCCTTGCCGATGTGTCGGAAAGAGGGAAAACAGACGCAACCAGTCTCATTCGTCGAGAAGGCCGGATACTCCCAGCCCAAGCGCCTATGCCGCCGCATATGGCCCAGTTCGCCGCGGAATGCAAGGGGCTCGATGCTGCACCGCAGCAAAAGCCATCACAAAAGCGGCGCTTGCGCTCCCCTGCCGGCATGATTACCACGAAATGCAGCTTTCCGTTTGGGGGTCGACCGATGAAGGACGTGCTGAAGGAACTCGAGCGCCGCCGCGACATGGCGCGCATGGGCGGCGGCCAGGCCCGCATCGACGCCCAGCACAAGAAGGGCAAGCTCACCGCGCGCGAACGCATCGACGTCTTTCTCGACGAGGGCTCGTTCGAGGAGTTCGACATGTATGTCGAGCACCGCTCGACCGATTTCGGCATGGAGAAGACCAAGATCGCCGGCGACGGCGTCGTCACCGGCTGGGGCACCGTCAACGGCCGCCCGGTTTATGTCTTCGCCAAGGATTTTACCGTGTTCGGCGGCTCGCTTTCCGAAGCGCATGCCGAAAAAGTGGTCAAGGTGCAGGAGATGGCGCTGCGCAACCGCGCGCCGATCATTGGCCTCTACGACGCCGGTGGCGCCCGCATCCAGGAAGGCGTGGCGGCACTTGGCGGCTATGCCGAGATCTTCCAGCGCAATGTGCTCGCCTCCGGCGTCATTCCGCAGATTTCGCTGATCATGGGCCCTTGCGCCGGCGGCGACGTCTATTCGCCGGCGATGACGGATTTCATTTTCATGGTGCGCGACACCTCCTACATGTTCGTCACCGGGCCGGACGTAGTGAAGACCGTCACCAACGAGACGGTGACTGCCGAGAGCCTCGGCGGCGCTTCGGTCCACACGACGAAGTCCTCGATCGCCGATGGCGCCTACGACAACGACGTCGAGGCGCTCTTACAGATGCGCCGGCTGGTCGATCTGCTGCCCGCTTCCAACACGGCGGAGATTCCCGAGATCGAATGCTACCAGTCGGTCGCCGATCACGATCTGTCGCTCGACCGGCTGATCCCCGACAATGCCAACAAGCCATACGATATCAAGGAGTTGATCCTTAAAGTTGCCGACGAGGGTGACTTCTTCGAGATTCAGCAGAATTTTGCGAAAAACATCGTCACCGGCTTCGGGCGCGTCGAAGGCCGTACGGTCGGCTTCGTCGCCAACCAGCCGATGGTGCTGGCGGGCGTGCTCGATTCCGACGCCAGCCGCAAGGCGGCGCGGTTCGTACGCTTCTGCGACTGTTTCTCGATTCCGATCGTCACCTTCGTCGACGTTCCGGGCTTTCTGCCCGGCACCGCGCAGGAGTATGGCGGGCTGATCAAGCACGGCGCCAAGCTTTTGTTCGCCTATGCCGAGGCGACCGTTCCGAAGATCACCGTCATCACCAGAAAAGCCTATGGCGGTGCTTATGACGTGATGGCGTCAAAGCATCTGCGCGGCGACATGAACTATGCTTGGCCGACGGCGCAGATCGCGGTGATGGGCGCCAGGGGCGCGGTCGAGATCATCTATCGCAAGGACATTGGCGACGCGGATAAAATCGCAGCACATACAAAGGCTTACGAGGATCGCTTCCTGTCGCCCTTCGTCGCCGCCGAGCGCGGTTATGTCGATGAGGTGATCATGCCGCATTCAACCCGCCGTCGCATTGCGCGAGCGCTCCGCATGCTGCGCAACAAGGACATGCAGAACCCCTGGAAGAAGCACGACAACATTCCGCTGTGACATCGCAGCGCGAAAGCGGCCGCTGCAAAAGCTCACTCCACTTCCGCCGCGCCGAACCCCGCTCCCATCGCCGCGCGGACAGCGCCCGCCCAAGGTGTCGCGTGGTTGTCTATGCGCATCTGGAAGATAAAGTAGGTCGGCGAGCAGAAGCCGATGCCCTTCACCTTGCCGATACCCGGCGTGTCTGATGGCAGCGATTGGCACATATAATCCTCGCGGCAGAAACGATCGGCCGAGCAGGCCGGCCGGTTACCGCGGTTGACCGCGCCTCTAAGGCACTGGTCGAAATTGTTGGTCGCCACGCAGATGTCGAACTTTTTCCCGCCAACCAGCCCGCAGATTTCGCTCGGCGTCGGCTTGCCCGGCTTGAAGGCGGCAAAGGCGCGGTCCTTGTCGTCGCAGCCGCGATAGGCGATGCCGGCGGGCACGCCGATCTTCGGCGGCCGGCAAGTGTAGGCGGTGCGCGAAATGCCAGGCGCGAAGGCCGCGAACTGGCTTGATATGCTGTAGCGGTCGTTGAAAGGCTGCGTGCCGTTGCTGGCGATCGAGCCGGTCAGGCATGGATGGCCGGAAAACATCTTTTCGCTGTCCTTGGGCAACAGGCACTGCGCCAGTTTCGTCCGCACGCCCGACGCGGTGGCTAGCGGTGTGCAGACAGTGCCGCCGCCGCATTGCCAGGTCGAGCCGAAGCGGGCCGCGTCCTCCGGCATCAGACACGGCATCGCCATCCCGGCCGGCACGTAGGCGACATCGCCGGTATCCTTCCAATTAGCCCGAGGCGCAAAGGAGAGCGGGCGGAAGCGATTCGGCTCCTTGCCCTCGACGGTTGCGCGCAGCCAGGCCTCGCGCCGCGGCATCTCGGCATGAAGATGCGGCGAGATGCCGACCTCGATGCGGTTCAGCGGCGACGTCGTCTTATCGTCGAGGCCGATGAAATGGAAACCGGCGGTCGAACCCGCCTGATGGCAACCCTGGCAGGCGCCATTGTCCAGCCGCTCGACCAGCGCTTCCGGCGTGCGCACCAGCTTCAAAGCCGAATAGTCGAGCCCGGAAAAATCCGTGGGCTGGAACAGCGGCGTGAACGGGTGATTGGCCAGCCTCGCACTACCGAAGGTCGACCACGAGATGGCCTTCTTCGCCAGGAATTCGTCTGGGATATCATAGACGCCGAGGTCGACTGCCGCGAGATTGGCGCTGATATAGCCGGCGAGTTTCGCTTTCAGCGCGGCGTCTTCGGCAAGCCGCGCCGTGTCGGGTGTGTTCTCCAGCGGCTTCTCGCTGACCGTCTCCCTATCGATACCGAAAATCCGCATGAGATAGGCTGCCTGCCCGCCGAATTCGGTTTCCTGGCCGGAGGGAAAGCGCACCACCTGAGCGTTGAGCTCGAGCTGCTTGAAGCCCAGCCCGGCCTTTTCCAGCGGCCCGCCGACGAGCCAGCTGGTATCGACGGCCTCGTCGAGCTGCGGCGTCCAGCGCCCGGCCACACCGACGCAGCCGCCATCGGCGTCCGCCGCGGCGCTGTAGACCGCATTGAAATTGAACGGCAGGCGTGAGGCCAGAACCTTGCCGTTCTTCTTGAAGCTGTAGGCAAGGCGATAGATGAATCGTACCTCGCCGCAGCGCCCGTCGCCTCGTATCTCGGTGAAATCGCGCCGGTCGAGCCGGTTGACGACGCCGACCAGCCGGAAGCGCGCGGCGTCGGTCTTCAGCCAGCGCATGTCCATGATGCGGCCGACATTGCCGTCGGTGACCTCGTAGAGCGGCCGCCCGCCGGCCTTCATCTCGGCCCGCAGCGCAGCGACATCGCCGGCAACCGTTTCGACGATCTGGTGATAAGCAGGCGTTGTCATAGAGCGTCTTCAGGTCGCCTTTGCCATCGACGCCGAAAATGCCGGCGAAGCCAAAACCCTTGGCGTCGAGGGCGGCGAGCACGGCCGGATCGTCGACGATGGTCACGGGACCTTCGGCGCGCGCGGTATGCGCCATGAAAACGGCGACGAAGATTGCGGCAAGCAGCGCGAACCGGCGGTTCATCGAGGGGCCGCCCCGTTACGGGTCTCGGTAAGCTCGCGCAGCACCGGCACCAGCGCCAGCGGCAGGTCCTCGGCGATCAGCCCTGGTCCGAAACGGCTGCCGGCCTCGGCATGGATCCAGACCGCCGCACAGGCGGCCTCGAAAGCCGGCATGCCTTGCGCCAGCAGCCCGGCTGTGATGCCCGACAGCACGTCGCCCGAACCGGCGGTGGCCAGCCATGGCGCGCCATTGCTGTTGATCGCCGCCCTGCCATCGGGCGCCGCGATCACCGTGTCCGCGCCCTTGTAGACGATCATTGCGCCGGCGCGCTTGGCGGCAGTGCGCGCCCTGGCCAGCTTGGACAGGTTCTTGTCTTTGGCGATGTCTGGAAACAGTCTGGCGAATTCGCCCTCATGCGGCGTCAGCACCAGCGCCGGCGCGTTCGGACGACGGGCGGCTTCGAACAAAACGTCCGGCGTACTGCGGAACGAGGTTATGCCGTCGGCATCGAGCACCAGTCCGTCGATCCTGCCGTCCTGCCGCTGTTCGGCGCCCAGCACGGCGAGGCCAAAGTCGCGGGCTTTTTCACCCACGCCAAATCCGGGGCCGAGGACGAGGGCCGACGGCCGGCGGTCGCCGATGAATTTCTGTACGTCCGCGATGTTGTCGCTTTTGCGCAGCATGATCGAGGTCAGATGCGCGGCATTCACCTGCATCCCGTTCGCCGGCGACAGCACGGTCACCGCCCCTGCCCCGCTTCTCGCCGCGGCAAGCGCCGACAGCCGTGCAGCACCCGTCGCCGACGGCCCGCCGGAAAAGACGCCGACATGGCCGCGCCTGTATTTATGGGCGTCGACAGCTGGAATCGGGAAATTCCCTATCCAAAGCGACGGGGTGTTCTCGAAGGCCCGCGGTTCAAGCTGCGCAATGATGCCGTCGCCTATGCCGATATCGGCGAGCACCAGCTCGCCGCACATCTCGCGCCCGGGCAACAGCAGATGGCCGGGCTTTTTTCGCGCGAACGTCACCGTGATCCGGGCGCGGAATGCCTGGCCGAGACTCTGGCCGCTCTCGCCTGACACGCCTGAGGGCAGATCGACCGCGACGACAGGCAGGTTCAATTCTGTCGCGACCTCGACCGCTCTGGCGGCATCGCCAGCCAGCGGCTTGGACAGCCCTGCCCCATAAAGCGCGTCGACCACGATCGCTCCCGCTTCGGCGGCAAACGCCGACAGCGGTCGAGGTTCGACCGGGCATTCCAGGGCAGCGAGCGCCGCATCGCTGCCGGCCCTGAGTGAGCCGGACGCCCACACGTTTACGTCGACGCCGCTGTCATGCAGCAGGCTGGCCACGACGTAGCCATCGCCGCCGTTGTTGCCGGGTCCGCAAAGCACGTGGACAGGTGCCGCCGGATAACGTCCGAGCACCGCTGAAGCGACCGCCGCACCGGCGTTGCGCATAAGGTCTATGCCGGCCAGCGGGCCGGTGGCGATCGCCAGCCGGTCGGCCTCGCTCATTTCCGCCGGAGACAAAAGTTCGTTGCTCATGGATTGCCGATCCGCATTGGCTTAAGCCCGATCCTTGTGGTCAAACATTGTCTAGTTTTCAGTTCGAAGCAAACTGTGACGAGATGGGCTCGACTTGCGGGCACATCGTCGGGGAAAATGGCGTCGCCGACGCATAATTGCCTGCGAAGTGCGCTATCTGCTCAATTATTGTGCGGACGGAAGGACTGACAATGTGTAGGTTCCCAGTGTCCATGACGCATCCAACGCAGCGAATGACGCGAATTTACGTCCCAACGCGGCATGGCATCGAAATCGCGTGATACCGCTTCGAATCCCCTCAAATTGGCACAGTTCGTGCTTGAAGGAGGCGCAAGCGGGGCTCACAACCCGTCTTTTTTGGCAGTGGAGGCCACTTTTTACATGAAAAAGATCGAAGCGATCATCAAGCCGTTCAAGCTAGACGAAGTGAAGGAAGCGCTTCAGGAGGCCGGGCTGCAAGGCATCACCGTTACGGAAGCCAAGGGTTTTGGCCGCCAGAAGGGCCATACCGAACTCTATCGTGGCGCCGAGTATGTTGTCGATTTTTTGCCCAAGGTGAAAATCGAGGTCGTGCTCGGCGACGACGCGGTCGAAGGCGCGATCGAAGCCATTCGCAAGGCGGCCCAGACCGGCCGCATCGGCGACGGCAAGATCTTCGTTTCCAACATCGAGGAAGTGGTGCGCATCCGCACCGGCGAAACAGGGATAGACGCGGTCTGAGGTTTCTGATTTCAGATCATCTCCTCGAAACGTCATCACACAGGGATACATGACATGACGACAGCCAAAGACATCATGAAGCAGATCAAGGACAACGACGTGAAATTCGTCGACCTGCGCTTCACAGACCCGAAGGGCAAGCTGCAGCACGTGACGATGGACGTCGTCGAGGTCGAGGAAGACATGTTTGCCGACGGCGTCATGTTCGACGGATCCTCCATCGCCGGCTGGAAGGCGATCAACGAGTCCGACATGGTGTTGATGCCCGATACCGAGACGGTGCATATGGACCCATTCTTTGCACAGTCGACCATGGTCATCCTGTGCGACATTCTCGATCCGATTTCCGGAGAATCCTACAACCGCGACCCGCGCGGCACCGCCAAGAAGGCCGAAGCCTATATGAAGGCGGAGGGCATCGGCGATCAGATATTCGTTGGCCCGGAAGCCGAGTTCTTCGTGTTCGATGACGTCAAGTACAAGGCCGACCCGTACAACACCGGCTTCAAGCTCGATTCCACCGAATTGCCGTCCAACGACGACACAGACTACGAGACCGGCAATCTCGGCCATCGTCCACGGACCAAAGGCGGCTATTTCCCGGTGCCGCCGATCGATTCGGCGCAGGACATGCGCTCGGAAATGCTGACCGTGCTCGCCGAAATGGGCGTGCGGGTCGAAAAGCATCACCACGAAGTCGCCGCTGCCCAGCACGAGCTCGGCATCAAGTTCGACACGCTGGTCCGCAACGCCGACAAGATGCTGATCTACAAGTATGTCGTGCACCAGGTCGCCAATGCCTATGGCAAGACGGCCACCTTCATGCCGAAGCCGGTCTTCGGCGACAATGGCTCGGGCATGCATGTCCACCAGTCGATCTGGAAGGGCGGCAAGCCGACCTTCGCCGGCAATGAATATGCCGGCCTGTCGGAGAGCTGCCTGTTCTACATCGGCGGCATCATCAAGCACGCCAAGGCCATCAACGCCTTCACCAACCCGCTGACCAACTCCTACAAGCGCCTGGTGCCCGGCTATGAAGCGCCGGTGCTGCTCGCCTATTCGGCGCGCAACCGCTCTGCCTCCTGCCGCATTCCGTTCGGCTCGTCGCCGAAGGCCAAACGCGTCGAGGTCCGCTTCCCCGATCCGGGCGCAAACCCCTACCTCGCCTTTGCCGCCATGCTGATGGCCGGCCTCGACGGTATCAAGAACAAGATCCATCCGGGACAGCCGATGGACAAGGACCTCTACGACCTGCCGCCGAAGGAACTGAAGAAGATCCCGACCGTGTGCGGCTCGCTGCGCGAGGCGCTGCAGAGCCTCGACAAGGACCGTGGCTTCCTGAAGGCCGGCGGCGTGTTCGACGACGACCAGATCGACAGCTATATCGAACTCAAGATGGCCGAAGTGATGCGCTTCGAAATGACCCCGCATCCGGTCGAATACGACATGTATTATTCGGTCTGAGCGACCAAGGGACCAAAGAAAAACCCCGGCGGAGACGCCGGGGTTTTTATTTGTGCTGTCATCTCCCGGCAAGGGCCGGCGTGACAAGAAGTGGTCACGGCGCAGACGGAAGGCGTCCACGCCATGACGAACGCTCAAGCTGCGGCCTTCTTCTCGGCCGTGCTCACGCTGGCGATCGTCTTCAGGATCTGGGAAGCGATCTGGTAGGGGTCGCCCTGCGAGTTCGGGCGGCGATCCTCGAGATAGCCCTTGTAGCCATTGTTGATGAAGGAATGCGGCACTCGGATCGAGGCGCCGCGGTCGGCGATGCCGTAGCTGAACCTGTTCCATGGCGCGGTTTCATGCTTGCCGGTCAAACGCTTGTCGTTGTCTGGCCCGTAGACGGCGATGTGATCCATTAGGTTCTTGTCGAAGGCGGCCATCAGCGCCTCGAAATAGTCCTTGCCGCCGACTTCGCGCATATAGGCGGTCGAGAAGTTGGCGTGCATGCCGGAGCCATTCCAGTCGGTGTCACCGAGCGGCTTGCAGTGATACTCGATGTCGATGCCGTATTTCTCGGTGAGGCGCTGCATCAAGTAGCGGGCCATCCACATCTGGTCAGCGGCCTTTTTCGAGCCCTTGCCGAAAATCTGGAATTCCCACTGGCCCTTGGCCACTTCGGCGTTGATGCCCTCGTGGTTGATGCCGGCCGCGAGGCACTGGTCGAGGTGCTCCTCGACGATCTGACGCGCGACAGAGCCGACGTTGGAGTAGCCGACACCGGTGTAGTACAGACCCTGCGGCGCGGGATAGCCGCTCTCGGGAAAGCCGAGCGGGCGGCCGTCCTTGTAGAAGAAATACTCCTGCTCGAAGCCGAACCAGGCGCCTTCGTCGTCGAGGATGGTGGCGCGCTTGTTGGACGCATGCGGCGTCACGCCATCCGGCATCATCACTTCGCACATAACGAGCACGCCGTTGGTGCGGGCCGGATCCGGATAGACGGCGACCGGCTTCAGGACGCAGTCGGACGAGTGGCCCTCGGCCTGCATCGTCGAAGAGCCATCGAAGCCCCACAACGGCAACTGCTCCAGCGTCGGGAACTCGGCGAATTCCTTGATCTGGGTCTTGCCCCGAAGGTTGGGAACCGGGGTGTATCCATCGAGCCAAATATACTCGAGCTTGTACTTCGTCATTCTGACCTCTCGTTGCTTGATAAACCGAACTTCTGGATGACGCCGGCGCGTGCCGAACCATCCAGCAGCCGACCTGCCGGTTCGTTAAAATGCAAATCGTGTGCCATTCTCGGCTCGAGAGGTGCGGCAAAAATGATGCGACATGCCGGCTAACCCGCCAAGCCGTCCAAGCAATGCGCCAAGATCAATCAAAAGCAGATATTGCATAAATCTTGGGCAAATACTGATCTTTTCGTATGCATATTGCTTAAACGGATTGCAGAACCTATCTTGGTGAAAAGTTGAATCGGTAGGGTTCGGCATACGAAAGGAGACAGACAATGGAAATCACTTCCACCCGTCAGTCGGCCAAGATCCTGATGTTTCCGGTGGCAGCACGCAAGTCTGCCTCAAATTTAAGCGGAAAGGCTAAGTTTGCGGCAGAGCTTGCCTTGTTGCGCAATATCACCACGGATTTCGGCAGCGGCTGGTATCATGACGCAGCCATCGAGGAAGCGGAACAGGCCCGCAAGAGCTGAGCCCCTTCCTTTCTCCGCCACGTCGTTGCGAACGTTGAAAATGAAAACCCGGCGCGATCGCTCGCGCCGGGTTTCTGATGTTCAGGTATCTTCACGCTAATCCTTGGCGTGCAGGTCCGTTCCCAGCGTGTCCTTGACGAAGATGACGCCGATGATCAGCGACATCGCCGCGATCACGATCGGGTACCAGAGACCATAGTAGATATCGCCCCTGGCCGCGCTCAGGGCGAAGACCGTCGCCGGAAGCAGTCCGCCGAACCAGCCATTGCCAATGTGATAGGGCAGCGACATGCCGGTGTAGCGGATGCGGGTCGGGAACATCTCAACCAGGATCGCCGCGATCGGCCCGTAGACCATGGTCACATAAAGGACCAGGATGAACAGGATGCCGACGATCTTTGTCCAGTTGACCTGTGCCGGATCGGCAAACATCGAGAACGGGCCGGATGCCGGTATGTTGTAGACGGTCACATCGGTGGCGCCGGCGGCCTCATCGGCCGTCAGCAGCTTGTCCTTGACCGCCTGGTCAAGCGGAACCGTCGCCTTCTCGCCGGCGCGGATGACCGCTGCATCGAGGTTCAGTTCGGGATTGGCCGCGACGAAGGCATCAAGCTTCTGGTCGGTCACCTTGGAAGCGGCGCGCTTCAGTGGATAGCCGCCATCCTTGAGTGCCATGCTGACCGCCTTGGTGAAGGCAGCGTCCTTGGCCTTGGCCTGATCGCCGGCAGCGGTGGCGTCGTAGGATTCGACCGTCTCGTTGCCGATCTTGACCGTTGCCGGGGTCCCGGGCGCCGCGCTTGTGACGATGTCATAAGGCACCGAGCTCTTGGCCAGGAAAGACGTGGCGATGTCGCACGACGTGGTGAACTTGGCCGTGCCTACCGGGTTGAACTGGAACTTGCAGTCGCCGGGCGCCACGGTGACCGTCGCACGCGTGTCCTGCTGCGCGGCAGCCAGTGTCGGATTGGCTGCCCAGGTCAATGCCTTGAACAGCGGGAAGTAGGTGACGATCGCCAGAGCCAGTCCCGCCATGATGATCGGCTTGCGGCCGATCTTGTCGGAGAGCCAGCCGAACACGACAAAGAAGATCGAGCCTAGCGCCAGCGCAATCGCGATCAGGATGTTGACCGTTTGCAGGTCGACCTTGAGCACGTTCTGCAGGAAGAACAGCGCGTAGAACTGGCCCGAATACCAGACCACA
Organism: Mesorhizobium tianshanense; assembly: GCF_007830515.1. Lineage (GTDB taxonomy): Bacteria > Pseudomonadota > Alphaproteobacteria > Rhizobiales > Rhizobiaceae > Mesorhizobium > Mesorhizobium tianshanense. The sequence goes on from NZ_VLKT01000010.1 coordinate 146,047, forward strand.
GCCTGGCCAGCGGTCAGGCCAAGAAGGGCCAGAATGGCGATCTTGGCGTTCTTCCACTGTCCGAAAGCTTCCGAAAGCGGCGCTTTCGATCCCTTGCCCTCCTCCTTCATGCGCTGGAAGGTCGGCGATTCGTTCAGCGACAGACGAATCCAGACCGATACGCCGAGCAGGACGATCGAGACGAGGAACGGAATGCGCCAGCCCCAGGCGGCGAAGTCTTCCTTGCTCAACATCGCCTGGACGCCGAGAATGATGATCAGCGACAGGAACAGGCCGAGCGTTGCCGTTGTCTGGATCCACGAGGTGTAGAAGCCACGGCGATCGTCGGGTGCGTGTTCGGCAACATAGGTTGCCGCCCCGCCATATTCGCCACCGAGGGCCAGGCCCTGCAACATGCGCAATGCGATCAGGATGATGGGAGCGGCAATACCCCAGGTCGCGGAACTAGGAAGCAGGCCGACCAGGAATGTCGAGCTACCCATGATCAGGATGGTGACAAGAAAGGTGTATTTGCGGCCGACGAGATCGCCGAAACGGCCGAACACCAGCGCGCCGAACGGGCGCACCAGGAAGCCTGCAGCGAAAGCCAGCAAAGCGAAGATATTGCGCGTCGCTTCCGGATACTGACTGAAGAAAGTGGCGCCGATAAAGGCCGCCAGCGAACCGTAGAGATAAAAATCGTACCATTCGAAAACGGTGCCGAGCGAGGAAGCGAAGATGACCTTCTTCTCTTCCCGCGTCATCCCGCGGCTTGTTTCGCCGACGGTTAATGTCATTGCCATGAATTCGTCCTCCGTCATATCTCGCTGTCTTTGATTCTGCGCGGTGTCGTCCTTATGGACACGAACTTGGGCAGCTATCGCCGCAAGAAATGACAGAAAGCGCCGCCCAGCGGCAGGCCGCCTTTGGGATTATGACTTTGGTTCAATGCATCGGCCCGAAGATCGGAATCAATCTTCGGAAAGCACGATGCATGGATTCAAAGTATTAAAGCGTACTTTATGCGTCCAACTGGACGCACGTCGCTCTAATGTGCAATGCGGAAATGAATAAGGGCGGCGATTGCGGTCAGGCTTTGAGCGCCTCGAGAAGACAGACTGCGGCCATCATGTCGCGCTTGCGGGCCGAGCGGCGTGCGACAGCCTCCGCGTCATGGCCCCAGTGCTGGGCTTGCCAATCCTCGTCGACATGGCCGGCGGTCCAGGCTGCGTCGCCGTCAAGTTCACCAAAATCGACTGCTAGCGCCAGCAGCGCCGATCCCGTCAGCGACGTCATGACATGGATGGCCGCCAGCCGCAGCGGGTCGGCACGCTGAGCAAGATGAACGCCGAGCACCGCGATGGTCTCGCGCGGCTGCTCGACATGGATGATCCCTTCGGCGAGACGGAACCGGGCGCCGAGCACGCTCCGTGCCCAGTCGAGGATCGGATCCCAATATTCGTTCTGCCGGTCGACCAGCCCTTGTGGGGTGTCGGCGCGATAGCAGAGCAGATCGGACGAGGCGAAGCGCAGGATGTCCTCCAGCACCGCTTGCGGGTCGCTGGCGACACCATCGATGGCGGTGTTGACCAGACGCATGACTGGCATCGTCACCGGGTCGATGGTCTCACCTTGCACGGCGAACTCGTCGGCAACCAGAGCGGCAGCTTTTTCGGTCGGCAGGACCAGCAGCGCCTTGCCCGGCGTGCGAACCGGCTTGCCATCGAGATGAACGGCAAAACCATCGTCAGTGGGTGCGACCGAGACGGCCTTGTAGAAGCGTTTCGGCAGGTGCGTCTTCATCTGGATCTGGGCACGGCGTACCGGATCCGGATCGGAAAGCTGCTTTCCCGCTTCGAGGTCGTTGAGGATATCGCGCATGCCGGAGCCTTTCATCCGGGGATCTGTTTTCGGGCCGGCCGATTCACGATGATCAAGCCGGCTGCGATGAGGCCGAGTGCCAGAAAAATACGAACGGTCAGCGACTCGTTCAAGAAGATGGCACCGCACAGCACGCCGAACACTGGCGACAGGAAGGTGAAGCTCGACAGGCCCGATGCCGGATAGCGCCGCAGCAGCCAGAACCACAGCACATAGGTGAAGGCGACGATGTAGACAGCCTGGAAAAGCAGAGCCAAGGTCGGCAAGGCGGCGAAGTTGCGAACGGGCGGCCCGGCGAAAGGCAGCACCATGGCGCCTACCACGGCAGCGCCGGCCAGTTGATAGAGCAGCAATTTCTCGGCGCTCGTTTCCGCCAGTTTCGTCCGCTTGATGACGATGTAGGTCAAGGCCCAGAGAATGCCGGCGCCGAGGCTGAGCAGATCACCGGTCAGTGTCGCACCATTGTCGGCGCCCAACTGGTCTGAGAACACCGCGACCAATCCGGCGAATGCGAGCAGAAGGCCGACGAGCCGGCGCGCGGTGATGCGTTCGCCCAGCAGGAAATGCCCGCCGACCAGCACCCAGAACGGCATGGTGTTGACCAGCAAGGTGTTGCGCGCGACTGTTGTCTGTTCGAGCCCAACATAGAGAAACAGGAATTCGAAACCAAAAAGCGCGCCTGCAAGAATGCCGGCGACAAGCGTTCCGTCGGGGGTGAACAGCGCAATGCCGCGCCAGCGGCACCAGACGAGAACGCACAGCCCGCCAATGACCGACCGCGCGATCGACAGGAAAACAGGATCGTAGCCGGCATAGGAGATTTTAGCGGCGACGTAGTTCAGTCCCCAGGAAAAGGTCAGTCCGACCATGATGGCGGCCGCCGCCATGTCGACCGCGTCGCGACGGTCGAGTGTATCGGTGGCGATGCCCACAGGCCCTAGTCCTCCGCGCTCTGCTCGTCGAAGCCGAGCAGGTTCCAGCTTTGGCGCATATGCGGCGGCATCGGCGCGGTGACGTCGATAGAACCCTTGTCGGGATGCGGGATGACGATACGGCGCGCGTGCAAATGCAAGCGGTTCTGCATGCCGCCGGGAAAATCCCAATTGGTGTCGGCCTCGAAATATTTGGGGTCGCCGATCATCGGGCAGCCAATATGTGCGGCATGGACGCGAAGCTGGTGGGTGCGGCCGGTATAGGGCTCCATTTCCAGCCATGACAGGGTTTGCGCCGCCTGCTCGACGACCCGGTAGTAAGACACCGCGTGGTCGGCACCCTTTTCGCCATGCTTGGCGACGCGCACGCGGTCGCCGTCTGGCGTCGGCTCCTTGATCAGCCAGGTCGAGATCTTGTCCTCGCGCTTGGGCGGCACGCCCTTGACCAGCGCCCAGTAGGTCTTCTTGGTCTCACGCGCTCGGAACGCCTCGGCAAGCTTCATGGCGGCGAGTCTGGTACGGGCGACGACCAGAACGCCCGATGTGTCGCGGTCGAGCCGATGCACCAGACGCGGTTTCTCGCCTTTCTGGCTGCGCCAGGCTTCCAGCATGTCGTCGACGTTGCGGGTGACGCCCGAGCCTCCCTGGACGGCAAGGCCGGCCGGCTTGTTGAAGACAAACACTTTCGGATCTTCATGGATCAGCATCTTGGCCAGAACGTCGGCGTCGCCCTGGTTGCGGATCGAGTGACCGGTGAGCGGGCTCTCGCCTTTCTTGTCCACTTCGAGCGGCGGAATGCGGACCATCTGACCCGGCTCGACGCGGGTATCGGCCTTCACCCTGCCACCATTGACACGGATCTGGCCGGAGCGCAGCAGCTTCTGCAGATGGCCGAAGCCAAGACCTGGAAAATGGGTCTTGAACCAGCGGTCGAGCCGCATGCCCGCCTCGCCGGCCTCCACTGTGATCTGTTCAATGCCTGCCATTGTCTCGCTTTACCCGTTTCCAGCGCATGACCTGAAATGAAATCGACCTCGGAAAGGGTCATGCGCAAATCAAAGTGCTACAGCGTCCCTTGCGCGTCCTAAGCGATGCGCGGCGCTGTAAGCGGGGCAATAGCATTAAGGCAGGCTTCTTGCGAGCCAAACACCAAGAAACAAGCGATGATCGCGCCAATGAGGCTGGCCATGGCGTATCCGAACGTCGGCTGCGTCGCGCCACGCTCCCATAGCGTCGCGAAATCGAGCACGAGGCCGAGGAAATCGCGAAGCCGTCGAGGAAATTCGCGACGTGGCGGAGACCTCCCCGACGAAACTTCGTCAAGCGTGCTGACATCCTAAAATGATCGGGGCGCGGCCATTGCAGCCGCGCCCTTTCAAGGATCGCGTATGATCTGTCTGAAGAAGCCACGCACTCCAGCGTGGGAATCGATCAGAAGAAGCCGAGCTTCTTCGGGCTGTAGCTGACCAGCATGTTCTTGGTCTGCTGATAGTGATCGAGCATCATCTTGTGGGTCTCGCGGCCGATGCCCGACTGCTTGTACCCGCCAAACGCCGCATGCGCCGGATAGGCATGGTAGCAGTTGGTCCACACGCGACCTGCCTGGATGGCGCGGCCGAAGCGGTAGCAGCGGTTGGCGTCGCGGCTCCAGATACCAGCCCCCAGCCCATAGAGCGTGTCATTGGCGATCGAGAGCGCCTCGTCATCATCCTTGAAGGTGGTGACCGAAACCACCGGCCCGAAGATCTCCTCCTGGAAGATGCGCATCTTGTTGTGGCCCTTGAACACAGTCGGCTGGACATAGTAGCCGCCTGCCAGGTCGCCGGGCAGATGGTTCTGCGAACCGCCGGCCAGGACCTCGGCACCTTCCTGTCGGCCGATGTCGAAATAGGACAGGATCTTCGCCAACTGTTCAGACGACGCCTGCGCTCCGATCATGGTCGCGGGATCGAGCGGGTCGCCCTGGACAATCGCCTCGACGCGCTTCAGCGCGCGCTCCATGAACTGGTCGTAAATCTTCTCATGCACCAGCGCACGGCTCGGGCAGGTGCAGACCTCCCCCTGGTTGAGCGCGAACATGACGAAGCCTTCTATTGCCTTGTCGAAGAAGTCGTCATCCTCGGCTGTCACGTCCTTGAAAAAGATGTTGGGCGATTTGCCGCCGAGTTCCAGCGTGACCGGGATCAGGTTCTGGCTGGCATACTGCATGATCAGCCGACCGGTCGAGGTCTCGCCGGTAAAGGCGATCTTGGCGATGCGGTTCGACGAGGCGAGCGGCTTGCCCGCCTCGAGGCCAAAGCCGTTGACAATGTTGAGCACGCCTTCCGGCAGAAGATCGCCGATCAGGTCGACCCACAACATAATCGCGGCAGGCGTTTGTTCGGCAGGTTTCAACACCACGCAGTTGCCGGCGGCAAGTGCCGGCGCCAGCTTCCAGCAGGCCATCAGCAACGGGAAGTTCCAAGGTATGATCTGGCCAACCACTCCGAGCGGCTCGTGGAAATGATAGGCGACGGTATCGTCATCGATCTGCGAGAGGCTGCCTTCCTGGCCGCGCAATGCACCGGCGAAATAACGGAAATGGTCGATGGCGAGCGGCAGGTCGGCCGCCGTCGTCTCACGAATCGGCTTGCCATTGTCCCAGGTTTCGGCCAGCGCGAGGAGATCGAGGTTTTCCTCCATGCGGTCGGCGATGCGGTTGAGGATCAGCGCACGAGCGGCGGCATCCGTCTTGCCCCAGGCATCTTTTGCCCTGTGTGCGGCGTCGAGCGCAGCCTCGATGTCGGCGGCGTCGGAGCGGGCAATCTCACACAGCGGACGACCGTTCACCGGCGAGATGTTGTCGAAATATCTTCCGGAGTTCGGGGCGACCCAGTTGCCGCCGATGTAGTTATCGTAGCGCTTGGCGAAGGGAACCTTGGCCGTGCGGGAAAATTCCACCTTGTTCATTGTCTTCCTCCCAGGAAACGGCGCCACGGAATGTGTCGCATCACGAGGAAGAGTTGCCGATGACCCGGGGTTTGTCAGCCCTGGCCAGCCAGTTGCAGACGCTGACTGTCGCAGTTTTGCGACAGTCAGCGCCGGAAAACTCAGTGCGGTCGCCGAATGCCGAACCGGGCAAGCTTGCGATGGAGCGTGGCGCGCGAAATGCCGAGATTGTGTGCGGCCGCCGAGACGTTGCCACCGGTGCGCGTGATCGCCCGCTGGACCACGCCGCGCTCTGCCTCGCCCAGTTCTTCGGCCGCGTTGAAGTCGCCGAGGACGTCGGCGGCCGGCAATCCTCTCGTCAGGATCTGTTGAGTGATGCCGAGAGCCAGTCGCGCCGAACGCGTCGCACCGACCACGAGATCGTCGGCATCGACAGCTATAAGAGCGCTGGCACTACACTCGGCGACCGGCGCCAGCAGAACGCGGGCATTCGAAAAGGCCCGACGAAAATTATCCGCCTCGATGCGCCGGGCCGCATCGCCCACCGCCACCGAGATCAGGTTGACGAAGTCTTCGGTCAGATCCGACCTGCATGACGACACGTCGAGCGCAGCCGCCACTTTGCCTTCGTGATCGTAGACCGGCGCGGTCATGCAACTGAGCAGCGTGTTGCGCGAGAAGAAATGCTGGTCGCGGTGAATGGTAAGGGGGCGCTGATCGGCAAGGCAAGTACCGATGCCGTTGGTGCCTTCGCTGTCTTCACTCCACACCGTGCCTGTCCACAGGCCCCACTCGTCGAACGTGTCGTCATCCGCGGCAGCACCTCGGCGTTCGACCGGAATACCTTCGGGATCGGCAAGCATCACACAGCAACCGATGCCGCCGACTGCCAAGTAGAGGCGATCGAGGCTCGCATCCGCCGCACGAAGCAGTGGCTCCATTCGCTGCCGCGCCTGCCTGAGCTCACCTTCAGTCAGGCGTCTCGGCGCTTTTCGCTCGGCCGGATCGAGCCCATGCAATGTAAGCGAGCGCCTCCAGGAGGCGACCAGCGCTGAACGGGCGGCATCGCTGGTGGCGATGGCCGCCTGTACAACATCCGCATGATGGGCGGGCTGTCCGCTCACTCATCCTCCCGAAGCACGACGCTGCTGCTTCAACCTCCCGGCAGCATTGCTCGCATTGCGTTTTACGGGATTGCTGACCGATGCTGCTATAGGACGATGGTTGAAGAGTGCCCCGAGGATCTTTCGTGTCGAAACTCAAGAGCTCGGCAAGCCTACTTTCCCCGCTCGCCGCGCAGCTTCGCCCAATAGTCGAGCCGTTTCCTGATATCGCGTTCGAAGCCGCGCTCGGGCGGATCGTAGAACGTGTGGCGGCCCATCTTTTCCGGGAAATAATCCTGGCCTGAAAAAGCGTCGGGCTCGTCGTGGTCATAACGGTAGCCCGCGCCATAGTCTTCTTCTTTCATCAGCTTGGTCGGCGCATTGAGGATGTGTTTGGGCGGCAGCAGCGAGCCGAACTCCTTCGCTGCCTGCGTCGCGGCCTTGAATGCGGTGTAGACGGCATTGGATTTCGGCGCGCTGGCGAGATAGACGGCAGCCTCGGCGAAGGCGAGTTCGCCCTCCGGCGAACCCAGATAATCGTAGGCATCCTTGGCGGCGTTGGCGATGACCAGTGCCTGCGGGTCGGCAAGCCCGATGTCCTCCATCGCCATGCGCACCAGCCGGCGGCCGAGATAGAGCGGATCCTCGCCGGCGTCGAACATGCGGGCGAGATAATAGAGGGCCGCGTCGGGGTCGGAACCGCGCACCGATTTGTGTAGCGCCGAGATCAGATTGTAGTGGCCGTCCTGGCCCTTGTCGTAGATCGGAGCGCGACGTTGGACGATGCGCTGCAGGCCCTCGGCGCCGAACACCTCGCCTGACTTGGCGGCGCGCCAGACCTCTTCGGCCAGCGTCAGCGCCGCGCGGCCATCGCCGTCGCTCATGCGGACGAGCATCGCCCTCGCCTCGTCGTCGAGCGGCAGCGCCCTGCCCTCGGTCTCTTCCGCCCGCGCCAGCAATTGCGCGATGCTGTCTTCACCGAGCGAATGGAAGACCAGCACGCGGGCGCGGGATAGAAGCGCGGCATTCAGCTCGAAGGATGGGTTCTCGGTGGTTGCGCCAACCAGCACGACGGTGCCGTCTTCCATCACAGGCAGAAAACTGTCCTGCTGGGCGCGGTTGAAGCGATGGATCTCGTCAACGAAGAGCAGCGTCTGACGACCATTGGAGCGGCGCAGCTTCGCCGCCTCGAACACTTTCTTCAGGTCGGCGACGCCAGAAAACACCGCCGATATCTGTTCGAAGGCAAGGCTGGTTTCGCCGGCAAGCAGCCGCGCGACCGTGGTCTTGCCCGTTCCGGGCGGCCCCCAGAAGATCATCGAGCCGAGCGAGCCGGAGCCGATCAGCCGCGTCAGTGCGCCGTCGGGTCCGGTCAGATGCTCCTGGCCAACGACCTCGCCAAGGTTCTTCGGGCGTAGTCGATCGGCCAGCGGCCTGCCGGGCGGCGCCTTTTCCGGTTCGTCGACACTGAACAGATCGGCCATGCGCTTCTTTTTCGTTGGAGCGCGATCTCGTCCGAAGATCGAGGTTCGAGCTCAATACCGCAACACCTGGCGCAGTATCTGCCCGCCACGCTCGACGGTAAAGCGCCACCAGCGCGTTTCCTGGCTGGCGGCCTCTTCCAGGGTCGCGGCCGTGTCGATGGTCAAACCATTGACCTCGCGCACGATGTCGCCCGGCTGGAAGCCGAAACCGGCCGCGGGCGAACCGCGATTGATGTCGACCACGGTAACACCTTTGATGTCCGTGCGGATGCCGAGCCGCTGGGCGAGCCGAGGCGACAGGTCCGCAACCTTGGCACCGGAAAACGGGCTGCGACCGCGCAGCGTTACTTCCGCGAGTTTTGTCCCTTCCGGCGCGCGCTCCAGCGCGATGTCGAACGTCGATTGCTTGCCCTTGCTCAGGACGGCGAAGCTGGCATTGGTGCCGATCGACAGCGTCGCCATCCGGTAATCCAGCGCCTCGATACTCTCGACCGGCGTGCCGTTGAGTGACAGCACGACGTCGCCGGCCTTGAGTCCCGCCGTGGCCGCCGGCCCTTTTTCTTCGACGGACGAGACCAGCGCGCCGGTCGAGGTCTCCATGCCGAGCGATTCGGCGATCTGCGGCGTCACGCGCTCGAATTCGGCGCCGATATAGGGCCGCTCGAAGAAATCGCGCCCGGCCTTGGCCGCATCGGCAAATGCGCGAACCATGTTGGAGGGAATGGCAAATCCGATGCCGATCGAACCGCCGCTACGGCTGTAGATCGCCGTGTTGATGCCGACCAGTTGGCCCCCCATGTTGATCAACGCGCCGCCGGAATTACCGGGATTGATCGCGGCATCGGTCTGGATGAAGAAACTAGAGTCGGAAACGCCGATGTGGCTGCGGGCAACCGCCGAAACGATGCCGCTGGTGGTGGTCTGGCCGACACCGAACGGGTTGCCGATGGCCAGTACCAGGTCGCCGACCTCGAGCGCGTCGGAATCGCCGATGGCGACGACCGGAAAAGGCTTGTCCGCGGAGATCTTGAGCACAGCGAGGTCAAGCGTCTCGTCCTTGAGCAGCACCTTTGAGTCGAATTCACGCCCGTCCGCAGTCGCGACCTTGACCTGGTCGGCGTCCTTGACCACGTGAAAATTGGTGACCACGACGCCTGTCGGATCGACCAGCACACCGGAGCCGAGCGAGGACTGCGCGCGCGGTTGCGAACGGCCGAAGAACTCTTCGAAGAACGGATCGCCGTCGAACGGCGACCTCATCTTGGCCGTTTGCGAGGCGTAGACATTGACCACGGCCGGCGCCGTCTCCTTGACCAGCGGCGCGAAGGACAGTTGCACCTCCTCGCGGCCGAATGGCACGCGCTTGTCTGGACCGGAGGTGGCATTTTCGCCTTCGGCGCCGCGCAGCATGTCGGTCAGCACATCGGACAGACCGGGATCGGCCTTGGTGTCCTGAGCCAGCGCCTGCCTGGCCGCCGGCACGAGTGCCAGCGCCATCAAGGCACAGAGTAGAACAAGGGACAGCCGTTTGACGCGCATTCCGAATCCTCCAAGTCGGGCGCCATTGTCCCGACGATTGTGCAAAATGAAAGGCTAAGGCGATGAAATTGAATTATTTTCCCGGAAAGGCATGCGCCGAGCCTGGAAAATCACCGCAAATGCTCCCTGGCGCTGCCGGAATGCAAAAAGGGGCCCGCGGGCCCCTTTGAACTCTTTCAGGAACAGCCGAGCCTTATGCGGCCGCGGCTTCCTCGTCGACGCCTTCGGCCTCGATGCGGGCACGGTCGCCGGCGCCCTTGGCCGAGGTATCGCGATCGACGAACTCGATGACCGCCATCGCTGCATTGTCACCGTGGCGGAAGCCCGCCTTCATGATGCGCAGATAGCCGCCATTGCGGGTTGCGTAACGCGGCGCGATGGTGTCGAACAGGCGCCTGACGACGCCTTCATTGCCGATCTGGGCAATCACCTGGCGGCGGGCATGCAGATCGCCGCGCTTGCCGAGCGTCACCAGCTTCTCGACGATCGGACGCAGATCCTTCGCCTTCGGCAATGTGGTCACGATCTGCTCGTGCTCGATGAGCGACACGGCAAGGTTTGCAAACATCGACTTGCGATGGCTTATGCTGCGGGCGAACCGGCGGCCTTTAAATCCGTGGCGCATGGCTCTTCTCCTTCATTCCGGGTTCAAGAGGCTTAAGCCTCAGTTGGTTAGCCGCATGATCTTATCCGAAAAGTCTGCAACTTTTTGCTGCGCTGACCCTCGGTTCGGGATCAAACTTAGTATTGATCTTCGTAACGCTTGGCGAGGTCTTCGATGTTTTCCGGCGGCCAATCCGGCACTTCCATACCGAGGTGCAGGCCCATCGCCGCCAGGACTTCCTTGATCTCGTTCAGCGACTTGCGGCCGAAGTTCGGGGTGCGCAGCATCTCGGCTTCGGTCTTCTGGATCAGATCGCCGATATAGACGATGTTGTCGTTCTTCAGGCAGTTGGCCGAACGCACCGAAAGCTCGAGCTCGTCGACCTTCTTGAGCAGCGCCGGGTTGAAGGCGAGCTCGGTCACCTGCTCGGCCGCGACTTCCTTCTGCGGCTCGTCGAAATTGACGAACAGGCCAAGCTGGTCCTGTAGGATGCGAGCGGCGAAAGCCACCGCGTCCTCGCCGGAGATCGAACCGTCGGTGTCGATCGTCATGGTCAGCTTGTCATAGTCGAGGACCTGGCCCTCTCGGGTGTTCTCGACCTTGTAGGAAACCTTCTTGACCGGCGAGTAGAGGCTGTCGACCGGGATAAGGCCGATCGGCGCGTCCTCGGCGCGATTGCGCTCGGCCGGCACGTAGCCCTTGCCGGTATCGACGGTGAACTCCATGCGGATCTCAGCGCCTTCGTCCAGCGTGCAGATGACGTGGTCGGGGTTGAGGATCTCGACGTCGCCTACCGTCTGGATGTCGCCGGCGAGAACGGCGCCCGGGCCCTGCTTGCGCACGACCATACGCTTGGGGCCGTCGCCTTCCATGCGGATGGCGATTTCCTTGATGTTCAAGACGATGTCAGTCACGTCCTCGCGCACACCGGCGATGGACGAGAATTCATGCAGAACGCCGTCGATCTGCACGGCGGTCACAGCCGCGCCACGCAGCGAAGACAGAAGCACGCGACGCAGCGCGTTGCCGAGGGTGAGACCAAAACCGCGCTCGAGCGGCTCGGCAACCAGCGTGGTCAGCGTCTTCTTCTTCGACGAGAACTCGATCTTGTTCGGCTTGATCAGTTCCTGCCAATTTTTCTGGATCATGATGCTTTCCTTCCGTTGACCCGCCACCATCCAATCGCGGCGGGCGACCTGGAATGCCGCGGAGGAACGCTGCTGGCGTTCGCGCGGCGTTCGGTAATTTTTTAGACCCGGCGCTTCTTGCGCGGGCGGCAGCCATTGTGCGGGATCGGCGTCACATCACGGATCGAGGTGATGGTGAAGCCGGCCGCCTGCAGCGCGCGCAGCGCCGATTCACGACCGGAGCCGGGTCCGCAGACCTCGACCTCGAGCATGCGCATGCCATGTTCCTGAGCCTTCTTAGCAACGTCCTCGGCAGCCATCTGGGCAGCAAACGGAGTCGACTTGCGAGACCCCTTGAAGCCCTGGGCTCCCGCCGACGACCAGGCAATCGAATTGCCCTGCGCGTCGGTGATGGTGATCATCGTGTTGTTGAAGGTCGAATTGACGTGGGCAACGCCCGACGAGATATTCTTGCGTTCGCGACGGCGAACACGAGTGGCTTCCTTGGCCATGATGGTCCTTTCAGTTGATCTCTACACCGCCGTAATGCCAGCGGCTCCACCAGCAAAAGCGAATAGTGAGTGGCGAATAGTGAGTGGAACCCTATTCGCTAGGAACTAATCGCTATTCGCTCACTTACTTCTTCTTGCCGGCGATCGACTTGGCCGGGCCCTTGCGGGTGCGCGCATTGGTATGCGTGCGCTGGCCGCGAACCGGCAGCGAGCGGCGATGACGCAGGCCGCGATAGCAGCCAAGGTCCATGAGCCGCTTGATGTTCATCGAGACTTCGCGGCGCAGATCGCCCTCGACCTGATAGTCGCGGTCGATCGTCTCGCGGATCTGCAGCACTTCCGCGTCGGTCAGCTGGTTGACGCGGCGCTCGGCCGGGATGCCGACCTTGTCGACGATCTCCTGGGCGAAGCTCTTGCCAATGCCGTGAATGTACTGAAGCGCAATGACGACGCGCTTGTTGGTCGGAATATTAACGCCGGCTATACGAGCCATGTTCTTCTCTTCTCCATATGGGCCGGACAAGCCGGCGCTATCAAAGTTGCCCCGCGTCCGGTGGAGGCCGGCCCATGCGGGAGTTTCCAGTTCAAAGCGGCTGCCTTGCCCTTGCGGGCAAGCAAGCCTCATGCCTGATAGGAAGACGGGCCGCCATACCCCAGCGAACCGCTCCAGTCAAGCGCAATCGTCTATTTTCCGTACGCAGACCCTTGGGCCGCCCCTTGGGTCGCGGCCGTGAGCACCAATTCGATCTGTTGCGTCACCGCATCGATGTCGGCCATGCCATCGACACCTCTCAGCTTGCCCTTGGCATAATAGTAGCCGATCAGCGGCGAGGTTTTCTTGTAGTACTCCCTCAGGCGCTCTTCGAACACCGCCGGATTGTCGTCTTTGCGCACCGGCAGGCCCGCGGCCTTGGTCTCTTCGGCGCGCTTGACGATTCGACCAACGAGAGCCTTGTCGTCGACGACAAGTTCGATGACAGCATCGAGGTTCAGGCCGCGATCCGAGAGCATTGATTCAACCGCGTCCGCTTGCACCAGGGTACGCGGGTATCCGTCAAGGATGAAACCCTTTGCGCAATCGGGCTGATCGATACGCTCGGCCACGATGGCATTGACGATGGCGTCGGAGACCAGTTCACCGGCGTCCATCACCGCCTTGGCGCGCTTGCCGACTTCGGTGCCGGCCCGGACGGCAGCGCGCAGCATATCGCCCGTGGAGAGTTGGGGTATGCCGTGTTTTTCTACCAGTCTTTGTGCTTGCGTCCCCTTGCCCGCCCCTGGCGGCCCAAGCAATATCAACCTCATCTGGCCTTCTTCCCCCCGCGCAACTTCGACTTCTTGATCAGGCCCTCATACTGGTGCGCGATCAGGTGACCCTGAATCTGCGCCACCGTATCGAGCGTTACACTGACCACGATCAGAAGCGATGTGCCACCGAGGTAGAACGGTACGCCAGTCGCTGAAATCAGGAATTCGGGCAGCAGACACACCAGCACCAGATAGATGGCGCCGACGACGGTGATGCGGGTGAGGACATAGTCGATGTAATCGGCGGTGCGCTCGCCCGGACGGTAGCCCGGAATGAAACCCGAATGCTTCTTGAGCTGGTCGGCGGTGTCCTTCGGGTTGAAGACGATCGCCGTGTAGAAGAAGGCGAAAAACACGATCATCGCCGCGTAGAACGCCATGTACAGCGGCTGGCCATGGCCGAGCGCGGCCAGGACAGTGCTGGCCCAGGCAGGCATGTTGGTGGTCTGCGAGAAGCCGGCGACCGTCGCCGGCAACAACAGCAGCGAAGAGGCGAAGATCGGCGGAATGACGCCGGCGGTGTTGAGCTTGAGCGGCAGGTGCGACGTGTCGCCCTGGAACATGCGATTGCCGACTTGGCGCTTCGGATACTGGATCAGCAAGCGACGCTGGGCGCGCTCGAAGAACACGATCAGCGCGATGACGACAACGGCCAGAACGATGATCGCCAGGATCAAGCCGGTCGACAGCGCGCCGGTGCGGCCAAGTTCCAGCGTACCGGAGATGGCTTGCGGCAGGCCGGCGACGATGCCGGAAAAGATGATCAGCGAAATGCCGTTGCCGATGCCGCGGGCGGTGATCTGCTCGCCGAGCCACATCAGGAACATGGTGCCGCCGACCAGCGTGATGACGGTCGAGATGCGGAAGAACATGCCGGGATCGCTGACAATGCCGTTGCCGCCTTCCAATCCGACCGAGATGCCGTAGGCCTGGACCAGCGCCAAAAGCACGGTGCCGTAGCGCGTGTACTGGTTGATGACCTTGCGGCCCTGCTCGCCTTCCTTCTTCAGCGCTTCCAGGGACGGGATGACCGACGTCATCAGCTGCATGATGATGGAGGCGGAGATATAGGGCATGATGCCGAGGGCAAAGATCGCCATGCGCTCCACGGCGCCGCCGGCGAACATGTTGAACATGCCAAGCACGCCCTTGCTCTGCGACGAGAAGGCCTGGGCGAAAGCGTCGGGATTGATGCCGGGCAGCGGGATATAGGTGCCGAGGCGATAGACGAGCAGCGCGCCGATGGTGAACCAGATGCGCTTTTTCAGATCCTCCGCCTTGGCGAAGGCCGAGAAATTCAGATTCGAGGCTAGTTGTTCAGCAGCCGAAGCCATGCCTGATTCTCCGCTTGGTCACGCTCGATGGCCCGCAGCTCAGGCGGCGCGTGTCACCGAAGCTCACGAGATAAGCTCCGGACTGCAAACATGCAAGCGGCCGCGTTGACGCGGCCGCCATATTGGTCGGATCAAAGCGCAGTCGAAAGCGAAACGGTGCCCACTTTTTGCCGATCGCGCTTCAAATCGACGTTACTCGGCGACTGCCTTTTCCGGCAGCTTCACCGAACCGCCGGCCTTTTCGATCTTCTCGATGGCAGCCTTGGAGGCGCCGGCCACGTCGAACGCGAGCTTCGACTTGATGTCGCCGTCGGAGAGGATGCGCACGCCGTCCTTGACGCGGCGGATGACACCGGCAGCAACCAGCGCTTCGGCCGTCACTGTCGTCTTGGCGTCGAGCTTCTTGGCGTCGAGCGCGGCCTGGATGCGGGCCAGCGACACAACGGTAAAGCTCTTGGCGAAGATGTTGTTGAAGCCACGCTTCGGCAGGCGCCGGTAGAGCGGCATCTGGCCGCCCTCGAAGCCGTTGACGGCGACGCCTGAGCGCGCCTTCTGGCCCTTGACGCCGCGACCGGCGGTCTTGCCCGAGCCGGAACCGATGCCGCGGCCGAGACGCTTCTTGGAATGCGTCGCGCCGTCCTTGTCACGCAGATCGTTGAGTTTCATCTGGGTTCTCCTGCGCTCTGGTTCAGCCCTCGTCCACGACGCGGACGAGATGCTGGACGGCAGCGATCATGCCGCGCACGGAGGGCGTATCCTCCAGCGTGCGCTGCTTGTGCATCTTGTTGAGGCCGAGGCCGACCAGTGTCGCGCGCTGCTCCTTCGGCCTGCGGATCGGCGAACCGATCTGCTCAACGGTGATGGTCTTGGTTGCTTTCTTGGCCATGGTCAAAATCCCTGGTCAGATCAGACTATTCTTCGGCCGCGACGGCGGTGCCGCGGCGGGCCTGAAGGGTCGAGTACTTGATGCCGCGCGCGGCAGCCACATCCTTGGGATGCATCTGGCTCTTCAGCGCGTCGAAGGTGGCGCGAACCATGTTGTACGGGTTCGACGAACCCATCGACTTGGCCACCACGTCATGCATGCCGAGCGTCTCGAAGACGGCGCGCATCGGGCCGCCGGCGATGATGCCGGTACCCTGCTTGGCGGCGCGCAGCAGAACGCGTCCGGCGCCCCAGCGTCCCTCGACGTCGTGATGCAGCGTGCGGCCCGAGCGCAGCGGCACGAAGATCATGTCGCGCTTGGCCGATTCGGTCGCCTTGCGGATCGCCTCAGGCACTTCGCGCGCCTTGCCGTGACCGAAGCCGACGCGGCCCTTCTGGTCGCCGACGACGACGAGTGCCGCAAAGCCGAAGCGCCGGCCGCCCTTGACGACCTTTGCGACGCGGTTGATGTGGACGAGCTTGTCGACAATGCCGTCGTCGCGCTCTTCGCGATCACGGCCGCGGCCGCCATCCCTACGTTCCTGTGCCATATCCTGTTCCTTGTTTTTTTCCGGAAGCACGGTTGATGATGATATCCGGCACCTCTGCGGGTTGCCGGGGCGGAATTAGAAGCTCAGGCCGCCTTCACGGGCAGCCTCGGCCAGCGCCTTGACGCGGCCGTGATAGATGTACGGTCCCCGGTCGAAGACGACTTCCTTGACGCCAGCCTTCGAGGCGCGCTCGGCAATCAGCTTGCCGATTGCCACGGCAGCGGCTGTGTCGGCACCTGTCTTGAGCGAACCCTTGAGATCCTTCTCCAACGTCGAAGCGGCAGCAATGGTGTGGCCCTTGGCGTCGTCGATGAGCTGGACGTAGATGTTCTTCGACGTGCGGTGGACCGACAGGCGCGGACGCTCGCCCGCGACCTTCTTGATCTGGCGACGGACGCGCTGGGCGCGGCGTTGTGTGGATTCTTTCGAGCCCATGATATCAGTTCCTTGCCTTCAAAAAACGGGGGCAACCCTGTGCGGTAGGACAAGCCTCCCGCGGCCGCTCCCCGCGGCGTTGAAATTACTTCTTCTTGCCTTCCTTGCGGACGATCTTCTCGCCAGCGTAGCGGACGCCCTTGCCCTTGTACGGCTCGGGACCGCGATATTCGCGGATCTCGGCGGCAACCTGGCCGACCTTCTGCTTGTCGATGCCGGTCACGGTGATTTCCGTCGGCTTCGGCACGGTGATCGTGATGTCCTGCGGCGTTTCGTAGACGACGTCATGGCTGAAGCCGAGCGCCAGCTGCAGGTTCTTGCCCTGCATGGCGGCGCGATAGCCGACGCCGGTGATCTCGAGCTTCTTTTCGAAACCGTCCTTGACGCCTTGCAGGATGTTGACGATCTGCGTGCGCGACATGCCCCATTTGGAGCGGGCGGTCTTGGTCTGGTCGCGCGGCTGGACAGCGATCTCACTGCCCTCCATCTTGACCAGAACTTCGTCGTTCACCACGAACTTCAGCTCACCCTTGGGGCCCTTCGCCGTCACGGTCTGGCCGTCGACGGTCGCGGTCACGCCTTGCGGCAGCGAAACGGGTTTCTTTCCAATACGAGACATTTTGTTGTCCTCGTCACTTCTCTTGTTTCAGGTCAGCCAAATCAGAAGATCTGGCAGAGGATTTCCCCGCCGACATTCTGTTCACGCGCTTCGTGGTCGGCCATCACGCCCTTCGGCGTCGAAAGAATGGCGATGCCGAGGCCGTTGGCGACGTGCGGGATCGACTTCGCCGAAACATACACGCGGCGGCCCGGCTTCGAGACGCGGGCGATTTCGCGCACGACCGGCGCACCGTCGAAATACTTCAGCTCGATTTCGATTTCGGACTTGCCGTTGTCGAAGTCGGTCTGGCTGTAGTCGCGGATATAGCCTTCCGCCTTCAGCACGTCGAGGACGCGGGCACGTAGGCGCGAGGCCGGCGTGGAAACGCTCGACTTCTTGCGGCCATATGCGTTGCGGATGCGGGTCAGCATATCGCCGAGAGGATCGCTCAATGACATGTTATGTCCTCCTTACCAGCTCGACTTGACCAGGCCCGGGATCTGGCCGTTGTTGCCGAGATCACGAAGCGCGATGCGCGATACTTTGAGCTTGCGATAGTAGGCACGCGGACGTCCCGTGACTTCGCAGCGGTTGCGGATGCGGGTCTTGGCCGAGTTGCGCGGCAGTGCCGCAAGCTTCAACTGAGCGCGGAAACGCTCTTCCATCGGCTTGGACTGATCCATGATGATCGCCTTGAGGACCTTACGCTTGGCAGCGTATTGGTCCGCAAGCTTGCGGCGCCTGTTGTTCTTCTCGACTGAGCTGGTCTTTGCCATTTCAGATTTTCCTTTTCTCGCTGCCGTTACTGGCGGAAGGGGAAGTTGAAGGCCTTGAGCAATGCCCTGGCTTCGTCGTCCGTCTTCGCAGTCGTACAAACGATGACGTCCATGCCCCAGATCTGATCAACCTTGTCGTAGTTGATCTCCGGGAACACGATGTGTTCCTTGATGCCCATGGCATAGTTGCCACGGCCATCGAAGCTCTTCGGATTGAGCCCGCGGAAGTCGCGGACGCGCGGCAGCGCGATGTTCACGAGACGGTCGAGGAACTCGTACATGCGTTCCTTGCGCAGCGTGACCTTGGCGCCGATCGGCATCTTTTCGCGGACCTTGAAGCCGGCGATCGAGTTGCGGGCGCGGGTGACGACGGCCTTCTGGCCGGCGATCAGTGCAAGATCTTCCGCGGCGATCGAAGGCTTCTTCGAATCGCCGGTCGCTTCGCCGACACCCATGTTCAGCACGATCTTGTCGATGCGCGGAACCTGCATCTCGTTCTCGTAGCCGAACTGCTCCTGCAGCGCCTTGCGGATGGTCTCGTTGTAGACCTGCTTGAGGCGCGGCGTATTCTGGGCCGTCGCCTGCTTGGTTTGAGCCTTAGCCATTGATGACTTCTCCCGAGCGCTTGGCGACGCGCACCTTCTTGCCGTCCTTCTGGAAAATGAAACCGACGCGGGTCGGCTTGCCATCCTTGGGGTCGGCCAGCGCGATGTTCGACAGCTGGATCGGCGCTTCCTTGGTGATGATCCCGCCCTCCTGGGACTGGGACTGCTTCTGGTGACGGCGGATCATGTTGACGCCGCGCACCAGCGCGGTGTCTTCCTTCGGCTGTACCGAGAGGACTTCGCCCGAACGGCCCTTGTCCTTGCCGGCCAGCACGACGACCTTGTCGCCTTTTCTAATCTTCTGCATTGGTCCGGCTCCTTACAGCACTTCAGGCGCGAGCGAGATGATCTTCATGTGGTTCTTGGCGCGGAGTTCGCGCGGAACCGGTCCGAAGATACGCGTGCCGATCGGCTCTTTCTTGTTGTCGACGAGAACGGCCGCGTTCTTGTCGAAACGGATCACGCTGCCGTCCGGGCGGCGGATGTCCTTGGCCGTGCGAACCACGACCGCCTTCATCACATCGCCCTTCTTGACGCGGCCGCGCGGGATGGCTTCCTTGATCGACACCACGATGATGTCGCCCACGGAAGCGTATTTCCGCTTCGAGCCGCCCAGCACCTTGATGCACATGACACGACGGGCGCCGGAATTATCCGCGACGTCGAGGTTTGTTTGCATCTGAATCATGACTGGCCGCCTTCTTCTCTTCTAACGGGACGGGTTGTTCACCCTCCCCCGGTCTGTCCAAAATTCGTTTCGTTTGCCCTGATCAGGCCTGGTCCGAAGACACAACGGTCCAGCGCTTGTCCTTGGAAATCGGCTTCGATTCCTGGATGAACACCTGATCGCCGACCTTGTGGGCGTTGTTCTCGTCGTGCGCCTTGTACTTCTTGGTCATGCGCACGGTCTTCTTCATCACGGGATGCGTGAAGCGCCGTTCGACCTTGACGACAACCGTCTTCTCGTTCTTGTCGCTGACGACGGTGCCCTGCAGAATGCGCTTTGGCATGGTTTTCGTCCTTAAGCCTTCTTGGCCGCGGACTTTTCCGCAGCGATGGTCTTGATACGCGCAATGTCCTTGCGGACCTGCCTCACGCGCGCGGTCTTCTCGAGCTGGCCGGTAGCCTTCTGGAAGCGCAGGTTGAACTGCTCCTTCTTCAGGCTGGCCAGGTCGTCGGTCAACTGGTCCTGGGTCTTGGTCCGGATGTCTTCGGCTTTCATGATCAGCCCGTCCTTATTCTGCGATGCGCTGTACGAAGCGCGTCCTGACCGAGAGCTTGGCCGCACCGAGACGCAGCGCCTCACGGGCGGTTTCCTCATTGACGCCGTCGATCTCGAACATGATACGGCCCGGCTTCACGCGCGCTGCCCAGTAATCGACTGCGCCCTTGCCCTTGCCCATGCGGACTTCGGTCGGCTTCGACGTCACCGGTACATCCGGAAAAATACGGATCCAGACGCGGCCGGCGCGCTTCATTTCGCGGGTGATCGCGCGGCGGGCCGCCTCGATCTCGCGCGCGGTGACGCGGTTCGGCTCAAGCGCCTTCAGCCCGAAACCGCCGAAATCCAGATTGGTGCCGCCCTTGGCGGCACCATGGATACGACCCTTGAACTGCTTGCGGAACTTTGTGCGCTTTGGCTGCAGCATCGTTCTAACTCCAAATTCTCAACTGTCTCAGGCGTTTTCGCGACGGCGACCGCGTTCGCGCTCACCACCACCGCCATGCGCATGATCGCCCTCGGAGGCGCGACGCTCCGAAGCCATCGGGTCGTGCTCGAGGATTTCGCCCTTGAACACCCAGACCTTGACGCCGCAGATGCCGTAGGCGGTGTGCGCTTCGGCCGTGCCGTAGTCGACGTCGGCGCGCAGCGTATGCAGCGGCACGCGACCTTCGCGGTACCATTCCATGCGCGCGATCTCAGCCCCGCCGAGACGACCGGCGCAGTTGATGCGGATGCCTTCGGCGCCGAGGCGCATCGCCGACTGCACGGCGCGCTTCATGGCACGGCGGAACGCGATGCGACGCTCGAGCTGCTGGGCGATCGACTGGGCGACCAGCGTCGCGTCGATCTCGGGCTTGCGCACCTCGACGATGTTCAAATGCGTCTCGGACTTCGTCATCTCCATCAGCTTCTTGCGAAGCTTCTCGATGTCGGCGCCCTTCTTGCCGATGATCAAGCCCGGGCGCGCCGCATGGATGGTGACGCGGCACTTCTTGTGCGGACGCTCGATCACGACCTTCGAAATCGCAGCCTGCTTGAGTTCCTTCTCAAGATACTTGCGGATCTTGATGTCCTCGTGCAGCAGCTTGCCGTACTCGCCGGTGTTCGCGAACCAGCGCGAATCCCAGGTGCGGTTGATGCCGAGACGCAGACCGATCGGATTGATTTTCTGGCCCATTATGCGGCCTCCCCTTTTTCTTCGACTTCACGAACGACGATCGTGAGGTGCGAGAACGGTTTCTCGATACGGCTGGCGCGACCGCGGCCACGGGCATGGAACCGCTTCATGACGATCGACTTGCCGACATAGGCTTCCGCCACGATCAGCGCATCGACGTCGAGGTCGTGGTTGTTTTCCGCGTTGGCGATCGCCGATTCCAGCGTCTTCTTGACCGTGCCGGAAATCCGCTTGGCCGAGAATTCGAGATCGGAAAGCGCTGTCGCGACCTTCTTGCCGCGGATCAGCGCGGCAACCAGGTTCAGCTTCTGCGGGCTGATACGGATCGTGCGCAACACGGCGCGCGCTTCGTTGTCAGCAAGCCTGCGCGGAGCTTTGGCCTTGCCCATGATTATTTCCTCTTCGCCTTCTTATCCGCGCCGTGACCGTAATAGGTCCGGGTCGGAGCGAATTCACCGAACTTGTGACCGACCATGTCCTCGTTCACCGAAACGGGAACATGCTTTTGGCCGTTGTAGACACCGAAGGTGAAGCCGACGAACTGCGGCAGGATGGTGGAGCGGCGGCTCCACATCTTGATCACCTCATTGCGACCACCTTCACGAACCTTGTCCACCTTCTTGAGAAGGTAGCCGTCGATGAAGGGGCCTTTCCAAATCGAACGAGTCACTTGGCGTTACCTCTTCTTAGCTCTTGCGCTGATGGCGCGAGCGCAGGATGAACTTGTCGGTCGCCTTGTTGGACCGCGTCTTCTTGCCCTTGGTCGGCTTGCCCCAGGGCGAAACCGGATGGCGGCCACCCGAGGTGCGGCCTTCGCCGCCGCCATGCGGATGGTCGACCGGGTTCATGGTCACGCCGCGGTTGTGCGGACGTTTTCCCCGCCACACCGTGCGGCCTGCCTTGCCGTCATTGATGTTGCCGTGGTCCGGGTTCGACACGGCGCCGACAGTGGCCATGCAGGAGCCGTGGACGACACGCTGCTCGCCTGAATTCAGGCGCAGGATCGCCATGCCCTGGTCACGGCCGACGAGCTGGGCGTAGCCGCCTGCAGAACGGGCAACCTGGGCGCCCTTGCCCGGCTTCAGCTCGATGTTGTGGACGATCGTGCCGACCGGCATCGAGGCCAGCGGCATAGCATTGCCCGGCTTCACGTCGACCGCTTCGCCGGCCACGATCTTGTCGCCGGCAGCAAGGCGCTGCGGGGCGATGATGTAGGACAGCTCACCGTCGTCATACTTGATCAGCGCGATGAAGGCGCTGCGGTTCGGATCGTATTCGATACGCTCGACCGTGCCGACGACGTCGAACTTGCGACGCTTGAAGTCGATGATGCGGTACGTGCGCTTGTGACCGCCGCCGATGAAGCGGGCCGTGATGCGACCGTAGTTGTTGCGGCCGCCCGACTTGGTCAGGCCTTCGGTCAGGCCCTTGACAGGCTTGCCCTTGTAGAGGCCCGAGCGATCGACGATGACCAGCTGGCGGGTGCTCGGCGTTATCGGGTTGAATTTTTTCAGTGCCATGTTTCTGTCCTCGCGGTCTTGCTCAGAGACCCGTCGCGACGTCGATCGACTGGCCGTCGGCCAGCGTCACAACCGCCTTCTTGACGTCGCTCTGGCGGCCGATCGTGCCGCGGAAGCGCTTGATCTTGCCCTTGCGGACAAGCGTGTTCACGGCCATCACCTTGACGCCGAACAGCGCTTCGACGGCAGCCTTGATTTCCGGCTTCGACGCCTTCTTGGCGACGTTGAAGACGACCTGGTTCTGCTCGGAAGCCATGGTCGACTTTTCGGTGATCGCCGGCGAGACGATCACGTCGTAGTGACGAAGGTCGGTCATTTGAAGCGCTCCTCGAGAGCCTCGACGGCGGCCTTCGAAAGGACCAGCGTGCCGCGGCGCAGAATGTCGTAGACGTTGATGCCCTGGATGGGCAGCACGTCGATGTTCGGGATGTTCGTCGCCGCCAGCTTGAAGTTCTTGTCAAGCTCGGCGCCGCCGATCACCAGGGCGTTGGACAGGCCCAGCGTCGCGAAATTCGCGATCAGCGCCTTGGTCTTGGCCTCGGTCAGCTTCAGCTCGTCGACGATGATGAGCGACGCGCTCTTGGCCTTGGCCGAAAGGGCATGCTTGAGGCCCAGCGCGCGCACCTTCTTCGGCAGGTCGTGCTCGTGGCTGCGGACGACCGGGCCGTGGGCCTTGCCGCCGCCGCGGAACTGCGGAGCGCGTGCCGAATGGTGGCGGGCGCGGCCCGTACCCTTCTGCTTGTACATCTTGGCGCCGGTGCGAGCGATCTCGGCGCGACCCTTGGTCTTGTGCGTGCCCTGCTGCTTCTTGGCAAGCTGCCAGCGCACAACGCGCTGCAGGATGTCCTCGCGCGGATCAAGGCCGAAAATCTCCTCGGAGAGTTTCACCTTGCCGGCGTCCTTGCCGCCGAGCGTTGTGATCTTGAGGTCCATTATTCCGCTCCCTCTGTGGCCGGGGCATCGTTCACTGTGGCCGGGGCATCGTTCTTGGCGCTGTCATTGGTTGCGATGGCGCGGATTGCGGCAGGCTTCGGCGCATTGGCCGGCAACGCAACCTTGGCGGCGTCGCGGACCAGTATCCAGGCGCCCTTCGAACCCGGAACCGCGCCGCGGATCAGGATCAGACCGCGATCGGCGTCGGTCGAGACGACCTCGACATTCTGCGTGGTGACGCGGGTATCACCCATGTGGCCAGCCATATGCTTGCCCTTGAACACCTTGCCCGGGTCCTGGCGCTGGCCCGTCGAGCCGTGCGTACGGTGCGAGACCGAGTTGCCGTGGGTCGCGCGGCCACCGCCCATATTGTGCCGCTTGATGACGCCCTGGAAACCCTTGCCGATCGTGGTTCCCGTCACATCGACCTTCTGGCCGGCGACGAAATGCTCGACGGTGATCTCGGCGCCGACATCGATCATGTTGTCAGCGGAGACGCGGAATTCGGCAACCTTGGCCTTCGGCTCGACGGAAGCGGTCGCGAAATGGCCGCGCATCGCCTTCGACGTGTTCTTCACCTTGGCAAGGCCAACGCCGAGCTGGACGGCGGTATAGCCGTTCTTCTCCTGCGTGCGCTGCGCCACGACCTGGCAGTTCTCCATCTGGAGAACAGTGACGGGAACATGTTCCCCGGCATCGTTGTAGATGCGGGTCATTCCCACCTTCTTTGCAATCACACCTGAACGCATCGGTTCAATTCCTTTAGAGTTCCCTGTCGGGGCTGCCGCCCCTCCACGCCTCTTGTTTCTTCAGAGTTCCGGGTCGCCCCGCACTTCTGGTTCCTTAGAGCTTGATCTCGACGTCGACACCGGCGGCAAGATCGAGCTTCATCAACGCGTCGACCGTCTGGGGGGTCGGGTCGACGATATCGAGCAGACGCTTGTGCGTGCGCATCTCGAACTGCTCGCGGCTCTTCTTGTCGACGTGAGGCGACCGGTTGACCGTGAACTTTTCGATCCGCGTCGGCAGCGGAATGGGGCCGCGGACGTTGGCGCCGGTGCGCTTGGCCGTCGACACGATTTCCCGCGTCGAGGCGTCAAGCACCCGGTGATCAAACGCCTTCAGGCGGATGCGGATATTCTGTCCGTTCATGCGTCACTTCCTTGTTCTGGCGCGGCGCGGGCAGCGCCCGCGACAGATCGGTTTAAGTCCAAATTACTCTTTGATGGTGACGACGATGCCGGCACCGACGGTGCGGCCGCCTTCACGGATGGCGAAGCGCAGCTTCTCTTCCATGGCGATCGGCACG
>NZ_VLKT01000011.1:0-74579 GCF_007830515.1 Mesorhizobium tianshanense
GGCGAAGACGAAGCTGTCGTTTCCCGTTCCGCCCGTGAGGATATCGGCGCCAGGGCCACCGATGAGCCGGTCCGACCCGCCCCGACCGTCCAGCTGATCGCCGCCGCCGAGGCCTTCGAGCGTGTTCGCTCCGCCGTTGCCCACCATGGCGTTGGCGAGCCCGTTGCCTTTTCCCGCCAGATTGGCAGCCGACCTCAGGAAGAGGTTTTCGACATTGTCGGCCAGGGTCCAGTCTATATAAGCATGCGTTTCGTCAATGCCGCCATTGGCCTCCTCGATGGTTTTGTCACCGGCGTTGTCGACATAGTAGACGTCAGCACCCGCGCCGCCGACAAGCGTGTCGGCGCCGACCCCGCCGATGAGTTGGTCGGAACCGCCGCGGCCCTCCAGGACGTCATCGCCCGCCAGCCCATCCAGCACGTTGGCTCCCTCGTTTCCTCCGAGTTGGTCGGCAAAGGAAGAGCCTGTAAGATTTTCAATGCTGGTGAAGGTATCGCGGTCACTTCCGATGCCGGTCCCGTCCAGACCGAAGTGTTGTTCCAAGGCGTCGATCCAATATGAGGCGATTTTTGCATAACCCTCGGCAGTCGGATGCAGTCCGCTATCAAGCGGCGGTGCTGTGATGTCATCTGGTGTCAGATCACGCATGTCGACAAAGATGACCTTATGCCCTTGGGCGGCCAGTTCAGAGATCAGACCGGGCATTGCATCGTTGTAGGCGTCGACCCGGTCCGCACGCGCCTGTGACTGCTGCCCGACGCGAATGGGAGGCAAGGAACCGACGAAGACGGTCAAGGCGGGATCGCTCGAACTCAAGCTGAGCAACAGGTTGCGCAAATCCTGCAGCATCGTTGGCACGCTATCGGTCGCGCTATCGTTCGTTCCGGCGATCAGCAGCGCGGCGTCGGCCTTGGTAGCCGCCACAATGTCGTCGTCTATTCCGTTCAGCTGATTCAGCGTCCAGCTGCGGTGTCCTTCGTGATCGCGATCTTGCATGCTGGCGGGCCCGTTGGACAGGGAGCCGACGAAATCGATCTTGACGTTGAGTGCGTCCAACCGTTCCAGCATGAACTTCCGATATCCGCCACTTTCGGTATCGGACGAGCTGGCGATCACTCCATATGTGATGGAGTCGCCGAGCGGCAGTATCGAAAGCAACTTGTAGGCATGCCCGGAGGCCAAATCGGCAATGACTCCACGGGAAGAAGCCTTGTAGCTTACACTGTCCAAGCTGCCTCCGCCGACGAACGCATCTGGACGGTTGCTGTCATAGAATACAGTCACAGCAGTCTCTCCTCTTGGCAAAGGGGCACGCTCAACTGGAAGTCACCCACCAAAGGGCATAGGGGTACGAAGCGCTGACGGGGTTGGTGAGAAGCCTACATGACGAGTTCCTTGGATATCACTGGCGTAGGTTTGTTCTCCGTCTATGCTGCCTCCAGGGAATGCGGCCGGACCGCCCGCTCGAGAATATGATCAAATGGACGGAGTTGCCGGCATTCGTTGACGGCCTGTTCGACTTGGATGTCGAGAACCATTGTGTATGGCCTCTTCAGACGGTAGTCCGGTGCAGCCGAGGCCGATACGATCGGGCCCCATGCAGGTCAGCGAGGCAATTTCAATGTTGCATCGCATTATTGATGCGATGCAACATGATATTTGCCACTACTTTGGGTAGCTGGGCAACACTTTTTTTACGCCTGCAACACCTCCGGGGCGACTACCAGTGGCGTCGGCCGGTGTCCACGATCCGAGGAGCTCAAAATCATTCTTGGTCGTATTGCTATCCATACCTGTAATCAAATCATTCGCAGGGCCCACAAGGCGGCCTACGCCGGATGCTTACTGAGGGTCTGCTCATCACCACCCTTCTGCGTCGCCTGGTGGGGAAGGACCGCTTCGTCGGAGGAGCGGTTGTTCATTCGGCGACGAGCAACGGCAACAATTGGCGCACGTGATCGGTTGGTGCGTTCTCCCTTCAGATTGCCTGATGAAGCTCGGGAAAGTCTGGCCAGGGTAGAAAGTTGCCATCCAGGCTCATCTGCCAGAATGAGCAAGTAGCGCCGAAACCGGAAGATGGAACTGCTTCGCAACAAGGTCCGATTTACTAGGTGAGCAGACCTCTGGTCCGCTAGAGTCCCAAGTCTCCACCTGGCCGCAGACCGAAAAACCCGGAAAACGCTTATCTCATGGTAAGCTGATGCATCTGGAGCGCCTATGAAGAAGCCGACCGGCTCCACCGAGGCAATGAGGATTGAGGACCTTGACGACGCGGGGCTGGTTGAACACGCGCGACAGCGTGACTCCGCCGCATTCTGGTTAATCATCAAGCGTCACAATCAGCGGCTTCACCGGGTCGCCCGCGCCGTCCTGAATGACGACACCGAGGCCGAGGACGTACTTCAGGAGACCTATATCCACGCCTTCACCCATCTGGCCGAATTCCGCGCGGAGGCGCGGCTGTCGACCTGGCTCACCCGGATCGCGCTGAACGAGGCGCTGGGACGCCGCCGGAAAAGGCGGCCCACCGTAGACGTGAAAGCCATCGAAGGCATGGTCGCTCCGTTCAGCGCCGACAAGCCTGATCCCGAAGAGGCGGCCGCTCTCGCTGAAATCCGCAGCCTCCTGGAGCGAGCCGTCGGTGGCTTGCCAGAGCCGTTTCGCATCGTCTTTGTCATGCGGGACGTCGAGGAAATGAGCATTGAGGAAACGGCTTTTCTTTTGGCATTGCGACCTCAGACAGTGAGCACCCGTCTTTATCGCGCACGCCGGCTGTCGCTTGGCAGTTAATCGGGGTCTTCCTCAAATTGTGTGGTGCTGCTCATACTTGCCGCCATATCCGCACGTTTGGACCGTTTGAAGCACGCATCGTGCGTCGCGCGGTCGCTGAACCGCTCAGAATATCCACTTTGGGGCTCTGTTTCGGGGCCATCACACAATTTGAGGAAGACCCGTTAATCGTGAGAATGACGCCTTTTCGATTACAGTTGGCAAGCAATGCACAGAATGGGAGAACGCACACTCAAAAAGAAAATCAACCCGCATCAGCGGCAAGGAAAGGAAGAAGCAGAAACGGCAGCCGAACGCCAGCGAAAATACCAAACACGGACCATGAAAACACAAAGGATCAAAGAAAATAAAAATGACCCGAATACAGTAAAAAAGCAAATCCAAGCTATCAAATTAACGCAACAAACAACCAAACGAAACCGAAAACAACGAATTCTCACGATTAACGGGTCTTCCTCAAATTGTGTGATGGCCCCGAAACAGAGCCCCAAAGTGGATATTCTGAGCGGTTCAGCGACCGCGCGACGCACGATGCGTGCTTCAAACGGTCCAAACGTGCGGATATGGCGGCAAGTATGAGCAGCACCACACAATTTGAGGAAGACCCCGTTTAACTGCCAAGCGACAACTTCTTTTCCGCGAGCATCACGTCCCAGGCGTCTCCGAGTTCCGCTTTTGGTGACCGCTCAAGGATGGCGAAGAACCCTTCCACCAACGGGAAACAGGAGGCGATCGCTTGCCGGATCGCGTCCTTGGGCGCCTCGGAGTGGTAATGCTCGAACTCATTGCGAAGCTTCTGAAGATCCTTGATGTTTCCGGCCGGCCAGGTCAGCCCAAACCCTTTGAACTGCTCACGCAATTCATTCAGGTCAATCGTCTGAAATCCCTTTGGCTCATAAACGATATCGCCCTCGTTGTTTCAGAACGGGTGCGAATTTCGAGGCAAGAATCTCCATCGGGTCGACATTTGGCGCGGCATTAAGAAGGCACTGTTTCCCCAGCAGCAGTTCACCCGCGTAGAAGTTTCGCAGCGCGCTTACCGGCCGACGCTCATCATTGGACTGGAAGTCTTCGACTACGCCGCGAGCGTAGCCGTCGAGCGCAACCAGGCGGATGCTGAGCGGTCGCAACGAGCGCACCGACTCGCGCCCGGTTTAGGCAACCTTGGGTGCGAGCTTGATCAGCTTCTCCAGCCGGCCAAGGGTCGAGCCCCAACCGTGCTTACCCATCTCGACCATTTCGTCAGTGATGCCTGACTGCACGAGCGTGAAGCGCGAGCCGCCCTTGCCGTCCGACGCGATTTCGAAGCGGACGGTACTGTCGACCTCCTCACCCGGCACGTTCATGGTGAACTCGACGGCGTGCGGCGGCACTACGTTCTTCACTACGCCGCGCATTTCGAAGGGGCCACGCGCACTGTTAAGGACGAGCGACCACGGCCCAAGGCGAGTGAGGTCGAGGTTGGCTTCCGTTGCCGTTGTGCCTTCCGGACCCCACCACTTCAGGAGGTTTTCGGCCTCGGTGACGTAGGCGAACAACTGCGCCGGTGCGATGGGGTATTCGCGCTCGATCCTGAGCTCGCTCATTTTCGTTTCTCCTTTTCGATGACGTGGCCGAGCCGGTCGAGGCTCTGCTCCCAGAATTCACGGTAGGTCAGCGACCATTGCCCAATGGCGCGCATCGCCTCGGGACGGACCGAATAGAGCCGGCGCTGGGCGTCGACACGCTGGATGACGATGCCGGCCTCGCGCAGCACTCTGAAGTGATGCGACATCGCAGGTGCCGACATCTCGCCGTCAGCGACGAGATCTCCAGCTGCGAGTTCGCCGTCGCGCAGAAGGCGCTCGACGATTGCGAGACGGACATCGTTCCCAAGGGCAGCAAAAGTGTCTGTGAGTGACATAACGTATTTCCACGATCGCTTAATTAAAGATCATGGAAAACAATCGTCGTCAACCGTGTGGTTCGGTGGCTCGACTTCGGCGGCAGCTTAGGCTGCTTCTTCGCAGCCGGTGGGGAGGGGATGACGTCGTTGAGCAAGCTATTAGCGCGCCGAGCCTGATCGGTTGGCGCCGACGTCGGCTGCAGATCGAACGCTGCTTTTTGCTGGCGCACGAACAATAGGCGGCGAAGCAGCTCGCGCCGGATTGAGAGGCGTCATGAAACAAGCGAGGTCCGCATGGCTCCTCACCGGCGAACCTTCCGAAATAGCGGAGCAGTTCGCGGGGCTGTTGTGGGGATGTCTGATGGTGCGCCTGATGCTTCGTGTCGTCGATCAGCCAAGTCCCCGCCAGATGGTGCAGCGCGCTCACAAAGCCACGGTCGCTTTTCTGCGGCTTTATGCCCAGACAGACGCCGGGAGGTAGAAACTTCGGTCGCGAAGTTAAGAGGTGAGGCTCGGCGCCTCGCCCGACCCTTACTCGGTCAGGCGGCAAGCATTGGCGCCTTCTCCTTTGCCAGAGCCTTTTCGGCAAGTCCTTCGATGACCTTGAGCAGCATGTTCCGGAACATGCGCCGGATGATGAGGTGATCAGCCACGACGCCCACGAACCCGTATCTCGGTCGATAAGTCGTTTCCATGAACAGTCGCGTGCCGCCGCCGCTCTGCGGGAGGAGGCCAAGTGTGGTGACCGTACGGTCGACGGGAAGTGTGCCGTCGTAAATGTCGACGGTGTATGAGCGCCCCTCCTGCCAATCGATCACCTTCTCGCGGATGTAGCCCTTCCCGCCCTTGAAGTCGCACTGGCGCTCGGTGCCCAAGCCACAGGCCGGCGAACCATCCACGAGGTATGACTCCGAGAGGTGCGGGTTGAAGAAGTCGATGTTGGCGAAGTCGGCCATGAGCGCCCAGCATGTCTGCGGGCCTGCTGCGGTAGAGTATTCGACGCGCACTCTTGTCATCTGATTCCATCCGTGTAAGAGAACGATCGTTCTCTGTCAAGGAGTGTCGATGGTTGTGGGTGAGAAAGGACCAGACGCGGACCGTGGCACAATCGTCCGTCGGGCGTTGCAGGCCTTCTGGAATCGAGGCGCTGAGGCGACTTCGTACAACGACATCGTCGCGGCCACAGGATTGAGCCGGAAGGCGCTATATGCGCTATGGCCTGAGAAGGACGCGCTCGTCCACGAGGCGATGGAGCTCTATCGCGCCGAGGTTCTGGGGCCTTTGGTGAATGGCCTCGCAGTCGGTGGACGGGCGGGACTCGAGGCATTCTGGGACGCGCTCACAACGGGCGTTAAGACCCCCGGCTGGGCGGGCTGCTTTCTCTTTCGCTCGGCCGGTGGAGCCCTACGCGGCGACCCGGTCATCGCCAGGCACTTTGACGAACATGTCGCGCTCTTGCGAACCGGGATAACGCGCGCCATGCGGGAAGCACAGAGGGAGAGCGCGACCGATACGAAGATCGATACCGCGGAAGCCGGCTGGCAGGTTGTGGCCGTCGCCGCTCTTATCTCGACCTACGGTGCGATGTCGGGCAACTCGCGGACGGTGACAGCGCTCATTTCAGCGGGTCGCTCGGCGTGCGGGCTTGGACGCCCCAACACGCGGGCTCCGAGGGCAGACTAGTCGCGCGACATAGCAAGCCAGGCAAGGACGGCACCCAGGATAGTGCGGAAGACAACGCTTGGGATCGCGGCGAAACCTACGATGGCGCTGAAGTAGGCGTGTAGGTCGACGGCGGATCCCGCGAACATGTAGAGGGAGAGGCTGAGGAGGATCACCGTTTGCGCCGGCGCACTCCCGCGGTGGCGCACAGCCCATACAATCGGAAGCATCGCGAGAAACGCAGCTGCGATGGTGCGAGCGAGGAACTCAGCAACCGGCGACGCCGCAATTCCGACGACGGACAGCATCGCTGCTGGCGCGAAGTAGCCTAGCGCCGCGGCCAGAAGCAACCCGAAGGTGAGCACAACCGCGCTGAACTGAATTGCCGATCTCGTCACATTTTGCCCTCTCTCGACGCACTGTCAGGCGCGCATCGATCGACCGGCCGATGGCGTACTCAACGATCAGGCGCCTGCGTCTTGCCTGAAGGCGAAGAGGGCAAGCCCGAAAGCGAGCATGATCGCACCGAAGGTACTGCCTGCGGTCCGATCGTCTTGCTACCAGATCTGCCAAGATTGTCCTAGCACAGCATGATCAGGAGAGGCTGCCTGGGACGCGAACTAATGGATACCGACAAGGCAGTCATCAGTCAAAATTTGCATCGTTCAGCCAGCTGCCAGCGAACCCGGCGCGGCGCAATCCGGCCACGATGTACGGACAGCCGCGCATCAAGCGCCAAACCAGGCCGCTCAGGTAGTTCTCGATCATCAGCACTATGGGTCCCTGATTGATGCCGAAGTGACAAGGCGACACCCACCACCCATACGGATTGCCGGGCTCGCCTGGATGAGTGGGATTGAAAGCCGCTTTGAAGCCGTATCTGTTGAACTGCTTCAACTTCGCCTGATGGATGCAGAAGTCGAGCGCCTCCAGGACTATCTCCGGAGCGAATGGCAATGAGGCGGCGACCGCCCAGGGAGCAAGTGTCCCGTCATCGGGTCCATGGGGAACGCCGCGCCCAACATAGTCGTAGAACTTCCGCCGGCTGCCGCTCAGCTTGAGAGTGGCCGGACCGGGTCCGTCGCTTGCGGTAATGCCCCAGCAATGCTCACCGTAACCCTCGAACTTGCGCGGGTTCATGATCGCATAGCATTGATGGAGGTAGGTCGCCCGGCGACTGTTCTCGAAGTAGTCGATACCCTTCTCCCGCATGAAGGCGTCCCGGATTCCGCGAAAGTCGACCCAGACATGCGACAGCTGATGAGCAAATAGCGGACCGGCATAGAGGTAATCGTAGCCGTAACAGCTCTCCCAGCGATAAGTCGATGTCCAGGCCGCGTAGCTGCTTTCAGGAAGCGGGTGGGTCGGCGACCCGAGACCCAGAATGTAGAGAAGCAGAGCCTCGTCGTAGCCTTCCCAGCGGCACTTGATGAAGCCGCCTTCAGGGGTCCAACCGTGCGTTACGGTCTGATCCAGGTTCTGCGCCCACTGCCAGTCCGCGCGACGATAGAGTGCGTCAGCGAGCGTACGGATTTCCCGCTCGTCGGCTACTTCTGCGTCAAAGTACGCAGCCGCCGCCAGCGTGCCGGCCAGCAGGAGGGCGCTGTCGATCGTCGACAGATCGCAATGCCAGGCGCGACGGCCGGTCTGCATATCAAGGAAATGATAGTAAAATCCCCGGTATCCGGTGGCGTCAGACCCCGGTCCCTGGGGACTCGTCCAGAAGAAACGGAGTGTAGCCAGAGTTCGTGCGACGGCTTCATGCCGAGCCACGAATCCGCGCTCGACGGCGACGGGATAGCAGGCAAGAGCAAGGCCCGTCGCAGCGATGCTTGCCGGCCAATGCAAAGCAGTTTTGTCGCGGATGAGACCATTGGCCGGATTCACCTCGTCGCGAAAATAGTCGAAGGTCTCCTGCTGCAGCTACAGCAGTTCTTCGGTGCGGAGACTCGGCTTCGAGTTCATAATCTCCTCCTGGAGATCTCGCGTCGATAGTACGCGGCCGCGCCCGGAAGCCTTACCGACATTGCGTAGTGCTCACATCATGCCCATCGACGGCGCGCACCTATAAGGCGCCAGACGCCAAGGGCGGTCGGCCGCCAAGTGATTCGGGCTCTCCGAACACCACGGCCGGATATTACGTCAGAGCCGACTTCGAACCTTGTCGGGCGAGCGATTGAACTACTTAGCTCGCATTCCCCGCCAGCCGGCTCGTGAGATGCTCGAGCCAGTGGTCAAGCGAAAGCCTGCCCGGACCCCAAGCCATTATGCCGAGCGCCATGGCCGCCCATGTCACATGGATCGGCCAGCCGTCAGGCACCGTGAGCTGTATGACTATGGTCATGACAAGAAGTCCCAAGGCGGCAAAGCGCGAGAAAAGGCCGAGCACAAGCAGGATGGGCAGCAGTATCTCGGCCGAGCCGGATGCGAATGCGATCACAGCTGGCGCCGGGAAGGGATAAGGGCCGCCCGGGAGGTGCAACCGGAACTCCGAGCTGAACAGAAACACCGCGACGTCGTTTAGCTGCAAAAAGCCGTCCCATTTGTTGACGCCAGAACGCCAAAACGGCACCGCAAGACCAAAACGCAAGGCGAATTGGGTGAGCGACGGTTGGGCAATGGCCCTAACGACGGCGGTTACCCGCTCGCCAACATCGATGATCCGGCTCTGTCCTTTGTCATCGGCAAGCTGCGGTTCACTAGCCATCTCCGTCATCCTCCGAACTTAAAGTCGCTGAATGCACCCGCCGCGAGAACTCCGGCAATATTCGCGGGAAGGTCGAACGTCGAACTGTCTGCCATAGCAGCAGACGCGGCAGCACCCAGCGGCTCGCCCGACATTAGATGCGTGAGAAAGACCGCGCCGCCGGATGGAAGCTGCCTGACGGCGACTTCGAGCTTGGGTCGCGTTACCAATGCATCCTCCGGGTCGGCCGCCTCGATCTGTCCGACGGGATCGCTGCCGCGGTTCGCTGAGAAGATCGTGACTGCCGGATAGCGTGAGCGGACGATGCGCGTAGCCGGATGGGGTAACAAAACGGTGTCGCCCAAGTGCTCCGGGGGGATCGACCCAAAGGCCTGCGGCGTCAACGGCTCGGCATCGGAGGCGTGGTACGCGTCGAGCCATGCCCGTTCGATCCGTGCCACATCGGACATCCAGGGCAGCGATTGTGCGTGTTCGTAGCGTTCGATGAAGTCGGGAAAGTCGCGACCATATTCGAACAGAAGCGGTGAACCCGGCGGCGTGGCGCGCACGTGAAAGCGCGCCATTGCGCGAAAGAACTCAATGCCGGTGATGCGCTGGGTAGCGGGAAAGATGGCCGCAAGCGCATTGATGAGGCTGACCGTGACGTTGTTTCGGTACACGTTGTAGCGCTTGGCCGCCGCCTTTCCGTGTGGGCCGGCGACAACAGGAGGCGTCTCGCGATCGGGATCCAGCAGGGCCCGGGCAAACATCTCGGGGAAAGAGGAATCCGGACCGGAACCGCCCGGCCAGCCAGGTTCAATGGGACGCACGGATCCGCTCCTGTGCGACCGCGTCCGCGTGCCGGTCGAGTATCGTTTGCGCGGCGGCAGCCTCGGCCCGAAGCACCGGCCAGTCTGGAATTTCGCTGTCCCACTCGATCAGCGTCGGCCTTGGTCCGCATCGGCCGATGACGAGGTCGTAGAGTTTCCAGACCGCATCTGCGACCGGACAGTCGTGGCTATCGATAAGCAGAAGGTCACCCTCGTCGTCCGTCTGCCGCGCATGCCCTGCCAGGTGGATTTCCCCGACCTGATCCAACGGAAAGGCTGCGAGATAAGCCAGCGGCGAGTAGCCGTGGTTCGTTGCCGAGACAAAAACGTTGCTCACGTCGAGCAGGAGCCCGCAGCCCGTTCTCCGGGCGATTTCGCGAATGAAACCAGTCTCGCACATCGTCGATTCCGGGAAGACGACATAGGTCGACGGGTTCTCCAGAAGGATCGGACGACCGATCGCCGCCTGCACTTCGTCGATGTGATCTGCGACGCGCGCAAGTGTTGCCGGCGTATAGGGCAACGGCAGCAGATCGTTGAAGAAGGTCGTGTCGTGGGTCGACCAGGCGAGGTGCTCTGAAACAAGCGCCGGCTCGTATCGGTCGACGAGCGCCTTGAAGCGCTTGAGATGGGTCTTGTCGATCGGCTGCGGCCCGCCGATCGACATGCAGACGCCGTGGAGCGACACCGGGTGGTCTCGACGGATCCGGGTCAGTGCGTCGTGGGGCGGCCCGCCGGCACCCATGTAGTTTTCGGCGTGAACCTCGAAAAAACCTTCCAGTTTCCCCTCGGCCAGGATCGCCGGCAGATGCTCATGCTTGAAGCTGGTGCCGGCAAAGCCGACGATCGGATGGGCCGGAAAGCGCGAGGTTGCTGAAGTCCGTGACGCCCCGTGGTTAGCCAGATCGTTCATCGCCTCCTCCGCTTTCCGGCGCTTTGATTTCGCTTACGATGGAACGTCGCGCGTCAGCGGCTCCGTCGACCCCGTCCGGTCACCAGGCACCTTGATGTTGGCGCAGGTTCCGCCCTGAACGAGCGACCAGGCATTGCCCTGGAAGTCGACTGTCGAGGTGCCCTGGCAAGTCGTACCGGGTCCTGCCGCGCAGTCGTTCATGCCGGCGAGAGAAACGCCGTAGCACTTCTCCTTACCGGCGGCCATGGCCGCCTTTTCTTCGTCCTTGGTCATTGGCCCGGCGGACGCGAAAGACGCCAGCGCGGTCGCGACCGCGCCGGCCAAGACGGAAGCGCTTATGGTCGATCTGATGGACATGAGATGAATCCTCCAATTGGGGTTTTCGCACGCGGATTGCGGCGTGCGTGACAGATAATTCGGCTGAAACGGGCCACAGGTTACGCCGACCCGACACACGGTTTTGTGATCTCGGCCCCGCTGAACGCGGAGCGTAACTTTCTGTCATCGACTAGCGAAATATTGCGAGGAAGCTTCGTAGGTCGGCTCCGCGAATGACTCAGTGCTCGCAGGTCGACATTGTTCGGCCGTCCAAGGCGGCTGAGCCAGTTATCTCGTGGTGGCGATGGACACGATCAGACTCATCGAGACCCTTGCGGGAGACAGGCGGCAGTGGCCCCCTGACCCTACCCTCGCCTTACGACGTGCGGCTGTCCTTGCGACCGCAATTGCGGCAGCCATTATCCTCCTGACGTTCAGCATCAGGCTCGATCTGGCTATTGTCGCCAAGACACCGGAGTTCGCGTGGAGGCTCGCCTCGACCGCCTCGCTGGGCGTGAGCGCATTCTGCCTGGTCTTGAGGCTGTCTCGACCGGGGAACGATTGGCGGCCCGCCGCTGCAAATCTGACGGTTGCGCCCACGCTGCTCGCGATGGGGATTGTTGTCGCCGACTTCCTTCCGCGGTCGGCGATGCTGTCCGCCGTATCGACCAATCCAAACGGCTTCGTCTGCCTTGCCGGCATCGTTCTGGCCGGCCTTGCCCCCCTTGGCATCGTCGTTGCAGCACTCCGGCAGGGAGCACCAACACATCCGGCCACGGCGGGGGCGGCTGCGGGGCTTTTGGCAGGCGGCATCGCCGCTACCTTCTTCGCAGCTCACTGCGCGAGCGATTCATTACTGTTCGTGGCCACGTGGTACACGTTCGCCAGCGCGATACTGGCTGCGCTGGGAGCGACGGTCGCTCATCGACTGATCCGTTGGTAGGATCCGCAACCTCATCCGCCTGGAATTGTAGGCTGCCGAGCGCGCCGGCGAGTCGTAGATATCGGTATGCGCGAGCTGAACGCAACCCCTTGCGGTCAGGGGCTGGTCCTATGATAGCCAGTTCCATCGCGAAACAGCGTCTCGATCAGCGGGCATTCCGGCCGCGTGCCGCCGGCGCATTGGGCCACAACGTCCTTCAGCACTCTTTCCATGCGCTTCAGATCGGTGATCTTTGCCCGCACGTCGTCGAGATGCGCCGCGGCGACGGCGCTCGCTTCAGCGCAAGGCTGGTCGCGTTCGTCGACGAGACGCAGCAGCTCACGGATTTCATCGAGAGAGAAGCCGAGTTCACGCGCCCGCAGTACGAAGCGAAGGCGCCGCTCGTGCGTCGTGTCGTAGCTCCGATAGCCAGCCGCCGTGCGCGGCGGCTCGGGCAAGAGCCCGACCTTCTCGTAATAGCGCACGGTCTCCAGATTGCTGCCCGTCCGCCGCGCGAGCTCAGCCCGCTGCAAGCCCTTCACGCCAGCGTGATCGCGCATCGCAAACTCCCTCTTGACCCTGTAGTTGCTACAGACTGCATGGTACGAGGCTATGAGGATTTCGGCAATCACAATGAGGTCGGACATGGATGCAGAGCGATTTGGAACGGCAGGGGTCGCACGGGCAGAAGCGGAGGTCTCAGCGTCGCAGCAAAGCGCGGTGGGACGGCAGCGCCTGATCGCCGTTGGCGGCCTCCTCGGCGCGCTCGCGGCCTCTTCCTGCTGCATCGTCCCACTCGTCCTGTTCAGCCTCGGCATCGGCGGCGCCTGGATCGGCAATCTGACCGCGCTGGCGCCCTACAAGCCATTGTTCGTCACAGGAACAGCAGGCGTCCTCGGCTACGGCTTCTATCTCGTCTACTGGAAGCCACGGCGAGCCTGCGCCGACGACGCTGCCTGCGCGCGCCCAATCTCCAATCGCTTTGTTCAGATCGCGCTCTGGATCGCAACGGTTCTCGTCGCGGCTGCCTTCGCCTTCGACTACGTCGCCTCGCTGCTGCTTTCCGCCTGACGCCAAGAGGAGACCTGCCCGATGAACAAGCTTTTGAGCACGCTCACCCTGATCGGCTCGATCATGGCGCCTTCGGCCGCCTTCGCCGCTGAACGCACCGTTACTTTCGCCGTCGACAACATGTACTGCGCTTCCTGCCCCTACATCGTGAAGACCTCGATGGCAGCGGTCCCCGGGGTCTCGGATGTGGTCGTCTCATTCGAGGCCCAGACCGCGACCGTCACCTTCGAAGACACGAAGACGAACTCCGACGCCATCGCGGCTGCCAGCGCCAATGCCGGCTATCCCGCACACCCTCGGCAACAGGGCAGCTGAGATGAACGACCGCGCCCTGCTCCGCACAGGCGCGGCGGGCGCCCTCATCGCTGCGTTCTGCTGCGCGACACCCATTCTTGCCGTTCTCCTGCCGCTTGCCGGTCTGGGCGCGTGGCTCGCCAGTGCGGATATGGTGGCGTTTTCACTGCTCGCCGGCAGCCTGGGACTCATAGCGTGGGGCTTCTACCGCCGCCGGTCCAATGCGGCCTGCGGCGAGAACAAGGACCATAAGGAAAGCCTGAAGCCATGAACGATTGCTGCGCATCCACGTCGTCCCGGAACAAGGTGACGGCGGCTTCCGCCGAGACACTGCCCAGCTACGTCGTGCGGCCGGGTGTGACGTTTCCGGCCTGGTCGGTGGTTTCGTCGCCCGCGGTGAAGGAGGCCCTGCTGGCCATGGTCGGCTCCGACCATGTGCTTAATCGCTGGAGCGGCTATGATCCCGCCACGGATCGCGTGCGCGTTGCGTTGCTTCAGCTCTACGCCGAAGACGGACGCGCCCCGTCCATTGGCGCGCTTGCCGAGCGCGCCGGTTTGAGCGGGACCGCCATCCGGCCTCTGTTGCAAGAGCTCCGCCGCCGCGACTTGATCGTTCTCGACGGCGAACAGATCGTCGGCGCCTATCCCTTCGCTGACCAGGATACAGGTCATCAGGTCACGCTGGACGGACGCGAACTCAACGCTATGTGCGCCGTCGACGCCCTCGGCATCGGCGCCATGACCGGTCGCGACATAACGATCGTCTCGTGCTGCCGCCGTTGCGGCGCGCCGATCCGGATCACCACGCGGGACAAAGGGCGGGCGCTGGCCGACGTCGAACCGAAGTCGGCCGTCATGTGGCAAAGCGTCCGCTATGAAGGCGGGTGCGCTGCTAGCTCGCTGTGCGCAACGACCGCCTTTTTCTGTTCGGACGAGCATCTTTCCGCCCGGCGCGACGGACGTTCCGCCGACGAGTCGGGTTTCCGGCTGTCGACCGAGGAAGGGTTCGAGGCTGGCCGCGCCCTGTTCGGGCCGAGTCTTGCTGGACTCGATGCGCCGTCGAATAGCGCGGCGATCGCAGACCGCCCCGTCCGCAAGAACCGTGGCAATGGGGGTGCTTACGATCTCGTCGTGATCGGCGCCGGGTCAGCCGGCTTCTCGGCCGCGATCACGGCCGCCGACCAGGGTGCCCAGGTGGCGCTCATCGGTAGCGGCACAATCGGCGGTACCTGCGTCA
The DNA here is from genome assembly GCF_007830515.1 of Mesorhizobium tianshanense. Classification (GTDB taxonomy): domain Bacteria; phylum Pseudomonadota; class Alphaproteobacteria; order Rhizobiales; family Rhizobiaceae; genus Mesorhizobium; species Mesorhizobium tianshanense. The sequence continues at coordinate 14,609 of NZ_VLKT01000011.1, forward strand.
ACATCGGCTGCGTGCCGTCGAAGACGCTGATCCGCGCCGCCGAGACGCTCCATAATGCTAGGGCGACAGCGCGCTTCGCCGGCATCACGGCCGAGGCCGAACTAACCGACTGGCGGGAAACCGTTCATCAGAAGGACGCGCTCGTTTCCGAACTGCGCCAAGCCAAGTATGTCGATCTGCTCCCCGCCTACAACGGCATCGCCTATCGCGACGGGCCGGCGCGCCTCGTGGCCGGCGGCGTCGCGGTGGACGGAACGCATATTCCCGCCGGCAAGATCATCATCGCGACCGGCGCGCGACCGTCCGTGCCCGCCATCCCCGGCGTCGAGACCGTGCCGTATTTGACCAGCACGACGGCGCTCGACCTCGTGGCGCTGCCGCGCTCAATGCTCGTCATCGGCGGCGGCTATATAGGAGCGGAACTCGCCCAGATGTTCGCACGCGCCGGCGTCAAAGTGACGCTGGTGTGCCGGTCGCGCCTGCTCCCCGAGGCCGAGCGTGAGATCGGCGCGGCGCTGACGAGATACTTCGAAGACGAAGGGATCACCGTCGTTGCCGGTATCGCCTATCGCGCGATCCGCAAGACCGGTGGCGGCATATCGCTGACTGTCGCGCGCGACGGTCAGGACATGGCTTTCGTCGCCGATCAGGTGCTGATCACCACCGGGCGCGCGCCCAACATCGAAGGCCTTGGGCTCGCCGAGCATGGCATAGCCCTCTCGCCAAAAGGCGGTATCGTCATCGATGATCGCATGCGCACGACCCGATCCGGCATCTATGCCGCCGGCGACGTCACCGGCCGCGACCAGTTCGTCTATATGGCCGCCTATGGCGCCAAGCTCGCCGCCAGGAACGCGCTCAACGGCGACGGCCTGCGCTACGACAACAGCGCCATGCCGGCAATCGTATTTACTGATCCGCAGATGGCGAGTGTCGGATTGACGGAAGCGACGGCCCGCTCAGCCGGTCGGGACGTGCGCGTCTCGGCAATCGGTCTCGACCAGGTGCCGCGTGCGCTTGCTGCCCGCGACACCCGCGGGCTCATCAAGCTCGTCGCCGACGCTGGAAACGGTCGCCTACTGGGCGCGCATATCTTGGCGCCGGAAGGCGCCGACAGTATCCAGACGGCGGCCCTGGCAATCCGGCACGGCCTCACCATCGACGATCTCGCGGACACGATCTTTCCCTACCTCACCACCGTCGAGGGGCTGAAGCTCGCAGCGCTGGCCTTTGACAAAGATGTAACAAAGCTGTCGTGCTGCGCCGGCTAGGCGTCCGAATGGAGCGACGGAGGACCTGGTGAGAGATCGGTAGTCGCCAGCTGAGGCGCAGAGCGGCCGGCTGCAGGCCCCCTGATTGAGGGCGCTATTGCGCGGCGGAAATGCTCCCCAGCCCGCCTGCCGCAATGGACGGATCACGAAACAGTGACCTCTCCCGGGTCGCGCGACCGAACCCTTTTTCTCAGGTGACGCCTCTATAGGGCAACATGTGGTTTGTTGGTCCGTGACCGACTTTAACGCAGCAGCAAAGGGAACGCTCCGTGGAGAACCATTTTGTTCTGATCGAGGCCGCCCGTCACGGCGACCGTGGAGCTTTGGAGCGCCTGCTGGCCATCAGCCAACCGGACATTCGACGATACGCACGGTCGCAATGCACCGGGGGCACCGATGCGGACGACGCCGTCCAGGAAACACTTTGGCTGGTGTATCAACGCATCGGCGCACTGCGGACAGTCACATCGTTTTCGGCCTGGGTCTTCTCGATCGTCCGGCGGGAATGCAACCGCTTGTGGCGACAGATGAACGGCCGGACCGAATTACTGGCGGACGACCATCCGGCCTTCGTGTATCGGCCGGAGCCGGAATTGCGCGAGGATTTAATCGCGGCAATCCATTCGCTGCCAGACAGGTACCGCGAGGTGGTCGTGCTGCGGGATATTCGGGAGTTCTCGATCGGCGAGATCGCGATCGAACTCCGCCTGTCACGCGAGGCCGTCAAGAGCCGAATTCACCGGGCGCGGCTGATAATCCGCGAATATCTCGAGGACTAAGAATGCCGAGCTCCGGGCAATCTCTGCGGCGAATGACCCTTCGTGCCCACAGCAGGAAGAAGAGAGCCGTAAGCGCTTGTGTGCGCTCGGCGACCCACAGAAGCGTGGCGAACCTCGTCGCAGGTCGTGAAGGTTGCGCTAAGCGAGATATGCAGCGTTTCCCCCGGCCTGGGATCGCGCAAACCGCGCGCCGAAGCAGCGCCTTGGACCCGAAACCAAGACCGTTCGTCGGCGGAAGGGATTGAAATGAACCGTCTGTCGCGCGAGGTCGGCGCTCTACTGTCGCGTTACCTCAGTGCAAGGGCGCGTGGCCCCTACCCTCATCCGGCCGCGGATCTCGAAGCGATGCGCGAGCTGCTGCAGCCCGCGGATGTCATTTTGGTCGAAGGGGACCGTCGCATCAGCGGCGCCATCAAATATCTCACTCAGTCAACATGGTCTCACGCGGCGCTCTTTGTGGGCGAGCGCGGTGGCGTCGATTCGGAAGGGCGCGTTCGTGCTCTCGCTGAGGCTGACACAGAGCATGGGATACGAGCATTTCCCCTTGATGAGCTCAAGGGCTACCACCTTCGGATCTGTCGGCCAGCCGCGCTTGCCCCGGAGGACGCGCTCCGCGTGATCGGCTACGTGCTGGCCAGAGTCGGCGACCGATACGATCTCAAGAATGTAGTCGACCTTGCACGCTATCTATTGCCGACGCCGCCGGTGCCGACCCCTTGGAGAAGACGCATGCTTGCATTGGGCAGTGGCGACCCGACGCGAGCCATATGCTCGACGCTGATTGCCCAGGCTTTCCAGTCGGTTGGCTTTCCAATTCTTCCCGTGATCAGCGCTGAGGCAGGCTCCGCACCGGACTGTCGCGATTGTGTGCGCGAAATCTATCACATTCGCCACCATAGCCTTTTCGTGCCGCGGGACTTCGACGTGTCGCCATACTTTTCCGTGATCAAGCCATCATTGATGCAACCGGTCGACTACCGGACCTTGACCTGGGCAAAGGACGATCAGATGGTAGGTTTGTGATGCCCTCGCTGTGCTTTTCTCTTGCGAAGCATCCCGGTCTTGGTTCCGACCACCATGTGGTCGGTGCGGAGGACGGGCTCGGGACCGCGCATGCCCCTGCGGTACAGTCGGGCTTGGGTCAGACGCGCAGCCCTGATCGACTCTTCGTCAGGCTAGGTCTGCGCCGGCCGGCCCCCGGGCAGGAGTCATGTAGGCGCTTGCCCCTTAACCCTCTGCTGAGGTCCGCGTCCCGATGACCGACGGGAACAGCCAGCGCCTCACCGATCTCATGCGGTCATCCCAAGATGGTGACGGCAAAGCCTACCTCGAGTTGCTTCGAGCGATCACGCCGATGCTGCGGGCCACGGCACGTCGGCAGCTCCCGGTCTATAATCGGCAGGACATGGAAGATGTCGTACAGGACATCCTCATGTCGCTGCACGCCGCCCGGGCAACCTACGACCCGGAGCGGCCATTCATACCCTGGCTGATGGGAATCGCCCGAAACCGCATTGCCGATGCGGTTCGCCGCTATGCCCGGCAAGCAGCGCACGAGCAGGTAGTCGAGATCGTACCCGAAACTTTTTTTGATCCCGGAGCGAATATGTCAGCGGAAGTGTACCGCGATCCCGAGGCGTTGCGGCGGGCAATTGATGGTCTGCCCCACCAGCAACGCCGGGCGATGGAGTTGCTGAAGCTGCGTGAGATGTCCTTGAAGGAGGCCGCAGCTGTCAGCGGCACGAGCGTCGGCGCTCTGAAGATCGCCGTGCACAGAGCCGTGGGAACGTTGCGTGAGGTGCTGAGCAAAGGGACTTGAACTTGGAAACGGATGATCTGATCGAGCGCCTGGCGACGCGCCACAAGCCGATCCGCCGTTTGCCGCCCCCGCGGAAACGGGCTTTGTACTGGCTTCTGATTGCACTGTGCGGCGTGGCAGCCGTTGTGGTGCTGATGTCGCCGCGGGACGATCTGGCCGCAAAGCTAACCGATACCCGGTTCTTGATCGAAGAGCTGGCCGCGCTCGCCACCGCGGTGGCAGCGGCGTTCTCCGCGTTCTGCCTGATCGTTCCCGGCCACAGTCGAGCCGTGGCCTTGCTCCCCGCGCCACCGTTAGTCATATGGCTGGGTAGCCTCGGACATGGATGCTGGCAGGCTTGGCTCAGCTTCGGCGACGAGGCCTGGCGGCTCTCGCCCGAGTGGGTCTGTTTACCGGCAATTGCGGTAGTCGGCGCGATACCAGCGTTGACGATGGTCGCGATGCTTCAGAAGGGCGCGCCGATCGCCCCACGAATGACTGTGATGCTGGGCGCGCTGGCGGCCGCAGCTCTTGGAAACGTCGGGTTGCGCCTGTTCCATCCTCAGGATGCCAGTCTCATGGTTCTTGTCTGGCAATTCGGAAGCGTGGCGCTCCTGTCTCTGCTTGCAGGTTGGGGCGGCCGTCAGGTACTGGCCTGGCGGCACGTCGGGAACGCCTGAACCAGATCAGCAGCACGTGCTCGCCGGCGGCAACTGCTCAGCCGAAGATCACTCGCCCTTTCCAACCGGAGTGCGGCAGCGTCGCTGCCCGGTGATGTAACTTTCCGTCTTTGACACGCGAACTAACCTACAGACCTCCATGATCGTGGCGGGGGCGGAGCAGTGAAGCGAGGAGATACGACGTTGAGGCTGATTTGCATGCTCCTGTCTGTCATCGTCGTGAACTTCCCGCTTGCGCGAGCGGCCGGCCAGGACATCCCGGTTGGCTCTTTTTCGCGTGGTTCGCTCTCGGACTGGAGCAGCCGCTCCTTCAAGGGCGAGACAAGGTACGAACTCGTCGAGGATGCCAGTCTGCGAACCGTCGTGCTCGAGGCAGCGACGAATGCCGCAGCGTCGGGCCGCTACCGAACGATCAGGATCGATCTGACAAAAACACCGTTCCTCAACTGGTCGTGGAAAGTGACTGGCATATTCCCGGGTATCGACGAAGGGCAAAAATCGGGTGACGACTTCCCCGCGCGGATCTACGTCGTCGTCGAGCGCGGCCTGCTCGGAACCCGGTCTCTCGCCCTCAACTACGTATGGGCGAGCCAACATGGCGCGGGAAGCGAGTGGCCAAGCCCCTACACGGCTCAAGTCCGCCTGATCGCGGTCGATAGCGGGCAAAAGGGGCTCGGCTCCTGGGTCCAATACAAGCGCAACGTTCAAGACGACCTGCGGAGGGTCTTCGGCGAGGAGATCGGTGAGATCGATGCGGTTGCGATCATGACGGATGCCGACGATCACAAGGGACGCGCACAGACCTTCTACGGAGACATCTGGTTCAGTCCGGAATGATGAACGCCACCCCGTCTTCGCTCAGGGAGCAGATCGCTCCGACAGGGTGACGCGTGTCCGACTGGCGACGGAGCAATACATGCGGGTAAAGGTCAGCGTCGCCATTTCGGTTTTCCTGCTGTGCTGCATTGCCGTCAGCGCGATAGCGGTGCATGTCCTGTGGCGGCGAACTGCCGACAGCAACAGTCGTCTTCTCGTGGCGACCCTCGACCACCAGATCACCGAAACCGTGCGCAACGAAGTGGCGGGACGCATCGAAAGCGCGGAAGCGGCGTTCGGTGCGGTTCGCACAATCTTCCTTCAGAACGTGATCGAGACGAGAGAGGCCGATAAACGCGAGTTCGTTTTCCTGTCTCAACTGCAGGCGCAGCCTTCGCTTTCGTGGGTCGCTTTCGGATGGCCCGATTCGACCTTCTTCGCCTCGCATAAGCTTGGCGACGGCGAACTGGAAATGATGGAGATTTACCCCAAGGAGGGCGCTTGGACCCGGCGCATCGACCGCTACAAGGTCGTGCAGGGCGACATCGAGTTCTACCAGCGGAAGTTCGAGTCCACCGACTACGTCGTTACTGACCACGCCTGGTATCAACAGGCCATCAACGCCAATGCGCCCGCGTGGTTCATCGTCACCGAGCACCCAGTCGCCACACGCACAGCGGCCGCCTTCGCCGGCCCCATCGACGTCTACCAAAGACGTCAGGGCGTGCTCGCCACGATGGTCGAACTCGATCGTCTCTCACGCTTCCTCGGCTCCCTTCAGGTTGCTCGCACCGGAGCCGCCTTCATCATGTCGTCCGGAGGCGACATCGTAGCCGGCCCAGACAAGACAGCCGACGAAGTCAATGGCGCCGATCTTGGCGGTCACCCCCTTTTTGGGGTCGCGCGTCAGCTCGGACAGCGTCTGGCGAGCCGCACGGAGGCCGGATCCGACGAGGCGATCAGGGTGAGCATCGTCGACGAGAGTGTGTCGTACAACGTCACCCTTACGCCGATCGACTTCCTCGACTGGCATGTTGCCGTCATCATTCCAGAAGCCGAGTTTCTTGCCGAGATCGATCGCACCACGGCCCGCCTGGCCTTCACGTTGCTGGCGCTCGTTGTAGTGGCGGGCATCGTGTCGGTGACGATTGCACACCGTCTTCTAACCGAGCCCCTTCGCGCGGTCGTTGAGGACCTGCGAGCTGTCGAGACCTTCGAACTGAACCGCATTGCGAAACGGCGTTCATGGCTGATCGAACTCGACACGCTTTCCGCCGCATTGGTTCGCATGGCAACCGGACTGAGCGCGTTCGCGAAATACATTCCCACCGATCTCGTCCGGACGCTGGTGACGGAGGGCATCGAGGCAAGACCCGGCGGGGAAATGAAGCCCCTCACCATACTTTTCGCCGACATCGCGGGATTTACCGGGATGTCCGAACGGCTCGGCAAGGATATCGTACCGGTGATCAGTGGCTACCTTGACCTCGCCTCGCAGGCGATCGAAACCGAAGGCGGCACCATCGACAAGTTCATTGGCGACGCCGTGATGGCCTTCTGGGGCGCTCCGCGCGGAAGAGACGATCACGCCATTGCCGCTTGCAGGGCAGCGCTGGGAATCTGCCGGGCCGTGGCGCTCAAGGGACCGAGAGACGATGCGGGCAATGCGCTCATTGTCCGGATCGGGATCAACAGCGGGGTCGCCCTCGTCGGCAATATCGGGTCCGCCACGCACCTTAGCTATACCGCCATCGGCGACGCCGTGAACGTGGCAAGCAGGCTCGAAACCGCCAACAAGCTCTACGGGACAGGCATCATAATGGGAGAAGAGGTCCGGAAGGCTGCTGGCCCCAACATCATAGTGCGCGAGCTCGATCGCATCGCCGTCTACGGCCGCGAAGGTGGCATCGCGATTTTCGAGCTTGTCGGCTTGTCCGGGGAGAAGCGGCCGTCATGGATCGATTCGTATGAAACGGGTCTGGAGCTTTACAGGGCGAGAAGGTGGTGCGATGCGGAGAGCAAGTTCCGGGAGACTCTGGCGGCCCGCGGCGATGATCCTTCATCTCGCCGGATGATCGCTCGTTGCCGTGCGCTGCAGGAGCAATCTCCCGATGAGACCTGGCAGCCGATCACAGTCATGGAGTCCAAATAGATGTCGAGGCAGCGGGCTTTCGGCCTGCTCAGGTCCGATAGCCTTCGACAAACCGGTGGTCGATCCAGCGCTTGAGCCACAGCGCTGGCGGTCCTTTGAACCAGAGCGGACCCCGCTGCATCAGCGCAGACGTATGCCCCAGCCCAATGATGGACAGGAAGCGTCGTTGCGGCGCGAATTCGGTCAGCGGTGTATCGCACAACGTTGCGCAGAGATTGGCAAGCAGGACTGGCGCCTGCCTGACGGCATAAACGCCAACGCGCGGTAAGGAAAACCCGTCGAACGCGACGCAATCGCCGGCTGCAAAGATCAAGGCGTCCCCAGCCGATCTCAGGTATTCATCGACGACCAGCGCGCCGTCGCCGGAGGTCGGCAGCCCAAGTCGACGTGTGAGGTCGGGCGGAACCAGGCCGGTTGCACTGATGACGACATCGCAATCATCCGACGTTCCGTCGTCGAAGTGGACACCACCCTCGCCCGCCATTGTGACGGTAACCGGCCAGCGAACCTCGATTCCCGATCTACGAACATGGCGCAGGAGCGCAGCCGCCGCACCATGTGGGAGCTGCTTCAATGGCTCGGATCGGTTGTAGATGGAGATTTGCATTCGTTGCCGGTGGAGGTCAGCCAGAGCGCGAAGATTGGCGGCAACCTCGACACCGGTAACGCCGCCACCGACGATCGCAACGCGCAGTACATCGCTGCCCGGGGATTGCCAGGCTTGCTCGATGCGACGCCGCAGCTCGACAAGCGAACGCACCGGTTTCACCGAATAGACGACTTGCCCCTGTGCGGGCAGCGGCGGCGGCCGACTTCCGAGATTGAGCGAGAGGAGATCAAAGGCCAACCGCTGCCCGTTGTCGAGCACGACTTCCCGAGCGTCCTTATCAAGTCCGATCATGGAGGCGCGGCAAAACACTGCGCCGGTGCCGGCTACGAGACTGGCTATTTCGACGCGAACTTCGTCTGGGCTGACGAGGCCGGCGAGCATTGCCGTCGCCATGCCCGAATACCAGAAGTCATCAGGCGCCACGATCGTGACATCAGACCGCAACCGAATGAGGGAGGCGACGTTCTTCAGGAGATGAAGGTGGGCATGACCGGCCCCGACAAGCACGACGCGTTTGTTCACAGGTGCGGACGCCCTTCGGCTAGCGCGACGGCAGATCTGGCGATGCTGCGCAGCCGCTCCGCCTCACCACCAGCGCGGGCCAGCACACGCAAGGCCATGACTGTGGACAGCATCAGCCTTGCCGTCGACCGTTCGTTGCGCGGAGACTGTCGCGATCTTGAAACGGAGAGCCGTTTCAGCGCACGATAGAAACCATCCTCGATTTCCAGCAGGCCCTCTTCGATCAACGTGGCGAACTCCGCATCCCATGGTGCGACCTCCATCGCGGAATTGATGAGAAGGCAGCCGCGACGGTCGCGCAGCGATGCCTTCACGAGATCGTCGAAGAAGGCCCGGATCCCACTGATCGGATCATCGCTGGCGTCGAGTTCTGCGATGCGTTTCCGCGCGTACGTGTCCACGTAAGCGTCCAGGCATCGCCGGAACAAGGAGCGCTTGTCTCCGAAGGCATTGTAGAGGCTGGCCCCGGTGATCGACATTGCACCGGCAAGATCCCGGACCGATGTTGCCTCGTATCCGCGACGCCAGAACTGGTCCATCGCCGCCTCCAGCGCTGTCGGCTGATCAAAAGCTCGTGGTCGCCCCATTTTGATCTCTCCTGAGTCGGACTGCGTCGCACTGCCCCTTGCCAACACAGTCAAGCTGTGCATTTTTTATATCGATCGCTCAAAAACGGCAACCTCTGCCGACATAGGCAAGAAAGGACGTCTGCAATGACCCCCTCGTTTCCCCACCTCCTTCCACGGCAGCCCGTACCGGATCTGCGGGTGCCGGTTGTCGGAGGACACACCTACGACATTCGGAAAGAGACACCGACGGCGTTCTCGCTGGTCGTCTTCTACCGCGGGCTCCATTGTCCGGTCTGCAAGACCCAACTGAAGGACCTTGACGCAAAGATCGGCGAGTTCGAGCGCCGGGGCGTGTCCGTCGTTGCGATCTCGACGGACGTCGAGGAGCGCGCAGTCATGACGAATCTTGATTGGCAATTGCCGCAGCTTCGCATCGGTTACGGCCTGTCGCTTCCGGCAGCGCGCGAATGGGGCCTCTACATCTCTCGCAGCCGTGGAAAGACCTCGCTTGGAATCGAGGAGCCGGAGCTGTTTTCGGAACCCGCGCTTTATCTGGTGCGGCCTGACGGCACCCTTTTCTTTGGCAGCGTCCAGACCATGCCGTTTGCGCGCCCTCATTTTTCCGACGTCCTCGGGGCGATCGACTACGTCCTGAAGACGAATTATCCGGCGCGCGGCGAGGTCGACGAAGTAACTTTTGAGTCTGCCGCCGCGAAATAGATCAAGAACGTAACATCCGGCGCCGTGAGTGGCGCCCGTGTAAAGGAAGCCGCTCGAATCATGCATAAAAATGGAGTTGCTCGCCGCCGGACAAAGACCGTTGGCGCTGTCCTCCTTCTCGCCGCAATCCTTGTCCTGGCGTTGCTCGCCCGGGATCATCTCGATCCAGCCGAGGTCGCGGCCAGGGTTGCATCCGCAAGAGACTGGATCGGACGGAATCCGGGTACCGCTGGGCTTCTGTTCGTGACTACGTATGTGATTGTGACAGGCTTGTCGCTGCCCGGCGCAACGGCTCTTACTCTCATCGGGGGTAGCCTTTTCGGCCTCTGGGTAGGAACCCTGCTCGTGTCCTTTGCAAGCACGATCGGCGCGACAATTTCCATGGTGGTTGCGCGCTACTTTCTCAGGAATTCGGTCGAGCGCCGCTTCCCCGAGGCTGTCGCCAAGGTTGATCGCGGCGTGGCATCCGACGGCGCACGCTATTTGTTCGCGTTGCGCCTCGTGCCAGTGTTTCCTTTCTTTCTCGTCAACGTGGCGATGGGCCTGACGCGCATGCCCGTCATTACCTTCGCCTGGGTCAGCCAGCTTGGCGCGCTCCCCGGGACGATCCTCTATGTGAATGCAGGTAACCAACTCGGCTCGATCGAAAACGCCGGCGACATATTGAGCCCACGCATCATTCTCGCGTTCGCCGCGCTGGCTGCGCTGCCGTTCGCCGCCAAGGCCGGGAGTGCCTGGTGGGGCAATCGAAACGCGCTGCGAAAATGGAGACGGCCTCGCCGCTTCGACTACAACTTACTTGTGATCGGCGCGGGATCGGCCGGACTCGTGACCGCCTATATCGCGGCAGCCGCCCGCGCTCGCGTCGCGCTCATCGAACAGGGGAAGATGGGTGGTGATTGTCTGAACACCGGCTGCATCCCGTCAAAGGCCCTGATCCGGTCCGCGAAGCTCGCCAAAGAGGGCAATCATCCCGAGAGGTTCGGACTCAGCGGACGGCTGGACCCTGATTTTCCTGCGATCATGCGCCGGATCGAGGCGTCGATCGCACGCGTTGCACCGCATGACTCGGTCGAGCGCTACAGCAGGCTCGGCGTCGATGTGGTCAAAGGACGGGCCAAGGTCATCGACCCCTGGACCGTCGAGGTCGACGGCAAGCGTCTGACCGCACGCCGACTCGTGCTTGCGACTGGCGCCGAACCGGCTGTCCCGCCGATTCCAGGACTCGCTGACGTCGAGCCTCTGACCTCCGAAACGCTCTGGGGCCTGGCCGAAATGCCGGAGAGGCTACTGGTCCTGGGCGGCGGGGCGATCGGCTGCGAGCTCGCCCAAAGCTTTGCCCGCCTCGGATGCAACACTACGCTTGTGGAAGCCCAGTCCCGGCTGCTCTCGCGTGAAGACGAGGAAGTCAGTGACGCGATGCGTGCCAGCCTCGAGGCCGACGGCGTGACGGTCATCACCGGCGCAGGCGTCCATTCATTCGAGCAGGGCGCCCAATCCCGATTTGCCGTGCTTTCCGACGACCAGCGTTTGTCCTTCGATCGTGTCCTCGTCGCGGTCGGTCGTCGCCCGCGCACACGGGGGTTTGGGATTGAGGAACTTGGTCTTCTGGATGACGGCCGCCTGATCGTCGACCAGCGTCTGCGGACAAGGCTCCCGACCATCTATGCCGCTGGCGACGTCATTGGCCAACTGCAATTCACGCATGCCGCCGGCCACTACGCCTGGTTCGCCGCGATGAATGCCCTCTTCGGCAATATCAAAACCTGGAAGTCGCAGACAAAGGCGTTCCCGATGGTGATCTACACCGATCCCGAGATCGCACGCGTCGGGCTGAGCGAGGATGAGGCGCGCGCGCGGAGTACCGCATATGAGGTTACCCGGTACGAGCTCGCTGAACTCGACCGCGCCATTGCCGACGGTGCGAATGAGGGCTTCGTAAAGGTACTGACGGTTCCGGGCCGCGACCGCATCCTCGGCGTCACGATTGTCGGTGCCCGCGCCGGCGACATGCTCGGCGAATTCACGCTGGCGATGCGGCATGGCTTCGGGCTCAACGCGATCCTTCGGACCGTGCACCCCTATCCCGGCTGGACGGAGGCGGCAAAGGCCGCGGCCGGAGAATGGCGACGGTCTCATATGCCGGGCTGGGCGATCAAACTGTCGGCCCGGATCCTTCAATGGCAAAGGGGGTGACCCGAATGTTCGATCGTCACTTTCAGCCCCTTCAGGAACGCCTGCTGGAGCCGCCGGCAGCCCGTCTCGCGCAAGCCGGAATCTCTGCCGACGCGGTTACCGTTCTGGGTTTTGTCGTGGGGCTCGCGGCTGTTCCATTGCTGGCGTACGACCAGTACATGATGGCGCTGGCTGTCATCCTCACCAATCGAGTGCTCGATGGCCTCGACGGCGTACTTGCGCGACGCACGCAGCCCACCGACCGTGGCGCATTCCTCGACATCGCGCTCGATTTCGTCTTCTACGCGCTGGTCCCATTCGGCTTTGCACTTGCCGATCCGGCCGCGAACGCTCTACCTGCCGCGACGCTGCTGCTCGCGTTTGTCGGAACCGGCAGCAGCTTTCTCGCCTTTGCCGCGGTAGCTGCACGGCGGGGCATGTCGTCCGCGGCCTATCCGGGGAAGGGCATCCACTACCTTGGTGGCCTGACCGAGGGAGCCGAAACGATCGCCGTCTTCATGGCGATGTGCCTCTGGCCGAGTGCGTTTGAAATCATCGCATACGCTTTCGCCGCGCTGTGCGGCCTGACGACGCTTATCCGCTGGTGGTGGGGCTGGCGAGCCTTCGCTGCCGATGCCATGAGCGATCGCCCGAAGCCGCCAGCCGCAAGAAAGACCCGACGGCACAAAACAACGGGAGTCGAGCTCACATCATGAAATGGAAGAGAAGAAGCGCACTTCTCGGTCTTTTGGCGACCGGAGTGGCTATCGTCTGCGGGCATGCCCTCGCCTACGCCTCCAGCACCTGGGACGAGATCGTTTCCAAGGCACATGGCCAGACGGTGTATTGGAACGCCTGGGGCGGCGATGAAAGAACCAATGCCTTCATCGACTGGGTCGGGCAGCAAGTGCAGACCCGACATGGGATTACGATCAGGCACGTAAAACTCTCTGATACAGCCGAAGCCGTCTCGCGCGTCATTGCGGAAAAGACAGCTGGCCGCGATGACGACGGTTCTGTCGATCTCATCTGGATCAATGGGCCGAATTTCTTGTCGATGAAGGAAAATGGCCTTCTCCACGGTCCGTTTGCCCAGCTGCTGCCCAACTATCGTTACGTCGATGTGTCGGGCAAACCTTCGAACGTCACGGACTTCACGATCCCGGTGGATGGGATGGAGTCGCCGTGGCGGCTGGCCCAATTCGTGTTCAACTATAACTCCGCCCGCGTGCAAGACGTGCCACGCACGATCAAGGATTTTGTGTCCTGGGCCAAGGCACACCCCGGCCGTTTCACACATCCTGACGTGCGCGATTTTATGGGAGCCACCTTTCTCAAGCAGGCGCTCATAGAGTTAGCGCCTGATCAGAAGAGGCTCCAGCAACCCGTCAACGACGAGGTTTTCGCTGAGGAGACGGCACCGCTCTGGTCCTGGTATGATCAGTTGAGGCCCGCGCTTTGGCGCGCAGGCGAGCAGTTTCCAGCGAACGGGCCGGCCGCGCGGCAGCTCCTCAACGACGGCGAGATTGATCTGTCCATGTCGTTTGACCCGGCCGAAGCGGCCGCGGCGATCGAATCGGGCCTGCTGCCCGACACCGTACGGACCTACACCCTGTCCGGTGGGACGATAGGCAATACGAGCTTCGTCGCGATCCCCTACAACTCGCCCCACAGGGAGGCGGCCATGGTGGTGGCCGACTTCCTGCTCGAACCGGCAACCCAGGCGCATGCACAGGATATCCGCGTGCTTGGCAGCTTCACTGTTCTTGCCGTCGAAAAGCTGCCGGCGGATCAGCGCCGGTTCTTTGCCGAACTGCCGTCAAGCCCGGCGCTCCCCACCAACGCGAACCTCGGACCGGTGCTTCTCGAGCCCCACCCGTCCTGGATGACAAGGATCACAGACGAATGGATGCGGCGTTACGGCGGATAGGGTTTCAGCCACGCGGCCTTGCCCCGTTCTTGCCGAGGCTACGTTTGCTGCATTTGGTCGGCGCCGTCGTTCTTGGCGTGCTTGGTGCTCCGATCGCGGCTGGCCTTGTCTTCACGGTCCTGCCCTCGTTCGGCTATCTGCCGTCGATCGGCGGCGACAGGTTGAGTCTGCAGCCATGGCGGGATCTTTTCGGTACGCCGGGCTTCGCCGCCAGCCTCGGTCTCACGGTTTCGACCGGCTTGGCTGCGACCGTTCTCGGCCTGGTCCTGTCATTCGCCTTTTGTGCGGTCGTGCACGGACGTATGCGCGAGCGCGGCGCTGATGGCCTGCTCGCTCCGCTGCTTGCCGCACCCCACGCAGCTATGGCGATCGGACTCGCGTTCCTGATGGCGCCGAGCGGCTGGCTGTTTCGGATCACGAGCCCCTGGCTGACGGGATATGAGGTGCCGCCCGATCTCGCGACCGTTCAGGATCAATGGGGAGCGGCGCTCATCATCGGACTGCTGATCAAAGAACTGCCTTTCCTGCTGATCGTCATCCTGGCTGCCCTGAACCAGATTCCGGTGGATCAGCAGATGCGCGCGGGGCGTGCGCTCGGCTACGGACAGGGCATCGTCTGGATCAAAATCGTTGCCCCGCAGGTCTACGCGCAAATACGCCTGCCCGTTTTTGTCGTCCTGGTTTTTTCGCTCTCCGTCGTCGACATGGCATTGATCCTGGCGCCGACCAACCCCCCGCCGCTGTCAGTCGTCGCCTTCAGATGGTTCATGTCGCCCGACGTCACGCGATTCCTGCCCGCCGCGGCCGCAGCCACGCTTCAGTTGGTGATGGTCGTCGCTGCGGTCGGGCTTTGGCGCCTCGGCGAACGAGGCATCGGATGGGGTGGTCTCTGGTGGACGACGCGGGGTGGCCGTGGCGTAACGGGCGAGCCGGGTCTGAAGCTGGCCGCAGCTTTCGGGATGGCCGTCCTCATGCTGGGGTTTGGTTCTCTTGTCGCCCTCGCTATCTGGTCCGTGGCCTGGCGGTGGCCGTTTCCCGATGCCTTGCCGTCGACGTGGAGCCTCCACATCTGGAGCCGTCAGATTCATGCCCTCGCCTGGCCGTTCGGGAACACCGTGGCGCTGGCTGCCGTCACGACAGTGCTGGCCGCTCTGCTCGCGATCGTCTGGCTTGAAGCCGAAGATCGTGCGGGTGTTAAGCGAGGGACTGCAGTGTTCCATCCGGTCTACGTCCCTCTGCTGCTGCCACAGATCGCGTTCATGTTCGGGGCCCAGGTGCTCGTCGCGAAAATCCGGATCGACGGTACTTTCCTGGCCGTGGCCTGGGCGCACCTCCTGTTCGTGTTTCCCTACGTTCTGCTAGCGCTCGCAGATCCCTGGAAGGCCCTCGATCCCCGCTACGGGCGGTCCGCGGCGGCGCTTGGCGTATCGCCGAGCGCCACGTTGATACGGGTCAAACTACCCATTCTGCTCAAGCCGATTCTGATCGCGTCAGCAATCGGCTTCGCCGTCAGCGTCGCCCAATATTTGCCGACGCTTTTCGTCGGCGGTGGACGCGTCGCCACGCTCACGACCGAGGCCGTGGCGATCGCGAGCAGTGGAGATCGCCGCGTCGTCGGCGTTCTGGCCTTCCTGCAGATCCTTCTGCCCTTGGCCGTCTACCTTGCGGCCCTGCTCATCCCGCGCATCGTATTCGCCAATCGGCGAGGACTTGCGAGGCGATGACGAACGCGCTGATCATTCGTTCGGCAACGATTTCGATCGGAGGCCGGATACTTGTCTCGAACCTGAACCTCGTCGTCGAACCGGGCACCGCGGTGACGATCATGGGGCCAAGCGGATCCGGAAAGTCCACCCTGATCGCCTTCATCGGCGGGCATCTGGATCGCCCCTTTCACGCGACTGGAAGAGTTCTGGTCGGCGAGCGCGACGTGACGGAATTGCCTCCCGAGCGCCGCGGCATCGGCATGCTCTTCCAGGATGATCTCCTCTTTCCGCATCTTTCCGTCGGTGCAAATCTCGCTTTTGGCCTCCCGGCATCCAAAAAGGACCGCCGTGTGAGACGAGCGCACGTCGCGCAGGCACTCGAGGAGGCAGAGCTGAGCGGCTTCGAGGAAAGGGATCCGGCGACGCTCTCGGGCGGTCAGCGCGCACGCATTGCCCTGATGCGGACGCTTCTGGCAGCGCCGAAAGCGCTGCTCCTCGACGAACCTTTTTCGAAGCTCGATTCGGAGCTGCGGCGCGACTTCCGCCGCTTCGTGTTCGACCGGGCGACTGCCGATCGGCTGCCCGTGCTGCTCGTCACTCATGATCCAGATGACGCCGCAGCGGCCAATGGTGAGATACTGACGCTGGGACCTCAGGTTGAATAGATCTGTTTCCGCGGAAGCCGCCGGCCGCCGCGCCAGCCTGACAGTCGGGTAGCTTCCGATGGTCGTAGTCTATTGACGAACCAGTCCTTCTTCCGTGTGGAGAACCCCGTCCGGCTCGAAGGCGAAGAATGCGAAGGCAAAGGTGACGGTGTGCTGGACGTCCTCACCGTTGCGCTGCACGGTGATATTTCCGACCTCGGCGCCGCGCGTGATATTTGCCGTATCGAGCGCCGAAACCTGTCCCGGCCGCCAGCCGATACTGAGGTCGCCTGCCCCTATGATGCCCTTGGTCCGCACCAGGGGAAGGGTCCAGGCTTCCTTGCCCACCACTACCACGCGCATCATTGCAGGGACGTTTTCCGGCAAGGCGCCGGAGAACAGGAACGGCCGAGCTGCCTGGTCGTAACCGACATAAGGATTGCTTCCGTAGGCGCGAGAATCGGGATCGTTGGGGACCAGCACGCGCCCCTCGGGCGCCCGTTTACGGAAGCTCTCCCAGGATTCGAGACGCGACGGCAGCATCCTGAGCGTACGGCCGGCCAGTTCACCGACGATCGCTTCGCCGCCGAATTGCTGCCACCAGGTTTCGGTCTGGCGGTCGTACATGACGAGATCCGAGTGGCGCAGCTTGCCGGTGGTGCCGAAGTCGAGCGTCCGCCCGTCCAGGCGCCGGTCGAAGACGATGCCGGTGTTGCAAAGCGGGCAATAGGTCACCGTCACGGGAGTGCCGGCAACCACATCATTGACGATCTCGTGCCACATCATCACGCGCAGCGGATAAGCCCGCGCGTCCGCGGCAAGCACGATTGAAAGGACGGGTTCCTGGGGTGCAAGAACGTCGACCTCAGCGACCGGGATGAACTTCGGGTCATCGATCGACGGGATGCCGTCCTTCGGCGGCCCTCCCGAGATGATTTCCGAAAGATCGACCGTCGTTCGAGAGAAATCGGTTCGCGGCCACTCTCGCTTCCATTGCTGCGCGATATCGTCGTCGGCGCGGGCGGCCGGCACCAAAAGAAGGGCTGCTAAGAATCCAATGACCAGGTTCCGCAAGTCGGTCATCACGTTCCACTCCGTCGCGCCCATCCTCGTAGCCGGGACTGTCCTGCGATAATGATTCGCTTGAGCAGTTCTGAAGGTTACGCGGTGGCCGTGCGGGATGACGATGGGCACTATATCTGGGTCTTCCTCAAGTTGTGTGGTGCTGCTCATACTTGCCGCCATATCCGCACGTTTGGACCGTTTGAAGCACGCATCGTGCGTCGCGCGGTCGCTGAACCGCTCAGAATATCCACTTTGGGGCTCTGTTTCGGGGCCATCACACAATTTGAGGAAGACCCCAATTAACTGCCAAGCTACAGAAACCGATCCGCATCCGCCGGAGCCAATACCTCAACAACCGGATCGAGCAGGACCACCGGCGCATCAGGCGCCGCATCCGATCAATGCTCGGCTTCAAGTCGCCGAAGAGCGCCGTCATTATCCTGTCCGGCATCGAGATGATCCACATGATGCGCAAACGACAGGCAAGGTATGCCTACAATCCCAGGCCGTCGATCGCCGAACAGTTTGATATCCTCGCCGCCTGACGGATAGGCCGACGCGGACGTTCATGACCTCAGTCCAACGTTGCGACAGAACCTGATTTCTAGGCCGCCAATTTCTCTGTCATTTCTGCGATAGCATAGACCTCGTCGGGTGTCCTTCCGGCGAAGGTCGAGTGTGGGCGTCGCCGGTTATAGTAGTCGATCCAGGAACCGATGCCGCTGCGGGTTTCGCTGCCGGTCTCGAAGGCGCTGAGGAAGACGCACTCATATTTGAGGCTGCGCCACAGCCGCTCGATGAAGACGTTGTCCATCCAGCGGCCGCGCCCGTCCATGGAGATGCGGATTCCGGCATCCTTGAGCGTGGTCGTAAAGGCGAAGCTGAGCTCCGTCGGACGGGGACACGATTGTGAGATCAGCGATAGATCGCATTGTGCCGATGTCCTCCGTCGCATGATGAGAGGTTCCGTAAAAGCCGAGCGAGATGCCGGTATGATGTCCCACGAGGCGCACCGGCTGGCCGCCGTAGGCAACGTCCATGCGTATCTGTTCGCAGGCTAGAAGACCGAGGAACGAGGCGAAAGTCGCCACGAATGGAATCACTCCGGTCGTTGCGATTCCTGCGGCGGTCGAGACCATGTTCTGTTCGGAAATGCCGAATGAGACGTAGCGGTCGGGGTATGCGGCTGCGAAGCGATTGAGGCCGTTGGAGGCGGTGCAGCTTCAACAGGCTGGCGCCGCCATGCGCGGCTACTTGGGGTCGGAACAAGAACTGTTCCCGCAGACACGCGGCCTTTATCAACCAAAGACAGCTACGGTTGATTTGACGATGATGCCGCCATCGGGGCGTCGGCGCATCTGACGCCCCGTTGCGGCGCGAAAGACAGTCGGCAGCTGCAGCGCCGGCGGCACCCGCGACCAGAGCGTTCGCATGATTTCCCGGCCGTGCCGAGTTTTCCGAACGGCGCTTCCAGACACGACGCGCTGAGACCAGCGGAAGCCGATTTCATGGAAATACAGGTCGGCATGTTGAGGGCTGATATGGTGAAAGACGCCGGCGATCGTCCGCCGGACGCGGGAATTGAAACCCTCCACCGAATTGACGTGGACCGTGTCGCGAACATATTCGTGGCTGGAATGCTTCACGGTCTCATGCTTGGCAAAACTCTCGCCGATGGCCATGAATGCCTTCGCCTCATCACTCATCAAATGCGCGTGGGTTTCGATCTGTGTTTCAATCGCACGTTCGGCAGCACGCAATGAAAGACCGGTCACGACCGCGGCCGTGCGTCACCGGCCGGAGCGCCGGGCGTGACGCCGGTCGGCCGCTGCACCATCGCCATGACCGGCGCCTTCTCCGTATTCGCCTGACCTTTACGGCCCCGTCCCGGAGGTGGGTCATCCGGCCGCTTTCGGGGACTTCCCCCGAGATGGAAATGGTCGATCTCAACCGTGCCGTCGAGCATGTGTTCCCGCGCCACCATCAGCCGCAGGGCGTGACCCATGCGCCAAGCCGTCGGTTGGCTCACGCCAAGGATCTCGGCGAGCCGGACCGAGGACAAGCCCTTGTCCGACTGGAGCATCAGCCACATGGCTTTCAGCCAAACACGCAAGGGCAGCTTGGTCGAGTGCAGCGGGGTATGGGTCGTCACCGTGAACTGGAACCGGCAATCGCCATTGGAACATTGATAAAGACCCGGTCGCGCACGCCGCTTGCCTGTATCGCGGCCGGCTATCGCGATCGAGCGTTTGTAACCACAGGCCGCGCAGATCCTGCCGTCCGGCCACACCATGCCTTCCAGGAGCCGCCGGCAATGCTCTTCATCCCGGAAAGCCACGATCATTTCTTCAACGGTCCGAATGTTGGAAAGCGTTGCGAGCATCGTTTCAGGCATTCTCGTCCCCTCTAGATCACGTTCCAAGAATCGCATGGGAAGGCCATGACCACAAGCCGATTGCTGTCTTTGGTTGATAAAGGCCAGACACGCCAAGATAGAACGAAGCGCGAACGCGCATGATTGATCTGTAGACGAAGCTGCCGGTCGGTTGAAAGCCTTCGGCTGATGGCGACCAATTTCCCCTTGGAGTCGATGTGAGCCAAAGGGGGAACGGAATGGAGAGAAGACGACTTATCAGCTCAAAGGAAGCGGCGACGCTTCTTGGTATAGCGGTGGACGAGGATAGCCTGATCCGTCATTTTACGCTGGACCCGGCAGATGCTTGGAATGTGAACTTCGTCGCCGACCGCAGAACAAGCTGGGCTTCGCGGTTCAACTCTGCACAATGCGACAAACGGGGCGGGCTTATGGGATAGCGAGCAGCCACCCGCGGCTGTGTCAATTATCCTGCGGATCAACTTGGCGTCAACGCCCGCGTGTACACCCTCTATGCACATCGGGTACAGACCCGTTCGATCACAGTCGACACCCGATGAACTATCTGGGTCTGCGGGTGGCTTGCCAAGAAGATCGGCGCGCCGCCCTTGTTGCTGCAATCGAAGCAGTGGCCAATGGCGATATCGGGTTGCCGATCGCGACAGCAGTCATTGCCGAGTTCCGGAAACGCGCTCCTTCCCTCGCTACATTCCATTGAGAAGATTGGCCTCGGCGGTCGCGCGATGGCTCGCCGACGAGCTGAGAAAGAACTCGTTGAAGGCATCTCGCTCGATCGGCTAGCATCGTTGGACAACCTCGCCTTCGGGGAATGGCCCACGAGCGGGCAAAACGAGTCGCGACTGCCAACGGAACTAGCCATCTTCTACAGCCAGGTTGAGGATGGTTATCACAGTTGAGAGGACGAATGCGTTATTGACGTCCGACTTGGTGCCAATGTCATTGGCCGAGCCGCATACGCTATTGCGCAAAACGGCAGACAAAGGTTAGATTGTTTGGAATCGGAATTTATTTCCATAAATGCAGATTCCTGCGTCGGCTTTCATCGGTTGAAACATGGCAAGCAAGATACCTTTGTCCCCAAGCGCGCCGTGGTTCCGGCTGGAGTGTGCAGAAGCTGATTGGCGCGAGGAGCCTGCTAAAGACCTGATACACTGGTACGGACAGATGCTTTTGATCCGGCGCTTTGAGGAAAAGTTGCTCGATCTCGAAAAAGCCGGGCTCCTACACGGCCCTGCCCACGCGAGTATCGGTCAGGAAGCTGGCGCCGTCGGCGCCATGTCCATGCTTTCGACTGGCGACAAGATCAACGGCACGCATCGCGCCCATCATCAGGTTCTCCTGAAACTCATAAACCCCTCAGTGCCCGACGGATTCGACATCCGTTCGGATTTGTTCACCGAGGGGATGGATGATGCGATCTACCGGCTCATGGCCGAAATCATGGGTCTGACGCCAGGCTATTGCGGCGGACGCGGGGGTTCGATGCACATGCGATATGGCGAAGCCGGCATCGTCGGAACTTCCGCGATCGTCGGAGGAAACCCGCCCCAAGCAGTGGGCTATGCGCTGGCAGACAAGCTATTGAAGCGCAACCAGGTCTCAGTCACCTTCTTCGGAGATGGCGCGGCTCAGAACGGCGCCACCTACGAAGCAATGAACATTGCCGCGGCCCAGAGCCTGCCCGTCATCTTCTTCGTCGAGAACAATCTTTACGGGGTTTCCACCCACATTTCCGATGTAACGCGAGAGACACGCCAGTCGTCGCGCGGTGCGATGCTCGGCATTGCGTCGATCGAATGCGACGGCATGGATGTCGTGGCGGTTCATCACGCCATGACCGAGGCTCGGAGGATTATTGCGGAAATGGGTGGGCCGGTCGTCGTCGAGGCGCTTTGCTATCGCCATTTCCACCAGTCGGGAGGCCGGCCGGGCAGTGACTTCGGCTATCGGACGAAGGAAGAAGAGACGTATTGGCGTGAGCGGGATCCGATCAAGCTGGCCGAAGCACGTCTGGCTGCGCTCGGTCTGCTGGACGCCAACGAGAAGTCGCAGATAGATGCCAAGGTTTCGGAACGGGTTGCAAACGCTGCGGGCCGCCTGACCGAACCTGTCCAGGGCGCCAACGCTCTACGCATCCCTCATCATCTGTGGCCCGACCCGGAAAGCCACGATGACGGCATTCTCGGCGACCTTTCCGAGCTCTCCGGCAAACGCATGCTCGATCATAATGACTTGCGAGCCGATGCTGTCGAAAAGGTCAAATTCGTTACCGCGGCCTCGGAGACGCTTGCCGCTGCGATGGCTCGCGACGCGACCATCGTCGTGCTTGGCGAAGATGCCCATCAAATGCGCGGTGGTGTAAGCGGCTTCACGAAAGGCGCCCTGGAACGCTGGCCGGATCGCGTCCTGCCGATGCCGATAGCGGAAAACGGGTTTACCGGTGTCGCGCTCGGCGCGGCGCTCAACGGCCTGCGTCCGGTTGTCGAGATCATGTTCGGAGATTTCTGCTTCTCGGCGGCCGACCAGATTACCAACGGCGTTGGCAAGATCAGGCACATGTTCGGAGACGGCTTTCCGGTACCGCTCGTGATGCGGGTCCGCGTCTCGCCTCATACTGGCTACGGCTCCCAGCATTCCGGTGACCCATCAGCATTGTTTGCGATGTTTCCGGGCTGGCGGATTGTGACCCCGTCCACGGCCTTCGACTACATCGGTCTCATGAACTCCGCCCTCTCCTGCAACGACCCTGTGGTGATCCTCGAGCACACCGAGCTGTATCAGAAAGAATTTGACGTGCCCCGGGACGATCGCGAGTTTCACATCCCCTTCGGCAAGGCCCATGTCGTCAGGCAGGGCTCGGCCTGCACCGTGCTGGCCACGTCGGTGATGGTGCACAAAGCGGTGAAGGCCGCCGAAGAAACTGGTATCGACGCCGAGGTTATCGATCTGCGGAACATCGACAGGCATGGAATCGACTGGCGGCTTATCGGCAGGTCCATCGACAAAACCGGCAGGATCATAATCGCTGAGCAGACGGCGCGTGGCCTGACGATGGGTGCGACATGGGCTGCCGAAATCCAGGAACGGTATTTCGACTACCTGGACCATGAAATTTTGCGCGTGTCAGGCGGACTTGCCGCCCCAACAGTGTCAGCAGTTCTCAATCGTGCGGCTCTCGCGACAGAGGCTGACGTCAGCCAGGCGCTTCGACGCATCGTTCCCAACTGAAAGCAAACCACGGCAAGCGTGCTACCGTGGAAGAAGGCCGAAAATTCGGCGACCAGACGCGGCTGCGGCTTTAGCATCTCCGCGCCGGGCAGCGCGCGTTGCGCTTGAAATCGTTAGCCTTTTCGTGTCACCAGGTGCGTCTGCAGATAGGCGTCGAGCGCTTCCGAGCCACCCTCAGTGCCATAGCCGGAATCCTTGATCCCACCGAAATGAACCTCAGGCAGCGCAAGCCCCAGATGATTGATCGACAGCATGCCTGCCTCGATCTCGTTGCCGAGCCTGGTCGCATTGGCGCTGCTGCGCGTGAAAGCAAAGGCTGCCAGCCCGTATGGTAGCCGGTTGGCCTCGGCGATCGCGTCATCGAGCTTTGCGAACGTGTTGATTACGGCCACGGGGCCAAACGGCTCTTCGTTCATGATCCTCGCGGTGACGGGAACGTCGGCAAGCACGGTCGGCTCGAAGAACCAGCCTTCGTTGCCGATGCGACGCCCGCCTGTCGTCAGCCGCGCACCCTGCGCAATGGCATCTGCGATCAATTCTTCAAGCGCCGGGATGCGCCTGTCATTCGCAAGCGGACCCATATCGACGGTGGGCTCAAGCCCATTGCCGACACGAACGGCTTTCGCGCCCACGGTAAACTTCTCCGAGAAAGCTTCTGCAACCTGCTCCTGAACCAGGAAGCGCGTCGGCGAAACGCACACCTGTCCGGCGTTTCGGAACTTGTTCGCCACCATCAGCTTGGCAGCAAGATCCACGTCCGCATCGTCGGCAACGATCACGGGGGCGTGGCCGCCGAGTTCCATCGTCGCGCGCTTCATATGTTCGCCGGCAAGCGCCGCCAGCCGCTTGCCAACAGGCGTCGACCCCGTGAACGTTATCTTCCGGATAACCGGGTGCGGGATGAGATACTCGGAAATCTCGGCGGGCACGCCGAAGATCAGATTGACCACGCCGGCCGGAATACCGGCATCGTCAAAGGCCTTGATCAATGCTGCTGGCGCCGCCGGGGTTTACTCCGGCGCCTTGACGATGATCGAGCAGCCAGCGGCGACTGCGGCCGAGAGCTTGCGAACGACCTGATTGATCGGAAAATTCCAAGGCGTGAAAGCCGCGACTGGTCCAACGGGTCGCTTCAGCGTGATCCATATGCTCGCTGTGCCTCGCCGGCGAACCAATCGATGATATCGGCTCCAGCAAGAGTTTCGAGACGAGACTGTTCGAGTGGCTTGCCCTGTTCCATGGTCATGATGATGGCGATTTCGTCAGCCCGACCGCGCAGGATGTCAGCGGCACGCCGCATCAGTTTTGCACGATCGTAGGCCGAGGTCCTGCTCCATATGCTGAAGCCTCGTTCGGCGGCGGAAAGCGCCTCATCGAGATCTGCGCGATCCGCCCAGGCCACGCTTCCAATCCGACGGCCTGTCGCAGGATCGAAGACGTCTATGGCTCTTCCGGTGGAAGCAGGCCGCCATGCACCGTCTATGAAGAGTTGTGTATCGGGATACGCGGTCATCATGTCCTCCTGGCCGCCTTTCGGCGTATGGGGTGTCTCGGCGATCCTCAATCAGATCGTCAAGGCAGCGGCGGCGGTTCCGACTGGCGAACGAGATCGCGGCATGAGATGACACCGGCTTCCGCCAGGGAGTCGATACGACCGGCATCGAAACCGAGAACGTCGCGCAGGACATCGCGGGTATCTTCCCCGAGCAGCGGCGGCGCTTTTGCGGAGCGGCCGGCCTGGGCAGCCAGTCCGTGCGCGGGACGGATTAGCGCGACCGTACCGAGTTCAGGATGCTCAAGGTACTGCACCACGCCGCGCTCGGTCACGCTTGGGCTCCCGAGCGCTTCCGAGACCGTCCTTACCTCTCCGGCCGGCACGCTGGCGCTGTGACAGGCCGACAGCCAATGGTCCCGCGTCTGTCCGCTCAAGATGTCGGCAAGAGCAGGTAGAAGCTGTTCTCTAAACAGCGCTCTTTGATGGGACGTCTTGAAGCGTTCGTCACGCGCAAGCTCGGGGCGTCCGATGACTTTGTCGCAGAAGTCCTTGAACATGCGGTCGTTGCCCACAGCCAGCGCAAAGATGCCGTCGCTGGCCTCAAAGAGTTGATAAGGCACGACGGTGGGATGTGCATTGCCATATCGGCGCGGCTCGACGCCGGCATTCAGATAGCCAGTACCCACGTTGATGAGCAGGTTGAGCGTCGAATCCAGAAGCGACACATCGATGTGTTGTCCAACACCTGTGTCGCGTCGCTGATAGAGTGCAGCAAGGACGGACTGCGTCGCAACCATGCCAGCAACAACATCGGTAAAGGCGACGCCAAGCCGGTTCGGCGGTCCATCCACCTCGCCCGTGATCGACATAAGTCCGCTCTCGGCTTGCATGACGAAGTCGTAGCCCGGGCGATCACGCTCCGGTCCTGTCTGCCCGTATCCTGAGATCGAGCAATAGACTATCCTGGGGTTGAGAGCCCGGACGTCCTCGTAACCGACTCCGAGTCGCTCCGCTGTTCCCGCACGGAAATTCTCCACGACGACGTCGGCCTTTGCGGCAAGATCCAAAACGATC
Source organism: Mesorhizobium tianshanense (assembly GCF_007830515.1). Taxonomy (GTDB): domain Bacteria; phylum Pseudomonadota; class Alphaproteobacteria; order Rhizobiales; family Rhizobiaceae; genus Mesorhizobium; species Mesorhizobium tianshanense. Next base: position 40,238 of record NZ_VLKT01000011.1, read on the forward strand.
CGTTTTCCTTCCTCGGCCTTCAGGTCGACGGCAACGCTTTGCTTTCCGCGATTGGCACAGAGATAATACGTGCTGATGCCCTTGTAGTTGGGAACGGACCAGGCCCTGGTGTCATCGCCGCCATTGATGTTCTCTATCTTCCACACCTCCGCCCCCAGGTCGGCCAGGCTCATCGTCGTCCAGGGCCCTGCGAGGACGCGTGACAGATCGAGGACGCGGATGCCCTCGAGCGGTAGTTTTGGAAGCATCTATTGATTCCTTCGGCCAAGCTTGGCTCTATCTGCCGGGGCCTCACCGGTCTCTATTGACAACACTTCGCTCAGCCGGTCAACATAATTGAAATTATATTCCATTTATGAACGGTCAGCGCCCGAGTAAAATCGCAGGTGAATGCTCATGAGAAAGCGATCCAAATCAATTGACGGCAGCGACGCGGCTGAAACGGGTAACCCGGCGGCGTCGTTGACGCGGGGGCTTGAGATTCTGCGTGCTTTCACGGCACAAGACTCCACACTCGGCAATCAGGACCTGATCGAGCGGACCGGCCTGCCGAAAGCCACGGTATCGCGATTGACCCAGACGCTCGTTGGGCTCGGCTACCTGCACTACGACGACCTGCTCGGCCGCTACAGCATCGGGCCTGCCACAGTCTCGCTGGGTTACTCCGCCCTCAGTTCGAATCCCGTCGTGCATCTGGCGCGTCCATTGATGCAGGAAATGGCGAACTGGACCGGCGCCGCGGTTGCGCTCGGCACCCGCGACGGTCACGAGATGGTCTATATCGCGAACTGCCGGTCCATGGCCCCAGTCACGTTGCAACTGAACGTCGGCTCTCGCGTACCCATTTATCGCACGGCAATGGGACTTGCCTATCTTGCCGAGATGGACGCGGAATCCCGCGAAATCGCAGTCGACGAAATCCTGTCGGTGGAAGAGCTTTCCGAGAAGGAACTCCAGGACGCAATTTCTGCCGCCATCAGAGGCTACAAAAAGGACGGCTTCGTCACGGCTTTCGGCGCCTGGTACAGCTACATCAACGCGGTAGGCGTCGCGTTCCGGCCGACTGACGGTTCGCCTCTGGTTTCCATCACATGCGGCGGCATTGTGGATATTCTTCCGAAGCCGCTCTGCCGGGACAAGATAGGCCCCGAACTCGCGCGGCTTGTAGAGCGCCTGCGCGCTCGACTGAGCGGAAACCTCGGCGCTTAAGTACACGGCTCTACACCCGCCGCGGTGGCCATTCCGTGGCCGGAGAATAAGTGAGCTCCTGCCTCATGTCGTTGAGCACGGTCTCGAAGATATCCGGCTTGCCGAGTTTGCCGGATTTGAGCATGAGCGCCAGCGGGAACGGCGACGACGAGACCGCACGTGCGATCCCAGGCCCTTGATAGGGTCCAACCGTCATTTCCAAAATCCCGAGCGCCGCAATGATTGCGCCGGACGTCTCGCCGCCAGCGATTAGCAACCGCCTTACACCGAGTTCGAATACGATGGACTTGGCTATTTCGGACAGCAGGTGTTCCGCTTTGGCGGCGGCCTGGTCCCGTCCATAGCGAGATTGGACCTTTTCGACCACGGACTGCACTTGCGCAGTGCTGATGGCGAAGGGCGTTCCCGCCGCAACCGCGGTCCGCGCGAAATCCCTCGCTTCAGCCACTAAGTCATCTCCCGCAAATGCGCGATCCATATCGATGGTCAGGACCGGATGCCGGGGTGAGAATTCGTCGATCTGCCGCATGGTCTGCTCCGCCACGCTGCCCACCAGCACCGCTGCCGGGCCGTCCACCGCGGGAAGAGTTGCCGATTGCTCCAGGCTAACAAGTCCTCTCTCTTGCCAAACCGGCGGAAGATGCGCAGCCACCGATGAGTTTCCAGTAAGCAGCGGCATGTCGGCGCTTGCCTGTGCGATCGATGCGAGATGACGCTCCCATAGAGTATCGACTAGCAGCAGCGACCTGCCCTCGCCTGACAACGTCTCACAGGCCATCCGAATTGATTGCGCCCCGGCGTCTACCACTTGATAGTTTACCAGCCCCGCCTTGCGCCGCGCCTGGGACTGCAAAACGCGCACAAGATTCGAGTCCGTCATGGGGGTCAGCGGATCATTGCGCTTGGGCGATTCAGCCAACAGCTGGGCGCCGCCGAACATGTGGCCCTGGTAGACCGTCCTCTGCGTTTCGCACAGCGCCGGACAGAACAGGGCGTAACGCGCGCCCAGGCGATCCATAAGGGCTTCGGAGCATGGCCCTATATTTCCCTGCGGAGTGGAATCGAATGTGGCGCAATACTTGAAGAATATCTGGCGGGCGCCTTGGGCGATCAGCGACTCGGCGGCCCGCAAGACTTGCGAGATTGCCTGCTCGACGGGAATGACACGAGTCTTCAGCGCTATGACATGGGCATCGAAGCCCTGAGCGAAACTCTCTGCCGGTCCTACTGTGAAGCGAGTGCGGACACCCCTGGCGACCAGCATCGACGCCAACTCGGAACCGCCGGTCAGGTCGTCGGCGATCGCACCAAATACGAGCGGCTTGTTCAAAGGCAATGCGTCCTCCCGCGGACCAATCCCGAATTCGCGCGCAAGGACATCACGCCTCGGGGAAATGGCACGCGGCCGAATGCCCCGGCGACCGCTCTTCCAGCTCTGGCCTGACGTCCTTGCAGATGTCCTGAGCCTTCCAGCAGCGGGTGCGGAAAGGACAGCCTGAAGGCATATTCATCGGGCTCGGAACGTCGCCCGTAAGCGTAATGCGCTGGCGCTGGCGCTCCCTGTCTGGATCCGGCACCGGGACCGCCGACAGCAGTGCTTTCGTATAGGGGTGTGCGGGATGCTCGTAGATCTGAGAGGCATCTCCCATTTCCACGATCCGGCCGAGGTACATCACCCCGACGCGGTCCGAGACATGCCGCACAACGGCAAGGTCATGCGCGATGAAGACATACGATATGCCCAGCCGTTCCTGAAGTTCTTCCAGCAAGTTGAGAACGCCCGCCTGGATCGAGACGTCGAGCGCGGAAACCGGTTCGTCCAGCACCAGCACGGCTGGATCGAGCGCCAGGGCGCGCGCAATGCCAACGCGCTGCCTCTGCCCCCCGGACAGTTCGTGAGGATAGCGATCGCCATGTTCGGGCGAAAGGCGCACCAACTCCAGCAGTTCGGACGCCCGTTTCAGCGCCGGGTCGCCAGTGACGCCGACGAGCCTCAGCGGTTCGGCGATGATCGCCTTCACAGTCATGCGCGGATGAAGCGACGCCAGGGGGTCCTGGAACACAATCTGCAGATGACGCCGGAACTGGCGCATCTCCGCTGAGGAGAGCTGTGTGATGCTCGTGTCGGAGAACAGAACTTCGCCCGAGGTCGGTTCGATGAGGCGCAGGATGCATCTTCCAAGTGTGGATTTGCCGCAACCGGATTCACCGACGAGACCGAATGTCTCGCCACGAAAAAGATCGAACGAGACGCCGGAAACGGCGTGAACGCTTGCCGTCGTCTTCGTCCCCAGAAGCCCGCCCTTGATGTCGAACGACTTCTTGAGATCCCTGACCGAAAGGATCGGGGTGCCTTGGTGCTGCGGGGCTGTCGTCGCGAACGTCATGCGGACCCCGCGGTCGTCTGGAAAGCCGACGTGTCGAACGTGCGCAATTCTTCAGCGAAGTGACAGGCCGTCTCGATGTCGTCGACCGTCCGCAACTCCGGTTCCTCGGTAGAGCAGATGTCGCGCGCCATCGGGCAGCGCGGGCGGAATGGGCAACCGCTCGGTCGCGCCGATAGCGACGGCGGATTGCCTGGGATCGGAACCAGTTTGCCAGCCTTCTGCTCGATGCTGGGCAGGCAGGAAAGCAGGCCGCGTGTATACGGGTGACGCGAACCACGGAATATCGCGCGCACCGGCCCCGTTTCGACGACTTTTCCGGCGTACATGACCACGACCGTGTCGGCCACGCCGGCCACGATGCCAAGGTCGTGAGTGATCAGGACAAGCCCGACCGGAAACATTTGCCGCAAGTTGCTCAGAACCTCGATGATCTGCGCCTGAACGGTGACGTCCAGAGCGGTCGTCGGCTCGTCGGCGATGAGCACGTCCGGGTTATTGGCGATCGCCATTGCAATCATGACGCGCTGACGCATGCCGCCAGAGAATTCGTGGGAATACTGCCGGACGCGTACATCAGGCTGTGGCACGGCGACTGTCTCAAGCAATTCGATCGCACGCTGCATGGCCTGCTTGGCTGACATGCGGGGATTGTGCAGCCTGACCGCTTCGGCGATCAGATCACCCACCCGTATGACCGGGTTCAAGGCGGTCATCGGATCCTGGAAGATCATGCCGATCTTCGAACCGCGCAATCGCCTCAGCCGACGCTCCGAAGCGCCGACAAGTTCTTCGCCGTTCAATTTGATCGAACCCGACAGGGAGGCCAGAGGCGGCGGCAACCCCATGACGGCACGCACTGTCATCGATTTTCCCGAGCCGGATTCGCCCACGATACTGACGACCTTCTTCGCATGCACGTTGAAGCTCACGCCTCGAACGACATCGACACCGCGATTGAGGGAAACGCGCAGATCCACGACTTCGAGAAGGGGCTTATCGGAGGTCACGGCTATTCATCTTTCGGATCCAGCATGTCGCGAAGGGTGTCGCCGATGAAGTTGCAGCCCAGGCCGATGGAGAGGATTGCCAGGCCAGGACCGAAGGCAATCCACCAGGAATAGAAATGAGCCGCGCCCTCGGAGATCATGGAGCCCCATTCCGGAGTAGGCGGCTTCGCGCCCAGGCCGATGAAGCTTAGCGACGCTGCAAGCAGCACCACCTGGCCGAAGTCCATCGTGGCGCTTATTATCGTGGGAGTCCACGAGAGCGGCAGGATGTGCTTCAGCAGCAATCTGGTCCGCGATGCTCCTCCCGCAACCGCAGCCTCGATGTGATCTCGCGACAGCACATCCAGTACCTGCCCTCGCATCAATCGAGCATAGACAGGCCACCAGACCACCACGATCGCGATCGCCGTATTCTGGACACCGGGTCCGAGTGATGCGGCAATCGACATTGCCAGCAGGACGGGTGGAAAGGACAGCGTTATGTCGACAAGTCGCATCAGAATGGAGTCTGGCCATCCCCCGAAGAAGCCGGAGAGCGCTCCGACGACCGAACCGATAGTCACCGAGGCGGCGACGACAATGACGGCGATCGTCAGCGAATACTGCGCGCCGTAAAACGTCCGGATCAGTACGTCGCGGCCGAGAGCGTCGGTACCAAGCCAATGCGAGAATGACGGGGGCTGCAGCTTTCGGCTAACTATCTTCAGTGGCTCGTAGGGTGCCCAGAACTCGACGGTCAAAGCCACAACGACCCAGAAGATCAGTATGCCTATGCCAACAACAAGGGCCGGCCGCGCCAGACGGAAAGACCGGGCGGGTGCATGTGCAGAGAGTGCGGATGCGGAAGCCATGTCCGTCAACTCAGCTTTATTCGCGGATTGGCGAACGCATAGGTCACGTCGGTCACCAAGTTGGACAGAAGGAAGGCGCTAGCCCCTACCAGGGAAACGCCGATGATCGCGGGGTAGTCGAGAGTTCGCGCTGAATCGACGGCGTAAGAGCCGATACCAGGCCACGCGAAGACTGACTCGGTCAGGACTGCGCCGGTGATGAGGTAGGCGAAGGAGTAACCGATGATCGTCAGTGTCGGTATCATCGCGTTAGGCAGCGCATGCCTGAAAAGCGTTCGCCTTTCGCCCGCGCCCTTCGCGCGTGCGGCCAGGATATAGTCCTGCCCTAGAACGTCGAGCATGCTGGCGCGAACCAAGCGCGCGAGGATCCCGGTCACCGACCATCCGAGCACGAAAGCAGGAAGCACAAGATAGTGCAGCGCGGTCAGAAACCCCCTGAAGTCTCCCGCAATCAGTGCATCGACCGTGTACATTCCGGTGACGAAGGGCGGCGGCTGTCCCCGCGGGTCGAAACGCCCTGGGCCGGGTATCAGAGAGAATTGCACCGACAATATGTACAAAAGAAGCAGCCCGGACCAAAAGACGGGAATTGTAGAACCGAACAACGCGAAAAAACGCGCCAGATAGTCGATGGGTTTGTCGCGGAAACGGGCCGCCACGATGCCCAGCAAGATACCGCTCGATGTACCGACGATCATCGCGGCAATAACCAGTTCAAGGGTGGCCGGAAGCCGCTCGGAGATATCGGTCAGAACGGGCCGACGCGTCCGAAACGACACCCCGAGGTCGCCGGAGACGAGGTTCGTCACATAGATCACGAACTGCTCCGGGAGGCTCTTGTCGAGACCCCAACGCTCCTTCGCCGCGGCAATCACTTCCGGATTGTTCATCTGCCGTTCGCTGACCAAGGCCGCAAGCGGATCAGCTTGGGTTAGATGGGAAAGACAAAACGCGAGCGACGCGACCCCCAGAAGAAGAAACGGCATCGCCAGCAGGCGGCGAATTATGTACGTCAGCATCTACAATCCCGAGGAAAAGGGCATTGCTGCATGGCACTGCCTCGTGTGTTTCCAGTCTCTGCCTAGTTGCGGGTGGCGTCCAGTCACGCCGTCTTCAATGCCCCGCGGCGATCCTCGTTGCCGCTGCCTCGCCCGCGGCAAGCGCGCCCTCCATATAGCCCCTGTATTCTCGCGACATGTGCGTCCCCGCCCAATGAAGCGGTCCAACCGGCTCACGCAGTTCTCCACCTATTGTGGTGAGCGCGCCAGGGACCAGGAAGGGGCTCGACGCTCCGCCCGACCATTCCTCATCGGCCCAGACCTGGTCCATGTATTCGATCGGATTCTGTGCTTCCGCGCCGAGCGCTTGCGTCAACAATTCGAGGACGCGCGCCTTCCGCCTGTCCGGAGCGAGGTTGTCCACGCGATACGCGGCAACACCCGTGAACAAGGTAATCAGGATCCCCTTGCCCGCCTGCTCGTCGCCCAGATCATACGCTGCAGTGAGCGAGCCGTCGGTCGCAATGACGTTGCCGTTGAGGTTGCGATCCCGCCAGAACGGCCTTTCATAGACGATGACGGCCTTGGTGTTGCGCCCGTTGGGGAACCGCTGGTGAAGCAGCCTGCGTTTCGAAGGCAGATGAGGCGTAAAGCGTATCTGGCTGATCATCGTTGGGGACGTGGCGAAGACGACATTGCGCGAACGCCATGCACCGGCGTCCGTAAATACCGTGGCTTCGCCGTTGCTCCAATCGACGGCCCTGGCCGGGGCCGAGAGAACGATATCGTCTCCGAGGTCGCGCGCCATCCCCTCAGATACGATCTGCGATCCCATCATGTGAGCCGATTGCCCGCCGGTATCGGTGTCCGACATGAAGACCGGTCCACCGCAGGATTTCAGTTTCTGAAGAAGCTCAAGCGCCGAAATTTCCTCGGCAAGCGCCCCATAGTAGGCGCCTGGGATGCGTGTCATGGCGCCGTGGACACGGCCTGGCTGACAGATGGTGTTGACCCACGTCGCATAGGTCATCGAATCCAGCTTCGCTGCGTCGTCACTTTCCCATGGGTTTGGAGCAATCCGATCCATGGCTTCATAGAGAAGACCGTAGGCGTTCTTGTAGTCAGCCTGCTCCTCGTCATTGAGTCCCGGTACCGTCCCCATGGCGCCGACGAAGGTATCCTTTCCGTGCAGGCAGACGCGTTGACCTGTCACGAATTGCTTAACCAACGGAGCCGAATAGCGATCGATCAGCGCGTTGATGCGCCTTTGTTTCGGGGAGACCCATTGCCCACCGAGATCCACACGACCGCCGTAAGCTGCGCTGTTGGGTGAAAATGTGAGACCGCCGACGCGGTTGCGTGCTTCAAAGACCGCCACCGACAGACCGGCTTCCTTGAGGAGAAGGGCGGCGTAGAGGCCCGACAGCCCGGCGCCAACAACCACAACGTCACGATCTTTGTTCTTATGCATGATGGGAGCCTCTTTGAGCACGCACTCAGGGAATGCCGGAGAGCCCCTCTCCGGCATTCAACCGCTTGTCGGCGGTAGTTTGGTCCGTCTATTTCCAGGAAATGTCCGACAAGACCATGTTGCAGCAGGCGCTGAAACGCAGACCCTCGAGACCCTTCCGGTAGACGAAGACATTGTCCGGGCTGAGGATCGGCAGGATGATGTGATCCTCGGCAATGCCCTTCGCCAGCTCCCGGAAGTAGCCGTCACTTTCCGCGCCGCCGGTCGACAGAGCTTTCTTGAGAAGCCCGGCGACTTCGGGCCGCGCAAGCTCAGGGTCGTTTGCTGCGCCGGCCCGCTTGTACCAAACGGTGCCGTCCATCATGGCGAAGTACTGGATGTACTGGGATGTGCCGAAAAAGTCCGGCGCGAAATAGACCGCTGTAAGCGGAATTCCATCGCCATTGACGCGCTCACGCCATACCGAGAATTCGACCGGCTCAAGGTTGAGCTCGATCTTGATTTCGGCGAGGTCTTGCTGGATCTTCTGCATCATGAGCGTGTAGTCGACGCCATATTGATTGACGTTCGGATACATCGCATCGATGGTGAAGCCGTCGGCGGCTCCCGCCTCGGCCATCAGCGCCTTGGCCTTCTCGACATCGTAGCTAATCGGCTCCGCGCCGCCGGTGCCGGGAAAGCCTTCCGGGATGGGAGTGGCTAGACGCCGCCCCTTGCCGTCAACCGTAAGGTCGATGATTCCGTCATAGTCAATCGCATGAGCGATGGCTTCGCGAACCTTGCTCCCCATTGGATTTGGAAGACCTTTGGCGCCCGGTGCGAGTGCTACATAGACCATGTTGAGCGAGGGCTGGGTATCGACCACGATGTCGGCATTGGTGATGCTTTTGGCCGTCGTGGGATCGACCTGCATCGCGATGTCGGCGGTCCCGCCCTCGAGGAGCTGCAGCTGGCTGACGCCGCCTTTGGACTGCTGCATAATGATCTCCGACACAGCTGGAGCTTCTCCCCAGTAATTGTCGTTGCGCTTCAAACGCACTTCCTGGTTCGGGCTGTAGGAGGACAGGACGAACGGTCCGGCGCCTGCGGAATTGGCGAGCAGCCACTGTTCGGCAGTGTCCTTGGTGGCCGCGTCTGTACCGGCATCACCGCCATTCTCTGCCACGACGTCGGAGTTGATGATGGCGAGGAATGGAGCTGTCAGGACGCTCAGGAATTCGGAATTGGACTCGGTGAGATCGATGACCACCGTCTGCGCGTCTGGCGTCTCGATCGATTTGACGGGATCCACGAGGTATGATGCGCTTCCCTTGACGTTCTTCAGTCGCTCCAGCGACCATTTCACGTCTTTCGGCTCGACGGGAGAGCCGTCAGAAAACTTGGCCTTCGGGTTAAGCTTGAACGTGAATTTGGTCTGATCAGCGTTGATTTCCCAACTTTCCGCCAACATCGGGACAATCGTCTTGTTGTCCTTGTCGAGATTCACGAGGCGCGCATAGGTCGAACTGAAAACGATCTGGCAGGTGTCACAAAACCCGCGGGACGGATCAAGTGAGTTTATGTCCATATCGCGCGCGATGACCAACGGCTTGTCCTGAGCCTGTGCTGTAACCAAGCTGGCCGGGACAAGCATTGTCGCGCACGCTAGGGATAGTGTCAGTGCATGCGTGCGCAGGGTACGGGCCATGTACCCATCTCCGTTTCGAATAGCCAACATGAAAAAATCTCCCATTTCTTGTGCCCGGCTTCGCTAGTTGCTTCGCGCAGATTTGTTCCTGCCAAGTCGAACGAGTGTGGCAGCGAATGCCGACGACGATATGTCGCTTTGCGCAATGGAGATTGCGTTTATCGCAATTTAGGTGTTTACGGCCTGAAGGAGAATTAGCGCGCGCCTGGTGATGATGACAGGTATTGGCGAAATGGATCGGAAACGAAGCAGGCTGATGGATTTTGACGGGCAGCATAGCGTTGCCGTGCTGTGCATTGAGGCATCGCTTCACTCTGCCTTGCTGTCGATTGAGCCATTTCGCGCGGCGAACCGGCTGAGCAAGTCGCGGCTTTTCAGCATCGATTTCGTGTCGATCGACGGGCAACCGAGCGGCACCAATCTGGATATCATGATTCCGGTCAACGCCACACTGGACATGCCCAGAACGTACGATCTGATTCTGCTGCATTCGTCATACGGCATCCTGGATCGAGGGAAGACCGCCCTCTTCCGTTGGCTGCGGCGTCAGGCCGCCGCTGGCGCCCATCTGTGCGGCATGGATGCAGCCCCGCTGCTGCTCGGAGAAGCCGGGCTGCTCAAGGGCTACAGAGCGACCAGTCACTGGAGCACGTTGGCTTCGTTCAGGGAACTTTACCCTGACACTGAGGTAGTCGAGCAACTCTTCGTATTCGACCGCAACCGGTCAACGTGCGCCGGCCAACTCGCATCGGTCGACTATGCCTTGTTCATGCTGGATCGGTTTTGCGGCAGAGCACTGCGCGACATCGTCGCGAACGATCTCGTCTACCCGGCCATTCGCAACGAAGCGGATCTGCAGAGGCAGATCATCAACGGGCATGCTTGGCATACGAATCCCATTCTTCTGCGCGCACAGAAATTGATGCAGGAGAGTATCGAGGATCCCCTGTCGATACAGGCTATCGCGGACAAATGCGGCATCTCCCAGCGGGAGCTACAACACCTCTTCGGGAAGCACCTCAAGGCCAGCCCGAAGAACTATTACATGACGTTCAGGCTGCAGCGCGCCAAGGAACTGCTGATCTATAGCGCGCTGAGCATACGCGAGACCGGCCTCGCCAGCGGCTTCACGTCTTCCGCGACGTATTTCAGGGCGTTTCGCGCCCGCTTCAAGACAAGTCCGATGCACTACAGACGTGCGTTTCAGGTGAATACGTCGACGCCAGATGGTCGCAGACTCTATTAACTGGACATCGCCCCTCAGGCTCCCGGGTCAAGGCTTGAGCAGACCTTTGCCGTAGGTCAGATAGCGCTCGCGAATTCGTGCCATTTCGTCTGGTGGCAACAGTGCCGGCTCCCCTGCCTGCCGGGCAAGAAGATATTGCCGCGCCAGCGTCTCCAGCCGGATTGTGTTGTTCATCGCGGCCGCGAGTGTCGGCCCCACTGCAATCATGCCGTGGTTCGCAAGCAGGCAGGCCGTGCGGCCTTCGAGCGCCTCTACAGCCGCGGCAGCCAAAGCCATAGTGCCAAACGTGGCGTATCGCGAACACCGCACGTTGTCGCCGCCGAAAGCAGCGACCGTATAGTGAAAGGCAGGCAGGTCCTGGCGCAGGCAGGAAAGTGCGACGCACGCGTCTGCATGGGTATGGATTACCGCGCAGACAGAGGGGAGCGCGGCAAGAATGGCTGCATGCATATGCCATTCGCTCGAAGGAAAACCACTTCCGACCACACGGTGGTCATTGCTCATATGAACGATCTGATTGACGTCGACATTGGTGCTGTTGCCGCCGGTCGGGGTAACGAGCATGCCGCCGGCAATGCGACAACTGACGTTGCCCGCGGTTCCCCGATTGAAGCCCAATGCTTCGAGCCTCTGCATCGCGTCTACGATCGCCTGTCTCGTCTCGATCTCATGCATATGTCAGCCCATCTTGCTGCGTGATCGTACGTAGAGTTACCCGACAAGCCTGACCGCTCAACCATCGCTTGACAGCTTCGCGATGAAACTCCGGGTGGGACATTTGCCATATCGACGTCTTGATCAACGATATATCGTGTGTGATCCTAGCGAATTCCGCAGCCGAATTGGAAGCACATATTTTCTGACAGGAAAAAAAAATTCCTGAGATTGAATTCGAAAACGCGGCTTGGTAAAGGCGCTGGAACACAGCCTTGGAGTACGATGGCGATGTCGGATCACAGTCGAGGTTTCGTCTGGGACGATCCTTTCCTGATTGAGGATCAACTGGCCGAAGACGAGCGCATGGTGCGCGATGCGGCGGCGAGCTTTGCGGCCGACAAGCTCGCGCCGCGCGTGCAGGAAGCGTATCTGGAGGAAAAGACCGACCCGGCGATCTTCCGCGAGATGGGCGATGCCGGCCTGCTCGGTATCACCATCCCCGAGGAATATGGCGGGCTCGGCGCCAACTACGTCACCTATGGGCTGGTGGCGCGGGAAGTCGAGCGCATCGACTCGGGCTATCGCTCGATGATGAGCGTGCAGTCGTCGCTGGTGATGTATCCGATCCACGCCTATGGCTCGGAGGCGCAGCGCAAGAAATACCTGCCGAAGCTCGCCAGCGGCGAGTGGATCGGCTGCTTCGGCCTGACCGAGCCGGATGCCGGTTCAGACCCGGGCGGCATGAAGACGCGGGCGGAGAAGACGGCAAACGGCTATCGGCTGACCGGCTCGAAGATGTGGATCTCGAACGCGCCGATCGCCGACGTCTTCGTGGTGTGGGCCAAGTCGGCTGCGCATGAAAACCAGATTCGCGGCTTCGTGCTGGAGAAAGGCATGAAGGGCCTGTCTGCGCCCAAGATCGGCGGCAAGCTTTCGCTTCGCGCTTCGATCACCGGCGAGATCGTCATGGACGGCGTCGAGGTCGGCGAAGAGGCTCTGTTGCCGAACGTCTCGGGCCTGAAGGGTCCGTTCGGCTGCCTGAACCGCGCACGTTACGGCATCTCATGGGGTGCGATGGGTGCGGCGGAGGATTGCTGGCACCGCGCGCGCCAGTACGGGCTCGACCGCAAGCAGTTCGGCAGGCCGCTCGCCGCGACGCAGCTTTTCCAGAAGAAGCTTGCCGACATGCAGACCGAGATCGCGCTCGGCCTGCAGGCCTCGCTGCGCGTCGGCCGGCTGATGGATGAAGGCAAGTTCGCGCCCGAGATGATCTCGATCGTCAAGCGCAACAATTGCGGCAAGGCGCTCGACATCGCCCGCCAGGCCCGCGACATGCACGGCGGCAACGGCATCCAGATCGAATACCATGTGATGCGCCATGCCCAGAACCTGGAAACGGTGAACACCTACGAGGGCACGCACGACGTGCACGCGCTCATCCTCGGCCGTGCGCAAACGGGACTGCAGGCGTTTTTCTAGACCGGCCCCATCATTCGGGCAACGGCTGCCCGTTTGTATCGGTTTAACTTGAAGGAGACGACCATGTCGAAAGAGATAAATGGAACGGCCGAAAAGCCGGCGCTTTACAAGATGGCCGATCTCCAGAAGAAGCCGTTCACGCCAAGGGGCTCCTCCACGAACGAGTTTACGAGTGACGAAACCGGAGCAAGGATTGCAAGCGGCGTTGTCTATTTCAAGGACGCCGAGATACCCTTCACGCTGTGGTATGACGAGATCCTGATCTGTCACGCCATCGAAGACTCATTTGAGATCGTGGTCGACGACGTGTCCTATCCTTTGACCCCTGGGGACGTGATCTGGCTGCCCGCGGGCACGTCGTTGATCTATCGCAGCAAGGGAACGGCCACCGCCTATTACGCGGTCACGCCCGCCGATTGGGCGAAACACCGCCCGCAAACGTGAGGCCGGCCGGTTGCCGCGCCGCAATCGCCATGCTGCAGCAACCGGTGCCGTCGCCAGCCACATCATCTCGGGAGTCGACCATGTCTGATACCACTTCTGCAGACGCTCTTTTCCGCCAGCGCGCGGCGCGCGTCATCCCGGGCGGCATGTGGGGGCATCTGAACGCCGCGCGGCTGCCTGCCGGCTATCCGCAGTTCTTTAGACGGGGTGACGGCTCGACGCTCTGGGATGTCGATGGCCGCCGCTACATAGACTTCATGTGCGCCTGGGGCCCCAACTACCTCGGCTACAGGCACCCCGAGATCGAGGCGGCCGCCGCCAGCCAAGCCGCGGAAGGCGATTGCCTGAACGGGCCGGGTGAGGCGCTCGTCGAACTGGCGGAACTCTTCACCTCGATGATCCCCGCCGCGGACTGGGTACAGTTCCAGAAGAACGGCACGGATGCGACGACAACCTGCCTTACGATCGCACGCGCGGCAACCGGACGAAAAAAAGTGCTGGTCGCACGCGGCGCATATCACGGCGCTGTTCCCTGGTGTTCGCCCTCCGTCCTTGGCGTGACGGCCGAAGACCGCGCGAATCTTGTGACCTATGAGTTCAATGATCCGGAAAGTGTACGACTGGCCGCGGAGGCCGCGAAAGGAGACATCGCTGCCATCGTGGTGTCAGCCTTCAAACACGATTTTGGCAAGGATCAGCAACTGCCCCTCCCCGAATTCGCCCGTTTGCTTCGTGAGATATGCGATCGGGAAGGTGCCGCCCTCGTCATAGACGAAGTAAGAGCCGGCCTCAGACTGAACCTGGGTGGAAGCTGGGAAGACCTCGGCGTGAGGCCCGATCTTTCTGGGTGGAGCAAGGCGATAGCCAATGGCTATCCTCTGGCTGCGGTCACGGGTGCAGACTGGCTTCGCGGCGCCGCTGCGCAAGTGTTCGTGACGGGTTCTTTCTGGTGCGGCGCCGTTGCCATGGCCGCCGGCATCGCGACGTTGAAAGTCGCCCGTCGCGACGACGTGGTCGCCCATCTGGAGCGGCTGGGCACGCGATTGCGTGACGGCCTCGATTTGCAGGCCGAAAAAGCGGGCCTGCGCCTGCGCCAGAGCGGGCCGGTGCAGATGCCTCTGGTAATGTTCGAAGATGATCCCGACTTCCATAAAGGCGAGGTATTTTGTCTCGCAATGCTTGAGCAAGGGATTTACTTCCATCCCAAGCACAACATGTTTCTTTGTGCAGCACATACCGAAGCGGACATCGACCGTGCCGTCGCCGCGTCGGAAATCGCATTTGCGGCTCTAGATCCGAGCACCTAACCTGCGATCCTGATCGCCATTCAGTCGCAAGACCAAGTCGGCGTTGTTGCGGTTGCCCAATGGCAGCGCGCCGACAACGTCGCTGCGGATTCCCAAGCGTATCTGCCAACGGCGCGCACATAAATCCGCGAGCAGACCTCGCGCCAAACGCATCCTGCGTTGCGCAATCTGCAATCTCGACACCGCCTACCACGCCTAGTCTTTGTCCAGACACTGAATGTGTCGGGCGTGCGCCCTCACGAGTTCTCAAAGCACGCAGCGACTCGAACACTGGTTGCGCCGCGCATGAGTTCAACAGAAACCGAACCGAAGCATGGCGGCGATCTTCTGCAGCTTGAAAATGTCACCATGCGTTACGGCGCCATCGCGGCGCTTCAGGACGTTTCGCTTGGCGTCGCGGCTGGCGAGGTCGTCGCACTCCTTGGCGACAACGGCGCTGGGAAATCGACGGCCATCAAGATCATTTCAGGCAGCGTAAAGCCGACGTCGGGCCGCTTGGTCTTCGAAGGCATTCCACGGGAATTCGAGTCCCCGCGCGCGTCGAAAGAACTCGGAATCGAGATCGTCTATCAAGATCTGTCGATCTGCATGAACGTCGATGTCGTGGCCAACTTCTTCATGGGTCGGGAGCTGGTCAAACGCGTTCTCGGTGTGCCGGTTCTGCGGGAAAGGGAAATGCAGCGCATCACCGAAAAGGTGATGGCCGACGGCGGCACAAAGGTGAAGTCGGTACGGCAGAACGCGGAGCACCTTTCGGGCGGGCAGCGTCAGGCAATCGAGCTCAATCGCTTCGTCTATTGGGGAGGAAAACTCGTCGTCCTGGACGAGCCATTCGCGGCTCTGGGAATCGAACAGGTAAGGCGTGGCCTCGAGAACATTCGCCGTGTCAGGGATCAAGGCTTGGCCGTAATCATCGTCACCCACAATCTGCATCACGCTTTCCAGATTGCGGATCGGCTCGTGGTCTTCCGGCAAGGCCGGCTGGTCTTGGACAAGTCGACCAGCGACTGCACGCACGAGACGGTTTCGCAAGCGATCACGGGTGACGGGCCACCCGTCCAAATACAATGAGTTCAGGGAGGAAAGTCATGCATATCAACCGACGTCAAACCTTAGCACTGCTTGCGGCGACGGCCGCGGCCTACTCCACAACAGGAGCTCATGCCGAGGCTAAAGGAGCGGTCTATTTTTTGATTCCGGACTCGGGAAGTCTCTTCTACACCCAGGCCGGAAAAGTATCCCAGCCGCTGTTGGAGCAATTGGGCTACACGCTCGATGTCCTCGACGCCGGCAACAAGGCGGAGCTGCAACTCAATCAAATCGACAACGTGATAAACCTCGCTCCGAAAGCGATCATCATAGCTGCAGTCGATTTTGACGCACTGGTCCCGGGGATCGAGAAGGCACGCGCTGCGGGGATAAAGGTCATCGCGTTCGACCGGCCGATCACGAACACTCCTGTCGACTTCACGTCAATTGCCGGGGTCACGGAGATCGGCGCTGCCGTAGCCCGCGACATGGCCGAGCGGATAAAGCAACGCAAGGGTAGCTACGCCGGCAAGATCCTGCAAATCATGGGTGACCCCGGCGACAACTACGCAGTCCAGCTCGCGCAGGGTTTCGACAGCGTGATAGCCGGCTATCCGGACATTGAGGTCACCAGCAAAGCGGCCCAGTTGTGGGAGCCGACAGTCGCGGCAAACATTGCCCAGGACTACCTGACATCTCAAGGCGACGTAGATGCCATATTCTACCATTCCGGCTATCTGGCCGGCGCCGTGGTCAGCGTGCTGGAAGCCATGGGCAAGAAACCCGGCGACCTGATCATAGTCGATGGCGATGGTGACCCCGGAGCGATCGCGCAGATAAAGGCCGGCTGGCAGCAAGCATCAATAGAGGCCCCGCTGTACGCGGAAGCTTTTGCCGTCGCAGCATTCTTCGAAAATGTGGTCAACGGCGACAAGATGGTCGAAGGAAACTACGACATCCTGGGCATTGGCTCTAAACTCACAATCGAGAAATGGAGCCCCACCATCACCATTCCGGGACAGCTCATCGACCCGGCAAACGTCGACGATGCGGTTCATTGGGGAAATGCGATCGTTCCGGATCTCAAGGCGAAGGCGGCCGCCGAACTTGCCGTCAAATCGAAATAATCTTGTCGGGTCGCATTCATGTCGCTGTCCGACGCCACAAGACAAACCGAACCGCGAGCCGGCTCTCTCCGACTCGTGGAGCTTTTCGTCGACAATATCGTCTGGGCGATTCTGGCGATAACTTTGCTTGCATTCTGCCTGTTCATTCCTGGATACGGGCAGACGGGAATCTTTCTGAACATCGTGGAACAGTCGGCTTTCGTCGGGATCCTCTCCGTAGGCCTGTCGATTGCCATCATATCTGGCCAGATCGACCTCTCGATCGAATCGACGATGGCGTTGGCGGCGATGGCTACGGCAGTCCTGGTGAGTTCAAGCGCGGCAGGCTTCGGCTGGACGCCTCAACCCCTATGGCTTGTGGTGCCAGGCAGCCTGTTGGTGGCCCTATGCGTCGGTCTGGCGGTCGGCAGCTTCAACGCGTTTCTGGTGATCCGGCTGAAACTCAACGCCTTCATAGCTACCTTGGGCAGCTACATCTTATTTCGCGGCGCGGTTGTCGCATTGAGCGGCGGGAAGACGGTCTTCGGTCTGCCCTCGCCGCTTCGCGCAGTTGCGCTTTCCAAAGTCTTGGGCGTACCCCTGCTCGCCTGGGTCACAGTGGCAGTGTTTCTCGCCTTTACCTTCATTCTGACCAAGACGCCTTTTGGTCGATACGTCTATCTTGTGGGTGGAAATCCAGTCGCTCCCTTCAGAGCGGGAATTCGAGTGAGAAGCGTCTCGGCGGCGGCCTTCCTCCTATCCGCCGTTCTTGCGGCTTTTGCCGGCTGGCTCCTTGCGACGCGCACCTCCGGCGCCACGCCAAATCTGGGCATAGGCATGCTGTTCGAGGCCTTCGCCGCGGTGGTCATCGGGGGCGTCAGCCTGAAGGGTGGAGAGGGCAAACTGTCGGGCGTGGTTGCCGGAGTGCTGTTGCTCAGCTCGATCAGAACTGCGGTCAATCTGCTGATGCTGCAACCCCACTACACGCAAATGATCCAAGGGGGGCTCGTTATTGCTGCCATGCTCCTGGATAGCGCCAAGCACTCGATCCGGTCCCGCTATCTCTAATTTGGCAGTAAGAAGCAACCAATGCACTCATCACAAGCGAGACCTTCCTACGATGAACTGAGGGGCGATGATCGCTCTCCGCCCGGCTCGTCTTGGCCGTTCTACGGGCAGGCAGACCAGATTGGGAGCATCGGGCTTCTCGATGCCGATTGCGTCATCAGGGCAGCAAGTCTTGTGACAAAGGGCGCTGTTTTCTCACTCAACTGGTCGTTGGATTTGCCGGACCCCGCACTCTTCGGCCGCAAGCGCCTGAAGCATTCGATTTGCTTCGATCATGCCGGCGCCGACGATATCTATGACGATTTTTTCCCGCAATCGTCGACGCAGTGGGACAGCCTGGGCCACATCCGACATCCAGTGCATGGATACTACCAAGGTCATCAGGAGGCATCGATTACCGGGCGCGAAGGGTCTCGTCTTGGCATCGAACATTGGGCGGAGCGAGGAATTGCCGGACGGTTTGTGCTGGCCGACCTCGAGCGCTTCCGCCGCGCGTTGGGGAGACCGATCCGCCCTGGCGACTCCGACGCAATCACCATTCACGACCTGGAAGCGTGCCTCCGCAGCCAGGAAACAAAGCTGCTTCCCGGTGATATCCTGCTTCTGAGATTCGGCTGGGTACACTGGTACGAACAGGCCGATCGTGAGACCCGAAATGCGCTTGCGGACAGTGAAGATTTTGCTGCTTGCGGCCTGTCTCGCTCTGAAGAGACCGCCCGATGGATTTGGAACAAGTCCCTTTCCGCCGTGGCCGGCGATAACCCCGCGTTGGAGGTTCAGCCCTTCGACACCACCACGACTGAAGGGTTCTTGCACTACCGCCTCATCCCTTTGCTTGGCACCGCGATCGGCGAGATGTTCGCCCTGGATGCCTTGGCAAGGGATTGCGAACAGGATGGCCGGTACGAGGGTCTGTTTGTGTCCGCGCCTCTCAACAAATTGGGTGGCGTCGGCTCTCCGGCGAACGCCTTGGCCTTGAAGTAATCCGATGAGTTGCTTCGTTGCGAGGATACCCCGGACGCTCTCTCATTCGGATATCGCGTATCACCATGGCCGAGCGCCGGTTTCGAAAGATCGGCTTTGACCAAAGTTCACTCTCTGGCGCTTCTTGCGTATGCCGGATTTTCCTTATCAGACGTGGCTATAAAGCTCGTTGGACCGGGCTTGAGCATATTTGAGATCGCGTTCCTGGAGACCTTTTTCGGAGCGGTGATCCTGCTTGCCACACGTCATCCGAACGAGAAGTGGACCGAGTTCTGGAGAACTGAACGTCCGCTCGCCGTTCACGCCCGGGCAATCTCAGGCGTGGTTGCGAGTATATGCGCGGTCTATGCGCTGACCACCATTCCCCTGATGGATGCTTATGCGCTGTTGTTTCTCGCTCCATTTTTCGTCACCGTCATGTCCATCTTCATCCTGAAGGAACATGTGGGAATCTGGCGTTGGTTGGCAGTATTTGCTGGCTTTGTCGGCGTTCTCCTCGTGGTCAAGCCAGGTTTCCAGACCTTCGAACTGGGCCACTGGGCCGCAACTTGCGCCGGGCTCGCGACCGGATCCTCAATCCTGATCATGAGAAGCGTGGGCGGGGCGGCCAAGAAAACCAGCGTCCTCGGAACGCTGATGGTTTATCTTCTCACCTTCAATCTTTGCGCGATGTTGGTGGTCGGCATCACGGTGCCAAGCCTCGGCCAGTTCCTGACGCTCGTGTGTGGCGGCGTGTGCTTTGGCCTTGGCCAACTGGCGCTCTTGACCGCAGCGCGCAGCGGCAATGCAAACCAGATTGCGCCGATGCATTATTCGCAGCTTGCCTGGGCGACGGCTTTTGGTCTCTTCCTGTTTGGCGAGCATCTCGATCTGTGGGCTATCGTGGGGGTGTTTGTCATAGCCTGTGCGGGCATCCTGACGGTCTTCCGAGAGAGCATTCGAGGGCGAGCCGCCAGGTCCGCGCCCGCTTCGCGACCATAGCAAAATGAACTGGACGGCTTGAAATGCCGCGATATATCATACAAGGAAAGCGTCATGATAGGTGAACTCTCGAGAGTCGTTTTGGTGACCGGTGGCGCGAGGGGAATTGGCGCGGCCTTCGCACGACTGGCCGTCGCGCGTGGCCATCGCGTCATGGTCGCGGATATCGACGAAAGCGGCGCCGGGTCGCTGGCATCTGAACTTGGCGCGAACGCGCGCCACGTGTGCCTCGACATCCGTTCTCCAGAAAGCTGGCAAGCCGCGCTGGATACGACATATGAGGTCTTCGGCAGGCTGGACGTGTTGGTGAACAACGCAGCTGTGGTTTATCCGGGTTTGACGAAGGACGTTCCCCTGGCGAAGCACAAGGAAACGTTCGAGGTCAATGTGCTCGGACCAATGCTTGGGATCCTGGCGGTGACGCCGCGCTTCCAGGCCCAGGCGAGCGGCCACGTGATCACCGTGTGCAGCATGTCTGCTTTCCTCGCACTCCCCGGGATCGCCAGCTATTCGGCATCGAAGAGCGCATTGCGCACACTGCATTTGGCGCTGGCGCTCGAAGAGCGAGGGTCGTCGATAGACTTTACGATCGTTCATCCCGGCGCGACGGAAACCAGGATGCTGGAAGATGAAGCCAGGAAGGGCGTGGCGGTGGCATTTGCAAGGCCCCCTGCCCGGCCGGAGGATGTCGCAAAGATCCTCATGAAGGCCATGAAAACGAAGAAGGTGGAAATCTGCATTCCGGAATCCAGGGGACGCTCGGTCAAGGCGATCGCTGGCAACCCGCGCAGATTGTTGGAAATGGTCGAAAAAAACGAGCAACTCGGCGCAAAGATGCTCCAGGAGAGGCTGAACGCGCACGCCACCGAGCACGACCGGATTGAAGCGGACCGCGGGCAGGGATAAGCGATATGCTTCGGGGCGACGAGGATCGGAGCGGTATGCGAACTTTCAGCGAGGATGCCGATGATCCCGATGCCGGCCTGTCGCGCGACAGTTTGTCGACGATGATCTACAAACGTCTGAGGTCGAACTTGATGACCTGTGCGTTTGAGCCCGGCGAGCGACTGAACATCCGTCATCTCGCTGCAGCCTTCGAGACTTCGCCTACTCCTGTCCGCGAAGCGATCATGCAACTGGTCAGGGAAGGCGGGCTCGAACTGCGGCCGGGACACGAGTTGCGTGTACCAGTCCTCACCGTGGAGCGGTATCTGAAGATCAAGGCGGTACGCGCGCCACTTGAGCGGCTCGCGACCGAGACGGCCACGCCGCTGATTTCGGATACCACGCTGAACGAACTCGCTCGCATCAACGAGAAATTCCTCAGTGCTGAAAACAAGAAGCGCTGGAAGGAGGCCTTGTCCCTGAACACCGAATTTCATTTCACTGTCTACGCGGCTTCTGGAAACGAGGTGCTTCTGAACACGATCGAGAACCTGTGGCTTCTGACCGGACCCTTTCTCATCAACCAATATCCCTCGGCAATCCACCCGCACGACAGCGCCCATCCACACCTGCTGTTGATAGATGCGATGCGGCGGCGCGCCTCTCGTGAAGCCGGAGAGATCGTCTTGCAGGGCCTGGAAAAGGGTTCATCGCTGATCGTGAAAAAATTGACCACCCATCAGGCTCGTAAGGGAAAGCCCAACCGCTGAGCCCAAATGACACCGTGTTTGGAGCGATATATCATGTCAACTTGCAGTCGCGGGATCTAATCGTGAAGGCGGTCCACCGAGGCAACGGCCCTACATTCGCTGAAATCGAGGAAGCGTCAGCCGCACTGGATGGCGTGCTTTCGAACATGGCGTTGTTTCACAGTCCGACATTGGACGATCTGACGGGGTGCAGGTTGCTTGTGAAGGCCGAAACGCTCCAGCCCACCGGCAGCTTTAAGATTCGCGGCGCGTGGAACAAGATCCGTAAACTGAACGGCGAAGCTTTGGGTCGTGGAGTGCTGGCTCTTTCTTCCGGCAACCACGGACTTGCCGTTGCATGGGCGGCACGCAGGGCTGGTGCAAAGCGTGTCGTCATTCTGATGCCCCAGGATGCCCCACGCGCGAAGGTCGAAGGCGCGCGCAAGCTCGGCGCAGAGGTCGTCCATTATGACCGGAGCACTGTCGATCGGACTTCGCTGGTTTCGGAATGGCGTGACGACACCGGTCTCACCTATGTGCCCGCATTCGATGATCGCGATGTCATCGCGGGCGCCGCGACCGTAGCGCTTCACGGGGTGCGTTCGGCGGAAGCGTCCGGCCTTTCAGTCGATGATTTCGTTGTCGCATGTTCCGGCGGCGGGTTAGCCGCCGGCAGCGTCCTTGCGTTGCAGGAGATTGCGAGCGGCACGAGGGTTTGGGCCGCCGAACCAGAGGCTCATGACGATACCGCGCGCAGCATCGAACAGGGAAAACGGATCACGCTCCGCTCCACCGAAAAGACGATCTGCGATGCGCTTTTGTCACCCGAACCGGGTGAACTGACGTTTGAAATCAATCGCTCTGGTTTGGCTGGCGTCGTTCGGGGGAGCGACGACCATGCGAGGCTCGGAATGTCCACAGCGCTTTCCGAGTTCGGATTGGTCGCCGAACCCAGCGGTGCGCTGGCATTGGGTTCGGTGTTGGCCGGTTCGCTCAATCTGCGCGGTCGCACCGTGATGGTCGTCCTCAGCGGCCGCAACGTGGATCGCGAGGTCTACATGTCCGAACTCAAGATTTAGCTGAGATGGGAAAGCCAATGAGTGCTGAACAACGGCTCGAAAAACTTGGGATCCAATTGCCGGAAGTGATCGCGCCTAAATATACATACGTGCCCTTCCGCCGCGCTGGCGAGATCGTCTTCATGGCCGGCCAGGTGCCAAAACTGCCTGACGGGTCATACCTGGAAGGCAAAATCGGTGCCGGCCATTCGGTCGAGGATGGGATCGAAGCGGCGAGGCTCTGCGGTCTCCACATGCTCGCGTCGGCCCGCGCAATCACAGGCTCGCTTGACGATGTCGAGTTCCTGAAGCTGTTCGGCATGGTGAATGCTACGTCTGATTTCCGCGATCATGCGCGGGTCTTGGAGGGCTGTTCAAAACTATTGGTCGAGGTGCTTGGCGAACGCGGACAACACGCTCGCTCAGCCGTGGGCATGGGGTCGCTTCCCGCGAACATCCGGGTCGAGATCGAAGCGGTCGTTCGGATCGTCGGATAGGGTCGAGGTAGCGAAATGCGCACGGTCACCGACAAACTTGTCTACCCCGAAGGGCCTATCTGGATGACGGACGGGTCGATTATTCTGGTCGACATCGCCGATCAATCCCTGAAGCGCGTCCAGACCGATGGGACGGTCGAAACCATCGCAACCGTGGCGGGTGGGCCCAACGGGGCAGCCATGGGTCCAGACGACACCGTCTTCATTTGCAACAACGGGGGCATGGATTGGATTGAGGTGCAATCGGGTCGGCTTCGTCCCGGACTTCAAAGCGCGTCATATGAATGCGGAAGCATCGATGTCGTGCATCTGCCGACAGGAAAGGTGCGCCGCCTCTACGAGCGCTGCGGCGATCAACCGTTGCGCGGGCCCAACGATCTGGTGTTCGACGCGCATGGGGGCTTCTATTTCACCGACATGGGCAAGCGTCGCCAACGCGACATGGATTTGGGGTCCGTCTATTGGGCGAAAAGTGACGGATCAGAGATCATCGAGGTCGTGTCGGGAATGATCTCGCCAAACGGCATCGCCCTGTCGCCAGATGGCAGGACGCTCTATGTGGCGGAAACTTACACTGGCCGCATCTGGATGTGGCCGGTGGAAGCGCCCGGCCATCTTCGCAAAGCCGAGTGGCCATCGCCTGCCGGGGGGTTCTTGTTTGCCAGCCCCGGGGGGCGAGTCCGATTCGACGGCTTGGCCGTCAGCGCATCCGGCGCCGTATACGCCGCCGCTTTGGACAGCTGCGCGGTTCTGGAATTCCGCGGAAGCGGTGGCAACTACGCGCTTCACGCACTACCCGATCCGCTTGTCACCAACCTCTGTTTCGGAGGGCCCGACATGCGAACTTGTTTTGCGACTCTGTCACATCAGCCCCGGCTCGTTGCATTCGAAGTTCACGAGCCCGGGCTGCCGCTCCAGCACGCCTCCTAAGGGAATGCCCGCACTCCATATTGATATATCATATACAAAGATAACTCTGAAAGGACGCATCCCGTGAAGATTAGGAACATTCGTACCACGCCGCTGCTTTGTAAGTTCAAGCAGGACTACTTTTGGGCGGATGGCGTGACGGTCTCGTCGCCCGTGGTGCTGATCGAAGTGGAGACGGACGAAGGAATCGTAGGTATCGCCGAATCCGGCGTAGGGCCAACCATCGAGCCGATGCTGGCTGTCCTCCACGATGCGATACCGCACTTCATCGGCAAGTCGGTGTTCGACGGAAACAAGATGATCTGGGATTACTTCCAGTCGGGGTTCAAGGCTCGAGGGGTCGGCAGCCAGTACAGGTTCTTCTCCAGGACGATGTCAGGAGTGGAGCTTGCAATGTGGGATGCAATCGGAAAGGGAATTGGGCAGCCTGTCTGCAACGTGCTTGGCGGCGCTGTCAGGGACAAGGTTGGCTATTTCGGCTTCGTACAGGGAGACACGCCCGAGCAGCTTGCTTCGCATGCGGCAGAGTTGGCTGCGGATGGGTATCCCGCCCTCTACGTGAAGGTCGGACGAAGCGACGATCTTGACGTGGCGATCGTCAAAGCGGTGCGTGACGCCGCGCCTCATGTCCGCCTACGTCTGGATGCAAACGAAGCCTGGGATACGTTGAGGGCGTTGCGCATGCTCGAGCGGCTCAAGGTGTTCGACATCGAGATGATGGAGCAGCCGGTTCCCGGCATCGGTGGATCTGACGCGTTGTTGAGACTTCGCGGCGCTGGAGTGCCGTTGTCGGCCGACCAGAGCGTCTACCTTCCCGAAGAGGTATTCGAGATGTGTCGCTCGCGTGCCGTCGAGGCCATCGTTCTCGGCGTCCATGAAACCTGCGGCGCCATGCGCTGGCGCAAGGCGGCGGCAATCGCGGAGGCAGCCAACGTCAGGATCAATATCCACGGGATATTCGAGACCGGCATCACCACATGCATCGCCAATCAGATCGGCGCTACGGTTCCGAATCTCGACGACGCCAACCAGATCATGTGGCAGTTGCTGGATGAGGATCTGGTTGAAAGTCCCAGCCTTAAGCCGGTGAATGGCTTCCTGCCGGTTTCGAAGAAGCCTGGATATGGATTCGAGCTCAACAGGGATGGCGTCGCACGCGCACACGAGGCGTATCTCAAGCAGCAGACCTGGAAGCAGGTATAGTTTGAGTAGCCATGCCGGACCGATACTCGGCCCGGCATGCACTTCCGGAGCGGCGGCGCTGTTTGCTACAGACTGCTTGGTCGATTCGAAGATGCCCTGAATCCTGCGCGGAGATGCGGAATGAGAAGCGATCCTGACGCTACGCCGGGCGATATCACGGGACGCTCCGTCCAGACACTCGCCGTGGCAAGACACAGCTTTGCTGAGCGCATATACGCCCAACTGCGTCTCGCGCTGATGTCAGGTCTCTATGAGCCTGGCAGCAGGTTGAACATCCGGAATCTCGCGGCCGCATATCAAACGTCGCAGACTCCTGTTCGAGAGGCTATCATCCAGTTGGTTGCCGACGGAGCCTTGGAACTGAAGCTTGGCCATCAGCCAAGGGTACCGGTTCTGACAATTCCGGGTTACCTGGAGATCCGTCAGACGAGAGTGCCCTTGGAACGCCTTGCCGCCGAATTGAGCGCGGCCAACATGACGCGCCGTGCAATCTCGGATCTGCAGCAGTATCAGCGCGATTTTCTCCGTTCGGAAGAAGATCAGGACTGGAAGAAGGCGCTATCCGCAAACCAGTCGTTTCACTTCTCCATCTATCGAAAATCCAACAACAGCGTACTGGTGAAGGTGATCGAAAACCTCTGGCTCCTTGCGGGTCCCTTTGTCAGCAATCAATATCCGCTGGCGAAAAGGTTGACGTTCGACGTGCACCCGCACGACCGCATCATCGATGCACTGAGGCGCGGCGACGCCAAGGCCGCGGGCGACTCTGTCGTAAGTGATCTGTTGGAAGGCTCGCAGCGCATACTCGACAAGATCAAGTCCGAAACACGTCGTGGCAGTGGCCGCCGCAAGACGTCGGGATAGCGCTGTGGCGGCGCTGGCGCGCCGACGGAATCGGACGACGTAGTCATCGCCTGCTCATGCGAAACATAGGCCCGCCATGCCGACGCGGAAAGCCGTAGCCGTGCACCTCGACAAGGTCGATGTCGCTTGGCTTTGAAGCAATTCCTTCATCGAGAATGGCTTGTCCCTCATGCGCCATCGCAGAAACAAGCCGATCGACGATTGCTTCGGCGGACAATTGCTTCGGACGAGCTCCAAGCATCGCCTCCAGAATCCTCGCCGCATCCGCGGAAACCAACGGAGTACGCTCGCCGGGCGCGTAATCATACCATCCCCCGCCGGATTTCTGGCCCTTCCGGCCCGCACGCACGAGCAGATCGCCTGGAGTTTCCGGAATACTCTCGCCCCTTGCCCTCGCTGCTTCCCGATGCATGAACGAGATATCGAGACCAGCCATGTCCTGCATCTCGAACGGCCCCATGGCGTAGCCAAAGCCGCGCATCGCCGCATCAATGTCGGCTATGGCGACACCCTCTGACAGCATTGCTTCCGCGTCCGCCCGGTACCGCTTGAGGATGCGATTGCCGATGAATCCCTCGCAGATGCCGGAGCGCACGGGCACTTTGCCCAGCCTCCTTGCAAGTTCGAACGCTGTCGCGATGACCGCGGGTCGAGTCTCTGGCGTGGGGACGATCTCCAGGAGCTTCATGACCTGCGCAGGGCTGAAGAAGTGCAGCCCGATGAAACGCTCGCTCCGCACCAGTCCGTCGCTGATCTGGCGCGGGTCCATGTACGACGTGTTCGTTGCGAGGATGGTTTCTTGAGCGCACGCTTGGGCCAAGCGTGAGAACACGTCGCGTTTCACAGCAAGGTCCTCGAACACAGCTTCGACGACAAGGTCGCAGTCGCTGAACGCGTCAAAGGCTAAAGTGCCGCTTACCCCGTCCATACGCGCCTCGACATCAGCGAGGGAGATCACACCCTTCTTTTGCGCGGCGGCAAAAATGGCGCGCAGTTCGTTGAGCTCGCGCCCGAGGCTGGGTACGTCGCGGTCGGCCAGGACGACGGGAATGCCAGCGTTGCGCAAGGCCACCGCGATACCAACCCCCATCTTGCCGCCGCCGACGACACCGACCTTTTTAATCGGTAGCGGCTCCACATCTCGCAGGTCGGCCGGTCTCGGCGCAGCTTTCTCCGCGAAGAACAAATAACGCAAGGCGGCGGCTTCTCGGCTATCGCGAAGATGGAGGAATGTCGAACGCTCCTGTTCCAGACCTGCCTCGACGCCACGTTCCAGACCCGTTCGCAAGGCTGCGAACGCGAGAAGCGGCGCGGCGGCACTTCTCGCGGAGCGGCGCACCCGTGCGTCCGCTTCCTCGAGCGCCTTTGTCTCCAAATGCACGGGATCGCGGCCGGAGGCGGCCGTGGGCAGCGGTCGCGCAATGGCGCTGCGGGCAAATTCCACCGCTGCATCGACGACGGGCAGTTCGGTCAGGTAATCGACGAGCCCCAGTTCGGCGGCACGACGGCCATCGAGTACCAAATTCTCCGAGACGACGCGGACGGCCACGTCGACGGGAATCACACGAGGAAGGCGCTGGGTACCACCGGAGCCGGGTATGAGCCCGAGATTGATCTCCGGCAGCGCAAAACGTGCATCTGCGCCGGCGACCCGAAAGCGACATCCTAGCGCAAGCTCGAGGCCGCCTCCCATCGCTGCCCCGCCGAGCGCAGCGATCCAAGGCTTTGACGCGCCTTCGATGCGAGCCACGACGTCCGGTAGGTATGGTGGTTCGAGCGGCTTTTCGAACTCGGTGATATCGGCGCCGCCTACAAATACACGGCCATAGCCGGTCAGCACCACTGCCTTGACGGTGCGGTCGGCATCAAATTCCTCGGCAAGTTCCAGCAAAAGTTGACGAACCGCCTTCCCAAGCGCGTTCACCGGCGGGTTGTTTATGGTCACGACGACGACATCGCCGCGCATTTCGTGCTGTACGGCCATGCCGGTCAAGCCGCCGTCATCTCGCGGGCGATGATGATCTGCTGGATTTGAGAGGTGCCTTCATAGAGGCGGAAAAGCCGAACGTCGCGATAGAACCGCTCGACGGCGTATTCCTGTATGTAACCGGCCCCACCGTGGATTTGCACCGCACGATCCGCAACCCGGCCTACCATCTCGGAGCAGAACAGCTTGCAACTGGCGGCCTCCTGCACGATGCGCTCCCCGGCGTCGAACCGGCGCGCGGTCGCCGTCACCATGCAGCGTCCTGCCAAGGTCTCGGTCGCGCTGTCGGCCAACATCGCCTGGATCAACTGATGCTCTGATATCGGTTTGCCGAACTGGACCCGATTGCGCGCAAACGCGACGGACTCGTCGCAAAGGCGTTGCGCGGCCCCCGCACAGACCGCCGCGATATGAAGACGGCCGCGGTTGAGCACTTTCATCGCCGTCTTGAAGCCCTGCCCTTCCACGCCGCCAATCACGGCGTCGGCGGGCACGCGGCAACTGTTCAGCACTACGTCGCATGTCCGCGTGCCGCGCTGTCCCATCTTCCTGTCGATAGTGCCGAGGGTCAGTCCCGGACAGTCGGCCGGGACCAGAAAAGCAGTAACGCCGGATGAACCCGGAGCGCCTGTGCGGGCCATCAATGTGAACACGCCCGCGACCGGCGCGTTCGTTATGAATCGCTTGGCTCCGTTGATAATGTAGTGATCACCGTCCTTCACGGCCGTCGTCTTGATAGCGCCTGCGTCCGAACCGACGTCGGGTTCGGTCAACGCAAACGAGCCGATCACGGATCCATCCGCCATCTTCGGAAGCCAGAAAAGCTTTTGCGCTTCGGTGCCGTCCACGATGATACCTTGCGAGCCGATTCCATTGTTGGTGCCAATCACCGAACGGAAAGCTGGCGCCGCGTAGCCGAGTTCCAAGGCGACAGACACCTCCTCCTCCATCGTGAGGCCGAGACCGCCGTATTCCTCTGGAATTGCCATGCCGAAGAGACCGAGCGCCGCCATCTCCGAGATGATTTGGGGAGGAACCTCATTGTCTTCGTCGACTTTTGCCTCTGCCGGAATCAACCGCTCCCGGACGAAACGCCGAATGGTACGCGACAGTTCATCCAGCACTTCAGCGTCGCGTATCATGAATCCTGCATCTCATCTTGCCGGCGGCAGACCCGGGGAGTTCGCCGAACAGCCTTCGCACAAACCATAGGCTATTTCAACAGAAAATGGAATTTAGTTCCATAAACGGAGTATGGGTAACAGCGAGTCTCCGACCACGTTTGGTCCGATTGACAGCGACGCTATCTCCTCTTCATAATTGGAATTAAATTTCGTTATTGAAGACCGACCGGATCCTTGAAAGGGTCGCTCTTCACAGAAGGACACGTCATGCCCATCGATGTCTGCTACCCGAAAGTCAGCCTTGAGGTATCGACTGGAAAGATCTCACGATGGCTCGTGGAAAACGGCGAGGAGGTCAAATCCGGCGCCATTTTGTTCGAAATCGACAACGATAAGGCAGCGGTGGAGGTTGAGGCGCCCGCGGCGGGAAGAGTTTGCCGGCTGATAGCAAGCGACATCGAAGTCGATGTCGGCGCCGAAGTGGCCCGTATTTTTCTCGAGGGTGAGCCCTACGAAACCGCTGCAATCATTGCGCTGCAACCAGCGACTACGAGCAAGCAGGATGCTCCGGTAGGACCGTTGATTGAAGGAACGACGTCAAAGCGTCCTCCTAATCCTACGCCGCTCGCCCGACGAATTGCGCGCGAGAACAATATCAATTTGGACAACGTTGTAGGAACCGGGCCGCGCGGCCGAATCGTACGAGATGACGTCCTTCCGATACCCAACGCCGGAAGCGGCGCTCAGGCTCCCGCGGCGCGGAACATCGATGTGCCGTCAACCCGGCCGATGCCCGCGCACAATAGGAGCGAGCTGCTCAACAGTACGTGGATGCGGCATGGCGAGGGTTTTCCCATCGTTCTCCTGCATGGGCTCTCGGCAGATTTGAACATCTGGCGAGGCATGCTTGCGTGCGGGCGTGTCAATGCACCCGTGCTCGCACTGGATTTGCCTGCCCACGGACGCTCGCCGCGCGATACGCCCGTGGATCTGGACGACGTCGCCACCGCAGTGGAACGGACGCTTGCCGATATCGGTGTGGGTCCATCCGTGCTGTGCGGCCATTCTTTTGGCGCTGCTCTTGCCACCCGCATTGCTCTCCGAGCCCAGGTGGATTGCAGAGCGATTTGCCTTTTCTCCCCTGCAGGTCTCGGGCCGAAGATCGACGGAGATTTACTCAACGGCATCCTGCACGCGCGGACGGCCGAAAGCTTGCGACCTTGGCTTGAATATCTTTGTCACGAACCTTCGCGAATTACGGACGCGTTTCTGGCTGCGGTCGTTCAACAGCGAAAAGACCACGGCCTGACAGAAGCGATGGAGAAGTTTAGCAGACGCTTCTTTCGGGACGCCACCCAGACTTTTTCCATTCGAGGCGACTTGGCCGCGATTAGTCATCCCGTCCGCGTGGTCTTCGGCCTTCAGGACCGCATCCTTTCAGTGGCATCCACGCGGGGACTTCCTGGGAATGTCGCGCTTCATTTGCTGGATTCCTGCGGTCACATGCCTCAAATCGAGCGGCCCGATCTGGCGCTCACCATTCTGCAGGAGCTCTGGCGAAGCGCTTGATCACAAGGATAGGCGGGGGCTGTCTATCGCACCAGGGGCAGTCCAGTCTTCACATTTTCTTCCAAACCGAAGCCGTCCACGTATGGACTTCTCCTGCGAACGAAGAGTTGTTGTTTGTCAGAAACCAGACCGCGAATGAACAGGTTGCAGTAAAACAGGCGATCCCCCAGCCCAGCCTCCCAGCCCTTCGCATAATGACAGCAATATTGCGCTTTGCGGTAACTCCATACAATTCTCCGCTGGTAAAATGTTGGTGGCTAACGATGGAGGGGCACCAATACCATGTCAAAGTTGTTTCCTAGTCTCTTTTCCGAGCACCACATTCGCGGGAAGCGAATCCGGAACAGGATACTGTCAACTGGTCATCACACGCTTCTGGCAAGGAACGGCAAAGCGACAGACGAGTTGGTGGCATATCACCGCGCTCGTGCCGCTGGCGGAGTTGGACTGATAATCCTCGAGTGCACGGCCGTCCATGAAAGCGCCTTCTTCCACAACACCGTCATCAATGGGTTTGAGGACGGCTGTATTCTGGGATTTCGGAAGATCGCGGATGCCGTTCATGAAAATGGAGCAGCAGTGTTCGGTCAACTTTTCCATCCAGGGGCTGAATTATTCGGGATAGCTAGCGACGGCACGAGGACGGCAAGCTATGCGCCCTCACTGGTCAAACACGAACGCTATCTCGGAACTGCAAGCCCTATGTCCCGGCAGATGATTCACGAGGTAATCGATGGCTACGCCTGTACGGCCAGACGCATGATTGAAGCTGGATTGGATGGAGTCGAAGTAGTCGCCAGTCACGGTTACCTTCCATCGCAATTCCTCAATCCAAGGATCAACCGAAGGACTGACGAGTACGGGGGGACCTTCGAGAATCGAATTCGCTTTTTGAGTGAGATTGCAAAGGCGGTTCGACACGCGATCGGAGATGAACCGGTCCTGGGCCTTCGCATTTCCGGACACGAGGAGGACAACCGGGGGCTCCAGCCTTCCGAATGCCTCGAAGCAATCAACGCTTCTGAGCAGGCCAATGCGTTCGACTATTACAACATCACTGCCGGTACGTCGAGCAGCGCAAAAGGCGCCATTCACGTCGTGCCGGCGATGACCTTCACTCCCGGTTACGTTGCGCCCTACGCGGGAATGGTGAAAGAACGGGTCAGCGTACCGGTCTTTGTCACCGGCAGGATCAATCAGCCCCACGTTGCCGAAGAGATTTTACGACGTGGCGACGCAGATATGTGCGGCATGACCCGTGCTCAAATCTGCGATCCCGACATGGCCAGGAAGGCGCAGGCCGACAAGGTCGATGACATCAGGGCTTGCGTCGGATGCAACCAGGCATGCATCGGTCACCTTTATCTTGGAACGCCCATCTCGTGCATTCAGCGTCCCGAAACTGGCCGCGAGCTGGAAGTCGGTATGGCGGGACCGGCGCGGAGCCCGAAGAGAGTCGTCGTCGTGGGCGCGGGACCCGCAGGCATGAAGGCTGCCATCGTCGCCAGCAAACGGGGTCACGACGTTACCCTGTTCGAGAAGTCCGGGCAGCTCGGGGGCCAAGTCCTGCTGGCGCAACTCCTGCCAGATCGTGCTGAGTTTGGTGGCGTCGTGACCAATCTGAAGCAGGAACTTCAGGCGGCTGGCGTCAAAGTCGAACTCGGGATCAGTGCCGACGCGGATATCATCAAGTCGCGGAATCCGGACCACATCGTGGTTGCAACCGGTGCGTTGCCTTACATGCCGGAACTTGAACTCAGCGACGAACGCGAGGTGTTCACCCCATCACAGGTTCTGAAGGGAGACGTGGAATGCGGCGGCAATGTTGCGATAGCAGACTGGCGCGGCGACTGGATCTCTTTTGGACTTGCCGAGAAATTGGTTCGCGAGGGGCGACAAGTGACAATCTACAGTTCGGCTCACACACCGGGTGTCAGTCTCATGCCCTTCATTCGAGATAAGTGGACGAGCGATCTCGCAAACCTCGGTGTACGGTTTATCAATCTTGCCCGTCTGTTCGGCGCCGATGAGAGGGATGCCTATTTCGAAAACACGTGCACAGGCAGCGCCATCATTTGCGAGAGCGTAGACACAGTGATTGGCTCCTTCGGAAATGCGACAACCTCTGTGCCAAATTTTGAATTGCCCGGCGTCCAGACTCACCTCATTGGCGACGCGCTTTCGCCGCGAACGGTAGAGGAGGCCATGCTGGAGGGGCTGCGAACCGGCTTGAGGCTGTAGTGACGGCCAGCTACACAGCTGAGATGGCTTGGCGTTGCGACAACATGATCACGCTACAGTTGCCGAGAGATCTGCGTCTCCGCTTTCGACTGCTTCCTCAGGATAGAGACCGGTAGTTTCTCTGGGGCCAGGCGGCACGCAGAAGAGGCGGTTTCGGCTTGAATGGTGGTGGCACGTTCGCTTCAGGCTGTCGGAAAGGGCCCCGTAAACGATCGCGAAGTTTCGCCGTTGATCGTGCGATCGACAACTCGGTTTCTCCCTGCGGCTGGTTCAGTCTGGCGAGAAGGCTCTCCAAGTCGCGAATCGCGCGATCGACCCGGCCATGCCACAACGCTACTTCACCGATCTGATATCCCGGTCGATGGCGGGAAGCCTTTCAAAGAGGCTGGATCGGGACCGCACGATGTGGTCGGCGATCTGCTTCATCGGCTGGATCTTCATGGCGATGTGGAACCAGTCGATGATGTGGGTTGTCGGCTTTGACAAGGCGCGGGGCAGCCGCTTCAGGATTTCGGTCCCGTCCGAGATAACCGTCACATCGCCAAAACCGCTGTATCCGATTCCTTCAAGTGCGTGGAGAGCGCGAGCATGCCCGGGTAGCAATCCCGGCACAACATCCAGCGAGGATTGCGAACCTCAACAGCGCCGAAGACGGTTCGGATCCGGCGTGTCGTATAGTCCTTGACCGGCCGGAACGTCTGGCAGTCCGGGCAGACCCGACGGAAGAGGGACTAGGTCTCCGCCTCATGGGCTACGACTGCGCTTTGCAGCGCCGTCATGATCGTCTTGCCGTCCTCTATTGACAATCCGATATCACCGTCGAAAAGGCTCTCCCAGCTCTTGGTGATCCTCATTTCCCGTCGGCACACGTCGCCGAACTCGTTCTTCCCTTCGATCGTGATCGTCCAGTCCACCGCCATCGCTTCCTCCTCGAGAAAGCGATGCTGATGGACTGCACTGGCCTAGATCTAACAATCCGTATTCGACCCCAGAGAAATTACCGGTCCCAACACAATCGGCGCATTCTTACAATTAACGGGTCTTCCTCAAATTGTGTGGTGCTGCTCATACTTGCCGCCATATCCGCACGTTTGGACCGTTTGAAGCACGCATCGTGCGTCGCGCGGTCGCTGAACCGCTCAGAATATCCACTTTGGGGCTCTGTTTCGGGGCCATCACACAATTTGAGGAAGACCCCGGTTAACTGCCAAGTGACATCCTCCGGCCGAATTGCGTGTGCTTATGAAGGAGATTCTAAAGCGAAGCGATCGCTATCGAGCAGCGTCACGTCGGTTTGCGTCGCCGGTAGTGGCCGCAAGGTCAA
>NZ_VLKT01000011.1:74589-165055 GCF_007830515.1 Mesorhizobium tianshanense
GGCGAGTGGATCGGCTGCTTCGGCCTGACCGAGCCGGATGCCGGTTCAGACCCGGGCGGCATGAAGACGCGGGCCGAGAAGACGGCAAACGGCTACAAGATCTCCGGCTCGAAAATGTGGATTTCCAACGCACCGATCGCCGACGTCTTCGTCGTCTGGGCGAAGTTGTCCGGCGCGAGTGGGGGGGCGCATGAAAACCAAATTCGCGGCTTCGTGCTGGAAAAAGGCATGAAGGGGCTGTCGGCGCCGAAGATCGGCGGCAAGCTGTCGCTGCGTGCGTCGATCACCGGCGAAGTGGTGATGGAAGGTGTTGAGGTCGGTGAAGACGCGCTGCTGCCCAACGTCTCCGGCTTGAAAGGTCCGTTCGGCTGCCTCAACCGGGCGCGTTACGGCATCTCCTGGGGCGCGATGGGAGCGGCGGAGGATTGCTGGCATCGGGCTCGCCAGTATGGCCTCGACCGCAAGCAGTTCGGCAAGCCGCTGGCCGGCACGCAGCTTTTCCAGAAGAAGCTCGCCGACATGCAGACCGAGATCGCGCTCGGGCTACAGGGCAGCTTGCGCGTGGGGCGGCTGATGGATGAAGGCAAGATGGCGCCGGAGATGATCTCGATCGTCAAGCGCAACAATTGTGGCAAGGCGCTCGACATTGCCCGCCAGGCGCGCGACATGCATGGCGGCAACGGCATCCAGATCAGCTACCATGTCATGCGCCACGCGCAGAACCTGGAGACGGTCAATACCTATGAGGGCACGCATGACGTGCATGCGCTGATCCTTGGACGGGCACAGACCGGGTTGCAGGCCTTCTTCTAGACGCCGTCGGATCGTTTGGCGCTGCTTAAATTAGGTGCACCGCAACATCTCTGCTTGGAGAATGGCCAGCATTTGTGTCAGGGTTCGGCGAATTCGTTTCGAAACGCCGACTTCCGGGGCACCATGGCAATTCTGGCAGCCGTCTACCACCTGACCCATTACAAATATGACCGGCCGGTCGTTCTCGGCCCTCAGGTCATCAGGCTGCAGCCGGCGCCGCATTCCCGCACCAAGGTGCTCAGCCATTCGCTGAAGGTCGAGCCGGCGAACCATTTCGTCAACCTGCAGCAGGACCCCTACGGCAACTTCCTTGCCCGCTTCGTGTTTCCGGAACCGGTGACGGAACTGAAGATCGAGGTCGACCTCGTCGCCGACATGACGGTCTACAATCCGTTCGATTTCTTCGTCGAGCCGTCGGCCGAAACGTTTCCCTTCGAGTATCCGGAAGAGATCAGCGACGACCTCGCCATCTACCGGACACCAGAACCGGCCGGGCCGCTGCTGTCGGCGTTCCTGGAAACCATCGATCGAATTCCAACCAACACCGTCAATTTCGTCGTTGACCTCAATGCGCGCCTGCAACGCGAGATCGCCTATATCGTGCGCATGGAAACCGGCGTCTTTTCGCCTGAGGAAACGCTGGCCGCCGGCAAGGGATCGTGCCGGGATTCGAGCTGGCTCCTGGTGCAGATCCTGAGGAACCTCGGCATCGCCGCGCGTTTCGTCTCCGGCTACCTGATCCAGTTGAAACCCGATCTCGTCGCGCTTGACGGGCCTCCTGGCACGGCGATCGACTTCACCGACCTCCATGCCTGGTGCGAAGTCTATCTGCCGGGGGCCGGCTGGATCGGGTTCGACCCGACCTCCGGCCTGCTCACCGGCGAAAGCCATGTGCCGCTGGCGGCCACGCCGCATTTCCGCAACGCCGCGCCCATTTCCGGCATGGCGAGCTTCGCCAATGTCGAGTTCGGCTTCGACATGCGGGTCGACCGCATCGCCGAGCACCCGCGCATCACCAAGCCGTTCTCCGACGAAAGCTGGCAGGCGCTCGATGCGCTCGGCAATCAGGTCGACGCCGCGCTCGAGGCCGGGGACGTGCGGCTGACCATGGGCGGCGAGCCGACCTTCGTGTCGATCGACGATTTCGAGGCGGAGGAGTGGAACACCGCCGCCGTCGGCCCGACAAAACGCGAAAAGGCCGATGCTTTGATCCGCCGGCTGCGTGAGCGTTTCGCGCCCGGCGGCTTCCTGCACTACGGGCAGGGCAAGTGGTATCCGGGCGAAAGCCTGCCGCGCTGGACCTTCTCGCTCTACTGGCGCACCGACGGCGACCCGGTGTGGAGCGACCCGTCGCTGATCGCACGGGAAAACAGCGAAGCGAATATTGGGCCGAAGCAGGCTGAAAGCCTGCTGACGACGATTGCCGATGAACTCGGCATCGACAAGACCATGGTCAGCGAAGCCTATGAGGACCCGGCCGAGTGGCTGCTCAAGGAAGGCAAGCTGCCGGACAATGTCGATCCGTCCAATTCCAAGCTGGAGGACCCCGAGGAGCGCAGCCGCATGGCGCGAGTGTTCGAGCGCGGCCTGACCAAGCCGTCGGGCTATGTCCTGCCTGTGCAGCGCTGGAACAGCCAGGCGTCGGGACCGCGCTGGCGTTCGGAGAAATGGAAGACGCGGCGCGGCAAGCTGTTCCTGGTGCCGGGCGATTCACCGGTCGGCTACCGCCTGCCGCTCGGCACGCTTCCCTATGTGCCGCCGGCACAATTCCCCTACATCGTGCCGGTCGATCCTTCCCTGCCGCGCGGACCATTGCCGGCGCGCGAGGCTATTGTGCCTGAGGCCGCTCCCTTGCCGGAGGCTGCCTCTTTGCCCGAGCGCACTTTGGCCGAATTGGAAGGCGCCGACGAAATGGCGCGACGCCAGCAGGCGGTGTCCTTCACCGCCGCGACCGGCCAGCAGGACCGTGTCGAACAGGAGATCACCGAGATCGGCGGCGCGGTGCGCACCGCGCTTTCGGTCGAGCCGCGCGACGGACGGCTTTGCGTGTTCATGCCGCCCGTCGAGGCGCTGGAAGATTATCTCGAACTGGTCGCGGCGGCCGAGAACGCGGCAAAGGCGATCGGCCTGCCGGTCCATATCGAGGGCTACGGCCCGCCGCACGATCCGCGCCTCAACGTCATCCGTGTGGCTCCGGATCCCGGTGTCATCGAGGTGAACATCCACCCGGCTGCGAACTGGCAGGACTGCGTGGCGACGACCACGGCGATCTACGAGGAGGCGCGGCAGACGCGGCTTGGCGCCGACAAGTTCATGATCGACGGCCGCCATACCGGCACCGGCGGCGGCAACCATGTCGTCGTCGGCGGCGCGACACCCAATGACAGCCCGTTCCTGCGCCGCCCCGACCTCTTGAAGAGCCTGGTGCTGCAATGGCAGCGGCGCCCGTCGCTGTCCTATCTGTTCTCGGGCCTGTTCATCGGCCCGACCAGCCAGGCGCCGCGCTTCGACGAGGCGCGCCACGATTCGCTCTACGAACTCGAGATCGCAATGGCGCAAGTGCCGCACCCGGACAAGGGCAATGTGCCATTGCCGTGGCTGGTCGACCGGCTGTTCCGCAATCTGTTGACCGATGTCACCGGCAACACGCATCGCTCGGAAATCTGCATCGACAAGCTGTTTTCGCCGGACGGCCCGACCGGCCGGCTAGGGCTGGTCGAGTTCCGCGGCTTCGAGATGCCGCCCAATGCGCGCATGAGCCTCGCGCAGCAATTGCTGGTGCGCGCCATCATCGCCCGCGCCTGGAACGACCCGCTCGATGGCCGCTTCGTGCGTTGGGGCACGTCGCTGCATGACCGCTTCATGCTGCCGCACTACGTCTGGGCTGACTTTCTCGACGTGCTGGACGACCTCAAGCTGAACGGCCTCGAGTTTCGCCCCGAATGGTTCGACGCGCAGCTCGAATTCCGCTTTCCGTTCTGCGGCGAGGTCCAGCATGCCGGCATCAAGCTGGAGCTGCGGCAGGCGCTGGAACCGTGGCACGTCATGGGCGAGCAGGGCGCGATCGGCGGCACCGTGCGTTTCGTCGATTCCTCGGTCGAGCGGTTGCAGGTGAAGACCGAAGGGCTCAACCCCGAGCGTCACGCCGTCGTCTGCAACGGCCGCATCGTGCCGATGAAGGTGACCGATACCAGAGAGATCGCGGTGGCGGGCGTCCGCTTCAAGGCCTGGCAGCCGGCCTCGGGCCTGCATCCCGCGCTGCCGGTCAACACGCCGCTGGTCTTCGACATCTACGACCGCTGGTCGGACCGGGCGGTCGGCGGCTGCGTCTATCATGTCGCGCATCCCGGCGGGCGCAGCTACGACACCTTTCCGGTCAACGGCAACGAAGCGGAGGCGCGGCGGCTCGCCCGCTTCGAGCCGCGCGGCCATACGCCGTCCGGTTACGTGCTGCGCGACGAAGAAGCCGCTGAAGATTTCCCGATGACCCTTGACCTGCGGCGGCCTGCAAGACTCTGATCAGCCATGGCAAAGGGGAATCACGAGAAAATACGCGGCAGGCCGCATAACCTGCTGGAGCATTACCAGCCGATCGATGGCGTCGTCGACGAGATGGTGGATGCATCGGGCAATCCCCGCCCGGTCTGGACGAACTTCATCGAGGCACTGGAGAACCTGGGGCCAGAAAAGCTCGCCCAGCGGTTCGCCCGCGCCGATCAGTATCTGCGCGACGCCGGTGTCTACTACCGCGTCTATGACAAGGCCGGCGCCAACGAGCGCGAATGGCCGCTGGCGCATGTTCCCCTGCTGATCGAGGAGCAGGAATGGGCCGACATCAGCGCCGGCCTCGTCCAGCGGGCCGAGCTGTTCGAGGAGACGATAGCCGATATCTATGGGCCGAACCGGCTCATCGAGAAAGGTATCCTGCCGGCGGGGCTGATCGCGGCGAGCCCGGAATATTTGCGGCCCGTCGTCGGCATCAGGCCGGCCAGCGGCCATTTCCTGCATTTCTGCGCCTTCGAGCTCGGCCGTGGACCGGACGGCCGCTGGTGGGTGCTGGGCGACCGCACGCAGGCGCCGTCAGGTGCCGGCTTCGCGCTGGAAAACCGCGTCGCCACCACGCGTGCGCTGTCCGACATCTATGGCGAGATGCATGTGCACCGCCTTGCCGGCTTCTTCCGTCGCTTTCGCGACGCGCTGAACGGCATGGCCAAGGGATCAGGCGGCCGGGTCGCCATCCTGACGCCGGGGCCGCTCAACGAAACCTATTACGAACATGCCTATATCGCCCGCTATCTCGGCATCATGCTGCTCGAAGGCGAGGATCTGACCGTCTCCGGCGGCCGGCTTATGGTGCGCACGGTTTCGGGGCTGATGCCGGTCAGCGTGCTGTGGCGACGGCTCGACGCCGCATTCGCCGATCCGCTCGAATTGCGGCCGGATTCGCAGATCGGCACGCCGGGGCTGGTCGAGGCGATCCGCCGGGGCGCCGTTTCGGCCGTCAACGCACTCGGCTCCGGGCTGATGGAAACGCGGGCGCTGTTCGCCTTCCTGCCGAAGATTTCGCGCGAATTGCGCAATGAGGAGCTTCTTTTGCCGAGCGTCGCGACTTGGTGGTGCGGGCGGGACACGGAGCGCGCGCATGTGCTCGCCAATATCGACCGCATGGTAATCGGTCCGGCGCTGTCGACGCGGCTTGCCTTCGAGGATGACGAGTCCACCAGGCTGGGCTCGGCGCTGTCGGCCGGAGAACGGGCCGAACTGATAGCGCAGATCGAACGGGACGGCGGCGACTTTGTCGGACAGGAAGCGGTGACGCTTTCGACCACGCCGGTCTATGTCGGCGGCTGGCTGGAGCCGCGGCCGGCAAGCCTGCGCGTCTATCTGGCGCGAACGCCGGAAGGCTGGACGGTGATGCCCGGCGGTTTTGCCCGCGTCGGCTTTTCGCTTGACCCGACAGCACTCGCCATGCAGCGCGGCGGTCAGGCGGCGGATGTCTGGGTGGTCAGCGACAGGCCGGTGGAGCGCGAGACGCTGCTGCCGCAGGAGCACGACAGCTTCACCCGCAGCATGCCGGGCAGCCTGCCCAGCCGCTCGGCGGAAAACCTGACATGGCTCGGCCGCTATATCGAGCGATCGGAAGACACGGTACGCATCCTGCGCGCCTATCACGTGCGGCTGGCCGAGGCGTCCGACCCGGACATGCCGCTGCTTGCCGATATCAGGGACTATCTCGAACCGTTCGGCATCGACACCGCGACGGCGATCCCGCTGGGGCTGATCGGCACGCTGGACAGCGCCGTCTACAGTGCCGGACAGATCCGCGACCGCTTTTCGCCCGATGGCTGGCTGGCGCTGAAGGACCTGTCGAAGACCATTCATCAATTCGCGACAACGGTGGCGCCGGGCGACGATGCGACGCGGGCGATGACGGTCATCCTGCGCAAGCTCGCCGGGTTTTCCGGCCTGCTGCATGAGAATATGTACCGCTTCACCGGCTGGCGCTTCCTGGAGATCGGCCGGCGGCTGGAACGCGGTATCCAGATCGCCCGCACGCTCGCCCGGTTGACCAGGGCGGCTGCGCCGGACGGCGCGCTCGACATGATGCTGGAGATCGGCGACAGCGTCATGACCCATCGGCGGCAGTATCCGGTGCAGGCCGGCCGGCGCACGGTGATCGATCTCCTGGTGCTCGATCCGCTCAACCCGCGCTCGATCCTGTTCCAGCTTGAGCGGCTGAAGGCCGAAATCGCGCTGTTGCCTTCCGTCGGCGGCGAGGGGCATATGTCGCCGGCGGCAAAAGAGATCCTGCAGCTCAACACGGCAATCGCCATCAAGGAGCCCTCGGATATGACGGCGAAAGCCTTGGACGATCTCGCCGACGAGATCGGCGGCCTCTACAACAGCCTCGCCAAGGCCTATTTCGGGTAAGTATGCTCTACGACATCAGGCTCAATCTGCGTTACGACTATGATGCCGCAGCCGGCGGCGGCCGTCATCAGGTGCATGTGCTGCCGCCGACGATATCGGGGGTGCAGCGCGTGATCGCCGCTTCGCTATCCTTCGCGCCGTCGCCGAGCGAACGCTCGGACTTTTCCGACTTCTTCGGCAACAGCGTCACGTCGATCGCCTTTCGCGACGTCCACGATGCGCTCGACATCAGGATGAGCGCGCGCGTTGCGGTCTCGCGGCCGGAACCCGGGCTTGACGTATCGCCCGACATTCCCCGGCTGCGCGTGGAACTCGACGCGGTGCGGTCGCTGTCGCCCGATACACCGCATCACTTTCTGGCAGCCAGCGACCATGCAGGCGTCGATGCGGCGATCACGAGTTACGCGCAGGGCAGTGCCGGCCGTTCCGTCGTCGGCACGGCCATGGACCTGTGCAGCCGCATTCATCGCGATTTCACCTATGACGGCAAAGCGACCACCGTTCGGACCCGAGCCAGCGACGCTTTCAGCCTGAAGCGGGGTGTCTGCCAGGATTTTTCACACATCATGATCGCCGGCCTGCGCGGCCTGGGTGTTCCCGCCGGCTATGTCAGCGGGTTCCTGCGCACCATTCCGCCGCGCGGGAAACCGCGACTGGAAGGGGCCGACGCCATGCATGCCTGGGTGAAGGTGTGGTGCGGACGCGACACCGGATGGCAGGAATTCGATCCGACCAACGGCATGCGGGCAAGCAACGACCACATCACCGTCGGCCACGGCCGCGACTATTCGGATGTAGCGCCGATCGTCGGCGTGCTGAAGACGACGGGCGGGCAGGTCGGCGAGCAAGCGGTCGACGTCATTCCGGTCGTGCTCGAGAAGACATGACGGCAGCGAGTCCGCAATCCATGGGGGAACCAGCTGCGGGTCCGGCGCTTATCTACGGGAAAAACTTCGTGGAGAGGACATGCTGGACAAATCCGGGTCGTCGTCTGGCCGATCGGTCGCCAGGAAGGTTGCACCAAAGAACGGGGTGCCGAAAAATGGATCGCAAGCCTGTGCCGATCGAGCCTCGCTTACCTACATCACCGATACCGAGCCCGGTATCCGCCGTTTTAGGGCCGGCAGAGGATTTTCATACAAAGGGCCTGACGGGCAGGGCGTCGATGAGGACACTATGGCCCGCATCAAGGCGCTCGCCATTCCACCGGCGTGGACGGATGTGTGGATCGCGCCGGATGCCGACGGTCACATCCAGGCGACCGGCCGGGATCAGCGTGGGCGCAAGCAGTATCGGTATCATGCGCTGTGGGCTGAGGAGCGTGACGGCGTCAAATACTCGAGCCTGGTCGCCTTTGCCGAAATCCTGCCTGAGCTGCGACGCCAGATCGACGCCGATCTGCGCCGTCGCGGTCTGTCGCTGGAGCGGGTTGTCGCCGCTGTGGTCTGGCTGCTCGACAATACGATGATCCGCGTCGGCAATGCCGCCTATGCTCGCGACAACAACAGCTTTGGGCTGACCACGCTGCGCGACCGCCATGTCGACATCAATGGCTCGAGCCTGCGTTTCGCTTTCAAGGGCAAGTCCGGCAAGGAATGGAAGCTGAAGCTCGTCGATCGCCGGATCGCCAGGATCGTGCGCGGGGCGCAGGACCTGCCGGGCCAGAAGCTGTTCCAGTATCTCGACGAGGAAGGAAGCAGGCGACCGATCCGCTCCGACGACGTCAACCGCTACATCAGGGAGACGGCAGGGGTCGATTTCAGCTCCAAGCATTTCCGGACCTGGGGCGGCACCATCCATGCCGCGTCGCTGTTTGCGCAAACCGAACGACCCGAAAGCCAGGCACAACAGAAGCGGGTGATGAACGGCGTCATCGA
This sequence comes from Mesorhizobium tianshanense, assembly GCF_007830515.1. GTDB lineage: Bacteria > Pseudomonadota > Alphaproteobacteria > Rhizobiales > Rhizobiaceae > Mesorhizobium > Mesorhizobium tianshanense. The sequence continues at coordinate 83,211 of NZ_VLKT01000011.1, forward strand.
CAAGGTGGCCGAGCGGCTGGGCAACACGCGCGCCATCTGCCGCAAATGCTACATCCACCCGCAAGTGTTCGATGCCTGGTCCGAAGGACGGTTGCTCAGCGAAATGGCGGATGCGAACAAGCGGAAGCGATCGATAGCCGGCCTTGATGAAGAAGCTCTCGTTCTGAGATGGCTGAAGGCGCAAGAAGGCTGAACCAGACAGAGCAACCGCAGACTTTCACGGCCTCGCAGGACACATTTTTTTATCGACGCTGTGTCGGGATCGGTTCTACTGTTTCGTCCTTTGACAGAAGAAAAGGACGCCCCAATGCTCTACGCTATCCTCTGCTATGCCTCCGAAGACGTCGTCTGCTCGTGGAGCAAGGAGCAGGACGATGCCGTCATGGAAAAGCTCATCGGCGTGCAGGAGAAATACGCCAAGGCGGGCCGGCTTGGCCCGGTGGCGCGGTTGCTGCCGACGACCGCCGCGACGACACTGAGAAAGGTCAAGGGCGAATCGATCGTCATCGACGGTCCGTTTGCCGAAACCAAGGAACAGTTCCTCGGCTTCTACACCCTCGAATGCGCTGATCTCGACGAAGCCGTCGATTTCGCCCGCGAGCTTTCCGAGGTCAACCCGAGCGGCGGCTCCTACGAAATACGGCCGGTTTCGCTCTTCAGCCCCGCCAAGGTTCCCGCATGACCGACCTTACCTGGATCAGCACGGCGATCAGCACCGCCCGTCCACAGGCGATGGGTGCGCTGCTGCGCTACTTCCGCGATCTCGATGCGGCGGAGGAAGCCTTCCAGGACGCCTGCCTGCGAGCGCTGAAGAATTGGCCGACAAACGGGCCGCCGCGCGATCCGGCAGCCTGGCTGATCTTCGTCGGCCGCAACAGCGGCATCGACGCAGTGCGCAAGCGTGCCAAGCAGGCGCCGCTGCCGGAAGAGGACCAGATCTCCGATCTGGAGGATGCCGAGACCGACATCGCCGAACGGCTGGACGGCGCGCATTACCGCGACGACATATTGCGGCTGCTGTTCATCTGCTGTCATCCCGACCTGCCGGCGACGCAGCAGATCGCCGTGGCGTTGCGTATCGTTTCAGGCCTGAGCGTCAAGCAGATCGCCCGCGCTTTTATCGTCGGTGAAAGCGCCATGGAGCAGCGCATCACGCGTGCCAAGGCGCGCATCGCTGATGCCGGCGTGCCGTTCGAGACGCCCGGCGCGGTCGAGCGGTCCGAACGTCTCGCCGCCGTTGCCGCCATGGTCTACCTGATCTTCAACGAAGGCTATTCGACCAACAGCGGCGAGGCACCGGCCCGCGCGCCGCTCTGCGAAGAGGCGATCCGACTGGCCCGGCTGCTGCTCAGGCTGTTCCAGACCGAGCCGGAGATCATGGGTTTGACGGCGCTTCTGCTTCTCCAGCATGCGCGTGCGCCGGCGCGTTTCGACGAGAATGGCGAGATCGTGCTGCTCGAAGACCAGGACCGCAGCCTGTGGAGTCGCAAGATGATCGACGAGGGGCTGGCGCTGGTCGACAAGGCGCTGCGCCACCAGAAGCCGGGTCCCTACCAGGTGCAAGCCGCGATCGCCGCCCTGCATGCGCGGGCGGAAAAGCCCGAAGATACGGACTGGAACGAGATCGACCTGCTCTACGGCCTGCTCGAGCAGATGCAGCCGTCGCCGGTGGTGACGCTCAATCGCGCCGTCGCGGTCGCCAAGGTGCGCGGGCCGGAAGCGGCACTTGCCATGATCGAGCCCCTGGAACAAAGGCTTTCCGGCTATTTCCATTTCTTCGGCCTCAAGGGCGGCCTGCTGATGCAGCTCGGTCGAAGCGAGGAGGCGCGTACTGCCTTCGACCGTGCCATCGCGCTTGCCAACACGGCAGCCGAGGCCGCCCATATCCGCATGCATATCGACCGGCTGATGAAGGAAGGCGCCACGCGGGGAGCCGCGCGGACGGCGCACTGAACGCTCGCCTCACTGGTTCAACGGTCTGACCTCGGCTTAGACCATGCCGGGGTGGCGATTTTTCCCTGAAACGAGTAATGCCACGTCATGACAGCGCCCCTGATGTGCCGATGAGCACACGGCGCGTGCACAGACGCTAAGCGACTGGATCTGAAAGGGACAAAGATGACGATTGCGAAGGAAACGGCCGGGCTGCTGGCGAGGCTGGGGGTTGCCGGGGATACGCTTTCGGGCGGCGATCTTATCGTGCGCAGTCCGGTGACGGGTGAGCAGATCGCCGCGCTGAAGACGATCTCGCCGGCCGATGCGGCCAAGACCATCGATAGTGCCCATAAGGCCTTCCAGGCGTGGCGGCTGGTGCCGGGGCCAAGGCGCGGCGAGCTGGTTCGGCTGCTTGGCGAGGAACTGCGCGCGCACAAGGCCGAGCTTGGCCGGCTGGTATCGATCGAGGTCGGCAAGATTCCGTCCGAAGGGCTCGGCGAAGTGCAGGAGATGATCGACATCTGCGATTTTGCCGTCGGCCTCTCCCGGCAATTGTACGGCCTGACCATCGCGACCGAGCGCCCCGGCCATCGCATGATGGAAACCTGGCATCCGCTGGGAGTCGTCGGCGTCATTTCCGCTTTCAATTTCCCGGTTGCGGTGTGGTCGTGGAATGCAGCACTTGCGCTGGTCTGCGGCGACGCGGTGGTGTGGAAGCCGTCGGAAAAGACACCGCTGACGGCACTCGCGTGCGAAGCGATCTTCAAGCGCGCGGCAAAACGTTTCGGCGATGCGCCCGAAGGATTGGCGCCGGTGCTGATCGGCGATCGCGCCGTCGGCGAAATCCTGGTCGACCATCTGAAGGTTCCGCTGGTCTCGGCCACCGGCTCAACCCGCATGGGCAGGGACGTCGGTCCGCGGCTGGCGAAGCGCTTTGCGCGCGCGGTGCTGGAACTCGGCGGCAACAATGCCGGCATCGTCTGCCCGACGGCCGATCTCGACATGGCTTTGCGCGCCATCGCCTTCGGCGCCATGGGCACGGCCGGCCAGCGCTGCACGACGCTGAGGCGCCTGTTCGTGCACGAGAGCATCTATGATGCCCTGGTTCCGCGCCTGAAGAAGGCCTATGAAAGCGTCTCGGTCGGCAATCCGATGGAGACAAGCGCGCTGGTCGGGCCGCTGATCGACAAGGCCGCTTACGACAATATGCAGAAGGCGCTCAAGGAAGCGGCTTCGCATGACGGCAAGGTGACCGGCGGTGCGCGGGTCGAGAACGGCCATCCCGACGCCTATTACGTTCATCCAGCACTGGTCGAGATGCCCCGGCAGGTGTCGCCGGTGACGGAAGAGACCTTCGCGCCGATCCTCTATGTGATGAAATACTCGGATTTCGACGCCGTGCTCGACGAGCACAATGCGGTCGGAGCCGGGCTGTCGTCATCGATCTTCACCCGCGACCTGCAGGAATCCGAACGCTTCCTCGGTGTCGACGGTTCGGACTGCGGCATCGCCAACGTCAATATCGGCACGTCAGGCGCCGAGATCGGCGGCGCCTTCGGCGGCGAGAAGGAAACCGGCGGCGGCCGCGAGTCGGGCTCCGACGCCTGGAAGGCCTATATGCGGCGTGCCACCAATACGGTGAACTATTCCAAGGCGCTGCCGCTCGCCCAGGGCGTGTCATTCGACATCGACTGAGCCGATGGGATCCTTGTCGTGGCAGATACGTCGTAGCTGCCACGATTGGCCCCGGTCACCGTTATTTCCCATGACCTTGCCATCTGCGGTGGAGCGATGGTGGCGAGATCGCGCTGTATGCGCGCCTGTTCGTCAGAAGCTGCCGCGGCCGGTCCGGGTTCGGACATCGGCGGCCGTAAGGGCCTCGGCCGCAAGATTGATCTCAAAAATCACACACATTGACGTTAATTTAACACCATAGTATGGTCGATTCCGTTGGTTCGGAATTCCCATCGCTGTTCGGCTGCTGCGTCACTCGGGCAGCTTCCCTCATCCGTCGTCGAGCGCAATGCACCAAAATCCTATTCGCAACGCGTATCGGCAAGCGCTGAGCTGAGAGGTAACCATGTCCAGCCTGCTAGGGATCGACAACGGTCTGACGGTGACGAAGGCGGTGATCTTCGATGCCGACGGCTCGCAATTGTCGGTGGCGCGACGGCGGGTGCCGCAGTCGATGCCGCATGCGCGCTGGGTCGAACGCGACATGGCCGGTCTCTGGCAAGCGACCGCCGAGGCGATCCGGGAAGCCATCACCTTGAGCGGTAGGCCAGCCAGCGACATCAAGGCAGTGGCGGCGACCGCGCATGGCGATGGCCTGTACCTGCTCGACAGGAATCGCCGGCCGCTGGGTCCCGGCATATTGTCGCTGGACAGCCGGGCGGGCGAAATTGTCGACCGATGGTCGCAAGGTTCGGTCTTCGCCGACGCGCTCGCTCTGACTGGCCAGGTACCGCATGCTTCCTCACCTTCGTCTTTGCTGGTCTGGTTGAGGGAGAACGATCCGGAACGCTTCGACCGAATAGCGCACATATTCGCCTGCAAGGACTGGCTGCGGTTTTGCCTGACCGGCACCATCGGTACAGACCTGACAGAGGCGAGCACCTCGTTCACCAATGTGCGCACGCAAAGCTTTGCGCCGGAGGCGATGGGCATCTTCGGTCTTGAGGGGGTGTTCGAAGCTTTGCCGGCGGTGGCGCATTCGGCCGATGTCGTCGGCTACGTCACCGCAGATGCAGCGGCACTGACCGGGCTTGCAGAAGGCACGCCGGTCGCTTGCGGCCTGCATGATGTCACGGCTTCGGCGCTTGGCATGGGCGGCCATGAGGAGGGCGTGGTCAGCATCGTCGCCGGCACCTATTCGATCAACGAGATCGTCTCAATCGAGCCGCGCCTCGATCCGCGCTGGTTCTGCCGCAACGCCATCGACTTGGGGCGTTGGAACAACATGTCGATCTCACCAGCCTCGACGGCGAATTACGATTGGTTTCTCGACACGCTCTGCCGCCCGGAACAGGATGAAGCCAAAAGGACCGGCGGCTCGATCCACGAGATGCTGGCGGCAGAGATCGACGTGGCGCTTGGCAAGCCTTCGACCATCTTCTTCCATCCTTATCTGTTCGGCTCGCCTTACGGCAATGCCGCCAGCGCCAGCTTTCTCGGCCTGCATGGCTGGCATGATCGCGGCGACATGCTGAAGGCGGTGCTGGAAGGCATCGTCTTCAATCATCGCACACACGTCGATGCGCTGCGGGGCGGCTTTGCCGTTCGCGAGGTGCGGCTCACCGGTGGCGGTTCACGCAATCCGGCGTTCGCGCAGATGTTTGCCGACGTGCTCGACGTGCCGGTCATCGTCACGTCGACCGACGAGGCGGCGGCCTTCGGCGCAGCTCTTTGCGCCGGCGCCGCGGTTGGCCTTTTTGCCTCGCCGCAACAGGGGGCGCGGGCCGTCAGCAAGACGAGCCGCGAATATCTGCCCGACAGAGCGCGCAGCGCTGTTTTCGAGGATCGTTTTTCTCTTTACTGCCGCATTGCCGAATCGCTCAAGCCGCTATGGCCCGAGATCGAAAGACTGGCGGGGCAAAGCCCTGAGGGGGCTGCATGATCAAGGCCGACGAACGGCGCGAGGAAATCGCCGACTATGTGATCAAGTTCGGCCAGGTGCGCATCGACGATCTGGTCGAGCATTTCGGCGTGTCGCGCATGACCATCCACCGCCACATCGACCAACTGGCGCGCCAGGGCGTGCTGCGCAAGCTGCACGGCGCGGTGACCGTTCAGCCTTCCGGCCTTTATGAAAGCGCGTTTCGCTACCGGGTGACGGTCGGCAGGGCCGAGAAGGACGCGCTGGCGCACGCGGCGCTGAATTATGTTGAGGCCGGCCAGGCCGTCATGCTGGACGATTCGACGACGGCGAACGCGATCGCGCCACTGCTGCTTGACATCAAACCGCTGACCGTCATCACCAACAGTGTCGCGACCGCGGCACTCCTGACCAATGTCGACGACATCGATTTCATCTGTCTCGGCGGTCAATACCATCGCACCTACAATGCTTATATCGGCATCGTCTGCGAGAATGCCGTGGCGCAACTGCGCGCCAATCTTTTGATCTGCTCGGCTTCGGCGATCTCAGGCACCACAGCCTTTATCCAGGACCAGCATGTGGTGCGGGTCAAGCAAGCGATGTTTGCCGCCTCGGCCAAACGCATTCTTGCCGTCGACCATTCCAAGTTCGACAAGGTCGCCCTGCATGTCTTCGACGATTTGACCCGCTTCGACGCAGTGCTGACGACCGACGGCATAAGCGACGCGCAAGCGCAAAAGCTTGAACAAGCCGGCGTGAAACTGCGCGTCGTCAACATGGCCCGATCATGAACCCTGCCGACGACGCCGGCCTGTCGCACTCCGCTTTACCGGACCACTCCGTACCGGACCACACTGGGCGCATCGCCACCATGGCAAGGACGGGCGACGTCGACGTCGTCATTCTTGGCGCCGGCATCAATGGCGCTGGCCTGTTTCGCGATTTGTGCGCGCAAGGCGTCAGCTGCCTGATCGTCGACAAGGGCGATTTCGGATCGGGCACCAGCGCGGCACCCTCGCGGCTGATCCATGGCGGCCTCAAGTATCTCGAAACGGGCGAGTTCGGACTGGTGGCGCAGTCGACGTTGGAGCGCAACCTGCTGTTGAGGAACGCGCCGCACTATGTCAGCCCGCTGCCGACGGTCATCCCGATCTTTTCCTGGGCCAAGGGCATGTGGGCGGCCGTGCGCACGCTGTTGGGCTCGACCAGCGCGCCGCGCAGCCGCGGCGCCATCCTCATCAAGATCGGTCTGGCGATCTACGATTTCTATGGATCACGGCATAGGGTGATGCCACGCCACCGGCTGGTCGGACGGCGGCGGGCGCTGCGCGACATGCCGGCGCTGACCAAGTCGATCGTCGCCACCGGCACCTATTATGACGCCAAGATCAGTCATCCCGAAAGGTTGGTGCTCGAGCTGATCACCGACGGATTGGCGGCAAATATGCTCGCCGCGGCCGCCAACTACACGGCGCTGGTTTCGTCATCCGACGGTGTGCTGACTTTCCAGTCAAAAGACAGGGGCCAGTCAAAAGACAGGGGCCAGTCAGAAGACAGGGGCCGGTCCGAGGATGGTGGCGTGTTTTCGGTGCGGCCGAAACTGGTCGTCAATGCCGCCGGCCCGTGGATCGACGACGTCAACGCCTTGCTCGGCGCGCCGTCGAAAATGATCGGCGGCACCAAGGGCTCGCACATCCTGTTAAAGCATGACGAGTTGGTGCGAAGCCTTGCGGGCCGCATGCTTTACTTCGAAGCCGATGACGGCCGCATCTGCCTCGTCTACGACTATCTCGGTCTGGCGCTGGTCGGCTCGACCGACATCCAGGCCGACAATCCGGACACGGTGCGTTGCGAGCCGCAAGAGATCGACTATCTGCTCGAAAGCGTTCGAGCGCTGATACCGGGCATGACCTTCGGACGCGACCAGATCGTCTATGCCTATAGCGGCATCCGACCGTTGCCCGCATCCGACGCCTCGGTTCCCGGCCTAATCAGCCGGGATCATTCGGCGCCGATCGTCGAGCCGGAAAATTCGCGGCCCTTTCCGATTATCTCGCTGGTCGGCGGCAAGTGGACGACGTTCCGCGGCTTTGCCGAAGAAGTTGCCGACACGATACTCGACCGGCTGGGGCGCGGCCGCAAAGCTACCACGCGATCGATGCCGATCGGCGGCGGCAAGGGTTTTCCAACCGAGCCTGCGGCGCGCTCTGCCTGGTTAGCCGATGCCAAATCGGCTTCAGGCATCGACGAACGCCGTCTCGACCAGCTTCTATCGCGATACGGAACCAAGGCGTTGCCGATCGCCCGCCACCAAAGCCCATGGAACAATGAAGATCGCCTGCCGGGGGCGAGCGACTATGGCACATCCGAAATCGACTACATCGTCCGCAACGAATTCGTCGAGCATTTGGCCGATATCGTCATGCGGCGTACGACGCTCGCCATTGGCGGTTCGCTAACCATAAGCGACTTGAAGCAGATCGCCGCCATTGCGGGCCGGGCGCGCAACTGGGATCCGCAACGGATATCCGAGGAGCTCGACGCCGCTGTCACGCAGCTCAGCGACAAAAATCTAGTGCGATTGTAATGGACTTACTGATTGCAGCGGAGCGTCGCCGGAACGTCCTGCCTTTCAAAAAAATATCACGTGAAAACAGCATGCTAAGCCTTGTTCACACATGTCGGTTCTCTAAGTGTGCCGGAGAACGGTCAAAATATCACATATGTTGACGTGAACTTAACACTAATGTATGGTCGATTTCGTGCTTGGGCCGGACCGTTGCGAAAGGCTTCGGCGCGTGAGGAATTTCTCGCTCAAGGCAGTTGGCTGACGAACCAGCACACGCGATCGCGTCACACCATCGTGCAGCCGCCGAACAGCGGCTGTTGGTTCTCGGTCGCAATCAACTGCCACACGGCAAGGGTCTTCTCCATGGCGCCTGTTGCACGCTGGTCCCTGTGGAGGCGAATTGACAACGACACGAACGCGTGAAAAATTTTTCAACTGAAGATAATAATATCATCTCGGGAGGAGATGGATGAAATCCAGCAGCGCCGCCAGTCGTGATCGTGATCTGATCGGTGTCACGCCACAGGTCCTCGCGTGATGAGTTCACAGCCTGTCACCACGATCAATCGGCGGGTCACCCCCGGCGTTCGTTGGATTATCGCCGCGGCCGCGATCATAATCTTGCTCGGCGCGATGGCTCTCGACACCAAGGTCGTTGTAATCGGTTCGGCGGAAGATGCGCGAAAGGTTGCGTTTTCGCCGGAGGCATTCGGCAAGTCCGAGTTTCCGAATGTCCAGTCCGCCGTGGACCAGCGCGCGGTGGCCGCCGGCGTCCTGGCGTCGGCAATCGCCAAGGACAAGGCCGCGGCGGAAAAGCAATATGGCGTGCCAGCCAATGTCGGGACGGAGTTTTCCGTCAAGTTCACCGGCGTGGTCGGCGAAGGGAAGTCCGGCATTTATAACGTCAAGGTTGACGACGTTCCCAGCACCCTGGTTATTCGGGTGCAGACCGGGCCGGCGATCAACGGAACCGACCTGCGCGATGCCACGGGTACGATCACCTTCGGGCAATTCACCAACCAGATCGAGTACCAGAACGCCGGATCGGCTCTGAACAACGAGATGAAGAAGCAGGTTCTGTCGACCATCGACAACACCAAGCTCATCGGCAAGACGATCTCGGTCGTCGGCGTCTTCAAGTTGATCAACCCCAAAGGCTGGCTCGTCACGCCCGTGAAGCTGAGCGTTCAATGAATGCGGCACCTCAATTCGAGCCGGCTCCAGCGGACACCGTGCTCGCAGCGCGCAACATCGTAAAATCCTATGGTGGCACGCATGCCCTCAAAGGGGTCAATTTCGACATCCGCCGTGGCGAGGTCACCACGCTGTTCGGAGAAAATGGTGCCGGCAAGTCGACGCTGATGAAGATCCTCTCCGGTGTCGAGACGCCGACATCGGGAAGCATCGAACTCGATGGCCGTCCCGTCGCTTTCTCGTCTACCGTCGACGCTCGGAACCGCGGCATCTCGATAATCCATCAGGAATTGAGCCTCGCACCCAATCTCAGCGTGCGCGACAACATCTTCATGGGCCGTGAGCTGCGTGGCGCCACCGGCCTCGATTTCGCGGAGGAGGCTCGTCAGACGCGACTGTTGATGGCCGATCTCGAGGAAGACATCGATCCGATGACCCTGGTGCAGGATCTGCGTCTGGGCCAGCAGCAGATCGTCGAGATCGCACGCGCGCTGTCGGTGGATTCGCGTATCCTGATCATGGACGAACCGACGTCCGCGCTGAGCGCGACCGAGGTCGAGGTGCTGTTCCGCGTGATCCGGGACCTGACCGCCCGCGGCGTCTCGATCGTCTACATCTCTCATCACCTCGAGGAGGCGCTGCAGATCACCGACCACGCCGTGGTGCTCCGCGACGGAGCGATCACGGCGACGGCCAATGCGAAGAATATCGATCTCGAATGGATCGTCCGCAACATGGTGGGCGAGAACTTCGACCTGGGATCTCCACCCACGGGTTACGCATTCGGCGAGGTTGCCCTGTCGATCGATGAATTGAGCATCGCCGATGTTTCGGGTTCGGATCGCCTGGTCGTCGACCGGCTGTCGCTTGAAGTGCGCGCGGGCGAGATCGTCTGTATTTACGGGCTGATGGGCGCCGGGCGCACGGAATTGCTGGAGTCCGTCGCCGGACGCCTGCCGATGACGGGCGGACGGGTCTTGCTGGAGGGCAAGGACATCTCCCGCCTCAGCATTGCCGAGCGGATAGACAGGGGGCTTGTGCTGGTACCCGAGGACCGCCAACGCGACGGGCTGGTTCAGACGATGTCTGTGGGTGCAAATCTGTCGCTCGCCAGCATCGGTGCCTTCGTCAAGGGGATGATGCTGTCGCGGTCGCGGGAGCGGTCGCTGATCGACGGAACCATCCGCGATGTGCGCGTCAAGACCGCGGGCGGAGGCGCGCCCATCGGATCGCTGTCCGGCGGCAATCAGCAGAAGGTCGTCATCGGCAAAATGCTGACCACCAACCCCAAGGTCATGCTGCTGGACGAGCCTAGTCGCGGGATCGACGTCGGCGCCAAGGCGGAGGTGTTCCGGCTGATCGGCGAGCGGGCCGCGCAGGGGCTCGCGGTCGTGTTCTCGACCTCGGAAGTTGCCGAGTGCCTGAGCATCGCGCACCGGATCATCGTCATGCGTCGAGGCAGGATTTCGGCTCAGTTCAGCGCCGATGTCACGAAAGAGCAGATCATGGCCGCCTCGGGCGAGGCCGTGCTTGTCTGATCATGAAAAATACAGGAGCCAGACCGTGACCAACGCCAGTCAGAATCGCAGCCGCTCCGGCCCGAGGACATCGAGCGGTGGCTTCAGTGTGGCCAAGCTGTTGCTCGAGGGCCGGGCGTTCCTGGCGCTGATCGTGATCATCGTCGTCTTCTCGATGCTGTCTCCCTATTACTTCTCGCTTGGCAATTTCCTCACCATGGCGTCGCATGTCGCCATTTTCGGCATCCTTGCGGTCGGCATGCTGCTGGTCATCCTCAACGGCGGCATCGATCTGTCGGTGGGGTCGACGCTCGGGCTGTCGGGGGTCGTCGCGGGATTCCTGATGCAGGGTGTGCAGTTGCAAATGCTCGGCGTCGTGCTGTTCCCCCCGGTCTGGGTCGTTGTGGTGCTGGTGTGCGCGCTGGGCGCACTGGTCGGCCTAGTCAACGGTGTCCTCATCGCCTGGCTGAAGGTGCCTGCCTTCGTTGCTACGCTGGGCATGCTGTATGTGGTGCGCGGCGCCGCGCTGCTGATGACAAACGGCCTGACCTACAACGACCTCGGCGGCAAGCCGGAACTGGGCAATACCGGCTTCGACTGGCTGGGCTTCAACCGGCTGTTCGGCATTCCCGTCGGCGTGCTGGTCATGATGGTCATCGCGATCATCGGCAGCATCATCCTCAACCGCACGGCCTTCGGTCGGTGGCTCTATGCCTCGGGCGGCAACGAGCGCGCGGCGGAACTCTCCGGCGTGCCGGTGAAGAAAGTGCAGGTGTCGGTGTACATGCTGTCCGGCATCTGCGCCTCGGTGGCCGGTCTCATCCTGTCCTCCGAGCTGACCTCGGCAGGACCGACCGCCGGCAATTCCTACGAATTGACCGCCATTGCGGCCGTCGTCATCGGCGGCGCGGCGCTCACCGGTGGTCGAGGCAACATCCGCGGAACGCTGGTCGGGGCCTTCGTCATCGGCTTCCTCTCCGATGGCCTCGTGATCATTGGCGTCTCCGCCTATTGGCAAACAGTGTTCACCGGCGCGGTCATCGTGTTGGCGGTGCTGCTCAACGCCATTCAGTATCGCCGTCGCGTCAAGCTCCCGGGCTCGACCGACGGCCCTTCGACTTCTCCGCAACAAGGCGGCAAGGCCCAGACGGCCGCTCCCGCTCACGAGAAGATTGCCGGCTGACCGGTACCATCGCTAACCAAGGAGGAAATTTCATGTATGGCAAGGCAAGAATTCTGATGCTCACGGCCTTTGCGCTGGCCGCTCCGGTCCTCGCAGGGTCGGTAACCGTAGCGTCGGCCGAAGGCCTCATCTCGATCATCGTCATCGATCCCGCCAACCCGTACTGGCTCACCGAAGGCAATGTGGCCAAGGCCGAGGCCGAAAAACTCGGCTACACCGCGACTGTCGGTGCATCGAAAGCCGACACGAATACGGAAAGCAGACTGATCGACACCGCGATCACCAACAAATCCGTGGCGATCATCCTCGATCCCGCTGATGCGAGCGGATCCATCGGCGCCGTGAAGAAGGCCATTGCCGCGAACATCCCGGTCTTCCTCGTCAATGCCGAGATCAACCAGGAGGGCCTGGCCAAGGCACAGCTCGTTTCCAACAACGCCCAGGGCGCCGCTCTGGGGGCACAGCAGTGGGTGACGAACATCGGCGAGACGGGCAACTACGTCGAACTTCTAGGCGCTCCGTCCGACAACAACGCCGCCACCCGGTCAAACGGATATGAAACCGTGATCAGCCAGTATCCGGACCTCAAGAAGGTCGGCTCGGAAGTCGCCAACTGGGACCGTACCCAGGGCCACGACAAGATGCAGAGCCTGCTTCAAGCCCACCCCGATATCATCGGCGTGACGAGCGGCAATGACGAGATGGCGCTCGGCGCGATCGCAGCGCTGAAAGAAGCCGGAAAACTGTCGAGCATCAAGGTCGGCGGCTTCGATGGCTCCCCGGATGCCGTCGCCGCGATCAAGGCGGGCGACTTGCAGTACACCGTGCTCCAGCCGGTCGCCGTCTACTCGGCGAAGGCCGTACAACAGGCCGATTCGTTTATAAGGACCGGCAAGACTGGGGCGCCGACCGAGAAGCAGCTGTTCGACTGCCTTCTCATCACCAAGGACAATGTCGACAAATACACGGCACCCTTCACGCTTTCGGAGTAAAAACGGGCGAGGAGTGTTCCTCGGGACACTCCTCGCCTCGCTCGTCTAACAGAGCGATTTCCGGGTCATCAGGACCTGGAGCGTCTTCATCCAGCGCAATCCCTCGTGGGTGCCGGCGCGCGGCCTGTATTCGCAGCCGACCCAGCCGGCATAGCCAAGCCGGTCCAACCCCGCGAATATGGCGCAATAGGCGATCTCGCCTTCGTCCGGCTCGGCGCGGCTGGGAACGGCGGCGATCTGCACATGGCCGATCATCGGCAAGTGTCGTTCGAGGCGTTTGAGGATGTCGCCTTCGCTGACGCCGACATGATAGACGTCGAACATGATCCGGATGTTGGACGCGCCGACGCGCTCGATCAATGCCGCCGCCTCGGCGATCGTCGAATAGAAATATCCCGGTTTGTCGCGCTGGTTGATCGGTTCCAGAAGCAGGGTCAGATCCGGGGCGGCAGCTGCCGCGAAGGCGAGATTGCGCGCGAAGACTTCGGTGGCTTCCGGCTTGGCCGCCGGTACGACGACACCGGCCATGACATGGACCGACGAAGCGCCGCTCTGGCGCGCATAGGCCGCGGCCTCGTGGAAGGTCTTGGCGAAATCCGACTGCCGGCCCGGCAGCGCACCGAGGCCGAAATCGCCCTTGGCGGCATCGCCGACAGGCGTGTTGATGTCGAGCAATCCCACGCCGTGCTTTTCACAAGCCTGCTTCACAAGCCCGGCCGGGACGTCATAGGGCCAATGCAGTTCAACCGCCTTGAAACCCGCCGATGCGGCTGCGGCGATGCGGTCCAGCAAGGGCCGGTCGGTCCAAAGGAAACCGAGATTCGCGGAAAATTTCGGCATGGTCACTTCAGCTTGAAATGCTGGTTGAGCTCGGCGATGGCGCCGGCCTCGAGATGGCGGACGCTCATGCCTCGCAAGATGACGGCAAGTTTTGCCGCCTCCTCGAGCTCCTCGATGGCGAAGACCGCCGCATCGAGCGAGGCGGCGGCTACCACAGGCCCATGGTTCTGCAAGAGGACGGCGGGATGACGCGCGGCAAGCGCGTCGATCAGCGGCTTGACCGCCTCCGAACCGGGGCGGGTGTAAGGCACCACCGGCACCTGTCCGACACGCATCACGACATAGGGCGTGATCGGCGGGATGGCGTCGGCCGGATCGACGTCGGAGAGACAGGAGAGCGCGGTCGCATAGGTCGAATGAAGATGAACCACGGCGCACGCCGCGGGCCGCTGGTCGTAAAAGCCGAAATGCAGCGGCAATTCCTTGGTCGGTGCGTCGCCCGAGACATGCTTGCCCGAGGCGTCGAGTTTCGACAGCCTGTCCGCGTCGAGGAAACCGAGGCAGGAATTGGTCGGCGTGAACAGGAACCCGTCGTCTAATCTCGCCGACATGTTGCCCGACGAGCCGGCGGTGAGGCCGCGCTCGAACAGCGATTTGCCCCATTTGACCAGATTGTCGCGGACTGCCTGTTCGCTCATGGCGTACCGATCCTTTGTACCGCTTTCTCGAAGAAATCATTGGCGCCGAAATTGCCGCTCTTGAGCGCGAGGCCAAGCGGGTCGCCGCGATCTGCCAGCAACGCCGGTACACCCGGGTCGATCTCTTCGCCAATTTGCAGGCTGCTGACGCCGAGCGCCTCGACCACGGCGCCGGATGTCTCGCCGCCGCCGACCACCACGCGGCGCACCCCGCCGTCGACGAGCCGGCGCACGAGCGTTGCGAAGAAACCCTCTACGGCCTCCGCCACCTCGGCGCGCCCGTAGCGCGCCTGGGCACCGGAAACGGCGGCGGCGTCGGCTGTCGAATAGATGATCGGCACCTGTTTTTGCCGCCAGAACCAATCGGCCGCGCGGTCGACGGTCATGGTTTTGTCCATGAGCGCGGCCGGATCGAGAGCGAGGCCTGGATGGGCGGCGAGATAGGCGGCGACCTGCGCCTGCGAAGCCTTCGAACAGGAGCCACACAGCACGACGGCCGGTCCGGCGGCGCTTGCGGCGGCGTGCGCTCTTCGCGAAAGCCGGCCTGCCTTGCGGAAATTCTCCGGCAGCCCCATCGCAATGCCGGAGCCGCCAGTCACGAGCCTGTGGTCGGCAAGCGCCTGACCGAGCAGTAGAAGATCGCCGTCCGCGACCGCATCGGCGACGACAAGCCGCCGTCCTTGTGCCTGCTGCTCAGCGAAGGCCTGCCCGATGGCCGACACACCGCCACGGACCGTATGCAGCGGCACCAACCCCACTTCGCCACGGGTCTGGAGCCGAAGCCAGCGGCGGATATCGGGGTCGGTCATCGGCGTCAGCGGATGGTTCTCCATGCCGGATTCGTTCAACAGCCCGTCGCCGACGAACAGATGGCCCATGAACAGCCGCCGCCCGGTCGCGGGAAAGGCCGGGCAGACGACCGCCACGTCCGCTTCGAGAAGGTCGAGCAGGGCTTCGGCGACCGGACCGATATTGCCTTTCGGGGTGGAATCGAATGTCGAGCAGTATTTGAAGACGATCTGTTCGCAGCCTTGCGCGAGCAGCCAGCGCGCGGCCTCAAGCGACTGGCGCACCGCTTCCTCGGCGGCGATCGATCGTGTCTTCAAGGCGACAACGCCTGCCTCGCAGCCGAACGGCGCCGGATCGGCTGTAATGCCGACGAATTGCGTCGTCGCCATGCCGCCCTTGGCAAGCGTATTGGCGAGATCGCTCGCACCGGTGAAATCGTCGGCGATGGCTCCCAGAAGCATGGTGGATCCCTAGAGCGGGGGGGTGCCGAGTGCAGCCGGCATTCCGGTCTCGCCGACAACGATGACGTTCTTGCTATGGGGAGGCGGCATCATATCACCGACAACTGGACCGTTAAGCAGTGCAGTAAAACCGTTCTCACATGGCTGTCACGCTAAAACTGAAACATGGGTCGTGATGATCGAATCCGCACGTGGCTCTACGGAGCGGCCGATGTGGCCCACCACATGTCGTTGAAACGCCACCTGGGCTAACCCATATATGCCTTGCGTCGGATGTTTCCTCCCATTGCGTCCGGCGCGTTCCCCTCTGGAGGTTTTGAACCTTCATGCTTGGCCGGACTTTAACAGTCCGGCCTTTTTTCTATTGGCCCGTGCGCGGCCTTGAACGATGACTGCAAGACCGGTGTCCACGAGCAAGCCATGGAACCGCACTTGGGCAAAGCGATGGGCAGCATCCAACCGGCATAACCTGCCCAAAGAGCGAGAAATGTCGGGTCATTTGATTTAGATCAAATGCAGGCGGTCGCGATCATAGGATGCGTTGAGAATCAGCAGTTTATCGAAGAGGTCGCGCCGATGGCGAACATCGTCTCCAGGCTTGTCAAGGAGTGCAATTTGACGCGAAGCAAGGGCGTGGACTTCCCCACGATCTGGCAGACCACACTGAAGGGACACGCATACGTTGCGGGCCCGCCGATGCAGGACCGAAATCAGGAGGGCCCGATCCTCAAGATTCCCCTGATTACGGGGCGCTATCTCATATTTGATGCTTCAGGCTTTCGACTTGACTGAATTCTGGCGCGATTTTTCGCACCTGGCAGGCGACGCGATTCATCGAAAGAGGCATAGCCCAGCACAGCCATGAAAAATGCAAAGACGACCAAGACGGCGATAGTGACCAGCAAGCTGTCCGTTGGCACGTTTGTTCTCCCCTTTAAAGACTGACTGAGGAGACTGCGCGAAAGGCCGAAACGCGTTGATCTGGATCAATCGAAGACAACGATCGATTGGCCGGTAGATGCCCGGCGACCAGATTTTGACGATTCCGGATTCCTGCTCAGGGACCGGATGTCGCCGGAACGCCGGGCCGAAACGCCGGTTTGGCGAAAGCATGGCGTGTTGCTTCTTGCGCAGTGCCGCTGCTCGATTTGAGCCACATCAAAGCGTCGCGGCCGGTTCGCGTCAATTATACCCTCGGCGTCGCCACCCAATCGGTGTTTGGCGATGGTCGTTTCAACTAGGGGTGTCGACCCGTGAAATCGCAGGCATTTCTCCCTCTTGCCACCTATCCCGACAGCAACTCGGATGTGATCGCATCCAATGCGACGGCGATTGCAGCATATCTGGACGCCGACCTTCATGCCGAAGTCATCAACGCCCATATTCCAGACGTTTCGAACGTCATGTCGCGGCTACTGCTCAAATTGCCGGAACTCATTCGCGAAGCCGAAGCCGCGAGCCGCCAGCGCGGCGAGCACCTGCTTGAGAGGATTCGTGAGGAAGCCGCAAGGAGGCCGGTGAGCCTGACGACCGGCGTATCGTCGGCCACGCTGGCGCTGATTGGCGAAGCCGCGGCGATAGAGGCACGTTATTTCGATATCTCGCTGCTCGGATGGGAGACCGACAATCCGACTTCGCGGGCTACCGCGGAAGCCGTCATGTTCGGATCCGGCCGCCCGGCCATCCTGTTGCCGGAGACCCCGGCCTTCGAGCCGATCGACCATGTTGCGATCGCCTGGGATGGGAGCCGGGTCGCGGCGCGCGCCGTTGCTGACGCCAAGCCATTCCTTGAGCGGGCATCCAAGATCACCGTGCTCACCATCGTCGGTGAGAAGCCCATCATGGAAGGCAATGGCGCCGAGCGCCTGGCAGCGGGCCTTGGGAAGAGGGGGCTGACGGCTGAGGCTGCCTCTATCGACGCTGACGAGCGCCCGGTTGGCATCGGTCTGCAATCGCATGCCATCGAGCGGGGAGCCAATCTGTTGGTGATGGGCGGTTACGGCCACTCCGTCGTTCGCGATTTTGTGCTGGGCGGGGCAACCGAGGATGTGCTCGATGACCTCAGGTTGCCGGTGCTGTTCTCACACTGAACCGCGTGTCCCGATGTGGAAATTGCCGGTGAACCCGTTGATGTGCTTGCCCGTGCGGGCCGACAGCGCCTTCACCGTAAGGGCACGGCAACGGTAGCTGCCCTTTTTCCGGGAACCGATTAGGCTTGCCTGGCTTGTGAAACGACGACAGATGCCTGACCTGAAACAAATGCCGGACTTGAAACAACTGAGATTGCTTGGCGTCCTGGCGGCGACAGCGCTCGGTCTGTATGTCTGCTATCTGCTGGCGCTGCCGTTTCTACCGGCTTTGACTTGGGCCCTCGTGTTGGCAATCGTCCTTTATCCGGCTCATCGGTGGGTCGAGGGAAGGCTCGGAAATCGAAATCTGGCGGCCCTGATATCGGTTGGCGTCGCGGCGATCGCCGTCGGCCTGCCGCTGGTATTCGTTGCACAGCAGCTCGTTCGCGAGGCGGTAAACGGAGCGACCTATCTGGAGGGGGTCATCCGGGGTTCGGACGCGGATGGTTTCATGTCGAACTATCCCACACTTTCGGCCGTTGCCCTGTGGATCGAGGACCAACTCGATCCGGCGGGCTCGGTCGCCGCACTTGTACAATGGCTGACGGGACAAAGCACGTCGCTGTTGCGCGTCTCGATCAATCAGGCCGTGATGTTCGTGCTGACATTCTACCTGCTGTTCTACTTCCTGCGGGACCGCGAACCCGCCCTGCGGGGGATCGAGGGTCTTTCGCCCCTGCGTGCTCCGGAGACGGCATACATGCTGTCCCGCTTTGCGGAGACGGTGCATGCGATCCTGATGGGTACCGTGCTCGTCGCCGCCGTGCAGGGAACGCTGGGCGGCCTGATGTTCTGGTGGCTCGGCCTGCCCACTCCGGTCTTCTGGGGGCTGGTGATGGGACTTCTGGCCATCGTGCCAGTGCTCGGCGCCTTCGTGATCTGGGTGCCGGCAGCGATCTATCTCGCATTGGAAGGGGCGTGGGTGAGCGCGGCGATACTGACGATCTGGGGCGGCGTCGTCGTCGCCGGCATCGACAATTTGCTCTATCCGATGCTTGTCGGGAGCCGGCTGCGGCTCCACACGTTGGTGGCCTTTATCGGCGCGGTCGGTGGCATCATCCTCTTCGGAGCATCAGGGCTCGTCCTCGGCCCTGCGGTGATCGCGGTCACCATCAGCCTCATCGATATCCTCAAGAACCGATTGAACGATCAACCCGAGGCGGCGCATTCGCCTGTTTGGCGCGCGACCTAGGCCATCTTCGCGAGAATGCGATTGGCGCGGTGCCGTGAAACGACAGGGCGCCAGTGCTTCGCTGGCGCCGGATGAGAACCGGCAAGGCCGCCGACATCATCGCGGTCGACGGCATTTGCTCGACATCACGACCCTCAAGAAGCCGATCCTGGTGATCAAGAAGGGGCGCTCGTTTTTGAACGCAAGAACCCTGATCGTCTGTCTCGTTCACATGTATAGGTACGAGTGGTTTTCATAAAGCGAACGCGGTGTGAGAGCCAAATGGCATGCCGACGAAAACCTACGTCATGGTCCGCAGTCGGGTGATGTAGCACTGCCGCGCCATCGATAGCGTCGGCGATGTGGTTGAATTCCGATCCAGCGCGCAACCGGATTTTCGGAGTCGGGCGGAAATGTCCTGGGGAGGCTCAAAACGCCTTGAAGGTCAGCGTCGTCAGCGAACGGACGATGCCCGGCACATTGGCGACATTCTCGTTGATGAATTTGCCGATATCGACGCCATCTTCGATGTAGACCTTCATCAGCAGGTCGTAATCACCGCTGGTCGAATAGAGTTCCGACGCGACCTCGCGCTCGAACAGCTCGTCGGCAACCTCGTAGGTCTTGCCAGGCGAACATTGAAGCTGCACGAAAACCGGTCTCATCGTATTCCTCGCACTGCAGTCCGGCCCTTCAGGCTACTGCCTCAGCAAATCCCCGGCCAGAGTCGGGCGTCGCCTTCAGCCTGTCAACAAGGTTCTCGTCAGGGCGTGGTCGGAATCGGCAAGCCCGTCGATGACGTTGAAATGGTGCCGGTCTGGCTCTTCGATAGCTGACGTCCATGCACCGAAGCCGGTCCAGATGTTGGCGAGCAGGGCGTTCTGACGGATGAATTCGGCACGCTCGCCCGCGCCGACCCAGCAGGCCAATCGCGCTCCCGCCATGGGCTCGAGCAGCGCCGGGCTTTCCGCCATTGCTTCTTCCCGGTCGATCTTGAGATCCGCATTGGCAGCGATGTTCATCAGCGGCCGCAGATCGTGGAGCCCGGAAATCGACACCGTGGATACAATCCGCCGCTGCACGTCCTGCGAAAGCGGCGCGGACGTCGTAATCATCCGCGACACGAGATGGCCGCCCGCGGAATGGCCGGCAAGGTGGATCGGCCCTCCTATCATCCTCGCGGCAGTCTCGATTGCCGCCGCGACTTCCGTCACTATGCCGGAGATGCGGATATCGGGACAGAGCGTGTAGGAGGGCATCGCGACTGCATGGCCGCGTGCGAGGCTGCCTCCCGCCAGATGCGACCAGAGACTTTTGTCGAGACGTACCCAGTAGCCACCATGAACGAACACGACGAGCCCTTTTGGCTCGCCTTCCGGCAGGAACAGGTCGAAGCGGTTGCGCGGCAGGTCGCCATAGGGAAGATCGAGCTTCATTCTTCCCTTAGCAGAGAGCTTGTCGCGAAATGCCTTGGCCTGCTCCGCCCACAGGCCGGGCCAGCGGTCGCCGCCCGGGATGTTGGGACCGTTCGCATAGGCGTCGTCCCAGTCTTCAACGCGACGATAGATCATTGCCATCTCCCGGTCGATGTCGGCCTTAATTGCCCGGCAGTGCCAACCTGTCCAGATACAGGAATATTTCAATCATGAAAGTTCATGCTTGAATAAAACCGGTTCGATGTCATCCTGCCGTCAAAACCAAGGGATTCCGGTGCCGCGCGGGTTACGAGAGAAGCTGCGATGGCAGGCTTTCCACCACCGGCCGGGCGCAGGCGATGGTCGACAGAGCGGTGTAGGCGGCGACGGCGTGCGCAAGGAGCACATCGTCGATCGCGAAATCCGCGGGCCTTGCAAATTACGAGGGCGCGTCGGAAGTCCGAGAAGTGATCGCGCGCCAGACAATGGGAGCATGAAGAACATGGATTGTCGCTTGTCGATTCAGCACCCTCACTCCAGGGTGGTTTGCGCAATCGTGGGAGTGGCGGCATGAAACTCGGACCAACCGCCTATACCGACACCTTCTGTCGTGACCACCTGCCGCCGCAGGACGAGTGGCCGGACCTGCCGCAGGATGGCTTCGACTATCCCGACTACCTGAATTGCGCGGTCGAACTGACCGACCGCATGGTGGAGAGGGGCTTCGGCGACCACACCGCGCTGATCGGCAATGGCCGCCGACGCACCTACAAGGAACTGACGGACTGGACCAACCGGCTTGCCCGCACACTGGTCGAAAACTATGGCGTCAAGCCCGGCAATCGCATCCTGATCCGCTCGCCCAACAACCCGGCGATGGTCGCATGCTGGCTGGCCGCAACCAAGGCTGGCGCGGTGGTGGTCAACACCATGCCGATGCTGCGCGCCGGCGAGTTGGCAAAGATCGTCGACAAGGCTGAGATCACACTTGCGCTTTGCGACACGCGCATCAAGGACGAGATCATCGCCTGCGCAAAGGATAGCCGCTTCCTGAAGCAGGTGGTCGGCTTCGACGGCACCGCCAACCATGACGCCGAACTCGACCGCGTTGCGCTCGACAAGCAGGTCAGGTTCGAGGCGGTGAAGACCGGCCGGGACGATGTTGCACTGCTTGGCTTCACCTCGGGCACCACCGGCGTGCCCAAGGCAACGATGCATTTCCATCGCGACATCCTGATCATCGCCGACGGCTATGCGAAGGAAATTCTGGGCGTCACGCCAGACGACGTCTTCGTCGGCTCGCCGCCGCTCGCCTTCACCTTCGGGCTCGGCGGGCTCGCGGTCTTCCCGCTGCGCTTCGGCGCTGCGGCGACGCTTCTGGAAAACGCGACGCCACCCAACATGGTCGAGATCATCGAGACGTATTACGCGACGATCTCGTTCACCGCACCGAGCGCCTATCGCGCCATGATGAAGGCAATGGACGAGGGCGCCAATCTCTCCTCGCTGCGCATCGCGGTCTCTGCCGGCGAGACGTTGCCCGCGCCTGTCTACGAGGAGTGGACGCAGAAGACTGGCAAGCCGATCCTCGATGGTATCGGCGCCACCGAAATGCTGCACATCTTCATCACCAATCGGCTCGACGATCGCATGCCGGGAGTGACCGGAAGGCCGGTAACCGGTTACGAGGCGAAGATCGTCGACGACCAGATGAACGAGATACCGCGCGGTACGATCGGCAAGCTCGCCGTGCGCGGTCCGACAGGCTGCCGCTACCTCTCCGACGAGCGCCAGCGGGAGTATGTCCGAGACGGCTGGAATCTGACCGGCGACGCCTTCATTCAGGATGAGGACGGACGCTTCCGCTTCGCCGCCCGCGCCGACGACATGATCCTGTCGTCTGGCTACAATATCGCGGGTCCGGAGGTGGAGGCCGCGCTGCTGGCTCACGACCTTGTGCTCGAATGCGCGGTCATCGGCGCGGCGGACGAGGAACGCGGCCAGATCGTCGAAGCGCATGTCGTGCTCGTCGAAGGCGCTTCGGCCGACGACGAGACGGCGCGGCTCCTGCAGGAGCACGTCAAGGCGGTCATCGCGCCGTACAAATATCCGCGCTCGGTCAAGTTCGTCACCACACTGCCGAAGACGCAGACAGGAAAGATCCAGCGCTTTCGCCTGCGCGATGAGCAAGGCTGATGGCAAGAACAGCGCAGGACAACGGCATCGATCATGTCATCGACGTCGGCACAGCGGGGGGTCATACCCCCAGCGAATACTGGAAGTGGAGCTTTTCCCAGGCCCTGGACAGCGAGGACGGAGTTCTGAACCATCGGCCGCACGGCGACCCAATAACAAAAACATTTCGTCCGGGCTGGCAAAGCCGCGGGGATTCTTTCATCGTGAAGGTCCCAGAGGGTCCAGACAACGATACAGATAACAACGGGAGTAACACTATGAAGAAACTGATTGCAGCAAGCCTCGTGGCGCTTTCCCTGGGCGTATCCGGTCTCGCGTCGGCCGAGCCGATCAAGGTCGGCATGATCACGACGCTTTCGGGCGGCGGCGCGGGCCTTGGCATCGATGTCCGCGACGGCTTCATGCTGGCGCTCAAAAAGGCCGGCAACAGCGAGATCGAGGTCGTGATCGAGGATGACGGCCAGAAGCCGGAACTCGCGGTGCAGATCGCCGACAAGATGATCCAGTCCGACCAGGTCGATATCCTGACCGGGATCATCTGGTCGAATCTAGCCATGGCCGTTGTTCCGAGCGCGGTTGCGCAGGGCAAATTCTACCTGTCGCCGAATGCCGGACCCTCGGCGCTGGCCGGCGCGCAGTGCCACGAGAATTATTTCAACGTCGCCTGGCAAAACGACAATCTGCACGAGGCCATGGGCCAGTACGCCAACCAGGATTACAAGAAGACTTTCATCATGGCGCCGAACTATCCCGCCGGGACAGACGCCCTGACCGGCTTCAAGCGCTTCTACAAGGGCGAGCTTGCCGGCGAAATCTACACTCAGGTCGGCCAGACGGATTATGCCGCGGAGATCGCGCAGATCCGCGCCTCCGGCGCCGACTCCGTGTTCTTCTTCCTGCCGGGCGGCATGGGCATCGCCTTCATGAAGCAGTATGCCCAGTCCGACGTCGGCATCCCGATCATGGGTCCCGGCTTCTCGCTCAGCCAGGACATCCTCGCCGCGGTTGGTGATGCTGCCTTGGGCGTCAAAAACTCCTCACAGTGGAACAAGGACATCGACAATGAAGCCAACAAGGCCTTCGTCGCGGCCTTTCAGGCCGAATACGGGCGTCTGCCCTCGCTCTACGCCAGCCAGGGCTACGACACGGCGAACCTTATCCTCTCGGCCGCAGCCAAGGCGAGCGTCAAGGATGCCGACGCCTTTCGCGCCGCGCTGAAGGAAGCCGATTTCGAGTCGGTGCGCGGAGACTTCGAGTTCGGCAACAACAACCATCCGATCCAGACCATCTATGTGCGCGAGGTGATTAAGGATAACGGCGGCCTCACCAACAAGATTATCGGCACCGCCTTCGAGAAACACCAGGACGCCTACGCGGCCGACTGCGGGATGAAATGATCATGCCTTCTCTCCGCTTGCGGGGAGACGGTACCGGCAGGGGATGATGAGCCGTATCTCCTGCCGGCTTCCCTGTGGCCTCCAACCCTCGCCCTCTGCCGCACGGCAGCGACTTGGTCTGCCCGTGTTGCGGCCCAATTTGACCAGAAGAGCCTGACCGACCTTGCAAACCGCTCTTTTCATCGAACAGGTCCTCAACGGGCTGCAGCTCGGCGTGATGCTGTTCCTCATGGCCGCCGGCCTGACTCTCATCTTCGGCGTCATGGGGCTGATCAACCTTGCCCATGGATCGCTCTACATGGTCGGCGCCTTCGCGTGCGCCACAGTCGCGGCCGCCACCGGCTCGTTCTGGCTCGGGCTCGCCGCCAGCCTCGCGGCGGCGGCTGCCGCCGGCGCGATCATCGAGATCCTTGTCATTCGTCGTCTCTACGAGCGCGACCATCTCGACCAGGTGCTGGCGACCTTCGCATTGATCCTGATCTTTTCCGAAGGTACGCGCTGGCTGTTCGGCTCTTTTCCGCTCTATCTCGACATTCCGCCACTGCTTCGGGGCACCGTGCCAATCCCCGGCGGTTCGCGGTATCAGCTCTACCGCCTCGCGATCATCGGCGTCGGCGTCGCGGTGGCGGTTGGGCTTTTCCTGCTGATCTCCAAGACGCGGCTCGGCATGCGAATCCGCGCCGGTGAATCCGATCGCGAAATGATCGGTGCGCTCGGCGTCGACATCCGTACGCTCTATACCGTCGTCTTTGCGCTCGGAGCGGCGCTGGCCGGGCTCGCCGGCGCGCTGGTCGGCGCGCTGCAGTCGGTGCAGGTCGGCATGGGCGAGCCGGTGCTCATCCTTGCCTTCGTCGTCATAGTGATCGGCGGCATCGGCTCGATCAAGGGCGCGCTCGTGGGAGCACTCCTCGTCGGCCTCGTCGACACGATGGGGCGCTTCCTGCTGCCACAACTCTTCGGCCTCCTCATGAACCCATCGCAGGCCGGCCTCGTCGGCGGCGCGTTGGCCTCGATGCTAATCTACATCGTCATGGCGGTCATCCTCTGGGTGCGGCCACAGGGCCTGTTCGCGGCGAGGGGATGAACCGATGACGATCTCCCGCGAAACCGCGATCAACGTAACGCTGGCCCTGATCCTGCTGGCGATGCCTTTTTTGGCGCTCCAGCTCGGCAAGCCTTTCTATGTAACGCTGGCCACTCGGATGGCGATCCTCGGTCTCGCCGCGGTCGGGCTTAACCTGGCGCTTGGCCTAGGCGGGCTGGTCTCGTTCGGCCATGCCGCCTTCTTCGGCGTCGGCGGTTACGCGGCTGGCATTCTCGCGAGCCACGCCTTTGCCGGCCAGCCGCTCAACCTTGGCCTGTTCGCCCTGCCGGGCACCAACCAGATGCTGGTGGTCTGGTCGGTGGCGGTTCTCGCGGGCGGGCTGCTGGCGGCCGCCATCGGCGTGATCAGCCTGCGCACCTCCGGCGTCTACTTCATCATGATCACGTTGGCCTTCGCACAGATGACCTACTATTTCGCGATCTCCTGGCCCGCCTATGGCGGCGAGGATGGACTGTCGATCACTATCCGCAATGTGGTGCCGGGCATAAACACGCTCATACCGATCAACTATTTCCTCGTCTGCTACGCTTTGCTTCTGACGGCGCTCCTGATCTTCGCGCTGATCAGGGGTTCGCGCTTCGGTGCCGCGCTCCAGGCATCCCGTCAGAACAAACTGCGCGTTGCGTCGATCGGCATCGCGCCGTTTCGGATAGGGCTCGTCGCCTTCATTATCTCCGGCATGATCACGGCGCTCTCCGGTGCGCTTTATGCCGACCTCAACCGCTTCGTGAGCCCGTCGATGCTGTCCTGGCACATGTCGGGCGAACTCATCATCATCGTCGTTCTCGGGGGCGTCGGCCGGCTGTGGGGACCGGTGGCGGGCGCGATGCTGTTCGTGGTGTTCGAATTCGTCCTCGGCGGGCTGACCGAACGCTGGCAGTTCTTCCTCGGCCTCGCTCTCCTGGCCGTCGTGCTGTTCGCCCGTGGCGGACTTGTCGGATTTCTCGCGGGGAGAATGCGTCATGGCTGATGCCGTCCTCGCTGTCCGCAACCTGTGCAAGAGCTTCGGCGCGTTGAAGGCCACCGAGAATGTGAGCCTCGACCTGAAGCCGGGCGAGATCCATGCATTGATCGGCCCTAACGGGGCGGGCAAGTCGACCCTTATCCATCAGATCGCAGGCACGCTGGCGCCCGACAGCGGCGACATCGACTTTCTCGGCCGGCCGGTCGGCCATCTCGGCGTTGTCGAACGCGCCCGGATGGGATTAGGACGATCCTTCCAGGTCTCGTCGCTGGCGCCGGAATTCTCCGCTTTGCGCAACGTCATGCTCGCCGTCCAGTCGCGACAGGGCTCGTCCTTCCGTTTCTTCCGGCCGGTGATGGGCGATGCGTCGCTCATCGAGCCCGCAATGGCGTCGCTCGAGCGGGTTGGGCTGGCGACGCGCGCACGCGTTCCGGCCGCCGAGCTTTCGCACGGCGAGCGGCGCCAGCTCGAGATCGCCATCGCGCTGGCGCTCGGCTCGCAAGCCTTCCTGCTCGATGAGCCGATGGCTGGCATGGGGCCGGAAGGCTCGCGCTCGCTGACGGGCTTTCTCGACAGGCTGCGCGAGGAAGCGCCGATCCTCCTGGTCGAGCACGACATGGATGCGGTCTTCGCGCTTGCCGACCGGGTCTCCGTTCTCGTCTACGGGCGCATCATCGCTTCCGGCACGGTCGATCAGGTCCGTA
This sequence comes from Mesorhizobium tianshanense, assembly GCF_007830515.1. Taxonomy (GTDB): domain Bacteria; phylum Pseudomonadota; class Alphaproteobacteria; order Rhizobiales; family Rhizobiaceae; genus Mesorhizobium; species Mesorhizobium tianshanense. The sequence goes on from NZ_VLKT01000011.1 coordinate 110,008, forward strand.
CCGATCCGGAAGTGCGGCGCGCCTATCTGGGAGATCCGGCATGAGCCTCCTCGAGATCGCCGGACTGGAAACCTTCTACGGTGCGAGCCAGGCTCTATTCAGTGTCGAACTCGACGTCGCCGAGGGCGAGGTCGTGGCGCTGATGGGCCGTAACGGCATGGGCAAGACGACCACGATCCGTTCGATCCTGGCGCTCAATCCGGCGCGATCCGGAACAATCCATTTCGCCGGAAGGGAGACCCAGGCGATGCGTCCGCACCGCATTGCGCGGCTCGGCATCGGGCTGGTGCCGGAGGGGCGGCGCTGCTTTCCCAACCTCACCGTTGCGGAAAATCTCTCCGCGGCCGCGCGCCCCGGCCGCTGGTCGCTTGCGGAGATCAACGGACTGTTTCCGCGGCTCGCCGAACGGCGCGACCAGATGGCACGGACGCTTTCCGGCGGTGAGCAGCAGATGCTGGCGATCGGCCGCGCACTGATGACCAATCCGCGCCTGCTTATCCTCGATGAGGCGACCGAGGGATTGGCGCCGGTGATCCGACACGACATCTGGACGGTCATCCGTACGCTCAAGGCGGAAGGGCAGTCGATCCTGATCGTCGACAAGACGCTTGCCGAATTGCTGCCATCCACCGACCGCTGTTTTGTGCTCGAAAAGGGAACGACGGTTTGGACCGGCCGTCCCGCCGACCTCACGCCTGAACTGCAGGATCGCTATCTCGGCGTCTGATTGCGCATGGATGCGCAGCCGTCACGGGAGGACTCTCATGGTGGCATCGAACAAGAAATTGCGTCGTAGGGTGTCGGCGAGAGACCCGAAGCTGATGCTGGGCGGTCTTGATTGCGTGAAGACCGACGTCATCTCGGTGCCGTTGATCCACGATTCCAAGATCGACGGCTATTTTCTGACCAAGCTCGTCTACACGGTCGAGCCGGAGCAGATAAAAAAGCTGTCGATACCGGCCGCTTATGACCGATCAGGTCTACTCCTATCCCTATTCCAATCGTCGGATCGACTTCACCAAGAAGGAAACGATCGACCTCGACGCCTTCCGCAAAGCCATCCGCGATACTATCAACACTCGCGTAGGCGCCGATCTGGTGCATGAGGTGCTGATCGACCAGGTCAACTTTCCTGTCCAAGGACGAAATCCGCGACAACGCCATTCGCCGTCGCCGAGACGCACGCCCGACGGCAACGGAACCGACCAAGACATTGAAGGGACACTAACCACGCCATAGGTTGGGCTGCCGCAAGTAGTCTGTCGGTGAGGTGATTCGTTCGCCCGGTAGCAAGCGAGGCGAGGTCATCGCCGCGCTACGCGGCGAACTGATCGGCATCCTTGACTTGGCCAATCCTCAGCAAAACCGATCGGATCGGAGAAAGTTGGACAAAGGTCGAAGCCAGTCATCGCAACCAGCGCCGTTGAACCGCAGTCTTCTACGGTCTTTGATCTTCAGGGATCTGCCAATCGGCGTCGATTTGCGCACGGGACCGCAATCAACGACGCTCAATGGGCATTGTGGCCGAACTGGACCAGGTACCCGCGGCGACCGGTGTGATCGCGCTGCATCCCGCGGTGCTGGCACGCTACGAGGAACAACTAAACCAACTTCAAACGGGGCTTGCCAAAGGCATTGTGGGTGGCGATTCCGAATCCGCCGAGGCGATGCGGGACTTAGTCGAAACCGTTACTGTGTTTCGAGATCCATCGAGGATCGGCATCAAGGAAGTCGACGACGGCATTTGGCTCGTCTCCTTCATGCACTATGATTTGGGATATATCGACCTGGAACAGAGGACCTTGCAAGCAATCGACAACCCGTTCGGCACGAGGTTGTCACCCATTGGACTGCACCCCTTCGGTGAGACAGTAATCAGTAACAGTTCTCCTTGTTGTGGATTGCGTTTGGTGTCTTTTGCCGTAGTTGCATGAGACTGGTCTCGTGTGCGTCCGGCGAGAGATAGTCGAGAGCAGAGTGCAGGCGCTGCCGGTTGTAGACCACCTCGATGAACTCGCCGATCCTTGTCGTTGCATCGTCTATGTCGCGATATAGACTTGGCCATCCACCTTCTCTTCCTTCAGGGTCCTCATGAATCTTTCGGCCTTGGCATCGTCATAAGGATTGCCGATGCGGCTCATGCTCGGCTGGATGTCGTGGCTTGCAAGTCGTGCCGCGTAGTCAGCGCAGGCGTATTGGACGCCGCGATCGCTATGGTGAATGACACTTCCCGGTGCCGGCCGACGTGCCGCAATCGCCTTGTCGAGCGCCTCAATGGCAAGTTCCGCTTTCAGGTGGGTCGCAATCGCCCAGCCGATGACCTTGCGGCTGAAGGCGCCGAGGAGCTTGCTGAGACCAGGCGCGGTTACCCCGCCTGCTGACACTCGAGCGGCTGTGAGCGCCGGGGTCAAAAACCAATCACTCTGAACGACCGAGTTCGGACCCTTCTCGCAGATTTGACGCCCAGAGCCGGCACGACGCAAGTTGACCCCGAAGCGGCGTTCCATCAATGCGGATTTTTTCAGAACCTCCCATTCGAGTTGGCCGGGGCCTCAGGCAGGATTTGAAGTGTCGCGGCCAAACGGGCGCCATTCAGACATTCCGGTACCATCATTGTTCACGAGGCCCGGTATCCTACAGCGTCTGCGAACTCTGCCACAGCCAGATTGCGAGCGAGCCTGAACGCCCGCGGACCTGTGCTTCCACAGGTCCTCTTAGAGCACCAGATTTGAAGAACTCGCAGTCGCGGCCGGCGACTTGCAGCATTTTGTCGCTCACCGCGACTTCGGCATTTTGGTCGGCCGCGATCTCCATCAAGCGACTGGCGACGTTAACCGTATCACCCGTAGTCGCGATGTGCTGACGGCCTTTGCCACCGAGTCTCGACGCAACGATTGTTCCGTAATGCGCTCCGATTTTGAAGCCGAGCCTAGATGCAGTTGATGCGGGCAACGAGACGAGCCAGTTGTTGGTACGGCTGGAGAGCGCTGCGCAGCAGCGGGCAGCATTGAAGGCATCATCTGTCGCTGCTTCCGGTAGACCGAACAGGATCATGGCTCCGTCACCCATGAAATTCGTGACAACGCCACCGCAGCTTGTCACCTCTTCGTCCACCAACGCATGGAACGTGTTCAAAAGTTCGCGTGTGGCGTTCGGCCCCAATGTTTCGCTCAGTCCGGTGAAACCGGACAGGTCAATGAATATGATGGCGGCGTCCCTCCGGACAGGTTCCAGGAGAAAGTCGCCATGCTTCGCGAGCCACCCCGCAAAGCCCGGGGCCTGAACTCGTTGAAGCAATTCGCTCTGCGTGGCGAAAAACTGGGCCTGGTTCCTGCCCAACCAAAGCTGCGCGGCCCCGAACAAAATAGCTGGCGGAACGGCGGCGGCCATCGGCAACGCCGCGCTCAGCCAGATATGGTGTGAGAATGCGGTCATATTGACCACGAACCAGATCACAACCACGCCGACGATCGCTGCAAGGCCGATGGCGTTGCGACGCCATGCCAACAGCCCCACAAGAACCACTGGCAGCACCACTGCAAAGCCGGCATCTGCAAGGCGAACGTACTGATCTCGCACTATGCCGTCGCCGGTCATCAGATGGGCAATGGCCGTCGACATGACCTCGACGCCTGGGAGCACGGGATCAAACGGTGTCGGGAAAACATCGCCGGCGCCGGTTGCAGTTGCTCCGATCACAACAATTCGATCCCGAATAATGCCGCCATCGACTTGGCCGCCCAGCACCGTCGTGGCGCTGATCGTGTGGATCGTGCCGCGGGGGCCATAGAATGTCAGAGGGAGTATGTGACCAATGTCCGTCCGAATCCGCTGTCCGCCCAGAGATAGATAGTCGGGCGCAATTCCCGGATCCTCTCCCACCGCCATGGCGGCAACGCGCAGGGAGAAAGACGCTTCCGTCCGATCTCCGGCCCGAAACAGCAACGGCACGAACCGAGGCGTTCCCGTCCAGTCGGTAACCACGTTCACGACGCCGACAGCGGCGATATCCGAGAACGCTTTCAGGGGCCACAGAAACCGCTTGGCATTCGGCACTCGGGCGAGAGGGCCATCGCCCTCGGCTACAATCGATTGTTTACCTCCCGAGTAGACCGCTGCAGCAGCGATTACGCTTGAAGTCCCACGCAGCGAACGCGCGAGCGCCTCATCATCCCCTTTTTTCCCGGGATCGACCAGCAGCAGGTCGACCGCAATGGCTTTCGGTCCAAAGCGAGCTATCGTATCGACAATCCGGGCAAGCGTGGCGCGGCTGAGGGGATAGCGGCCCTCGTTTCGGACCGCTTCATCGTCTATTGCGACAATGGTAATCAGCTCCGGCGGCTTTGCCGTTCCCCGAACAAGCGTTCGAAGATCCGTCATCGTTGCTTCGACGCGATCGAGGGACCACATGTTGCCGCGCCAGTGCGCAAAGCCAAGGCCGGCCCCCCAAAGACCCGCCAGAACGAGCGCGATCAGCGTCTGAAGCGCTCGCCCGCTCATTTAGCTTACCGACCGAAACGGGCCATCAAAGCCGAAACACGTGCGGCGGGCCAGCGCTTGACCGTCAGTGTGCCTGTTCCGGCTTCCACATCGACGCCTTCGCCCGGCCCGAGGACTACGCCAGCATTGGACGCCGGCCTTTGCACGGCGACGCGACCTTTGACGACGAAAACAGACGTCTTGCCTCGGGCAACGTCGACTGCCCATTTTGTACCTCGCACCGCGGCGATGGCCTGCGGGGTGACGACAGCGAAGCCACCCCGGACCCTGCCGGCTGGAGCATCGAGCAACAGCGCCTTGCGCCGTAATCTGACCGCATCGGCACTACCATTTCGATCACGGTCCACCAGTGCAAAACGAGCGCCATCTTCCGCAATGATGGTAAGGCCTTCCCGGCATCTCAGAATTTGCCGGGACGTACCTGCTACCAGTTCGAACGTACAGCCGGCGTTATTCGACTGCGCTGAAGCGGTATCCACCCAGAAGACACAGGCAAGCATGCATGCCACCAGGCTCCGGAGATATCGGCCACTTGCGCTCATGAACGTCTCCTTGCTTTTGCGAAAATCTGCGGCAAGAAAATCTTTGCATTGTCTTCTGCGGTCAGCTTGGCAGTATACTCATGCGTACGAACCGGCACTTGCAGCCGCGTTGCCCTAAAGGTAGCACGGTGCCGACCAGCGATCTTAACACGATAGCTTGCTCCAACACCAAATAAGGCGACATCAAGCCGTTTGAAGCGGCCGCGATGCGAATGTCGCGAACGTCACGCGGCGACGCTGCCGTTCGGCTCATCTGCCAGAACGAGCAGGTCGCGCCAGAAGCGGACGGCGATCGTACCTCTGCTGAGCGACCGGTTTGGCGCTCTGTGCTCTTTCCCGCCAAGCAATTCAAACGGCAAGGTTCGACCCTAAGCGGAAGCTCGTTCGCGCTCGGCCGAATTCACGCCCATGACCCATTGCTGTCGTTCTGCGGAATCACTTTGGAAGGCCTGATCGGGGCGAATCGCGACCTTCGATGCGTCTCGTGCAAAGAGTTCACCCAACCTGCTGACTGCTGGCGCACTGCAAATAATTGAAACTGTTCGGATTGAAAGCTGAGAACCAAAAATGCGAAGTTGAGAGCTTCAGAGAATGTTGTGCCAGAGCACGCCCATTCAGCCCGGGAGGCCGGCAGCGCAGTTGGCAGCTTAAATTGAAAAGCCCCGCGGTTCTGCGCGGTTCGTGCGCATCGGGCCGAGACAGAGAATGTTGGGGCATTGGCGGATGGGGTGGGATTCGAACCCACGGTAGAGTCGCCGCTACGCTGGTTTTCAAGACCAGAGCCTTAAACCACTCGGCCACCGATCCTTGGGCTTGCGCCCGTTTCGGCATTGGTCAAGGCGCAAATGCCGAAATCATGCCGAAATTCATGTCTTTCTGACGATATTTTCTTTATATTTCAACCCGTTATGCCAATATCAATCTTAATTTTCAAGAAAGGTGTCCCAAGTTTGGGAGCCGTCCACATCCATGTCGCGTGTACCCGCTGATAGTCGCAGGAAACCGTTGGAAATCAACGGTAGTGATTTGCAACATGCGCGACATGAAAATCAGCCGCCCCATGCGCATTAAACTGCACCTAAGCGGCTGATTTCATTTGAAGAAACTTTGGCAGTGGGAGAGGGATACCGCCAATACAGTGCTGTGACCGAGTTCGTTTGCTGACGGGGCTTCTTAATCAGCGCAAATAAGTCCGACTCCGACCTCCGCAACCAGTTCCAGCATAAATCACTAATAGTCGCGATCTGATCAAAGCCCCGCCGGAAAAAACGGCAAGGCCTTTTCCACGGCAGTTTGGCGAAGCGCGGAAGGGCACTCTGCCGCCCAGAGTAACCGGCCTGCACGGTGAAGACGAGAAGGACGCTCTTCCAAGCGCGGAGTTCGAATCCTCCCTCTCCGCCATACGACATTGTTTACATTGATAAAAATCCAAGAATAGGTTGCGCGCCCGCCATAAAGCCTGCCTACCGAAAACGGCGTATTCGCGGCACGTCAGCTTACGACACAAATATGCGGGGTTGATGCTTCGACCTGGTAGATGGCAGAGATCAACTTCGGCCTCGCTAAGCGAAGTCGTGGGGTTCATGCGACAGCGGAATCAGGATACGCGACTAGCACCCCGTGCCGGGTCAACCTCGCCGTCGGGAAGTACCGATCGGTGCGGAACCAAGCGGATTCACGCTTGTCGGCAGCGGACGCCGGCGGTGGCGGTCAGCACCCGAGCAGGCTCCCCATTAGCGAGACAAACGTCCAGAGCGGAGGCCAATCTTGGCACGCGACTGCGCCAGCCTGAACGACCGCTCTCCTCGGCTTAGTACGGAATGATGCGCCTGGCCGGCGACAAATGAATCTCTGCTGGACCGCCGATGATATGGGGAGGCGCTCGCAAATCGCGCCCTACGCGCGGGTTGATCGGTTGATCAACATCAAAGCTTGAATATGAGAAATGCGCTAACTGTGACGGCGGTGGTCACCGTGGCTCGAGTGTCAGCAGATGTGGTAAGGTTGAGTGTCGGCGAGTAGCAGAGGTGCAACAACAATGACTTTGAGGCGAACCAGAGCTTACGGCGCATCCGGCTTGGTTCTAGTGGTTTGCACTGTGTTTGCTTGGCAGAACGCCACTGCTGCTCACAATTGCCACGCAGCCGCGACGCCTGGCGTCAATTGGCACGAGTGTGACAAGAAGCTTCTCATCCTAGAAGGACAGGACCTGAGCGGGGCGAACCTGTTCGGTGTTGATTTCACTTCGACCGACCTCAGGAACAGCAATCTCCTTGCGGCAAATCTTGAGAAGGCAACGCTTGTGCGTGCTTCCCTGGCCGACTCGACCGCCAAAGGCGCCCGGTTCGACAGAATCGAGGCCTACAGGACCGACTTCAGCCGTATGGACGCGCAGGGCGCTGTGTTTGCGAGCGCGGAAATGCAGCGCTCGAATTTCCAGGACGCCAATCTGACCAATGTTGATTTCACAAAGGCAGAATTGGGGCGTGCGCAGTTCCATGACGCCGATATCAGCGGCAGCCGCTTCTCGTTTGCCAATCTCGCACGGGCGGACTTCCGAGGAGCGACGTTCACCGCGCCGATAGACTTTGACCGCGCCTTTTTCTTTCTGACCCGTATCGAGGGCGTCGACCTTTCCAATTCGGCGGGTCTGTCCCAGTGGCAGCTCAACATGGCTTGCGGAGACGCCCGGACCGAGTTGCCTTCTGGCTTGACGAGGCCTGAAGATTGGCCCTGTCAATTCCAGCAGGAATAGTTGTCGGCAAGCGAACTGCGGCAATGCTGCACCCGACAGATTCGAACCTGTAACTTCTGCCCTCGGAGGGCGCACATCCTCCGCCAAAGTGGCACGTTTCTGCGGTATTGCTATTGGCGAAATCGCGGCCGAAGGGTGTTTGTGCCCTTTCCGTTCACCGCTACCCGGTTCAATCGAACCGGTAGCTCCTGTCCGAATAAATGGCAGCACTCTTGTATCGTCGAGAATGACTACCATCGTCGTGATTATCAGTTCAGAAGCCTGGCACCAACGCATCGATCATACTCGCCTCGCGGTCGAGGGGGGCGACCCGAAGCAGTGGGCCGCGCACTGTCGGCTGTTCAGCTTCCTTCGCTTTGATCCGCCCCTGTCGCAATTCGTGCAGAGCAGCGCTCTCGACCGTGCTGAACAGCGCGCCTTTGCGATACCGGATCAGGCCGACTTTACCTCGGCATAATGAAGACTGCGCTGGCAAAGCTTCGCCTGCTTTACCGACGCGGCGGATGGCAACGCTTCGATGATCATCAAAGTCCGCGCTCTCATGAAGAACAGAAAGCGCTGATAAGCTGGCGCAGTATGGGGCGTTGCTATAGGTCGAACAGATCGTCCCGCACCTCATCGAGCAGATCGGGCCGATTGTTGCGCGGGTTGCCGACATTCCGGCCAATCTTCCACATGGTCATCAGATCCTCTGGAAACGGCTTCATCAGGTGTTCCGGGTCGGGATCGGTCAGCCACGTCATGGAGTCTTCAGGCGCCAGAACGACCGGCATTTGGCGAATGCGCTCAGGGTGAGATTGGAATCGATGTTCGACGGCACCGCGCCGATCCTCCACGTAAACCACTGAGGGGCGTTGTCCATGATCAATATCGAAATCTTTACCGGCCCCGGATGCAGTTACTGCACGGCTGCCAAGAACCTTCTGAAAGCGCGCAACCTGCCTTTTGTCGACCACGACGTGTCGGGGCCCGAAGTGCTGCAAGAGTTGCGGCGACGCGTGCCGCACGCACGGACAGTCCCGCAGATCTTCGCGGGTGATGAACATGTCGGCGGCTTCGACGATCTGAGCCACAGGCTTTCTGGTCATTGAAATTACCCCGGGGGTGACACCCGCCCCGGGCCACCAATCCGGGCGCCGCCCGGTGGCAGCCCGGCTGTCTCATTGCACCCGGCCTGGAACGATCGTTCCAGAACGGCAGAGATCGAGGAGAACTTCGTGAACTACCCTGTCAACACCATCGAAACCGCCCCGGAGGCCGCGAGGCCGACGCTGGCGGCGGCGCAGAAGGGGTTCGGCTTTCTGCCCAACCTTCTGGCCGTCATGTCCACCGCCCCTGCGCTGCTGGAGGGCTATCTGACACTGTCGAAGATTTTCGACGCTTCGTCGCTGTCGGCGGCGGAACGCCAAGTCGTCCTTCTCGCCGTCAGCCGCGAAAATGGCTGCGCCTACTGCATGTCGGTGCACACGGCGATTGCCGGGATGCAGAAGGTTCCGGTCGATGCGGTCAACGCCATCCGCGATGACGCCACCATCCCCGATCCGAAGCTTGAGGCGCTGCGCCGCTTTGCCGCCGCCGTAACTCGCGCACGGGGCTGGGTGTCCGAGGAAGACAGCGCCGCGTTCCTCGCCGCCGGCTATGGCCCGCAGCAGGTGCTGGAGGTCGTTCTCGGCGTCGGGCTCAAGACCATCTCGAACTACACCACGCATATCGCCAAGACGCCGCTCGACGCCGCCTTCAAACCCCTCGAGTGGTCGGAAGCGGCCTGATCCTACTCAAGCAAAAGGAGACCACAATGCCGCTCGTCAGATCACCGGGGTTGGTGACTATCTGACCCTCAAACAGAAACAGGAAATCATTCGAAAGGTCACGGATGCCGTCTTCTCCGTCGAGGGCGAGGGTCTTCACCAGGTCACCTGGGTGACGATCCAAGATATTCAGCCCGGTGCCTTGGCGTTGGCGGAAGCGCTGTTACCGCCGACGATTTGAGGGCCTCGCCAAAGCGGATGGGAATACTTTACGGACCTGAACTTTCCGAGGCGGCACCAATTGCCGCCTCGGCCCCTCAATTTGACCACAGAACCATCGATCTCAAGACGAGATGTGCTCGGGACGGCGATCCTGGACATCCTGAGCAAACGGATGCGCATCTCTAGCGGTGCTTAAGCCGGTGAGGTCCTCGACATGGGCCGCAAAGTCATTGAGACGCGCTGCAAGCTCGTCGAGCTCAATATTTGCGCGCCGGTCCGGAAAATGGGTGACGGCGTCGAACTGGTGTTCGATCGACTTCGCCGCGATGCTCGCGGCGAAGCCTCCAACCGAGACGACGAGCGACCGGTTTTCGATAGGCGACTGTCATAACGCCTCTCCTTCGACAATGGTAGGAGCGCGGCGCTCGATGCGAACCTGCAAGCCCGTCAACACGCCTGCGATGATCAGGCCTCCCGCCGTCACTTCGTCGCCGGTTACAAACACCCCGTCCAGTACCGGGCGACAGCACTTGAAATAGGCCGCGGCATCTTGGGGGGCTTAAGCTTTCGTCGGTCAAACGTCTGTCGAATGCATCTAGAGCGGTTCATTCAGCAGCTTGGTGAGTCCGTTGGACCGGCGTGTACTCGTTTGTCGAAGGTTCAGGAATACAGTCGCAACGGCCTCACTATGTGATCTAGAAGGTCAACTGCTGATCCTCCCGCTCAACTCCTAATGAACCAGCGGATGCCGGGCGAATGGCGCTCCAGGCCGCTACTTGGGCGACGAATGGAGGCATTCACTCACGACCGCTGCGGGTTCTTCGACGACCCGCTGTCGTATGACTTACCTTGCGTAGACACAGCTTGTGAAAACGCGCGATAAGGTCGGCCTGCGCTAGATTCAAAGATGGCCGGGGCACCAGAAGATGGCACACCGAATGTGCAACGCAATGCTTGGCTTCGCGGCACTTGCCCTAGCCGCGTGCCAATCGGCTCCTGAAACGTTGCAACCGGCCACTCTCGAACCTGCGTTAGAACCTGGTGCCATTCCTCCCCAACCTGCCTTGGTTCCTTCCGGCTCAGCAATCATGCATCAATCCGTGGCGGTCATTTCTCCTGGCAAGGGCGTTCCAACAAAGTACGCTGCTTTTTCGGGTCTATGGGCCGGACGATTGGATGGGATGTATGACGCCAAACTTGCTGTTCAGACGATTTCTTCCGATGGGAAGGTGACGGTCACCTATGCGTGGGGAAATCTGGGCGACAACTATCCGGGAGAGGCCGCCGGCGCTGGAAGAATTGTGGGGACTACGTTGAAGCTTGAGCGCCTACCGAATGGCGCGGAGGTCAGTTTTGTTATGCTGTCCGACGAAGCCCTCGCCGGAACCGTTAGGCTTGCTGGCCAGACCTACACGGGCGCGTTCCTCAGGCAATGATCAAAGACGCGTCTGAAGGGCTGTGGAGAGGGCCAAACGACTGTTCCAATTTTGCAGCCTGTTGTTACCGGAGTGGGGCCGTGCAGGTCGTGATCCCCAGATGTGAGCCACAACTCGATGCAAATGATCGTCGAACTTCTTGCCCGCCGCCGACGGCAAGCGTGGCCTGATCACCCTTCGCCTCACGAATGACGGCCTCGATGCTCTGGTGGTTGATATGCGAGAAATAGCTGTCGCCGGTCGGCTCGAACCATTTCGCCATTTTCACCTCAAGAGCCTTTCCAAGCCGGTCTGCGTGCTCCAAAGCGCCTTTACGGTCATAGCAATGAGGCTTCCGCACAGCGTTGACGGAATGAGCCGCCGCAAAAGGGGCGGCGCCGATCCGCGGATGCGGATCCGCGTCGATCCAGCACGGAGCGCGGCGCTAGCAGCGCGGAGGAAGGACGGGGAGACCGATTTTCGCCTTGCTGGCGCTAATGAAGCCGCGGCTGGGACGGCGCCTCACTTGGCGGAGACGGTGCGGATCACGACCAGCCGGTCGGCCCCGGATTCTGGCAGCCAAACCTCTCCGCGGCGGCCATTGATCTGACGGACATCCGCGTTTTCCGTCGACTTGGGGTACGTCGTAAACTTGTCTGTCTGCGGATCGAACGCGTGCACGGCATTCCCTCCGAAATCGGAGAGCCAGACAATGTCGCGCTCGTCCACATAGACCGCATAGGTGCGAGGAAGGTCGCCGGGCAAACGCCAAGCGTTCCAGCCGCCGTCATGGGGGTCGTAGACCGATACCTGTCCCGCGTTCCATTCCGAAACCCAAAGCCGTCCCCGGCTGTCCGACCACACGCGGCGCGCCCCCTGGTCCGGGGTCGGAGGCTCGATCACTCGAGGTTCACCGCTCTTGCGGTCGATGCTTGCCAGATAGCTGCCGGCGAGCGACACGAAGTAGACGTCTCCGTTGGGGGTCGCAGTAATCCCGTAGGGGCCGCGGCCCTCTGGAGCGTGGAAAATTTTCATGTCGCCCGTCTCAGGGTCGAGCCTTCCGTAGATTCCGCTCTGCCCGGTGAACCAGAGGAGACCGTCGCCGTCGAAGGCGGCAGTATTGAGATTGGCGTAGCCGACGTCCTGCGGAAGCGCCCACACCTTGATTTCCTCGGTTGTCGAGTCGAAGCGCACGATCGCGTTGAGCCCGCCATCGGTTATCCACGCGTCACCGTCCGGACCCTGGATGACACCGTGAGGGCTGGATCCTTCGTTGCCGGTCTCGGGATCGAGAATACCCAGTGCCCCCTGTCGCTGGGCCGTGTACCAGATGTCTCCGTCGGGCGCGGGCGCGACGTCATGGGGATGCGCGCCCTGCGGGAGACTGTAGACCTGACGTTCCTGCGCGTAGGCCGGGAAGGCGGCAAGGCTGGCGGCGAGTGCGATAAAGCGGAAGAGGCGGCGCATGAGAACTCTCCATGCTGCGGCATGTGCCACTACTCTAGGCGCAAAGTTCGTCGCGGCAATGACGGATCGGGAAAATCACGGCGCCCTGCACTGCGTTTCACCGCCCCGCGGATCGACCAATCCAGCCCTGCTGTTGGGGCACCCTTGGGGTTCGACTGACGCGCTTATGGAACCCAATCCGGCTTGGCAAGGATGCGTATTCAACAGGCGCAATGCGCCAAAAGCTTTGGCGCGAAGGGCAAGCATCTTGCCGATATGGCCATAGCCGAGGATGCCAATGCTGAATCAATTTCGGCGACGTCAGGTGGGAGAAATAGTCTCGGCAGACGTCATCGATCGGGATGATGGCCTTACCACCATACTGAGCCATCAAAAGCAGTGCCGTGTTCATGTCGGGTTACCACCTCCAGTCTGGAACCTAGCAAGCCGCCCGACGGGTTCAACCTTCCGTCACTGCCGGGCAGGGGAGGGCGTGCAAAACTGTAGGCGCGACCTAAGAAACGGTCGGGCTCGAGTCAGTAGACCGCTACATCGCTACACCCACTATCGAAAACGCCTTCTTCCACTATCGCCGGCATGCGGCGTAACTGCAAACTACGAATCTGGGGGTCAGGAGTTCGAATCTCTTCGGGCGCGCCATTCTAACCAATTGAAATTGATTATCTTTTCGGTCTTTCGCGCTAGGGCGTACCGGCTTAGTTTCTGGAATTAAGCCGGTTTTGGAAGAAGGGATACTCCCGCGAACCGAATAGTAGCGTAGGCGCAAAAAGCCGTCCCTGTTGTAATTGTAGACAAGCGGCGAGCCGCAGTCTGGTGAGCCACGGTCGGCGTTCGGCGCGGTTCGGAAAATGGAGGGAGGAGCACCGACCCAATACAGATTGGCCTGTCACTCGCGAACGAGGACTGCAAAAGGCTGCCGGTCGCTTTCTCACATATGCCGAGTAGCAGTGCTCTACCGCCAACGGCTCCCATCGAAGTGAACAGCGCCTGCGGTGTTCAGCAAGAACAGTCGAGCGCGCACTCTCGCAAGCTGGCAGATTGCTCTCACCACAGGAGAACATGATGACGACGCGGCAAGATCCCTACCACTCGCGTATGAAACGGGTCTTGAACTACATCGACCGACATCTTGAGGATGACCTTAGCCTAGACACGCTTAGTGCCGTTGCGGTCCAAGTACCATTTCCACCGCCAATTCAGGGGACACTTCGGCATATCAGTGCATCGCTACGTCCAACTCGTTCGTATGAAACGGGCGGGACAGGTGCTTGCGTTCAAGGACGAGGCGAGCGTGACCGAAACCGCACTGGATGTCGGTTACGATGCGCCCGATGCCTTCGCCCGCGCGTTTCGGAAGAGCTTTGGGCAATTGCCTTCGGCATTTCGGGACACGCCCGACTGGGAGGTGTGGTTTGCCCGCCTGTGGCCATTGACCAACGCGCGGAGCAAGCTCATGAAAACGGCGTACTCTTTGAATGACGTCACCATCCTGGACGTGCCGGAAACACCCGTTGCCGTCTTGCAGCACCGAGGCAATCCGGCCCTGGTCGGCGAGACTATTCAGAAATTCATCGCCTGGCGAAGGGCGGAAGGTTTGGGCGCGGCGTCTAGTGCGACCTACAATGTGTTTCATTCGGATTCCGAGATGATGCCGCCGGACGAATTCCGCGTCGACATATGTGCAGCGACCGATCGGAAAATAGAGATGAACGAGCAGGGCGTGGAAGCCGGTGTTCTTCGGGCCGGACGATGTGCGGTGCTTCGAGTAATCGGGGCAGAAGATGTCGAGCTCGCGATTGAATTTTTGTATCGCGACTGATTGCCGTCAAGCGGTGAGGCTCTTCGGGATTTTCCTCTCTACTGTCAGCGGGTGAGTTTTGTTCCGATCGTCCCAGAGCACGAGGCCATCACCGACATCTTCCTCCCATTGGTGTGATTGCTGACCTTCCAGTGGCCGTCATCTCCGCTGCAATCGAACGTGGGTTAAATCACCACTGGTGACAGCCAAATTCCGCGCCACGCTAATGTCTGCTTGGTCCGCACCGCGACCTCCAGAATGGTTCGCCAACAAACTCGGGCTGTTGCACAGTGGAGACAGGCGCTTTCAGGACTCCAAATCAGCGGTATCGTCAGTCGCTAAACAAGAAGCCCTGTAGAGCCTGGCATTACGCATATGGATTGGGGTGGTCATCACCGCGATCGCCTCAGTAAGGAGACAAAATGGAAAAGGTGCTCGGCATCGGTGGCTTCTTCTTCCGAGCGAAGGAGCCCGGTGCGCTCGCTCGATGGTATGCCGACCATCTCGGCGTGGCGCTGCCTCCAGAAAGCTATGACCGCTCGTGGGAGCAACAGCAGGGCGCCACCGTTTTTGCTCCCTTTGCCGCAACTAGTGACTATTTAGGTCGGGTCGATCAGCAGTGGATGATCAATTTCCGGGTGCGCGACCTCCAGGCCATGGTCGCACAACTCACCGCGGCCGGATTAGAGGTTGAGGTCGGCCCCGAACACTACCCAAACGGTCGGTTCGCCCGGCTTGCCGATCCAGAGGGCAACCCGATCCAGCTCTGGCACGCGGAGGGGGCCGACCGCGACTGAAGGCACTCGAGCAGGCGGAAACGCAGCGCCGAACCTAGGCTTCGGTTGAGCCCCTTCTAGAGCATCTTCCTTGAACGCGGAGTCGGCTCGAGGAGTTGTGCTACAGAGAGCCGCTTTGCGGCCTCAGTTTCCAACGTCAATCGCCGATGACATATCCGCCGCCGCCGCGACAATAGCGCGCCTTAGCCAGATGTGCCTGGGGGTGTCCTGCTGACGCGCATGCCATGCGAGACTCATCGTGAAGCTCCCAAGATCGAGGGGCGGCGGCAACGATACCAGGCGCTTCATACTGGCGGCGGCGCGTGCCAGGCTCGACGGCAGGGTCATGATGAGGTCGGAGCGGGCGGCTATCTCCACCGCTGCAAAGAAGTTCGGCACGCGCAGCTTCACCCGTCGCGTTCGCCCCATGCGCGCAAGCACCTCATCGACGGGCGCAGGCCCGACGCCGGTGACGCTCACTACGATGTGCTCAAGCGCCAGAAAGCGGTCAAGCGTGAGTTTTCCGACAGCGGCCGGATGATCCGTGCGCACTAATGTCACAAGTTTTTCGTCATAGAGGCGGCGGCGGCGGATACCGGCGGGTGCTTCGTCGATCAGCGCCACCATCGCATCCGCGTCATCGTCCTCCAGCGCTTTGATTCCGTTCGCGCCCGGCGCGACAATGTCAAGATCAAGGGACGGTGCCTCTCGTGCGAGGCGAGCGAGCAAATGCGGCGCGAGCGCGGCGGCCTGAAGATCGGGCATCAGAAGCCGAACTTGACCCTTCGCCGTCGCGGGATCGAACGGGTTCGCCTCCAGCATCTCGCCGATGCCGGCCAGTATCCGGCGCAGAACGGGGCGCACCTCCTCAGCGCGGGCGCTGAGAACGTAACCGCCCGGCCCATCGACCAGCAGCGTATCCGAAAACAGCGCGCGCAATCTCCCGAGTGCACGGCTCGCGGCCGGCTGGCTCATGCCGAGCCGGTTTGCGGCACGGGTGACGTTCTTCTCGTCCAACAGCGCCTCGAGCGCCACCAGCAGGTTGAGGTCGATCCGGCGTAAATTCACTTCGCGCATGATGGCTATACATACCATGTATTAGACGCATGACAACCTAGCACCTATCCTTCCTCCATCGAGCAAACCGAAGGAGCAGCAATCATGTATATTGTACTTGGAGCAAACGGACGGGCAGGCGGCGAAGCAGCGCGCGCGCTCATCGAACGCGGCGAGGCTGTTCGTGTCGTCCTGCGTCGCAAGGAACAGAGCGAAAAATGGACAACCCTCGGCGCCGAGGTGGCAGTCGCGAGCATCGAGGATCCCGGTGCGATGGCCGATGCGCTGAAGGGCGCGCAGGCCGCGTTCCTGCTCAATCCGCCGCCGGTGAGCGGTGATCCCTACGCGCGCACGGAAGAACTCGGCGCGGCGCTGGCCGATGCGGCACGGCGGGCGCGGCTCCCCAAGGCCGTCGTCCTGTCGTCCATCGGAGCGCAACATGTCTCCGGCACCGGGGTCATCGCCACCCTCAACCGGTTTGAGGCGCTGCTTGACGGGGTGGCGCCGGCGACCGCCTTTCTGCGGTCGGGCTATTTTGTCGAGACCTGGAGCGAGGTGGCGGAACCAGTTCTGTCGGAAAGCGTGCTGCCGACCTTTATCGAGCCCTCTCAGCAAATCCCGATGGTGAGCACGATCGATGTCGGCCGCACGGCGGCAGCCCTCCTTCGTGAGGAATGGATCGGCAAGCGGGTCGTGGAACTGGGCGGACCGGAGGACTGGAGCGCCGGCGACGTGGCGTCGGCATTCGAGGAAATTCTCGGCCGGCCGGTGGAGTCGGTGCTTGTTCCGCCGGAGCAGCGTGCCGCGCTGCTTGCCGAGGAAGGCGTGCCCGGCGAGGTGTCGAGCGCGCTCCTCGGCATGTATGAGGGAATCGCCAATGGGCTGTTCGTGCGCCAGAACGACAGCGAGCACCGGCGCGGAACGACTTCTCTGACGGCAGCGATAGAGCGCGTTGTCGCAGCGGTCGGACAAGCAGGCCGCTGATCCTCAGCCGAGTAGCGACGGCCGAATCCGAAACAGGAGTGGATCACGGAGTTTCCAGCCGCTTGTAGGAAAGTTTTCGGCCGCAATGCTCGCGCGTCTCGCCGGCCAAACGCTCTCGGCGACATCCGGAACTCGCGCCACTCGTTTGAATTTAACTCCATTTCCAGACGGCAAAAAGGAATCTTGACATGAAGCTGCCTGCCCCACGCCAAATGCGTCTCTCCGGTGGAACCGAGCTTGCCTACGTCACTGCGGGCGATCCATCCAACCCGCTTTGCTTCTCCTGCATGGGTTTCCCAGCTCCGCACGTGCATTCCGCGAGGTGATTCCCGAACTGGCGGGCGCAGCCTATGTGATCGCGCCCGACCTCCCAGGCCATGGCCAGTCCGACGTTCCGCCGACACTCTCCTTCGCCGCGATCAGCGAGGCAATTTCCGAATTGCTGGCTCACCTCGAGATTGGTCGCCGCTTCATCCACATTCATGGCTGGGGCGCCGCCGTGGGTCTGCAGATTGCCACGCAAGCGCCCGAGCTGGTTTCGGGACTCATCATCCAGAACGCAAACGCGCATCGAACCGGCTTCGGCCCCGTTTGGGACGCCGTGTTAAAATTCTGGTCAGAACCGACAAAAGAGAACGAAGCAGCCACGACCCCCGACCTGACCTTTGAATTCACGCGCGAGCAATACACGGCCGGGCTGCCAGAGGAGGTCGCCGCGACGATCAGGGGCGAACCCTGGGTCGAGGACTGGAGGGTGATGAATCTTCACGGCCGCATGGAGACACACCTCGCGCTCATCGGCGACTACAAAAGCCATGCCGCGCGTTTCGATACGATCGCGGCGTATTTGAAGAGATGGCAACCGCCTGCGCTCATGCTGTGGGGCCGTCACGACCCCATTTCGATATCGCCGAAACGCTGTCCTGGATGCAGGATCTGCCGCGCACGGAAGCGCATATTTTCGACGGCGGACATTTCCTGCTTGAGACCCACGCCGAACCAGCACTCTCCCTCATGATCGAGTTCATCAAGCGAACACAGGAGATGCACCCTAATCGGCGCCTCCACTCATCGTGTACGTGGGAATTCTGTCCTCACGATTAAGCCGGGACTATTGTCGTCCAGGGAAATTGTCGCGCCGTGCATGTCCGATATGGCCTTGACCAGGCTGAGGCCGAGCCCTGTCCCTTCGGTGGTCCTGCTCTTTTCCAAGCGATAGAAGCGCTTGAACACTTTCTGCCGCTCCTCCGCCGGGATGCCCGGTCCGTTGTCGCTGACGACGATGGAGTAGCGATTCGCCTGCGTCGTGACACCGATCGCAATCCGGGCCTCTCGTTGTGTGTGGCGCATTGCGTTGACAATAAGGTTCACGCACATCTGCTTCAGCAGATCGGCATCGCCGCATATGAATGAGGCCGTGTTTCGGCCGTCACTGGACAGAACCAGCGAACGCTCGGCGTCTTCCACGATGTGACTATAGATATCGTAGATTTCGGCGACCAACTCTGAAAGGTTCACCTTTGCAAATCGCGAACGGCGTGCGCCGGACTCGATCTGCGAGATGCGCAGCAAGCCCTCGAACGTGCCGGCTATATGCGAGACTTCGCCCATCGCCTTTTCGATGAGGGATCTCGTGGCCGTTTGGTCTTTGCTTTCGGAAGCGGCCTCAAGCGTTAGAAACAGCCGACCGACCGGCGTCTTGAGGTCGTGCGCGATGTCGGTCGTTACCTGCGTCATCGCCGCGACGCTAGCCTGCAGTTGTGCCAGCGCGACATTGACCTCAGTTGCCAGCATGTCGATGTCATCGCCGCGCAAGGAGATCGGCAGGCGGGCAGCGAGTTCGCCGGCGCCGACGGCCTTCATGGCACCCGAGAGTCCAGCGATACGCCGTCGTGTGCGGAACGCCAACACTGCACCCGCGCCGAGGCCTCCGGCAAGTACGATCGCCGTTCCCCAGCCGAAGCTGACAAGCGCGATGCCGCGCAAGCGATTGGTGTCGTCATAGCTTACGCCGACGGTCAGGTCGTAGCCGTCCAGGTTCTTCCGGTAGAGCCGGTAGTTGTTGAGCGCCGCGTCGTGGCTTGTCGGTGAGCGCGTGGAAAATCCCGGCGGCACGGCGGAAATATCAATGTTGCCAGCCAGGAAGTCGCCGTTGGGATCCTTCAGTGTGTAAAGCGTCTCCTGTCCCCTGATCGCCGGACCATGGCTTCGGATCATGGCGGCAGCGCCATCGACACCGTTCCCCTTATAGGCGGAAGAAATCTCCCGGAACCGCTCCATCACATTGGAATCCAGCCGCTCGTACAGATAGGAGGCGACCATGTTGTAAGCGACGAAATTGGCTCCAAGGAACGAAAGCAGAAACAGGGAGATGTAGAACGCGGCAAGGCGGATCGACGTGCTTCTGGCGATACTAGCGTCGGCCATGAATGGTGTAGCCGGTATTGCGTGTATTATGCAGGAGCGGAACATCGAATGGTTTGTCGATCTTCGCCCGCAGTCGGCTGATATGGGTTTCCACCACGGTGCTTTGTGGGTCGAAGTTGAAGTTCCAGATCCGCTCCAGGAGCATGGTCTTGGTCAGTATGCGGCCCTCGTTACGCATCAGGAGTTCAAGCAGCGCGAATTCCCGAGGGAGCAATTCGATCGTAGTTCCGCTGCGGGTGGCGAGGCGGCTGAAGAGATCGAGTTCCAGATCAGCCACCTTCAGCTTTGCCTTTTCGGCGGTGATCGGAGGGCGCCTTCGCAGAGCATTGACGCGGGCCAGGAGTTCGGAGAAGGCAAAGGGCTTGATCAAGTAATCGTCAGCACCTGCCTCCAATCCCTCAACTCGATCGTTGACGCCGCCCACCGCCGTCAGGAAGATCACTGGCACCTTTCCGCCGGCGCCTCGAAGACCCCGCACGAGCGACAAGCCATCGAGGCCTGGCAGCATCCGATCCACAATTGCAACGTCATAGGGTTCACGCAGTCCGACAAGCAAAGCATCGCGCCCGTCTGTCAGGACATCGACCACATGGCCGCAAGAGTTCAGTCCATTTTCGATGTAGCGGCTGATTTGTTCGTCGTCTTCGACCAAGAGAATTTTCATAATGGTAATCTCTCATCTGGCTTGGCGCGCCAAGCGTTGATGACCTTTTATTCAGTTTTCTTCTGCCAGCGATGGCGTACGAAGCGATGTCTCAGTGAGGCGTTGCTCGGCGGGTTTTCCGGCACAATGCCATTAGTCGGTGACGCGGCCTTTCCACCAGCCAGGTACTGGGTTTTGATGTCTCAACATCCATGAACTGGATCGACAACTCGGTTTGCAAGCGAAAGCGCCTTGCAACTTTCGCGACAATTGATCACTCGTATCGTCATTTTGGCGTATCCCTTCATTGTGCCGCAAGTCCAACATAGGGCTCACCTTTTTCTATTTCCGGGCAATGGCTAGGTGATTCCGACGATGACTACGGATTCTCTCACAACTGTGTTCAATATGGGCCCGTAGCTTGGCGGATCGTGGCCGGTGATTACAGCATCGTGACGCGTCGCTTGGATAAGCGGCGACCATCCCGGAGGTGCGTGGAGAGTATTTTCGCTGCACTGGAGCAAGGTTTGAGTCAGACTCGTTAGCGAAGCGGTTGAAGGGCAAACCAGCCGGCGGTGCTGCCGGCTGGTTTGCCCTGCATTGGATCCGTGGGAGGATGCGGAGCTGCGGTGTTGGTCCTGCTATCGGCCCGCCCAGCTATCGCGCTGGCGGGTACTCATGCCCTGCCACCATGACGGGCTCACGACTTCAACTCGATCATAGGCGGAATTGGTCTTCTGGATTTCGCCATTGTCGAGCACTCGGTAAGATATGTCGGGGTTGGATGCCGATTTCGCGGTTTCGCCCGCCGATCCATGACCCTGCAATACCCTGTCGATGCCGGAGCTTGTCGGGTTCGTGCCGCTGCTGGCGACACTGGTCGAGGTCATTGCCGCGAAGACTATCAATGCATATCCGATGGTGTGTTTCATGGTTCAGTCCTTTTGTCGAAAGCGAGCGTTCGAACGCTCAGCAACAACAGGCTGCCGGGTCGAATTCACGGGTACCTTCCCTCGGATTTACATTTTTGTGATTCTCATGCGTCGCCGCGACTGAAGCCGAAGTCGGGAAGATCAGCTTCTGAAATGCCATATGTTGAACGGCTGTCGCAGTTTCTCTTGCGCCGATGCATGGCCATCCAATGCGGCTTCAAAGGCAAAAGAGCGCGCGTGCAAGCAGACGTCATGAAAAACGGAGTCTGACTGTCGCGTCTGCTTGAGGCGCCGAGATCGTCGCACAGGGGTTGCGTCGGCCGTCCGCTATTCCATTCCTGATTCAGGAGTTCTGCAGCGAGGTTGACGACCACTCGCAGGTGGCCACGAGCCATACACAAGCCTTACAAAAATGTATGAAAAATGTTGTGGCGGATGGCGGCTTCGAGCAATACCGTTCTTGCAACGGCCTTCGTTGACCCGTGCTCGAATCTCGGTATTGAAGCAATATCCTTGGATCGTCGGAGGTGTCGATCGACACCCCCCGCCGGTGCAATGCGGGCATATGAGTTCGAAGCCAGATACGATGGCGACTGGGCGATCCATTGCCATAAGTCGCACCACACAATGAACGCCATGGGCCACGACGTGCCCACGTTCATCGGCGTCGACAACTCGAAGGTCACCGACAAGGTCGGCCGGTCCAGCCCGAATACATCGCCCGGCAACGCACGGCGGTCACGGCAAACAGGGATGAGAACCCGAAACCCTCAACCTCAACAATGAGAGAAAGTGCAGCATGAAACGTATAATCGCAGCGGCCGTTTTGATGGCGGTCAGTTCCGGAGCAGCTCTTGCCGGTGGAACCCACGCCGGAGGCCATGGCGACAAAGCCGCCGCAATGCCGATTGGCAACCCTGGCGAGGCTGGCAAGGCAAAGCGGACCGTCAACATCTCGATGTCGGAGAAGGACGACGGGACGATGTTGTTCCAACCGGCCGTGCTCAAGGTGAAGAAGGGTGAGACCGTTCGCCTGAAGTTCGCCAACAAGGGCCAAGTCGACCACGAATTCGTCATGGACGTCCATGACGGGATCATGGAGCACAAGGCGCTGATGGAGAAGTTCCCCGAAATGGAACACGCCGATCCCAACTCGATCCGGCTGGCTCCCGGCGCCAGAGGCGAGATCATTTGGACCTTCGCCAATGCCGGCGAATTCGGTTTCGCCTGTCTGATACCGGGTCACTACGATTCCGGCATGAAGGGCGACATCAGCGTCGCCAACTGATCGCCAAAACCGCAAAGGAAACAATCATGACACCATTGATAAAGGCACTCTCGACACTCGCGCTCGTGCTCGTGCTCGGCGGCAGCGCGCTTGCGCAGGAATACGTGAAGGGCGAAGTCGTCAAGGTCGACGCCAAACAGCAGAAGCTGACGATCAAGCATGAGCCGCTGACCAATCTAGACATGCCCGCGATGACGATGGTGTTCGTCGTCGCGGAGCAGGGCCTGCTCGATAAAGTCAAAACGGGCCAGGCGATCGAGTTCAGAGCCGACCGCGTCAACGGACGCATCACGGTCACCGGTATCAAGTGATCCGGCATCAGTGCCGCGCCATCTGCGGACCTTCCTAGACGCTACAGCTAACGTCGGGATTCGCAGAATCCAGACCTACATCGCCTCGTTGACAAAGTCTCCTCTCGGTCTCGAGGAATTCGTTTTATCTCATGCTGGACAGGTATTGGCCTGCCTCGCCTCTGGACCGTGCTTCCTTGCCTACTCTTCGGCCGACAGCACATTGCGCGCGGCATAGAGTTCCGCCGTGAAATCGGTGATCAGAGCCGCGTTGATGCCGTCTGGCGGTCGCAGGATCAGCGCTCGGAAATGGACCGCCGGCTCGAATGGTGTCGCGATAATGCCAGCGATCATGCGGTCGGCGATAACGGACGGATTAACCAGGCCGATTCCCATGCCTCTTGCAGCAAGAATGGCGATCGTCAGGCCATAGGGGGTCTCGATCAGGATGCGCGGGCGCACGCCATGCGCGGCGAAGACCTTGTCCATCGCAACCCGCACCGTGTCCTCCGGTGACAGTGCCAGGAACGCCTCGTCGGCGAGATCGGTTGGCGTGATCACCGCTTTCTCCGCCAGTCGATGGTTCTTCGGCATCACGCAAACCGCGCGCGGCGTGTTGAAGACGCTGTGGAGCACACCGCTCGTGTCCACCTCGTCAGCGGCGAGCCCGATGTCGAAACTGCCTGAAGCCACCAGATCGCGCACCACATTTGAGGTGCGCACCTGATAGCTGATGCGCACCTGCGGATGCTTGCGCGAAAAGGCCACGATGGCGCGCGGCACTAGCCCATGCCCCAGTGCCGACAGGCTGGCGACACGGATCGTCCCCGTGCCCACTTCCTTGATCTGGGCCGCGCGCAGCTTCAGCCGGTCGAGACCGACCAGATTAGCCTTCACTTCTGCATGGAAAAGTTCGCCTTCGCGCGTGGCTACCAGCCTGCCGCGGATGCGGTCGAACAACTTGAAGCCGAGTTCGGCCTCTAACTTCGCGAGCGAGCGGCTGATCGCTGGCTGCGAGGTGTCGAGCAGCGTTGCGGCAGCGCCAGCGCCGCGTGTGATCATGATTGCGTTGAAGACATCGACGTCGTGCAGGTTCATGGATAAGCCATATCAAAAACGGATGAACTTTATCGTTGCGGTCATAGATAGCAATGGGCGAGATGGCTATGGTTTGCCTATGACCCAGCGCGACGACACCTCCCATGTCCATCCTCCCAAGCGTTCGCAAGAGCCATTCCAGTCGTTGGCGATGCCTGTTGAGCGTGCGTCGACCGTCATCTTCGACGATCTGGAATCCTTCGAACGTCGCGTCGCGCGTCTGTATGACGGCTTCAGCTACGGGCTCTACGGCACGCCGACCAGCCGTCAGTTGGAGGATCATATCGCCATGCTGGAGCACGCGACGCGCGCGCTTATCGTCCCTTCTGGCATGGCAGCCATCGTGCTGGCGACCATGGCCACCTGCCGCGGCGGCGACCGGGTGCTGATGCCTGAAACACTTTACGGTCCGGCGCGCGACATGATGGCCCGTTTTCTGGGGCCGCTCGGCATCCACGCCGTTTCCTATGATCCCCGGCTCGACGCTGGAATAGCTGCGCTGCTTGACGACACGACACGGCTGGTGTGGGTGGAATCGCCGGGCTCGACCACCTTGGAGGTGCAGGACGTGCCGGCCATCGTGGCAGTAGCTCACAAGGCCGGCGCATTGGTGGCGGCGGACAATACCTGGGCTTCGCACCTGCTGTTCAAGCCGCTCGACTACAACGTCGACATCTCTATGCAGGCGCTTTCCAAACATGCCGGCGGCCATGGCGATCTGCTAATGGGTTCGCTCGCCGTGCGTGATGAGGCTCTGTTCCGGCGCCTCAAGGATACGGCGCGATTTCTCGGTTACGGCGTTTCGCCAGAAGACTGCGCGCTATGCGAGCGCGGCTTGATGACCATGCCGGTGCGCATGCGACACGCCGACGCCACGGCCCGCAGCATCATGGAGTGGCTGTCAGGGCGGACCGAAATCGCCCAGCTCCTTCACCCGTGCCTGCCGGACCACCCCGGCCACGCTGTCTGGAAACGCGACTTCGCCGGTTCGGCGGGTGTGTTCTCCTTCGTGCTACGGCCGGAACTGGCCCCGCTCCAATCGAAAGTTCTCGCTCGCATGCGCCTGTTCAGGCTGGGCGCGAGCTGGGGCGGTGTGCATTCGTTGATCTCGGTCAGCGATCCGCGAAGAGACCGGCCCGCCCCCGATTGGCTGAAGCGTGGTCCGGTCTGGCGCCTGTCGATCGGCCTCGAGGCACCCGACGACCTGCTGGCCGATCTTTCCCAAGCCTTCGACCTTTTTGCCGAAGGCCGGCGGAACGGAGCTGCCTTGGCCGATGCCAAGGCTGCCGAGTGACAAGAAACTCAACAAACAAGGGGAATAACGATGAAAACCAGAAGTTTGAAATGGATCACCGGTATCGCGATCGGGCTAGTGGGTCTGGCCACCGGCGTCGGCGACGTGTCGGCGCAGGCCGTCGTCAACAAGATCAAGGAGCGCGGTTATGTGAGCTGCGGCGCCAGCCAAGGCGTGCCAGGTCTCTCGCGCCCCGACGAGAAAGGCTATTATCGCGGCTTCGATTCCGACATCTGCCGCGCGTTCGCGGTCGCTATCCTCGGCGACAAGGATAAGATCCGCTATGTGCCCCTCAACGCCGGCCAACGTTTCCCGGCCCTGCAGACGGGCGAGATCGACATTCTATCGCGCACATCCACCATCACGTTTACACGGGACACGGTTGTCCGTTTTGTCTGGATCAACCTCTACGACACGGACGGTGTGCTGGTGCGCAAGGCCGACAACATCACTGAGCCGAAACTGCTCGACGGCAAGACCGTCTGCCTGCAGGGCGGCGGCTCCCTGACCGAAAAGGCCATTGAGGAGACCGAGGAGGAATTCGGGATTTCCATGAAGAAGGTCTACTACGACTCGACCATTCAGGCGCGTGACGCCTTCTTCGGTGGTCGTTGCGACTCCTACGTAACCGACGGCACCGCCGCGGCAGGCCAGCGTGCCTCCGTGGCCAAGAATCCGGACGACTACGACATCCTCAAGGTCGGCCACGCCGCTGAACCCAATGGCGTCGCTGTCGCGCGCGGCGACGACCAGCTCTTCGACGTGGTGCGCTGGACGATGAACGCCCTGTTCTGGGCCGAGGCCAACGGCATCACCGCGCAGAACGTCGATGAAAAGCTCGCTGCGGGCAATCCGGAGATCAAACGGGTGCTTGGCGAAGAGCCCGGCTTTGGCGCGCCGCTCGGGCTGGACGACAAATGGGCCTACAACGTCATCAAGCAGATGGGCAACTATGCCGAAATCTGGGACCAGAACCTGGGCAAGGACAGCACGCTCAAGGTCGAACGCGGCATGAATGCGCTGTGGAAAGACGGCGGTCTCAACTATCCCTTCCCATGGGATTGAGCCTTGGTCGGGGCGTGCCGGGCGCGCGCCCCTTCCCTTCAATCGATGAACCGAGGCCGGCATGTTAAGCGACGCCAAGACCAGATCGATCATCATTCAAGGCATGTTGGTGACGGCTGTCATCGCTTTCGCCGCGCTGCTGGTCTCCACCACCTTCGCCAATCTAAAGGCGCGCGGTATCCCGATTGGCTTCGATTTCCTGACGATGCCGTCCAGGATCATCATTTCCGAGGCCATCCTCACCTATAAATCGCGCGATCCCTACTTTTGGGCGATCGTTGTCGGGCTGGCCAACACGGTCTTCATTTCCGCTCTTGTCATCTTCTTCTCCTCCGTCCTTGGCCTCGTCGTCGGCATCACCCGGCTGAGCAGCAATCCCCTGGCAGCCGGTACCTGCCGTGTCTGGGTTGAAATAGCCCGCAACTCACCGCCGATCGTCCTTCTGATTTTCCTCTATTCGTTGTGGTGGAAGGTTCTGCCGCCGGTCGGCGAAGCGCTGAATCCGCTGCCCGGTGTTTACGCATCCATGCGCGGCTTCGTCGTGCCGGCGATCAGCATCGACATCGGCATGACAGGCGCGCTGATCATCCTGTTCGCCCTGACGCTCGCCGCGCTCGGCTACGGTCTCGCCCGGAGTGGTCGCTTGCCGCCTTTGGTTGTGCCGGCAATCCTGGCTGCCGGCGTCGTGGGACTGTGGCTCGCCGATATTCGCTTCGCCGTCGATTTCCCGGTCTTCACGGGTTCGAACTTCCGGGGCGGCAGTGAACTGACGCCCGAGCTCAGCACCATCCTCGTCGGCCTCACGATCTACACCACCGGTTTCGTGGCCGAGATCGTACGCGGCGGTGTTCTGTCGGTCGGCCGCGGCCAGTGGGACGCCGGCCATTCGCTCGGCCTGTCACGTGGCAAGATCCTGCGGCTGGTCGTCATCCCGCAGATGCTGCGGGTGATCGTCCCGCCGCTCAACAGCCAGTACATCAATGTCGTCAAGAATTCGACGCTGGCGATCGCCGTCGGCTACCCGGACTTCCTCGCGGTGATGAATACCATCATCAGCAAGTCCAGCCATTCGATCGAAGGCGTCTTCATCATCCTCGGCGCCTATCTCGCCCTCAATCTTACCCTGTCGAGCGCGGCCAACTGGTACAACCGCCGCATCGCCATCGTGGAGCGGTGACCATGGCCATGTCCCTTCCCATGTCCTCCGAGGCAACGCCGGGCCATTTCCGGTTCATCGGCCTGCGGCGCCTCGCCAAGCTGTTGTTCGGCACACCGCTCAACGCCGCGCTCACGCTGCTGTTCGGCGCGCTGCTCGTCGTCACCGTACCGCCCATGCTGCGCTGGCTGGTAATCGATGCGGTGCTCTTCGACCCCGACCCGAATGCCTGCCGAGCAGCCACCGGCGCCTGCTGGAGCTTCATTTATGCCAAATCCGGCCAACTTCTGTTCGGCATCTATCCGTTCGACGAACGCTGGCGCCCAGCCATTGTTTGCCTGCTCATTCTGGCGCTGCTCGGCTGGTCGGTGCGTCCGGCGAGTTGGACGTCACGACTGCTGGCGCTCTGGGTGGCGGCGTTCGCTTTGATCTTCTGGCTGATGGGGGGAGGCTTCGGACTGGCCGAAGTGCCGACTTCATCCTGGGGCGGTCTGCCGGTGACGCTGATCTTGACCGTCGTCGCCATCGGCATCGCCTTTCCGGTCGGCATCCTGCTCGCGCTGGCAAGGCGCTCGACCCTGCCGGCCGTCCGGGTCGGCGCGGTGGTGCTGATCGAATCCGTGCGCGGACTGCCATTGCTGTCCATCCTATTCGTGGCGTCGATCATGATGCCGCTGTTCTTGCCCGAGGCGCTACTGCCCGACAAATTCGTGCGCGCGCTTGTCGCGCTCACCATCTTCGCGGCTGCCTATCTCGCCGAAGTGATCCGCGGCGGCCTGCAGGCCATCCCGAACGGGCAGTATGAGGCGGCGGCGGCGCTCGGCCTGCCCTTTTGGCACACACAACGTCTGGTCATCCTGCCGCAGGCCATTCGGGTGGTGATCCCTGCGCTCGCCAACACCATCATCGTCATGATCAAGAATACGAGCCTTGTCCTGGTCATCGGGCTGTTCGACCTGATCAGTTCAGGCAAGGCTGCACTGGCCGACCCCGAATGGCCGTCGCCGGCGGCCGAGACCTTTCTCTTCATTGGCGCGATCTTCTTTGCGCTGTCCTTCTCCTTCGCCCGCTTCGCCGATTTCCTGGAGCGGCGGGGCCCGGCCGCTCACTAGGAATGCTACAATGTTGACTTCCGTATCCGCCATCCGGCACGTTCCGTCCCTGCCCATGACAAACGATCCCACCGCCGTCGAGATGGTCGGCGTGAACAAGTGGTACGGGACCTTCCACGTACTGAAAAATATCGATCTCACCATCCAACGCGGTGAAAAACTGGTGATCTGCGGACCGTCTGGTTCAGGCAAATCGACCATGATCCGCTGCATCAATAGACTGGAAGAGCACCAGCAGGGCCGCATCGTCGTGGACGGTATTGAACTGACCGGCGACCTGAAGAAGATCAATGAAATCCGCCGCGACGTCGGCATGGTGTTCCAGCACTTCAATCTGTTCCCGCACCTGACCGTTTTGGAAAACCTGACGCTGGCGCCGATCTGGGTGCGCAAGATGCGGCGCAAGGAAGCCGAGCAGGTCGCGATGCACTACCTCGATCGCGTGAAGATCCCGGATCAGGCGCACAAATGTCCCGGGCAGCTTTCAGGCGGCCAGCAGCAGCGGGTGGCCATCGCGCGCTCGCTTTGCATGAGCCCGAAGATCATGCTGTTCGACGAGCCCACCTCGGCGCTCGACCCTGAAATGGTCAAGGAAGTGCTCGACACCATGGTTTCGCTGGCCGAAGAGGGCATGACCATGCTGTGTGTTAGCCACGAGATGGGCTTCGCCCGACAGGTGGCCGACCGTGTCGTCTTCATGGACCAGGGTGAAATCGTCGAGATCAACACACCGGCCGAGTTCTTCTCAAGCCCGCACCACGAGCGCAGCAAGCTATTTCTGGCCCAGATCCTGCATTAGCTAACTTGTCGGGCTCAGTGTCGCCTATAGCCGTGGCCTGCTTGTGTCGGAGGCCACCAACTTCAAGATCTCCTCACGCTGCCCCATTGCCCGTTGTTGGCCGTGAGATAGTTTGGCGCCGGAAAGCGGACGGTGGGAGTAACAAGCGTGGCGCTATCCCGATGGTGCCGATTACAGCCGCGGCGCGTGCGCTCGAAGCGGGTGAGCCCATCGGCGCTTTGAAACGCGCGGCATTGGGCGACGATGCTCCTCCGCTCGCTTCAGGGTATCGCGATGGTCCAGCACGGCCGCTTTCTGGGGCGATGAACGCCGAGGTCCGGTCGGTCCAACGCTTTCGATCTTCGAACAGGAATGTTGCGCCCCGAAGAAACTCGGACTTGAGCGGCATGACGAGATCCTCTCAATCAACGTCGAGCGCGATCTCGCGCTCGTGAGGCTGAGCCTGCAGATCCCACCGCGCTATATGACCCACATGCTATCGTGCTTAAGAGTTGGCGGAACCTGGAAGATCGCTCAGAAGGTGATGACAATGGAAACACGCTGACGCGGGACCCATGCCTCAGTCGAGGTCGCGGCGGAGACCGCACAGGCCGGGATTCGACGACGCGCTCAGTCATCCGAGTCCGGCTGCATGACTTAGCGATCGGTAGCATGACTTCGCAGTGCGCTCGGGCTTTGGCCGTGCCAGCGCTTGAACGCCCGACTGAAGGCACTGAGCTCCGAATAGCCGAGCATAAGCGCGATGCTTGTCAGATCGTAATCGGAGCTCTCCACGTAGCGTCTCGCCGCGACCTGCCGCACGGACAGGACGAACTCATCATAGGCCACGCCGCAGTCCTTCAACTGGCGACGAAGACCATGCACCGTGAGGCCAACCCGCTTGGCGACAGCACCGATGGATGCATCGCCAACCTTGAACTGGCTCTGTATCACATGTGCGAGCAGACTCAGCCGGCTGTCCCGGTCGCTGCGCAGGTCGACTTCACGGTCCACCGAAGCGAGCTGATGGCGGATTAAGGCGCGAAACTCGGCGAAGGCGCGCGCATTTTGTTGGGGCATTGGCCGGTCGAGCAACGCCGAATCGATCAGGATTGCATTGATATTCTGATCGAAGACCGCCTCTCCAAAGACTCTTTGGTAATCCCTTCGCAAGCCGCCTTGCCCATGTTCGAAATGCGTTTCAGATGGCTGCCATGCGGGACCGAAAAAGTGCCGAATGAGGCCGCAGAGGGCAGCGATGGTCAACTCGGCGTCCTGATGCTTGTGCGAGATGCGGGCGTCACAGATCTGATATTCGAGCGAAGCGAAACCCCGATGGACAGTGAATTGCAGTCTCGAGTTTTCCTGGATCCAGCGGTAATTCTCCGCAAGCGCCGCCAGAGCATCGCGGACAGTCGGGGCACTGACCACCAGCTTGCTAACCGCGTTGAAGTGCTCCGGCGTCATCAACCCCTGTCCAAAACGTGCGCCGAAAAAATCGTCACCGGTCTCGCGGGCTGCGACGTCGAACAGCCGGCAATAATCCCCGAGTTCTAGACGCAGCAAGGGATCGGCGATCCTGGCCGGATCGACGCCCGCAAGTTCGAGGACACGATGCGAATTGACGCCGGCTGCTGCGATCGCACGCTCAACACCGCGCGCCGCAGCGGCCAGGATCAGCGGGTCTGCTACCGGCGAAACGGTCATTTGGCTCGACAACGGGAATCCTCTTGTCACCAGCCGGCATCAGGGCTTCGCACCGCCACGCTTGTTGGATTTTCTCGGCAGCCCTTGAGAAATGTCAAGCGTGGGCGCACACATTTTGGTGTTATGGCTCGTGCCTAGCGCGACCAAAACCGCACACTTTTGGGGGAACGCCAGGGGTGTGAACGACGGTCTATCCAAACGCGACCTCTTTGGTGTGATCGCCTTGTGCATGGCCAGCGGCACACTTGCAGGTTGATCCGCAACTGCGAAGGCAGAGCGAGCTGAAAATACGCTTCCGGAGGGTGGCCTTGTGATCGTGACATCCCACAGCGACAACGTCTTCAGTTGCAGGTCCGGAGGATGGCGTGTCTGGTCGCTCTCGGACGGCTACATCGAGATGCCGGCGGACCTGTTGCGGGACCCGCAGAATAACCCGGTGCCGCAAGCTGCGCAGGCAGGGCCGCTTCGCCTGTCTGTCAATTGCTTCGCCCTCGCAGGTTCAGGCGTTGACGGCGTTCTGATCGACAGCGGAGGAGGGGGCTGGGCTCCGACAGTAGGGCGTCTCGAGCAGACCATGGCGGAAGCCAGGATCGACCCGGCTTCGATCACGGTCTTGGCGCTCACCCACACCCATCAGGATCACGTGCAAGGACTTTTGACCCCCGACGACCGAGTGCTCTTTCCGAACTTGAAGGCGATCGTAATTCCCGAGGTGGCTGTCGAGCGCTTTTTCGCTGAGGCGCACCTTGCACAGTTCCGATCCCTGCTGAAGCCCGTCCGGAATGGCGACCAGGTGGCCGAGCGATTGAGGGCGGTCGCCCTGCCCGGTCATGCACCCGGTCATACCGGCTACGCGTTCGGCACGGACGAGGACCGTTTCCTGTTCTTCGGGGACGTCGTTCATGTGCCGCCTTTGCAGTTCGGCGACCCCGCGTTCAGTTGGGGCTATGACGACCATCAGGCGACCGCACGCGCAACCCGCCTCAAGGTTTTCCGTGACGCGTCCGAGGCGGGAACGTGGATCGCCGGCGCGCACCTTGGCTGGCCGGGCATCGGTCGCGTGGTGCGTAAGGGCGACGCATACGGCTATGAGCCGGCAGCAGGATGAGCGGCCGGACGGTGCGGCCGCGTGCCGATTCACCGCTGCTCCTGCACGTTCCGGCATGAGCAGATGCGCGAGTTAAATGTTTGCCCTGCCGCAACGCTCACGGCTCCCTGCCTCGCTTCGAGAGTTTGACGCGTGGGCGCGGCCGAGAATTAGTCTACTCTACTCGCTCAGCATCCAGTCAAAGGATAAGTGATAGAGCTGATGAATTGCCTTTCTGACAACAGGGGGAGCGTGGCTTGAATAAACCGACCAGGTCTTCCATGCCGTCCCGAAACGAACTGCTCAAACGCCTCTACGATTCGTTCAATAGCCGCGATCTCGAAGGGGCGCTGGCGGCAATGCACTCGGACGTCATGTGGGCGAATGGTCTCGATGGCGGCCATGTTCACGGGCACGACGAGGTTCGGGAATACTGGCAAGATCAATGGAAGAAGATGGATTCGCGTGCCGAGCCCCTTGAATACCACGACAATTCAGACGGGACGGCGTATGTCGATGTCCATCTGACGGCGCGCGACCACGATGGCAAACTGCTGTTCGACACCCAGACCCGGCATATGTTCCGATTCGAGGGAAGCGTGATCCGTCGCTTTGATATCGGCTGACGGACCTTGGCCTGGCCCGCTCGGGGTGGGCTTTGCGGGAGACGGGATCGCACGTGCAGATGGCTGGCGCTCGCGCAGCCAATGCGCTGGGGCTGTCGACTCAGGTTCCGGCAAAAGAGCACCTATTTGATCGACTGCCCCTCCCGCCGGGCGTGCTGGGCAAACGCGTGGTCGATCTCCGTCACGCTTCGCCAAGCACCTCATTGTCCGCCCGGCACCGTGGTTCAGGCTACCGGCTCATTGTTTTCGCGGGTTCAGCCGTGGAAAAGGTGGCTCGGGGTGGAGCAGAGTCGTGGGCCTTCCATGAATGCGGATTTCTGCATCGCCTACATCGATTTGATCGATCACCGCCGAATAATCGAGGCGGAACTGTATCTCGCCCGAGAGCACATTCGCGCTGCGCGCATGCTTTCGACGAACGCGGCGCTCTTTTCATCCGCATTGAGAAATCTTGCATTTGACGGATGCAGTGGTGCTACGCTTGCGGAGCCCCAGGGTGTCTCCACGCGGCAATCCTTCGTGGTGAGCCGATGCTATTGTGCAAGTTTCGCAGCACTTCGGGTGGCTATATCGCCTAAGACAGCATGAAGAAAAGTTCCAACTTCCTGTTCGGCGGGCCCGGGTGCAATTCCTGATTCGGACAGTTGAACGAGAATTGCGGTTCTGCGCCAGAAGGCATTCGCGTCCTCCCCGTTCTCGGATTCCAGGAGGTGGCCGCTTCGCGCCGATCTCGGACGTCGAGATCAGCTTTGCCGCCTCCTGAAAGCCGATGTCCGAGTGACCAAGTTGACGGTCTCTCTCGCGCTAAAAGCAGCCATCAAAGGGTGACAGGTCAGCGCTATTTGTCACCTGTCCAAAATCTGCCCCTGCTGATACCCGGCGCTTGCATACATGCCTGTGGTTCTGAATTCTGTCGGACTGACCCCGAAGCCACGTCGGAATACCTTGGCGAAGTAGTTGGGATCTTCGAAGCCGCACATGCCGGAAATATCCTTCACCGGAAGGTCGGCGGACATGGTCAGTAGCTTTGCTGCGCGGTCGAGGCGTCTGTTGAGGACGAACTCAGCCGGAGGAATACCTTCATGCGCCGCGAACACACGCGAGAAATGCGCGCGACTGAGACCGGAAAGCCGCGCCAGCTCATCGACCGGCAACGGCAGATGCAGATGCGCACCGATATAGTCAGTCACCTGACGCACTACCGAATTCTCCGCCACGTCATTTCCGTGCAGTTGGAACACGTCGTCATAGAGTGCCATGGCCGCCTCGTAGGAAATTGCCGAGGCGCGCGCCGGCGTTGAGCCGTCACCTTTGACCAGCCGGTAGGCGCAATCGGCCAGATTATCGACGGTCGCTGCCCGCAGGCTGAACACCGGTCCTTTCGTTGCTAGGACCTCTCTATGGATGCGCAACGCTTCCGCCCCATGCATCGATATCCAGAAAAACTCCCAGCGCCCGCCCTTTTCGACCCAGTAGCGGTGCGAATGTGGAACAACCAACAGCATCGTCTCGCCCGGAGCGATGCGGTAGGACCTGGTTCCGTAACGCAGGTTTCCGGCGCCGCTGATGGTGTGCTGCATCACTGTGAACGGCGTCTGCCCGCGCCTGCGGCCATCCCAGCTGTAGCCGGCATCCGTTCTCACGTCGTAGCCGGTGCTCGTCGGCATGGTGTGCAATCGCTGCCGAGCGCGCGGCAGAGAAATCATCTTCATCACTGGTCCAAGGTCGATGAGTTTTTGCAGCACAAAATTACCCTACAAAGCACATCTACGCCCTACCGGAGGGACGTGATGTTGCGCATATTGACCAAAAATAAAAGAGATGAGGATGAAATCCCGGTAGCACGCCGCTTGGTTGCGTGTCTTCCGAATAACACGCCTAGACCGGATTTCCACGAACCGATTTTACCTATCGGTCCAATCCGCTTGCGGAGAAGGTTCGAATGAGCAGATTTAAGATCGCAATTATTGGCGCGGGCAGCGTCGGTTTCACCAAGAAGCTGTTCACGGACATTTTGTGTGTGCCGGAGCTACGCGACATCGAGTTCGCACTGACCGACATCAGCGAGCACAATCTCAAGATGATCGAGTCAATTCTCCTGCGGATCGTCAAGTCGAGCCAGCTTCCTGCACGGGTGACCGCGACGACGGACCGCCGCAAGGCGATCGAGGGCGCGCGCTACATCATTAGCTGTGTGCGCGTCGGAGGTCTCGCCGCCTATGCCGACGATATCCGCATCCCCCTGAAATATGGCGTCGACCAGTGCGTCGGCGATACGATCTGCGCCGGTGGCATTCTCTACGGCCAGCGCAACATCCCGGTCATTCTGGATTTCTGCAAGGACATTCGCGAACTGGCCGAGCCGGGCGCGAAATTCCTGAACTATGCCAACCCGATGGCGATGAACACCTGGGCGGCGATCGAATTCGGCAAGGTCGATACGGTCGGTCTCTGCCATGGGGTCCAGCATGGGGCAGAGCAGATCGCCGAGATTCTCGGCGCCGGGGAAGGCGAACTCGACTATGTCTGCTCCGGCATCAACCACCAGACCTGGTTCGTCGACGTTCGCGTCAAGGGCCGCAAGATCGGCAAGGATGAGCTCGTCGCCGCCTTCGAGGCGCACCCTGTCTTCTCGCGGCAGGAGAAACTCAGGATCGACGTGCTGAAGCGCTTCGGCGTCTATTCGACCGAAAGCAACGGCCACCTGTCGGAATATCTACCCTGGTACCGCAAACGGCCTGAGGAGACTGCCAAGTGGATCGACATGTCGGACTGGATCCACGGCGAAACCGGCGGTTATCTGCGCTATTCGACCGAAACCCGGAACTGGTTCGAAACCGAGTTCCCGCAATTCCTCGAAGATGCGGGAAAACCCATCGATCCGGGGCGCCGCTCGAACGAGCACGCCAGCCACATACTGGAGGCGCTCGAGACCGGTCGGGTCTATCGCGGGCACTTCAACGTCAAGAACGGCGGCGTCATCACCAATCTTCCGTCCGATGCAATCATTGAATCGCCTGGTTTCGTCGATCGCTTCGGCATCAACATGGTGGCCGGCATCACGCTTCCGGAAGCCTGCGCCGCGACCTGCATTTCGTCGATTAATGTCCAGCGCATGTCCGTCCACGCGGCAATCTCCGGCGACATCGACCTCCTGAAACTGGCCGTACTGCACGATCCGCTGGTTGGCGCCATCTGCACGCCGGAAGAGATCTGGCAGATGGTCGACGAGATGGTTGTGGCGCAAGCGCAATGGTTGCCGCAATACGCCCATGCGATCGACGGCGCCAAGGAGCGGCTGAGCCGCGCGACGGTAAAAACGCGGGAATGGAAGGGCGTCGCCCGCCGCGAGGTTCGCTCGATCGAAGAGATCAGGGCCGAAAAGGAAGCCATGAAATTGCGCGTGGCCGGCTGAGTTATTGGCTGCGATAAGCCAATGTTCCGGAAAACCGGGCGGACAGGATCGCGCCTCGGCGAATGCGCCCTGGCAGCACGGCACTGTCATCTGAGAAAGCGGAATACCGCTTCGTTCGATGCTTGTAGGAGGAGAGCCATGCCATCGCGGCAGGCCCGAAGCATAAGGGAGAAACCAGGACAATGAACATTTTTTGCTGCATGAAAACCGTCGCCGCGCTTCTGTTTGGCGTATCGGCGTTCGCGATCCAGGCCTCGGCCTCCGAGCCGACCATCGTGCCGGAACAGCCGCCGTTTCCGGCGCAAGGCAAGATCACTTACGTGCCGCGCGATTCAATTCTGGAATTCAAGGCGCTATCCGAATATCGCGAGCCGGAGTGGGTCACCGAAAAATTCGTCAAGACCGGGAAACTGCCTCCGTTGGCCGAGCGGCTGCCGAAGGAGCCGATGGTCTTCAACACAGGCAACATGCCCGACGGGACAGGTGTCTATGGCGACACGATGCGCCACGTCATCGGCGGTCGGCCGGAAGGCTGGAACTACAGCGCCGGGCAGACGCAAGGCTGGGGCGGCATTGACATTGCGATGTTCGAATGCCTGACGCGCACCGCGCCGCTCTTCCAGGTCGATGCCAAAGACGTCGAGCCGCTGCCCAACCTTGCCAAGGGCTGGGAGTGGTCGCAGGACGGACACACACTGACGATGAAGTTGATCGAAGGCGCAAAGTGGTCCGACGGAGATCCCTTCGACGCCGATGACGTGATGTTCTATTGGGACGACAATGTCGTCGATCCGAACGTCTCGCCGCTGAACGGTGCAACACCGGAAACGTTCGGAAAAGGCACCACCCTGAAGGCGATTGACAAATATACGATCGAATGGACTTTTAAGGACGCGTTCCCGCGCCAGCATCTCTATGCGATGGCCTACGGAACCTTCTGCCCCGGCCCCTCGCACATTTTGAAGACCAAGCATCCGAACTATGCAGGCACCACCTATGATGAGTACAAGAACGGCTTTCCGCCGGAATACTTGAATATGCCCGTCATGGGCGCCTGGGTGCCTATTGAATACCGTTCGGACGACGTCATCGTGCTTCGCCGCAATCCTTACTATTGGAAGGTGGACGAAGACGGCAATCAGCTGCCCTATCTCAACGAACTGCACTACAAGCTTTCGACTTGGGCCGATCGCGACGTGCAGGCGATCGCCGGGTCCGGCGATTTCTCGAACCTGGAGCAGCCGGAAAATTTCGTGGAATCGCTGAAGCGCGCCGCACAGGAAACGGCTCCCGCGCGGCTGGCCTTTGGCGCCCGGCTGATCGGCTACAATCTGCGCATGAACTTCTCGGCCAATGGCTGGGGTGAGCCGGACGAGCGGGCGCAGGCCGTACGCGAGCTCAATCGCAACGTCGATTTCCGTAAGGCCGTGACCATGGCCATCGATCGCGAGAAACTCGGCGAATCCCTCGTCAAAGGTCCGTTCACGGCGATCTATCCCGGCGGCATTTCCTCTGGCACGAGCTTCTATGATCGCGCCTCGACAGTGTACTACCCGTTCGATCTGGAAGGCGCCAAGGCGCTGCTGGAGAAGGTCGGGTTGAAGGACACGGACGGCAACGGCGCCGTCAACTTCCCGGCCGGTACAGCTGGCGGCTCGGACGTACAGATCGTGCTTCTCGTGAATTCCGACTACAGCACCGATCGCAATCTCGCGGAAGGTCTGGTCGGCCAGATGGAACAGCTTGGCCTCAAGGTCGTGCTGAACACAATCGATGGCGCGAAGCGCGACGCAACGCAGTATGCCGGGCGCTTCGACTGGCTTGTTCGCCGCAATGAACAGGAACAGACCTCGGTCGTGCAGAACACGACCCAGCTTGCCCCGACCGGCCCGCGTACGAGCTGGCATCACCGAGCAGGGAAGGACGGGACGGTCGATCTGATGCCCTTCGAGCAGGAGATGGTGAACATCGTCAACAAGTTCATTTCCAGCAACGACAACGACGAGCGGACCGAACTGATGAAACAGTTCCAGAAGGTCTCGACGTCGAATCTCGATACGATCGGCCTTACGGAATATCCGGGCGCGCTCATCATCAACAAGCGTTTCTCCAACATTCCCGAAGGCGCCCCGATCTTCATGTTCAACTGGGCCGAGGACACGATCATACGCGAACGGGTCTTCGTCGCCGCCGACAAGCAGGGCGACTACGAGCTGTTCCCCGAGCAGCTTCCGGGCAAGCCCGGTGAAGGCGGTCCGATCAACTGACCGCAGTCGATTTCTCCTCCGGCGGGCATCCGCCGGAGGGGAGGTTCCGAATTGAACCGTGGAGATACCGCGCCTCGTGAAGGAGCAGATCGCCACGCGCCACAAGAGAAGCAAACACGATCATGTTCAGATTTCTGCTTGTGCGTATCGCCTCGGCGATTCCTGTCCTCTTCGTCCTGAGCGTCGTGACGTTCGCGATCATCCAGGCCCCGCCGGGCGACTACAGCGACTATGTGCGCTCGCAACTGATCAACCAGGGTGGCGCGTCCTTCGAGAAGGCCGACGCCCAGGCGCAGGCCTACAAGATCGCGCATGGCCTCGATAAGCCCTTGCCCCTCCAGTATGTCAACTGGATCACCGGCATCGTCACCCGCGGCGATTTCGGCCACAGTCTCTTCTACAACAAGCCTGTCGCCGATGTGGTCGGCGAACGTTTGCCCCGTACGCTGGCGCTGGCGCTCGTCTGCCATATCCTGGCATCGGTGATCGGCATCACCTTCGGCGTCTTGGCGGCAACCCGGCAATATTCCTGGGTGGACAGCGTGCTGTCGGGGATCTCGTTTCTCGGCATGACGGTGCCGCGCTTCCTGATGGCGCTGATCATCGTCTATGTCCTGGTGTTCCACTTCAATGTCACTGAGATCAACAGTTTCCATTCCGCCCGCTACGGCGGGGCGCCCTGGTCGTGGGGCAAGTTCGTCGATCTGGTCAAGCATGTCTGGCCGGTCATCGCGATCGCCACTTTGGGCGGGCTCGCCTACAACATGCGCGTCATGCGGGGCAATCTTCTCGATACGCTGAACGCCCAATATGTCGAAACGGCTCGGGCCAAGGGCTTGAGCGAGCGCACGGTGGTCATGCGCCACGCTGTGCCGAACGCGCTGCATCCGCTCGTCATGTATCAGGGCGTCGTGCTGCCCTACATGCTGACCGGCGAGATCGAGACCGCGATCATCTTCGCCCTGCCGACGGTCGGCCCGGCCATCGTCGGCTCGATGTGGATCGGCGACGTCTATGTCACGGCGACCTTCATGTTGGTTCTGTCGGTGACCCTGATCGTCGGCAACATCATCGCCGACATGCTGCTTGCAGCGCTCGACCCGCGGGTTCGCCTTGGGGGAGGGGCCGACGCATGAAAGCCGACGTCCAACCCGTAGTCTCCGCCTCCGTGCCGCCGGCCAAAG
Organism: Mesorhizobium tianshanense; assembly: GCF_007830515.1. Taxonomy (GTDB): domain Bacteria; phylum Pseudomonadota; class Alphaproteobacteria; order Rhizobiales; family Rhizobiaceae; genus Mesorhizobium; species Mesorhizobium tianshanense. Next base: position 149,640 of record NZ_VLKT01000011.1, read on the forward strand.
GCCATGGCAACGAAACCTATACTGCGCTTGTCTGGCGCCGTCTGAAGCGATCCTGGACCGGCATGATAGGGCTGATCTTTGTCTGCCTCCTGATGATCATGACGATATTCGCGGAGTTCTTCGCACCCGTCGATCCGAAGCTGACCGGCGTCGGTTTCGCGCCGCCGCAGACCATCAGCATGACGGACCGGGACGGGAACTTCGTCTTTCCGCCGCGCAGCTATCCGATCCGTGAAACAGATGAATTCGACCCCGTCACGTTCCAGCCGATCGTAGGCCCCGACTACGAAAACCCGCAGACGCTCGGCTTTTTCGTCAAAGGGTTCGGGTACAGGCTTTTCGGACTGATCCCGGCGCATCGGCATTTCTTCGGCGCCACCGACGGAAGCCCGGTCAATTTCCTCGGCACCGACAAGTTCGGCCGCGATGTGCTGTCGCGCGTCATCTACGGCTCGCGCATTTCGCTGATGATCGCCCTGACCGTGGTGTTCATCATCACGGTAGTCGGCACGACTGTCGGCATGGTGTCCGGATATTTCGGCGGAAGGTTCGACGCATGGGTGCAGCGCTTCGTCGAGTTGGTGCTCGCCTTTCCGCAACTGCCGCTTTATCTCGCGCTCACCTCGCTGATTCCGGTGACGGCGCCGACCAATGTCTTCCTCGCCTTCGTCATCTTCGTCATGTCGGCGCTCGGCTGGGCACAGATGTCGCGCGAAGTTCGAGGCAAGACGCTGGCGCTGGCGCGGATCGACTATGTGCGGGCGGCGATGGCGATCGGCGCAACCGACCGCCGGATAATCTTTCAGCATATTTTCCCAAACGTCATGAGCCACGTCATCGTCGCCGTCACGCTGGCGATCCCCAACGTCGTGCTGCTTGAATCCTTCCTGGGCTTCCTCGGTTTCGCGGTGAAGCCGCCGCTGATCTCCTGGGGGCTGATGCTGCAGGATACCGCGACATACTCCGTCATCGGGTCCTATCCCTGGATCCTTGCCCCCGTGGGTTTCGTGCTGGTCACCGTCTTTGCGTTCAATGCGCTGGGCGATGGTCTTCGCGATGCCGTCGATCCCTATTGAGAAGGCCGGCACCATGGCTCTGACGGAAAAGACCTCGATGGCGCCCGACGAACGTCACGATCATGCGGTGAGGACCGGCAGCCCGATCATCGACGCCCGCAATGTCGCGGTGACCTTCAAGGTGGAAGGCGGAACGGTCGACGCGGTCAAGGATGTCTCGTTTCAGCTCTATCGCGGCGAGACCATCGCTGTGGTGGGAGAGTCCGGCTCCGGCAAGTCGGTGACGGCGCGCACGGTCATGGGCCTGCTCACCAAGCGCGCCACCGTGGCCGTGCAATCGCGGATCGAATATGATGGCAAGAACGTGCTGAAATTCTCCGACCGGCAGCGCCGGGCGCTGCGCGGCGACCGCATTTCGATGATATTCCAGGAGCCGATGAGCTCGCTCAATCCGGTCTACACGATCGGCACGCAGATCATCGAGGCGATCCGCGTTCATCAGAAGATGAGCCGCAGGCAAGCTGCGAAGCGTACGCTGGAGCTGTTGCGGCAGGTGCAGATTCCGGACCCGGAAAGCCGCTTCAACCAATATCCGCACCAGCTTTCCGGCGGTCAGCGCCAGCGCGTCATGATCGCCATGGCGCTCGCCAATAATCCGGACGTACTCATCGCCGACGAACCCACGACGGCACTCGACGTCACCGTGCAGGCGCAGATCCTCAACCTCATCCGTGATCTGCAGCAGAAGCTCGGTATGGCGGTGATCCTGATCACCCACGACCTGACAGTCGTTCGCCAGTTTTCTGACTACGTCTATGTCATGAGCCAGGGCGAGGTGATGGAGCACAACACCACCGCAGCGCTCTTCGAAAACCCTCAGCACCCCTATACGCGCCATCTTCTGGCGTCCGAGCCCAAGGGCATAGCCAATCCGCCGCCGGTGGACTCCGCCGTCATTCTCGAAGGCAGCAATGTCCGGGTATCGTTCATGCTGAAGCATGGCGGTTTCTTCAAACCGCGGCTCAAGGACCTGGTCGCCGTAGACAGTCTCAGCCTGAAGCTTCACCGGCACGAGACGCTGGGGCTGGTCGGCGAATCCGGGTCCGGCAAGACGACGTTCGGGCAAGCGCTGGTGAAGCTCCTGACCGCCGACGGCGGCGAAATCTTCTTCGACGGCGAACCGATCCACGCCAGGACACGTGACCAGATGCGGCCGCTCAGATCGCGCATGCAGGTAGTCTTCCAGGATCCGTTCTCCTCGCTCAATCCGCGCATGTCGGTCGGCCAGATCATCGAGGAGGGGCTGATCGTCAATCGGCTCGGCAATGACAAGGGCGATCGGCTCGAGCGGGTCAGGGACGCCCTAATCAGCGCCGGGCTTCCGCACAACATCCTGTCGCGCTTCCCGCACGAGTTTTCCGGCGGCCAGCGCCAGCGCATCGCTATTGCGCGGGCAATCGCACTCGAACCGGAATTCATCCTGCTCGACGAACCGACCTCGGCGCTAGATCTCTCCGTTCAGGCCCAGATCATCGACCTCCTGCGCAAACTGCAGGACGAGCGCGGCCTGAGCTATCTCTTCATTTCCCACGATCTCAAGGTCGTACGCGCGCTCTGTCACCGGGTCGTGGTGATGCAGCACGGTAAAATCGTCGAGGAGGGACCCGTCGACGAGGTTCTTTCCCATCCGAGGACCGCCTATACCGAACGGCTCGTCAAGGCCGCGTTCGAGGTAGCCGCATAAATCGCAGACAAGAGGCGCAATTCATGACGAGACAACCCAAAATCACGTTCATCGGGGCCGGTTCCACCGTCTTCATGAAGAATGTCATCGGCGATGTGCTGCAGCGGCCGTCTCTTTCGGGCGCTACGATCGCGCTGATGGACGTCAATCCGCAGCGCCTCGAAGAAAGCGAGATCGTCGCCGGAAAGCTGGTCAAGACGCTTGGCGCTGCGGCGACCATCGAGACGCATTCCAGCCAGCGCAAGGCCCTAGAAGGCGCGGACTTCGTCGTCGTCGCCTTCCAGATCGGCGGCTACGAGCCCTGCACGGTCACTGATTTCGAGGTGCCGAAGAAATACGGCCTGCGCCAGACGATCGCCGATACGCTCGGGGTTGGCGGCATCATGAGGGGTTTGCGCACCGTGCCGCATCTCTGGAAAATCTGCGAAGACATGATGGCAATCTGCCCCGACGCCATCCTCCTGCAATACGTCAACCCGATGGCGATCAACACCTGGGCGATTGCGGAAAAGTATCCGCTCATCAAGCAGGTCGGTCTCTGCCATTCGGTGCAGGGAACGGCTTTCGAGCTCGCCCGCGATCTCGAAATCCCGCTCGAGGAAATCCGTTACCGTGCCGCCGGCATCAACCACATGGCCTTCTACCTGAAATTCGAGCATCGGCAGGCCGATGGCAGCTACCGCGACCTTTATCCGGATCTCGTGCGCGGCTACCGCGACGGGCGATTTCCGAAACCCAGCCACTGGAATCCGCGCTGCCCGAACAAGGTGCGTTACGAGATGCTGACCCGCCTCGGCTATTTCGTCACCGAAAGCTCGGAGCATTTCGCCGAATACACGCCCTATTTCATCAAGGACGGCAGGCCCGATCTGATCGAGAAATTCGGCATTCCTCTCGATGAATATCCCAAGCGCTGCATCGAGCAGATCGAGCGTTGGAAAGGGCAGGCGGCCGCCTACCGGAGCGCCGAGAACATCGAGATCGAGGAGAGCCATGAATATGCTTCCTCGATCATGAACTCGGTCTGGACCGGCGAGCCCTCGGTTATTTACGGCAATGTCCGCAACAATGGCTGCATCACCTCGCTGCCGGAAAATTGCGCGGCCGAAGTGCCGTGCCTGGTCGATGCGTCCGGCATCCAGCCGACCTTCATCGGCGCCTTGCCGCCGCAACTGACGGCGCTCATCCGCACCAATATCAATGTGCAGGAACTGACTGTCGCGGCCTTGATGACGGAAAACCGCGAGCATCTCCATCACGCGGCGATGATGGATCCGCATACCGCCGCCGAGCTCGATCTCGACCAGATCTGGTCGCTGGTCGACGACCTGCTCGCCGCGCACCGCGACTGGATTCCGCAGTGGGCGCGGATCTCGAAAAACGTGCAGGCAGCGTAAGGACGGAACGGCTCTGGTTTGGAAGCTCCTGCAAGCACCGGCGGCCGGGCTCAAGCTAGATGTGGAGCCTCAACAGATTGTCCTCGGCGAGGGCGAGCGTGGCCTCTCTCCCTGGTCCGGCACGGAGGTCGCTTGCGGGGAGCCTCAGCGAGGGAAATCATGAAAAACCAAGGTCCTCGTTGCCGACGATGAGCCAACGTTCGACCTTGAAGTGACCTTTGCGAAGCAGGATTTACTGTCGCTCTGGCTCCTGTGAGGGGGCCCAAAGGTGGTTGTCAGAGGAATGTCCGGATGTGGCGGTTCTCGACGTGCTATTGAGGGACGGAGATTGCGTCTGAGGCGGTCAACTGGCCCGCTTGCCCAGTGCGATCGCCAACAACATTCCCGTCAAGTTCCGGCGTTCAGCGGGCGTTCGCCAAAAGACAGGGCCTCATCACCGACTGGGGAGGCGGTGCGTTCAGCTTCATGCAAAGCCCAAAGATGCTTGGTCCGCTGACGAAGTGCGCGCTGAAGTAGGCTCCCATGCCGACGATGCAGTGTGGCAGCTACCTGAACGCCAATCGTTTGATCTTACGACGGAATGCTATCTGTGGTCATCTCGGCTTACCCTCAAAAGGCAACCAATGTGCCGTACTACGGCGAGGCTTCCCTAGGTCCGCGCCCTAAGGGCTGCTTCCACCCGGTCGGCGCCATGTGTGACGATATAGGCGATCACCATGTAGATGACGACCGCGATCAAGAAGGCTTCGAGGTAGTAGAAATTCAGCGCAGCGGTCAACTGGGACTGCGCAAAGATGTCAACAACCTCGATAGCGAATCCGAGAGAAAGCGCCTTCATGATCACCATGAACGAGTTGGCGAGGTCCGGGATTGCGGCTACGATCACCTGGGGAAGCATGACCCGCCGGAACAATTGGCTGCGTTTGTAGCCCAACGAATAGGCCGCGTCCGCCTGACCGGTGTCAAAGGAGTTCAGGGCGCCCTTCACGACCTCCGCCTGGAAAGCGGCGACGCAAGCAGTCAACGCAACGATGAGTGTGACCCAGTTAGGCGTCAAGTGACCGTTGAACTCTATTCCAACTAGCGCGGCCAGGAACTGAAGTGCCGGGGGAAGGCCGTAGTAGGCGAGGAAGATTACAATCACCATCGGGACGCCCTTGAAGGCAACCTTGTAGGCCACGACGAGTTCCCGCAGGACAGTTATCCTGCGATATTCGACCATCGCAAACAGACTACCGACGATCGTGGAAAAGACGAAGATCGCGAGCGCCATCAGGAGCGTCATGGGCACCGCGCCCAGTATATCCCAGAGATCGGGAAGAAGAACTTCGGAATCGAACATGTGATGACCTCCTCTTCGATCAGACGCTTGCCATGATGGTGGCCTTCGCGGGAGCCGCTCTTGGTGCGAACTTCGAGGACCGAAGTTCGAAGAAGCGCACCACAAGCCACGCGGCCAGGCACAGCAGCGCATAGATCACCGCCAGGACGAGATAGGTTTCGAACTGGTACTGGTTGTAGTCCCGCTCCATGACCAGATGCGCGGTCGCCATCACGTCCGCCGCCCCGATGTACATGACCAGCGCAACGTTGTGGATCAGGTAGATGATGGAGTTTCCGTAGCCGGGCAACGCAATGTGCACCGCCTGTGGTCCGAGCACGCGAGTGAGCTTCTGACGGAAAGTGTATCCGAGACTGTCCGCCGCGTCATGCTGGCCGCGATCGACGGCCAGGTATGCCGGCCGCATGACCTCCGACAGATAACCTCCGTGGTAGAAGCTGAGCCCCAGCATCGCAGCCACAGTAGGCGAGACGAAATCTTCGATTTCGAGCAGACCGACCACCAATGGAAGCCCGTAGAACGCGACGAACAGCTGGAGGACGACGGGGACGCTCCGGGCATAGGATACGTAGAGGTCGGCCAGGTGACTGATCACCGGTACTCTGCGCACCCGGAATGTCGTCGCAATCAGCGCCAGGCAGAAGCCGACGATCATGGCCGTGAACGTGATCGCGAGTGTCAGCGGCAACGCCTTGAGCAGCTCGGGGATCATTATGGAAAGGTCCACAGTACGACACTCCCTTCTTTCAGTTTCAGCCTTGATCGTCGGCAGTCCGAGAACTCGTTTAGTGCGAGCTTTCGTTACTTCATGTACGTGGTGATGTCCTCGCCGAACCATTTCTGCGAGAGCTTGGCGAGCGTACCGTCGGCCTTGAGTTCCTTCAGCGCCTTGTCGATGTCTTCGGAGAGGGCCTTGTTCTCCTCGGAGCGGTGGATCAGGACGAAGGTGTTGTTGATGGCAACGGGCTCGCTCGCTTTGATGTCGAGCTTCTGCTGGTCGATGACCGTCTGCTCGCCAAGGTTGGACGGCAGAACCAGCGCGTCGTACTTGCCGTTCTGGACTTCCTTCAGGCGATCCGGATAGGGGATACCCGCGCTCGATGCGGTGATCTCGATCTGGTAGTCTGGGTTCTGTTCCTGCCACTGGGTAGCGAACTTGTAGATGCCGCCGCCGGCAGTGACGGGCACGATTTTCTTGCCGACGAGATCCTTCATCTCGTTGATGCCACTGTCTTTGCGGCTATAGATCTTGATCAGGCTGGCGCCAATAGGGCTCTCTGGAATAAGAAACTGCTTTTCGCGAGCGGGCGCACGGTAGTAGCCGCCGGTCGCGATGTCGTACTTGCCAGTGGCGAGGCCCGTCTCCTGAGCGATGTCGGCGGCGCCTTCCATCTCGAACTTGTACTGGGGGAGTTTCGCGTTGATGGCTTTCAGGACGTCGGGCTCGTAGCCCTGCGGCTCGACGCCGATCGCACCCCAGGACAGCGGCTTGGATTCGGCTGCCGTCGCGATCTTGATGTTGCGCACGTCCTGGGCATGGGATACGCCAGCCGTTGCGATAGCGAATGCGACGCCAGCCACGGCGAGGCCGAACCAACGGCGAGAAGTTGATCTGATAGAAGACATTTCAGGCGTCCTTTCTCTACTGGATTGCAAGCTCGGAATTGAGGAATTGGGCAAGGCGTGGATTCGACGGCGCGTCGAATATCTCGGCCGGGCTGCCGTCGGCGGCGACGACCCCCCGATCCATGAAGACGATGCGGTTCGAGATGTTCTTCGCGAACTGCATCTCGTGGGTGACGAGCAGCGAGGTGATCCCCGATGACGTGACGTCCTTGATCACCCTAAGAACTTCGCCTACGAGTTCGGGATCGAGCGACGACGTGGGTTCGTCGAAGAGCATCACGTCTGGTTTGATCGCGAGCGCCCGCGCGATGCCGGTCCGCTGGAGCTGGCCACCGGAGAGCTGGGACGGGTAGCTGTCCAGTTTGTCGGAGAGGCCTACCCGATTGAGCTCCTTCAGGGCGATCGCCCGCGCCTCGTCCCTGGACTTGCGCTGCACTACCACCAGCGGATCCATCACGTTCTGGATGACCGTCATGTTCTTGAAGACGTTGAACTGCTGGAAGACCATGGCCGTCCGGAGCCGTATCGCCTGTACCGCGGTCTTGTCTGGGCGCTGGTAGTCCATCTTGACCTTATCGAACGCGATGGTGCCGGACGCCGGCTTTACCAGGTAGTTGATACACTTCAGCAGCGTGGTCTTGCCGGTACCGCTGGGGCCGATGATCGACACCACGTCTCCGCGCTTAACAGAGAGATCGACGCCGTTCAAAACCTGCGTGTTCCCGTAGGACAGCCTTAGATCTTTGAGTTCAAGCATTTCTGGTGGGTGTCCTTTCGGGAGATGGTCCGGGAAGCGCCGGGTCGTCGCTCGCATCGTCTGGCGCTGTCTCGTGGTCCGCCCATTCGTCTCCGAGGAGCTCGGGCGTGTCGAACGCTTGGAGATCGGCGAAATGGCGCTCGCGGTCGGCGACGAAGAGCGCCCTGACAATGCCACGCGCTAGCCGGTCGGCACCTTCGCTTATGGCAGGAATGTCACCCGTGAGCTTGCCGTGGCTCAGCGTAGCTGGAAAGTTGAAGCAGTGTATCCGGGAGAGCGCTGGGCAGGCACCCGGCTCTGTTTCGAGGAATTCGAACGCGTTTCCAAGATCGGGCGAGGCTTCGAGTTCGCCGTTCGGCATTTCAGCCGGTGCGGGGAAGCGGTCACGCCACAGGCGTATGTGGGGTGCGACGGCGGCGAGCTCCGGCCGGTTCGTCAGCTCGATCTTGAAGCCGGTGCCGAAGATCAGGAAGTCGACGGGATAGCGGCCCTTCGGCGTCGTCACCACGACGTGATCGCCGTCCTGCTCCAGCCCGGTGATTGGGCTTTTCAGATGGAGATGGGCCTGCGGAAAGGCGCTGACGCGCAGAACGCTGGGGCGGGGCGGCGGCGTCTGCGCCCGCATGGCGTAGTCAAGAAAGCGCCACTTCCAGTCGTCGGGCAGGCCGGCGAAGCCGTGCACCACGCCCTGGCTGCCGATGCCGGTGAACTTGTTGATCCGTGGCAGATCCGTCCTGCGCACGAACAGGTCGAGCCGTGCCGCCCCAGCCTCGAGCGCGGTGGCGGCGTTGTCCATCGCAGAAGCGCCGGCTCCCACCACGCCGACGCGCTTGCCGCGGAGTGCGGCGAAATCGATAGCGTCGGCGGTATGAACCCAGAACTTGCGATCAATGTCGTCGGCTACAGGCGGTAAAAAGGGACCACCCAAGCCGTCGCGGCCCGTCGCGAGCACCACGTGGCGGGCGACCGTCGTTTTGGTGTGGCCGTCCTCACGGCATACGATGTCGAGCATGTCGTCCGGGCGCGGGAGGATAGCGTCGACGGTGACCCCGTTGCGTACCGGCAGGTCGAGCACGCGGCGGTACCAGACCAGGTAGTCCATCCACGTCTGGCGCGGTGCCCTGTCAAGCGCGCCCCAGGCTTCGCGGCCATGCAGCGCCTCATAGTAGGCGCGGAACGTGAGGGCCGGCAGCCCCATTGCCGGTCCGGTCAACTGCTTCGGGGAGCGGAGTGTTCGCATCCGCGCGAAGGTGACCCACGGACCCTCTCGACCGGCAGGTGCCTTGTCGAGGACGATGTGGTTGGCGACACCGAGCCGCTTCAGCATGGCCGAGGCGACAAGCCCGGCCATGCCGGCGCCGATGATCACCACATCGGTTACACGTTGTTCGTCGACGACGCGGGTCGGAACCCAGGCCTTGGCCGGCAGTTCCAGCCAGGCGAGATCCTGCTGCAGGCGCGCCTCGAGGGCGTCGAGAGAGGTCGGAAACCCTGACATGTCGCTCACGACGGCGCTTCCTCGGATAGCAAAGTTTGCCCGTAGACGGTGTCGGCCAATGCGTCGCCGGACGAGTCGTGCAGGCGGCAGCCAGGCATCGCCAAGGCAACCGTGCGCGCCGCGTCGATCATGGCGGCGACGGTCGACGTCATCGGCAGCGCGGCAGGCGAAATGACGCCGAATAGGAAGGGGATCGTGTGGTCGAGCACGCGCATCACGATACCCTTGAGCGGAACGCCGTAGACGGTCGCCGGCTCGACGATGGCGACCCCCAGTCCAGCCTTGACCATCGTGAGGGCCGTCATCGAGGCGTTGACGTCGATGATCCGTCGCGGTGTCACGCCCGCCCTTTCAAGAGCCTCGTCCACGCGATGCCGCAGGCGATAAGGGTTCGCCAGGGTGATGATGCGACGTTCGGCAAGATCGGCAAGGCGCACAATGTCGCTTTCGGCGAGAGGATCGCTCACCGCGAGAGCGACGACGCATGGAGCGTCGGCGACCCAGTGGACTTCAAGGCCGGGGTGTTCCAGCGGAAGGCTGGCGATCCCGAAGTCCGCCGAACGGGCAAGCACGGCCTGCACCACGTTCTCGGCCGCCAGCGCCTGTACATGAAGATGACGCGGAAGCAGGTCTGGCGCGACGGCCGCGATCGCCTGGGGCAGAACGCCGGCCGCAAGTGAAGGCGTGGCCGCGATCGTCAGCGAAGCAGGCTCATCGAGACCGATAGCGTTTGCCCGTTCGCGGATGTGGGTCAGGCTGGCGAGATGGCGCTCTACCTCGGCGTGAAAGAGTAGACCGCGCGCGGTCGGGCTGATGCGCGGTCCGCTTCGATGCAGCAGCGCATAGCCGATATCGGCTTCCAAATCCTGAATAAGCCGAGTGACCGCCGGCTGCGATCGGCCAAGCAGCCGTGCCGCTCCGGTCACGCTACCGGCGGACATCACCGCTGCGAAGGCCTCAAGTTGTCGGATATCGAAAGAGTTAGAATGCATATTTGACATCAACCACTCTCCGTCATGTCATTAAAGCATGGCATTTCTCAATTGACGATGGGGAATAGATAAAATTTCCACATCGAAAGTTGGGCATCATTCTCATTTGACATAGTGGCACGTCGCGCCTACCTAGATCGCATGCCTGCTGACGTACTGGGGCTTGCTTTGAGACTCATCGAAAACCTTGCCTCCGCAGGGCCGGGTTCCGCGCTTGCGGAAGCCATGGAGAAACGCGCGGAGATTTTGCGCCTCAGCGAAGCGGCCCACAATGCCGTGCTACTGCCGCGCGAACCCGGCGGCCTGTCTCATGGCCTCAGGGCCGCGCTCGCCGCCCGTATGGCGCGCCTCAATCGCAACCCGGCGCTCGCAAGCCACTACGACACCCTGGTCGCCCGCGCCGACGAACCGACGACAGCATCGCTCGTCAATCCCGGCACGAACGTGACGGACCGGCGTACCGCGGAGATAGTCCGTCACGCCGATCGGCTCACGCTCGCGCCACGCGAGGCCACACGCGCCCATGTGGACGCGTTGCGCGAGGTTGGCGTAGCCGACGCTGATATAGTCAGGCTCTCGGAGCTCGCGGCCTTCGTCAACTACCAGGTGCGCGTCATTGCGGGTATCACGCTGATCGGAGGAATGCGTTGAGCGAGCTCGTCCACACTTTCACCACCACGATACCGCGCTGGCAACCCTATGTGGTTCCAGTCGATCTCGCGACTGCCACCGACGAGCAGCGCGCGGCGATGCAGGTGACGCCGTCCGGCAAGGGCATCTCGCCCTATGTGCTCACGCTTGCGCATGACCCAGAGTCGCTCGCGGTCCGCTCACCCCTGTTTAATCTGATCATGTACGGGCGCGATGGGCTGACGGGCAGCGAGCGCGAGCTGGGAGCCGTCGCCGCTTCCGTCGTCAACCGCTGCGTATACTGCGCCGCGGTGCACGCCTCGCGGTTCAACAACCTTACAAAACGGACGGACGTCATCGAAGCTGTCTTCGCCGACGGTCTTGAGGCAACGCTCGACGAACACCTCCAGGCAATATTCGACTTCTCGGCACGCCTGTCGACCACGCCGCCCGAGGCGACCGCGGCCGACGCTCAGGCGCTGGTCGACGTCGGGCTCAACGAGCTGGAGTGTCTCGACCTGGTCCTGTCCGCTGCCATCTTCGGCTGGGCGAACCGCTTGATGCATACGCTCGGCGAGCCGATGAGGGATTGAATACTACAGACGGCCCAGGTTGAAGGCATGCAATCGATCAGCTGCCACGATCGATGAAGCGCCTCCAACGCCGCCAATGGCGTGCGGTCACTGAATTCGTTTGCTAACTCGACTGCTTTGTAAGTTATAGGGCGGTTTGCAGCCTTAAATCGTGTCGCCGCAACCACTTCTGCCGTCATTCGGAACTTTTCTTTGCGGAGATTTCCGATTGCCTAGCTAATCAGGCGACTTTGAGATCCTTCATCGCCTTCTCGTAGACGTCTTTAATCGGCTTGGATACATCTTCGGCGGCTTTCGTTGCCGCCGCCTGAAACTCCTTGCCCTGCTCGACGCTCTTTTCCAGCTGCTTGCGCAAGAAGGCAGTCTGTAGTTCGATGAACTCGGAGGGCGATTTCACGGCAACCAGGGCTTCGAGGTGAGAAAAGCTCGCCTCAGCATTAGCGCGCAACGCGGCGATCGTCTTCAGCGACAGCTCATTGCTAGCAGTCTTGGCAGTTTCGAAGGTTGACTGGAGAGCCTTCTGGGTCGTCTCGGCGCCGGTTTCCAATTTCGACAATGCTTCTTTCGACTGCTCGACGCCCTTTTCGGCGACAGCGCGGAACTGATCAGTTACCTCGTCAACGGTTGGGAGTTCTACGTTCTCGATGATTTCAGCAGTCTTATCAGCGGTCTTGGCCATAGTCTCCATCCTTTCGGTGGGCGGACTTTTACAAAAGCCGTCTCGTTCATTTAAGAAACTGACGTTACGGCATCTGCAGTGCATTGCAATATTTTTGTGCGTCGCACCATGCCTTTTTGCCTCAAGCAGATGACCGGCGATTAGCCGTGGCGCGTGAGCCCCGCTCATAGATCGGACGGATGACCGCGCTGATTAGAGCCCGTGATGTCGTCAAATTCACACCTTTGACCCAAACACGACAGCCGACATCACTGCTAACAGGTCCGCTTGCATCAAAAACGATCTTCCGAAGCAAATCTCAACCAGTGGAGGGAGTGGGATTGGAACCACCGTGAACTCGTGCCCGCGCCGGTTTTCAAGTCCGGCGCCTTGGCCAAAGCGCGTCGCGACTGAATGGATTCATGCGAACGCGCCTTAGGTTATTGCTTTATCCATCTCGTTGTAGCAAAACCGCTGCGCACCTTTGGGCGACATGCACTAATGCGCGGTTCCCGCGGCCTTTTGCCGTCGAGACCTGACAGTCTCCAGCAGTTCGCGCTCGCTGGTGTGAGCATTTCGAAAGATGGCCACAACCATCACCGCCAGAATTTCGGCGTCCGGCTCCAACGGGTCGAGATTTTCATCTGCGCAGACCTGATTGAACACGCGTTCGCAGATAGCCAAGTCGTGAGGGCTGAGGCAGGTGCGATTGAAACGCCGACGCAGCATCTGTGCCAACCTTTCAGGGCCCGTCACCCGTGCTTTGCGGCGGGCTTCCTACTGATGAACCGCTGAGGCGATGAAATGCCTGAGGGACAATATCGTCGACGGAATTGTAGGCGACTACTCGGCCCCCGATGATTGCATCGTCAAAAGTCCCAAGATCTGCGCGCACTCGTGGGCCCTGTACTGCCCAGCGATCATCAGCTGGTAGTAATCTTGCCGTTTGTGTTCGGGGACATGGAAGCCGCGTCGAAATTCAGCCGCCGCCCTTGGGGTCCGAGTGCAGCCGAGTTTACTGGCGCTGACCTTTAAACTCGCCAGTGAGCATCCGAGCTTGGCGGCAATATCTTTCAAAGGTTCGTTATTGAAATATCCATCAAGAATGATCTTGCGGCGGGCTTCTCCTTTGAGCTTTGCGTTCATTTCGTGGTCTCCTCAACTACGCTTTCATGATGCCAGATTCTATACGCACCAGGTTGAAGAGTGTCGTTAGCTTCGCATCCAGAAACTTTTCTCGGGATGCATTTCCTGCTGTAATCCGGCGTGATGACCGCTTCCGTGGACTGGCGTTCCGCTAGTCTTGCCAGGTGTCTGTGGTACACCACATCATTGAGGCGGGCATGGGCATACCCGAATCGGATATGGCACCACGCGATGAGCGCTAAGAGGCAGGACGAGGCGCTTGCGAGGCAGGCGCCGAAGCGTGATCGACGTCGTTGGCCGCGCGCCGTTCAAGCTAACAATGAGGCTGCCCCGTCACTTGCGCCGGCGCTCGTACCTTTGCTCTTTTCAACGCTCGAAGCCAGGCCATGGAAATCAAGACAGACGATTACCGCGTGTGGAATGAAGGAAGCGATATTTTCTTCGACGGCGCATGCGGCTTGCCAGGCCGGTGCGCCCATCACGGCCTTGGCGACCAGTGTTCTTGCCTCAAATCCCGCTTCCATTACGCTCAATCTGTGGGACCTTCACTTTCTCAACTCTTCCGGCATCAACCTGCTGGCGAAATTTACCATCGAGGTGCGCAAGCATCCCGATGTTCGACTCGTCGTGCGTGGAACGCCCGACATACCCTGGAAATCGAAATCATTGCCGAACCTGAAGAAGCTGCATCCCGCTCTGGTGCTTTTGATGGACTGACCAGGCCCCCCGGACTGCGTGGGCTGGCGGCAATCCGGATGGCACATGGCAGTCGGACGGTGCAAGTGCGCCGCACCGAGCGAGATATGTACGCCAAGATAAGTATTAGGATGCGAAGGTAACGACAACCCGGCCTCGTTCGTGGATGTTCGGGATGGCTTAGCGGGGGCTCGGCCACAGTGGCTTAGCGGGGGCTCGGCACAGGCGGCAGGCGTTCCAGTTGGGGGGATGTCCGGCTGCCTGTGCCGATCAGCTGCCGCTGCGCGGTCAAAGGTGGCGTCATTGAGTAGGCGTACCATGGTGAACGGCGGCTGGCTGGAGTTCATTCCGCCGCAGATCCCGACTCGGGTCAAGGAGCCGCCCGAAGATGAGGGATGGGTTCACGAGGTCAATCTTGACGGCTACCGAACACAGATCATCATCGACAAAGGCGGCGTGCGTCTTTGCAGCGAGAACGGCCGTGACTGGACCACGAAATACTGGCCCATCGCGCTGGCGGTCGAGCTGCCATGCCGGGCTGCCGTTATCGACGGCGAGGTCATTGTGTCAGGCGAGCAGGGCGCTCCCGATTGTCCTGCGCTGGAAGCCGCGATATGGAACGAACCGAGCCGGCTGGTGTTCGTCGCGTTCGACATCCTCCATCTCGACGGTCGCAATCTAGCCTCCTTGCCCCTGCTGCAGCGCAAGCAGGCGCTGTGGCAACTGGTTGAGCACGGCCTCGGCAAGATCCAGTACAGCGAGCATTTCGAGGGCAGTGCGCTAGCGATCCTTCGCGCCATCGAGAATGTGGGGTTCGAGAGCATCATCTCGAAGCGAGCCGACAGCCGCTACAGGAGCGGACCGTCGAACACATGGCTGAAGGCCAAATATTTTCTGACCATCGACGACCGCTTCTGGCGCCTCCACGCCGTTCCGGGAGCTCGCATGCTCCTTTCCGTCCAAAAACGTTGATCCGAAGGTCGGACGTTGCCCCGGCGGCTATCCATCATCTCGGAGGATTTGGGCCTCAAGCTCGAGAATGTTTCCCTCGAGACGCTCGGGCGCACCAAGAAGGTGATGATCGACAAGGCAAACACCACGATCGTCGGCGGCGCCGGCAAGCGGGCAAGCATCGAGGCCCGCATCGCCGAGATCAAGATCCAGCTTGCGGAAACCACCTCCGACTACGACCGCGAGAAGCTCCAGGAACGGCTGGCGAGGCTCGCCGGCGGCGTCGCTGTGATCCGGGTCGGCGGTGCCACGGAAGTCGAGGTCAGAGAGAAGAAGGATCGCATCGATGACGCGATGAACGCGACAAGAG
>NZ_VLKT01000012.1 GCF_007830515.1 Mesorhizobium tianshanense
GTCCGCTCCCGAACCGGCCTCAAGGACAGGAGCCGGTTCGATACGCGCTACTACATCTCCTCGGCCGATCTCTCCGCCGAGCGGGCCGCTCACGCCGTGCGCGGCCATTGGCTTATCGAGAACGCCCTGCACTGGACGCTCGACGTCGTCTTCAAGGACGACCAGTCGAGACTGCGCAAGGGCCACGGCGCAAACAACATGGCAATCGTCCGCCACTTCGCCCTCAATCTCGTCAAAGCCGTCAACGACAAACGTCCAATCAAGCGCAGACGCAAGATGGCAGCCTGGAGCACCGACTATCTCGCATCGATCCTCGGTCAGCTATCGCGTTAACCTGGATTCGGAGCCCTGGGATCAAGACCGGGGAGCGGCCAAACGCCTTCGCCAAGCTGCTGCCGGAGCTTGCCGCGCTTCGCGCCCGCACCGGACGCCCGCACTGGCTGATCATCGACGAGGCGCACCACCTGCTGCCGCACGCGCGCGACGGCACATCTTTTGCGCTGCCAAAAAGCCTTTCGGCGACCATTCTGATCACAGTTCATCCCGATCTGGTTTCGCGGGATGTGCTGGCGGGCGTCGACACGGTGCTGGCTCTTGGCCCGGAATCCGACAAGGTCGTCGAGAGTTTCTGTGCCGCAGTGGACGAGGACGTGTCGGAGGGCGTCGTGCCGCCATCGGAGAACAAGGTTTTGTATTGGAACCGGTCGACAGGCGAACCCGCAAGGCCGATCTCGGTCGAGCGTCCCCGGCAGGAACGCAAGCGTCATTCGCGCAAATATGCCGAGGGTGATCTTGGCGACAGCAGTTTCTATTTCCGCGGCGCTGACGGCGCGCTCAACCTGAAAGCGCAAAATCTCATGATGTTCCTACAAATCGCCGAGGGAATCGATGATCGCACCTGGGAGCATCACTTGCGCGCGGGCGACTATTCGGCCTGGTTCCGCAACCAGGTCAAGGACAAAGGACTTGCGGAGGAAGCGGCTGTTATCGAGGACGACGATAGTCTCGATCCGCATAAAAGCCGCGCCGCCATCGCGGAAGCGGTCCGTCGCCGCTACACCGCGCCCGCCGACTGAATCCACCATACCGATGGTATCGAGTTTCGCCGATGGCGGATCGCCGCCGAACGGCATATCCGTCATCAACGCCCATTGATGCGAGGCGTGGAAATCATGTCGCCCGCCGCCTCCATCTTCCGAACTGCCGGCCCGTAGCGTCGATGCCCGCTACGTCAATGCCCGCTACGTCAATGCATGAATGTTCCACGCAGCCAGGCGAAGAAGCCGAACCTCTCCGACTTTGCGGCACGGACGCGAGAGGCAGCCCACCGCGCTCGTATCGTGGCGCCGACATGGCAATGACAAACGATTTCGTGCAGCTGCCAGTCCGTCAGTTCGAAGAAGCGCCTGGCTTCGCCGTAGGTGTCATCCTTCAAGCCTTGCGCGCGAAAAATCGGATCCTCGAAGGCAACGGTGAGAGGTGAATCGTTGTCGCGCATTTTTTCGCGTATCTCGGGAGACTTGTATTCGGTGCCCGTCAGCGCTTCGAGACGCCGATCGGGATTTTGTTCCAGCAGTTTCGCCCAACGTTCGAGACGCTGGCTTCGAGTCGCCACGAGGTCTGTTGCTTCAGCGTGAACGTCGGCAACGGCATGCAGTTGGTCAAGTGTTTGGTGTTTCACGGCCGCCTCCTATTCAGCAGGTGAGTTCGCTCCACCCTTTCAGCAGGTGAGTTCGCCCCACCTGAAATGGAAATTATGGCGCCCCACGAGGCCGACAAGGCCTTTGTGCGCGGACTATTCGATCACTTTTCTGACGGCGCCGTCCTGCCACGCCTGATGCCTGCGGGATCACTGAAGGCCCCCATCGGAACCATAGGCACGCGTGGTCGTTCTGCGTGCATAGGCCCGTAGAGCGAAACCGGTCGAAAAAGGGGTGGCGCCAAAATCCCGCCCGACGTCGATGACCCGCCAAGGCACAGTGCAGCGAGCGGAAGGAAATCACACCATGGCCATTCTTCCTACTCCCGAACCAACGCCCACTCCCGCGCCCACGCCGCCGCCGTTTCCCGAACCGAAGCCGGTGCGTGAGCCGGACCCGGACAGACTTCCCGACGAGGCTCCTGTCCCCAATCCGGATGAAAACGACGCGCCACTGAAAATCGGCCCTAAAGCGACCAATCCAACATTTGACGGATCGGATTTTGCGTGAAGCGATTGAGGGAAATGCTCGTTCCAGTTCGCCCAGCTCCTCGTTGATGCCGGATGGTGTCGGTGTATTGCGTGGCCGAGCGGCCAGCACGCGCGCTGCGATTGCCGCCGTGTCGGTTGTTTTTACGGCCGCGGCCTTCGAACCGTTGCGCTCAGGCGGCGCGGAATGACGATGGAATGATGCTCATGTCCGGCTGCCGCTCAACTCGATGAACCGCATCATCGTGTCGAAAAGGACGCTCCACGCCATCGTCGTGGAGGACGAGCGTGGGCACCTCACATGCTCTAGACGACGGCGACGGCGATTCGGAATGGCGCACCACCGAAACAGCAGCGATGACGCGGCTTGCGGCGCCGCGCTCGAAGCGTCTATCCTGTGCTTGAAAAATGGCTGACTTCGGCGCTTACGCCGCGTTCAGCCAGCCAACATTTCCAGCGGCAGATATAGCCAGCTGCGTAGATTTCAGAACGAATGAAGTAGCGTACCTCCAATGGCCGATAAAACGCATTTCGGGTTGACCGCCGTCGACACTGTGCCCCTGCATGAGAAAGTCTATCTGGAACTCGTCAGGGCATTGATGTCGGGCCAGTTTGAGCCCGGCCAGAAGCTGACCTCGCGCAAGCTCGCCAAGGAACTGGGCACCAGCGACATGCCGGTGCGCAGCGCCTTCATGCGACTGCAGGCGCTGCGCGCGCTGAGCCCGATGCCGAACGGCAGCGTGGAGGTGCCGGTCATCTCGGCCGAAAGATTCTCGCAATTGACCGCCGTGCGAACGATCCTCGAAGGCTCGGCGACCGAGCTTGCCGCGATGCTGATCAATGGCAACAATCTGCGGGCGATCCGCCGCCATTGCACCGAGCTGACCGAGGCTGCCCGCAAGGGCGACATCGACGACTATCTGCGGAAGAACTACAACTTCAAGTTCTCGATCTATCGCCACTGCGGCAACGAGCAGATGATCTTCCTGATAGAGACGGTGTGGATGCAGGTCGGTCCGTTTCTCAGGAACCTGGCCATGGGTTTCGAGGACAATCTCGCCGCCATTCTCGACATCGATTACCATGAGGAAGCCGTCGCCGCGATCGAAGCCCAGGATGGGATACGCGCCCGCGCCGCTATCGTGCGCGACATAAACGACGGCGCGACGCATCTCTTGCAACACGTCAAATTCCCGGAGACGCGGCACTGACGGCGGCTCAAATGCGGCTTGGCTTTACCCGGCCCAACCGCTATATTGCGATCGCAAATCGCGCAATTGGTCTTGAAATGCCTCCCGATATCCCAGCTAGTGAATTGAAAAAGTAAAGGAAAATCTCTGGCGGCAGCCAGAGCGATTTTTCGGAAACTCACAAGCTATAGAGATATCGTAACCGACCAAGGCTACGGCACCTCGGAAAAACCAGGGGTTGAAATTGGGCGATGCAATCGCGGACGTATTGAAGTGGCTTGAAAGCAGGGACGACATCCAAAGCCTGCGGGCTGCGGTGTGCGACCTCAACGGCATCATGCGCGGCAAGCGCATTCCGGTCGAGCAGGCACGCAAGGCGCTGGAGGGCAAGCTGCGCATGCCCTATTCGCTGGTCGGGCTCGACATCTGGGGCGAGGATATCGAGGGCAACACGCTGGTTTTCGGCACCGGCGACGCCGACGGCCTTTGCCAGTGGACGGGACGCGGCATCCTGCCGGTGAACTGGACGGCGCACCCGACAGCACTTGTCCCGCTCTGGCTGGCCGATGAAACCGGCGCGCCGTTCCTGGGTGACCCGCGGCGCGCGCTGGCCCGCATCCTCGATCGCTACAGGGCCCTGGGGCTCACCCCTGTCACGGCTACGGAACTGGAGTTCTATCTGGTCGACCCGCAATCGCAGCGGCCGATCGGGCCTGTCTCGCCGGTAACAGGGCGTCGTCTCGATTCCGACGCCGCCCTGTCGATCGACGAGATCGACGACTTCGAAGCCTTCATCCACGATGTCTACGACGCCTGCCGCATGCAAGGCATTCCCGTCGATACCGCGATCGCCGAGAACGGCGTCGGCCAGTTCGAGATCAATCTGAACCATGTCGCGGACGCCTTGCGCGCCGCCGACGACGCCGTCCTGTTCAAGCGCACCGTCAAGGGCATCGCCCGCAAGCACGGCTTTGCCGCCTGCTTCATGGCGAAGCCCTATGGCGACCGTGCCGGCAACGGCTTTCACGTCCATTTCAGCCTGACCGACGCCGAAGGCCGCAATGTCTTCGACGATGGCAGCGACCAGGGTTCGGACATCATGCGCCATGCCGTCGGCGGCCTGCTCGCCGCCATGGCCGAAAGCACGCTGGTGTTCGCGCCGCACTTCAATTCCTACCGCAGGCTGCGCCCCAGGTCCTATGCGCCGACCGCGGTTGCCTGGGGCTATGAGAACCGCATGGTGGCGATCCGCATCCCCGGCGGACCGACCGGCGCTCGTCGCATCGAGCATCGCGTCGCCGGCGCCGACGCCAATCCATACCTCGTGCTTGCGGCCATCCTAGGCGCCGCACTCATCGGCATCGAAGGGCAATTGTCGCCTGGCGATCCAGCGGGCAGAGACGGGCAAGGACTTCAGCCGGCCAAGCTGCCGCCGGATTGGGCCTCCGCGATCGCCAGTTTCGAAAACGGGGCGCATGTGGCGGCGATATTTCCGACGATCCTGCGCGACTCCTTCATCGCCTGCAAACGCCAGGAGCTGAATACGTTCGCGCTCAATGTCAGCGACTTCGAGCTCGAGACCTATCTCGAAAGCGTTTGATTTTAAGACCATCGCGCGGAGCGCCAAGGGGCTGCGACTGACATCCCGCGGCCCGCGGCGGGAAACCGTCAGCCGGCGTTCTCGCGCAGCGGCATGCAGCTTTCCCCGACGATCAGAGCCGGCTGGAAAACGATGCTGCGCACGGGCTCCGATACCCTTTCCTCGATGCGATCGACGAGCAGACGCAGCGCTTCGTTGGTCATGTCGGCGATGGGATGCTCCGTTCTCGTCAGTCGCGGCTTCAAGCCGCCGGCGCCCGCGACCGTGTCCGTCGAGGCGATCGAGATGTCCTGCGGACAGCGCAGGCCAAGATCGGCAACGGCTCGCATCACGCCGATCGCCATGACGCCGTTCGCGACGTAGATCGCCGTCGGGCGGTCGGGCGAACCCATCATGTCGCGAGCCACCGAATAGGCGGCTTCTTCGCGAAATTCGCCGGACCTGATATGACCGGGCTGCGGCGCAAGCCCGCGCGCGGCCATCGCTTCGATCATGCCGTCAAGCCTGCCCTTGCTGGTCGACAGTTGCATCGGACCGGTGATCGAGCCAATGCGGCGATGCCCTAGATCGAGCAGATAGTCGGCCGCCTGTCTGCCGGCTTCCCGATTGTCGATGGTCACCGTATCGGCGCTGTTGCCTTCGATCGATCTCCCCAGAAGAACGGTCGCGATGCCATCGAACTCGTGTGGCTGATATTGATTTGCCGCGCCCACCGGTACCAGGACCATTCCATCGCAACCAAGAGTGCGAATTCGCGACAGGATGCGCCGTTCCGTATCGGGCTTTTCATCGCTGTTGAACAGAACGAGCGAATAGCCCCACGCCGCGACGGCCGCCTCCGCCGACCAGACGATGCGCGCGTAGAACGGGTTCGAGAGATCGGCCACCGCAAGGGCGATCAACTGGGTGCGGTTGCGACGCAGATTGCGGGCGGCCAGCGACGGTTCATAGCGCAGCTCGCGAATAGCGGAGACGACGCGAGCCCTCAGCTCGGGGCTGACGAAGGCACTATCGTTCATGACGGCCGAGACCGTCGCGGTCGACACCCCTGCCCTCCTGGCAACGTCTTTGATGGTGGCCATTTTGTCCTGATAGCTAATCGTTTCGCTGAAGTCTGGTTCAGATTTATGGCTGTGTCCAGCGGATTCACGCTTGCATTGGGTCGCATTTTGCGTGACGTTAGCGAAACGGTTTGCTGCCAAGAGGCTCTGGCGGCAAAAGAGGTCAAGGGAGGAGAACCATGAGAAATCTAGCTTGCATCATCGCCGCCGGAGCGCTCTCGCTCGTGACGGCTGGCGCCGCCGCGCAGGACAAGCCGCTTCTTGGCATCGTGTCCATCAGCGCCACCGAAGCCAACAATGTCCGCTACATCCAGGGGGCCACGAAGGCCGCCGATGAGCTTGGCTGGAAGACCAACGTTGTCGACGCCGCCGGCAGTGCCGACCAGGCGAACGCGGCGATCCAGAATTTCGCGCAGCTCAAGGCGCATGCGATTGTCGACATGGTATTTCCCTATTCGTCGATCGGCGCGGGTCTGGCCGCCGCGGGCGACGCTGGAATACCTGTGGTGACCTGGGGCGGCGGGCTTGGCTCGACCGTTGCCGCCACGAACGGCTCGGGCGGCCCGATGGCGATACCGGTCGTCGATCTCATGGTCGAGAAAATGGGTGGCAAGGGTTCGATACTGGCTCTCACCTACCGGACCGGCGAAGTCTGTCGAAACCGCGAAGTCGTGATGGACGAGATCGTCGCCAAACATCCTGACATCACCGTCACCAAGAACGAAGTGCGCATCCCCGGCTACTTCGAGGACGGCGCCCAATACGCGAATGCGTGGCTGGCTTCGCATCCGGCCGGCAAGGAGAACCTGGCGATCTGGGGATGCTGGGACGACCCGGCGATTGGCGCCATCGGCTCGCTGCGCGCCCAGGGACGCGACGACGTTCTCGTCTACGGCATCAATGGCAATGCCCAGGCGCTGGAGAACATCAAGAACGGCTTCATGACCGCGACGGCCTGGCAGGACAGCTTCACTGAAGGCTACAACATGGTCAAGATGTTGAAGGACATCAAGGATTCGGGCGGCGCCTGGCAAGCCAAGGCAGCCGAGGTTCCGGCGGTGCTGGTGACCAAGGAGACTGCCGATGCCTTTCTCAAGGACCATCCGGAAGCCATAAAGTAGCACTTGGTTTGGAGGCGACGTTGACAAGGGGTGCGCCGCAGCCAGGCGGCGCTGATGAAATGGCAACCCCGTTCCTGGTGGCGCGCGATATCGCAAAGGCCTTCGGCGGCACGCAGGCGCTGAAGGGCGTATCGCTCGACATCGCGCCAGGTGAAATCCATGGTCTTGTCGGCGCCAACGGCGCGGGCAAGTCGACCTTCATCCGTATCCTGGCCGGACTAAACCATCCCGACGCCGGTCGTCTCGAGCTCGACGGCCACAGCCAGCAGATCGGCACGCCGCAGCGGGCGACCGAGCTCGGCATGAGCTTCATTCACCAGGAGCTTGCGTTTGTGCCGGGCATGACCGTGTTGCAGAACATCATGCTGGGCGTCCCGAAGAAAACCCGCTTCGGGCTGACCGATTGGCGTGCGATCGCGCGCGACGTCGCACCGATCGCCAGGCGCGTCGGCATATCAGCCCCGCTCAACGCCGGCGTGAAGGGCCTTTCGACGGCCGAGATATGGCTGATCAATATTTGCCGCGCTTTGGTGCGCAAGGCGCGGCTGATCGTCATGGATGAGCCGACGGCATCGCTTGCCGCCAGTGAAGCGGAACGGCTCTTTGCGATCGTGCGCGATCTTTCCGCGTCAGGGGTGGCGGTGCTCTACATCTCGCACCGGCTGGACGAGATCCTGAGCCTGTGCACGCGCGTGACGGTCTTTCGCGACGGCCGCTCCGTGGCCGAGCTCGCCGGAGACACGCTCAACCGCCCTGCGCTGGTCGAGGCAATCGTCGGCGGCGCAATTCGGGATCCTCAAAGGACAGCCACGACACGGCAGCGCGGCGACGTCGTGATGGATGCCAGAACCCTGGCGCGGGCGCCGAACGTCCGTGGCGTCAGCCTTCAGCTCCACGCCGGCGAAGTGTTGGGCATCGGCGGCCTTGTCGGCGCCGGGCGTACGGAACTCGCCCGGCTGCTCTTCGGGGCGGAGCGGCCTGACAGCGGCGAGATGACGCTGATGGGCCGGCCCTATGCGCCCGCCTCCCCCGCGGCGGCTGTCCGGGCCGGGCTTGGGCTGGTCCCGGAGGAGCGCCGGGCGGAAGCGCTTTTTCTCTCCAAGAGCATCGCCTTCAATCTAGGCATCGCCAATCTCGACAAGATTGCGCTTGGCCGATACCTGCCGCTGATGAACCGACGCGCCCGGACATCGATGGCCGGCGAGACGATCCGCTCCCTGTCGATAAAGGCGCGAAGCGCAAGCACGCCCGTTGGCCGTCTCAGCGGCGGCAATCAGCAGAAGGTTGCGATCGGCCGCTGGCTCCAGCGCGCACCGAAGGTGCTGATCCTCGATGAGCCGACGCGAGGCGTCGATATCGGAGCGCGCGCCGAGATCCACCGGCTGATCCGCCAGCAAGCCGACTCCGGAATGGCGGTTCTGGTGATTTCATCGGAGCCGGACGAACTGCCAGACCTGTGCGACCGCGTTCTGGTGATGGCGGAAGGACGCGTTGTTCGCGAGCTGACCGGTCAGGCGGTGTCGCGAAAGGCAATCGTCGAAGCAAGTTATGTCGAACCGGAAGCCCTGATGGAGGATCATCCCGCATGAGCGATGTTGCGATAAGCGCCCGGCGTCTGTCGCCCGGAGCCAAGGCGGCGCTCGGTATCTTTGCCCGTTATGGCACGATCATCGGACTGCTGGCGATGATCGTCACATTTTCGATCCTGTCGCCCGGAGCCTTTCCCACCTTGGGCAATTTCACCAATGTGCTGAACCAGGCTTCGCTGGCCATGATCATTGCCGGCGGGCTGACGCTTGCCGTGGTCGTTGGCGAACTCGACCTGTCCATAGGCTTCGCCGCCAGCCTGCACGGCATTCTGATCACCGGCCTTGTCGTCCACGACAAGCTGCCGATCCCGCTTGCGGTGGTCATCGTCATCGCATTGGGCGCGGTGATCGGTCTCGTCAACGGCTTCATCGTCACCAAGGTCAAGGTCAACTCCGTTATTGCGACGCTGGGCGTCGGAACGATCCTTACCGGCTTGGCCTTCGCCTATTCCGCCGGCGTTCCCATCGTGGCGGGCGTGCCGGAGGCATTTCTCCAGCTTTCCCTTGGACGCTGGCTGTTCGGTATCCCCAACAACATCATCGTCATGATCCTCGTTCTCGGCGGGCTTTGGCTCCTGGTCGAACGAACACCGCTCGGCCAGGAGATCCAGGCCGTGGGCGGCAATGCCGTGGCCGCCCGCCTTGCCGGGGTGAATGTCGACCGCATCAAGATCCTCGGCTTCGTCATTTCGGGAATGTGCGCCGCGCTCACCGGGATACTGCTTGCCTCGCGGCTCGGCAGCGGCACGGCAAGTGCCGCCGACTCCTACCTGCTCACCGCATTCGCGGCGGTGTTCCTTGGCTCGGCAACGCTGCGTGACGGCGAATTCCATGTGCTCGGCACGCTGGTCGGCGCCCTCATCATCGCCTTCGGCTTCAATGGCCTCAACATTTTCGGTGCCCCGACCTTCTCGCAATATGTGCTGCAGGGCGCCATTCTGATCATTGCCGTGGGCATGGCGAGCCTGGGACGCTCGCTGGCGGAACGCTGAAGGAGGAAGCGATGACAAGCGAAGACACGCATTGGGAGGTTTACGTTGTCGAATTCGCCCGGTCGAACCAGCAGCCCTGGGTGGATCTCGTCGCCGGCATGTATGACGATGGCAAGGTCGATCTGCCCTTTTCCTTTGTCCTCTTGAAGCGTGGCGACCGCAACGTGCTGGTCGACACCGGGTTCATTCAGGAATCGAGCACTGCCTTCTCGCTGAAATTTGACATTCCCAACTGGATCTCGCCGGTTCGCATGCTGGCCGAGCTGGGCATCGGGCCCGGCGCGATCACCGACATTTTCGTGACCCATGCGCATTTCGATCACATGGGATCGATCGCCGAGTTCCCGAATGCAAATCTCCACATCCAGAAAAGCGAGCTGCTCTCCTGGTATGAGGCGATCGCATTGCCGCCGCGCTTCGGTTATCTCACCGCCATCATCGACCCGGATACTCTGCGCGCCGCCCTCGATGCATCGGTCGAACACCGTGTCTCGCTGATCGATGGCGACAAGGACGATGTGCTGCCGGGCATCCATGTCCGGCTGGGAAGCGGCCACACGATCGGACAGCAATTTGTCATCGTCCAGTCCGCCCGGGGCAGGCTGGTCATCTCCGGCGACTGCGTCTATTCGAGCCGGCAGATCACCGGACACAAGCACGACGGCGTCTACGCCCCGCTGAACAATGCCGTCGGCAGCGTTTGGGAGCAGCTGAAGACCATCGATCGCATCAACACCGAGATCGGCGGCGATCTCGGGCAACTGATCGTCCTGCACGATATAGAGCGATGGAAGGGTCAGCCGATCGTTGCGGAACTCGAAGGATTTCGCATCGTCAGGGCCGGATAGGGCAATCCGACGGCGGCGCACCTTCAGAAGCGATAACGGATTCCAAGGACGTTCGCATTGGAACCCTCATTCATATCGCCAAACGTCCCATCGGCGCCGGATCTATGGTGGAGTTGGTAGACAAGCTCGACATTGGGAGCTTGCCTGACCCGGAAAGAAAGCTCCGCACCGATGAACCCGAGGAGTGACGCATCGCCATCGTAACGGATTTCGCGATCGCGCTCGATCTCGGTGGGGCCTGTAACGGCACTGAATCCAGCCGTCAGCGCGGGCGCAATCGCCAGATCACCGATGACAAGACCCTGATGGCGAAGCCGCACGCCGGCCCAAAGTTCTCCGGACGTATCGTCGTCGTCGCCAAACCTTATGGCGGCCCCGGTCACGCCGCCAAGGACGAAACCGGCGCCAATGTCGGTGAAGTCGCGGCCGTATGCGGCTCCGACCATGTAACTGTCCGTATAGTCGGCCCCGAAGACTTTGATCGTGTCTCCGAAGGACCCGGTCGTGAAGACGCCGCCAAAAACATAGATGTCGTTCTTCATCGGTTGACCGCCAGCGAAAGGATCTTCGGTCGCAAAGTAGATGAAAGGGGAACTATTTTCGGCGAGGCCCGGAGTGACTGAAGCGATCAGTATCATTGCCGCGAATGCTGCCTGCACTCCGCGCATGAATGAGCTCCGAATCAGTCTGCCCCTCGATCATCAAGTGCTCCGGCATTTCACCGAAATAAACAAGGCCCCGAATACTGCGGGATCAAGATCAGCCAAAAAAGCCCGCATTGTTCTCCGCAGGACGCGTTCGGCCCGCTCGGGGATGATGTCCACGCCCATTCCAGGCCGGTCGACGACCGCGATCATGCCATCCCTGACGATCGGATCGGGCAGGCCGCCCCGCGCGCTATCCGATGCGCTTGGCTTCCCGCTGACGAAGGAGGTGGAGGAAGAATACCAGGCCTGGCGCAAGCAACAGGCCTAGCTTTTGTTTGAGCATCGGATTTTCCCAAAACCGGTACCCTCTTTTAGGTCCGACGCTCCAGCAATATCTCGACCAGCCGATCAGCCCCAGTTCTGCTGATGTGCGGCATGGGTGCGCAGATAGGCGCCCGGCCCGAAATGCGTATCGTAGAACCCGGTGTCCAACTGGTGCGCCTGCAGGTACATCAGGCTGAAGATCGCGGGCACGGTCGCCGGAAAACGCCCGAACGTGTCGAATATGTACTGCGCCATTGTCGTGACGCAATCCACAAACTCTTCGCCGATCGGGGCAGCGCTTGACCGGATGGTTTCGGTTTTCTTGTACGGCCCGCCGGTGCCCGCGTTGAACGGGCCGCCCGGTCCGAATTTCCGTGCCACGACGCTCTCGACGGCGGCGCGCATGGTTTGGAAATGCGGCGGGCAATGCCCCTCGAACACGCCCTCGAGCCCGGTCACGTGCGGCAGCGGGCGTCCTTCCAGCATGTCGAAGCGGAACCCCAGTCCGGGCACCTCGGGATCGCCGCTAGCACCCAGCACGCTGAACGGGTTGATCCCCTCGTACATCCACCCGCCAAGACCGAGAGCCTGCAGCATCAGCGCACCGGCATAGCAGGCCGTCGACGTCTCGACCGTCACCTCGGTAAGGCCAAGCTGCTCGACATAACTCAGCGGAAACGGGTTCTCGGTATCCACCAGCGCCTTGAACCGGTCGATCCCCGGAACCGGACGACCGTTGACGTCGTCATAGATGCAGGCGCCGTTTTGCACGAGGTAGCACAGAACGAGCAGCATGTGCTGGGCGAGGTCGGCCACCGGAATGATCAGCATGCTGCCAGGCACGTTTGCACACCATTCGTTGTGCATCTCCATATGCTGCGGCACGCGCGGGATGTTGAGGCGGCCATCGGCAAGTTTGACGATGCGCGACCGGTGCGCATCGAGATAGGCGTTCATATCCGTCTCGCCGTCCGGCGCGGCGACGGCCCCCATGTCGCGGGTCGGGAGGAAGTAAACCCCGTTGTCATCGGTGAAGAAAATCTCCGAGGTGTGAAAACCGGCGGACGAAGGAAAGCTCCGGCCGCCGGCCGCGCCCGCATAGTTCGGAATGTTCGGGCTGTAGAACCGGTTGTGCGGGATCAAGTTCGACCAGCCGGTGTTGCCGGCGACGGTGGTGAGCAGGAGCATCTGTTCCAGATCGCCGAGCGGCGCCGGAGCCTGCTTCGATGTGTAGCTGAGCGGCCCGTCCGGGATCGAGGCGCCGCGGGCAAAGCGGCGCGACCGGCGCCCGTGGATCGCCTCGATCAGAGGAAACTGCGCTGCCTCGATCATGCCCTGCGGCAAGTTCTGGATCCTGTCCAGCATGATATTTCCTTTCTGCGAGAGGCCGGCCGCGGTTGCGCGGCAGCCGAATGTGTTCAGGATGCCGCCCGCGCCGATCATCGACGCGCCGAGCACCTTTCTGCGTGTTGTCTCAAACATCGGTTCTCCGTTTCCGGCGAGCGCGGGTTGGTGAAGATCGGCGCTTGCCGGGTGAGCCCATGCCATCTCGTGTCAGGGCGGCGTTAGACGCAGACTCGACAGAAACGGGTCATATGTGCCAAACCTCGGACATGCCGCTATCCCATGATGCCCGAACGCTGACGGTAAGCCTCATGGTGGTGCCCGAGGTTTCGGCGGCCGTGACCTACGGGCTGCACGAGGTCTTCACCTGCGTCGGAGCGGCATGGGAGATGCTGACGGGCGAACGGACCCAAAGCCGCCGCATGACGCCGCGGATCGTCGGCAGCCGCGTCGGGCCGGTGCGCACTACTCTGGGCGCCACGATTTTTTCCGAGCACAGCTTCGGCGAAAGCCTGCGCTCGGATGTCGTCATCATCGGCGACCTCAGTCTGGAACCGGAACCAGATCTGAGTGGCAGATGGGATGAAGCCATCCACTGGATGCTGGACCAGCACGCGCGTGGCGCGATCATCTGCTCGGTCTGCACCGGATCGCTGATGTTGGCCGAAGCCGGGCTGCTCGAACACCGCGAAGCCACCTCCCACTGGAGCGCGACCCGATATTTCCGGAAGTGCTATCCGGGCGTCCGGCTACAGCCTCAACGTGTCATCGTGCCCTCCGGCGACGGGCACGATGTGGTGACGAGCGGCGGCTCCGCATCCTGGACCGATTTGTCGCTTTATCTGATTGCCCGTTTCTGCGGCGATGCCGAGGCACGGCGGATCGCCAAGATCTTTCTGTTTGGCGACCGCAGCGAAGGCCAGCTTCCCTTTGCCGCGATGGTTCGCCCGAAGCAGCATGAGGACGCGTCGATTGCTGATTGCCAGGGCTGGATTTCGGAAAACTATGCCATTGCCAATCCGGTTGCGGAGATGACGAAGCGCT
Source organism: Mesorhizobium tianshanense (assembly GCF_007830515.1). Classification (GTDB taxonomy): domain Bacteria; phylum Pseudomonadota; class Alphaproteobacteria; order Rhizobiales; family Rhizobiaceae; genus Mesorhizobium; species Mesorhizobium tianshanense. Next base: position 13,949 of record NZ_VLKT01000012.1, read on the forward strand.
CTGGCCTCGCCGACCGCACCTTCAAAAGGCGATTCCAGTCGGCGACCGGCTACACTCCGATCGGCTACGTGCAGACGCTTCGCGTGGAGGAAGGCAAGCAGATGCTGGAAACCTCAAATCAGGCAATCGACGACATCGCGCAGGCGGTCGGCTATGATGATCCGAACTCCTTCCGTCGTCTGTTCAAGCGCACGGTGGGCGTGACGCCGCAAAAATACCGGCAACGCTTCAAGTCCGTGGGCATCGGAGCAGCCTGAGTCGCACGCGGGACGACATGCCGAGGCCGGCGGCAAATTCCGTCAGTACAGCCGATGCGCTCGGCGGCACGACAACGACATCGTGAAGTTGTGCAGGTTGACTCGGTTGTCTGCTTGCCTAACTAGGGTTCTCGGGGCCAGCACAAATCACAACAGCCGGTATGATATTTTCCAGCATGCGAAAGCTTGTCCTTCTTGTCCTCTTGGCCGGCAGTTCCATCCTGTCCTCCTGTGTCGCCCCCGACGACACGTCGAACATCTCGAAGGAAGACGCAACGACGGCGGCCGCCCGCAAGGAGATGGTCGGTCTCAGCGAGGCGGACGTTCGAATGTGCGCCGGCTTTCCGACAGCCACCGCCGATGCGGGCGGATCAAGCCAGATCTGGACCTATCAGCGCACCGTTCAACGCGGCAATCTCAACGTCGTGATTCCAACCTTGGCCGTGGGTGCGATCCCGACGGTCGGAGGATCCCTCAATGTCAATCCTGGCGGCTACTGCAATACGCAAATTCGAATGGTCGATGGCCGTGTTGCCGAGGTCGCCTATGCGGGCGACAACAATCTGCCGAACCACCGCGATGGGCTCTGCGTCAGCACGGTAGACGCCTGCGTGGCATATGCCCGCCAGCGCCATCCAGTCAGAACAGGGGCCGGTTCCAGGTAATCGGGCTGGCTGCAGAGCGCGTTCAAAACCCTGCCGCAATCACATTGTCGCGCCATGTGTCGGCAATGTGCGGGAAATCCAGAGGCTGGTTGTTGCCGAGGAGCAATTCCAGGACACGCGGCGGCGTCAGCGGTATCTCCTGGACGCGTCGACCGGTGGCGTTCGAAACGGCGCAGGCGATTGCCGCGGCGACGTTGAGGATCGGCACCTCGCCGGCCCCCTTGGTGCCCAGCGGCCCGATCGAGGGCGCCCCTTCGTACAGGCTGATCTCGACCGGCACCACATCCTGCGCGAGCGGCACCCGGTAGGTCTCCAGGCCGGCCTGGCAGATGCGGCCATTGGCGCCGATGGAGATCTCCTCATGCAAGGCGTAGCCAAGGCCCTGCACGACGCCGCCCTGTATCTGTCCGTAGATAGCGCGGGGATTGAGGGCCCGCCCGACGTCCTGGACGACCGTGTAACTCAACACCTCGACATGTCCGGTTTCGGGGTCGACGGCCACTTCGCAGTCATGCACCGCAAAGACCGGGATGTCGATGGCGTCGATGAAGTGGCCGGCCGCGCAGCCCGGCATCGCCGCCACGCCAGGCCCGGTGAAGGCGCCGCTTCCCGAGATCGGACCTGTCATTCGCTGCGCGCGCTCGGCAACCTTCTCGATCGTCGTTCCGGAGCCCTTGACGCCAAGGATCTCGACACGCCCGTTTTCGAGAACGAGATCCTCGGTGGAGGCCTCCAGCATGTCCGAGGCGACGTGCAGCAGCTTCTTGCGGACCTCGACGGCGGCGGCAAGGCTGGCGGCGCCCAGCGAAACGGTCGTCCTGCCGCCGCCGACACCCAGATCGAAACCGCCGGCATCCGTGTCGGCGGTGCGCACGACGACGTCTTGCGGCCGCAGGCCAAGCGTGCTGGCGACGATCTGAGGCAGAGACTGCATCATCGAGCCTGAGCCGATCTCGACGCCGGAGGTCACCAGTGTCGCGCTGCCGTCCGGGTTGAGGTTGACGGTTGCCGCCGACGGACCAACGAAGATGAACCAGGTGCCGACCGTCGTGGCCCGCCCATACAGCCTCTCTCCCGCCAGATGTTTTTTCGACGGCTTGGCCTCGCGCAATTCGGCCATACGATCGAGCATTGGCCTCATAACATCGCCTTCGAACACCTGCCCGGTCGCGCCAAGGTCCTTGTCGCCCAGCACATTGCGTCGGCGAAACTCCAGAGGATCCATGCCGATGGCGGCGCAGATCTCATCCGTATGCCGCTCCAGCGCGAATGTGTTGTAAACGCCGTTGCAGGCCCGGAATGCGCCGTTCGGCGCGGTGTTGGTGTAGATGGCGCGGGTCGATATCTTCACCGAGCCGAGCCGGTAGTTGCCGCCCAGCGTGTGCGCCGTCATGGTCGTGAGAAAAATCTGTTCGCCGCCATAGGCGCCGCAATCCATCAGCACCACGGCCTCGCGCCCGACGATCTCGCCTTGTCCGGTCACGGCCGAGCGGATGCGGATCTCGGCATTCTCGCGCGAGAGACAGGTCAGCATCTCCTCCTCGCGCGAATTGACGAGCTTGACGGGGCGCCCCGCAGCGCGCGCCAGCAGTGCTGCGAAGGGCTCCAGCGAGCAGTCGAACTTGAGCCCGAATCCGCCGCCGACCGCCGGCACGGTGACGCGAACATGCGATGCCGGCACGCCGACAAGGCGCGCGGTGACGTTGCGGACGGTCCACGGGACCTGCGTCGATGTCTCGATATGGAACCGCCCGTCCTCGTAGGACGCGACGACCGCGCGCGGCTCGAAGGACAAATGGTTTTGCCGGCCGATCCGGAAGCAGGAGGCGACGATCTCGACATCGTCGCGTGCAAACGCAGCGTCGGTGTCGCCGCGTACGACCGTTGCCTCCCATGCCACATTGCCGGCATGCGCGCCGCCTTCGAGCAGCACTTCGTAGTCCCGCCAATCGGGATGGACCAGCGGCGCATCCGGCGCCAGCGCGTCGGCCATCGTGATTACCGCCGGCAACGGCTCCAGTTCGACGATGATCGCCGCGGCGGCGGCCTTGGCCTGCGCCAGGGTCTCGGCGGCGACAGCCGCGATCGGCTCGCCGTCGTAGCGGATGCAGCCGGTCGCGAACAGGGGATGGTCGGCGATGCCGATGCCGTGGCGGGCGGGCGAATCCTCGGCCGTCACGATGGCGCGGACGCCGGGCATCTTGCGCGCCACCGACGTGTCGGTGCGCACGATCCGGGCCGACGGCACCTCGGCGCGCAGCTGCACCGCGTGAAGCATGCCGGGGCGTCCCTGGTCGACGGTATAGCGCGTGCGGCCCTGCAGCTTGTCGCGGGCATCGCGCCTCGGAAAGTTCATGGTCGCGGTTGAGGTTTCCGACACGGCTTCCTGCTCCCTCAACTCATGCGGCCCGGACCACGGACAAGGCCGTGTCGACGATGCGCTCATATCCGGTGCAGCGGCAGATGTTTCCGGCAAGGGCTGCCCTTATGTCGTCGCGGCTTGGATTCGGCTCCCGCTCGAGAAAGCTGGTCAGGCTCATCAGCATGCCTGGAAAACACATTCCGCACTGCACCGCGTCGTGCTCTTCCATCGCCTGCTGCAATGGCGACAGGACGCCGTCCGTCGCCAGCGACTCGACCGTGCGCACCTCGCAATCCGCCGCCAGCCCCACAGGCACAAGACAGGACATCACCGGACGCCCGTCCAGCAATACGGTGCATGCGCCGCAGAAGCCCTCGCGGCAGACCGTTTTCGCCCCGGTCAGATGGAATTCATCCCTCAGCACATCGACAAGCGGCGTCAGCGGCTCGGCGGCCGAAAACCGGTCTTCACCATTGACGTTGAGACGCAAGGACATCGGCTTGATCCCTTCCCGACTTCAGGACTGCTCGTGCAGGGCGGCGACGGCGCGGCGCACCAGGCTCGGCAGAACTTTCACGCGATACCAGCCAGGCGCCTCGATGCCATCGCGGCCCGAAAAATCGCCGCACAGGCGCTCGGCCTGCTCGGCGGCATGACGCGGGTCGAGAGCACCACCGACAAGGCCTGCTTCGAGCTGCATCCAGCGGCGCGCGACGGGTTCGACCGAGCCGACCGCCAGCCTAGCATTTTCGACGACGCCGGTCGGCCCCAGCGTCACGGCCAGACTGACGATTGCCACGGGATAATCGCCCGCCTTGCGCAGAGGCAGCCTTATATGCGCCGAGCGACGCGTCTTGCGTGGAACAATCACGCGGCGGACCAGACGGCCGGGCGCGATGCCTGATCGGATCTCCACAAAGCGTTCGACCGTCATCCGTTCGGACCCGTTTGTTCCTGCGATTTCCAGTTCGGCGTCGAGGCATATAAGGGCGGGCACGAGATCCGCTGCCGCGAAAGCCGAAGCGCAGAGGTTTCCCCCAATCGTGGCGACGTGGCGGATTGCCGGATTTGCGGAATTGCCGGCAGCCTGCGCCAGCGCGCTGCATTCGGGCAAGGACGCAAGCGCATTCGCCAGCTCGGCATGGGTGACGCCGGCTCCGATGCTGATCTCGCGATCGAGAACATCGACACGTCGCAGTTCATCGATCCTGGAAATCGCGACATAGGACAGATCCTGCGGCTCGTGTCTGAGCGGAGCCCGCATGGTCCAGGTCGCCCCGGCAAGCACGCTTGCGGCCCGCCCCCGCTCGGCAAGGGCGGCAAGCGCGTCGGCCAGCGACGTCGCCACATAGAGCCGCTCTCCATTCTGGCTAGGCACGCGAGAGGTCCTTCCTGCAGCAGGCCGATTTCAGCGATCGCTGTTGCCTAGATGGCCGACAGACTTCCACGCCAGCGGCAGCACCGCGGCGGCAAGCGCCAGCTTGAGCAGGTCGCCAAGGATGAACGGCGTGAGGCCCCAGGCAAGGATCGGCTTGTCCCATCCGACGACCGTTCCGAGCCAGGAAAGTCCGAAGGCATAGATGACGACTGTCCCCAAGAGCATGGAAAGCGCCATCGTGACGATCCTGCGATCCCAGCCATGGTTGGCGAGGAAACCGCAAAGGGCCGCGGCGGGCAGATAGCCGAGGAGGTAGCCGCCGGTCGGGCCGGCCATATAAGCAAGGCCGATGCCTTTTTCGGGCGTTCCGGCGAAAACCGGAAGCCCGAGCGCGCCTTCGGCGAGGTAAAGCGCGATCGTCGCCGCACCCAGGCGCCATCCGAAAGCCGTTCCGATGACCAGAACGACGAAAGTCTGCATGGTCATCGGCACCGGATAGAACGGAACCTGCAGCTTGGCTGACAGCCACAGCGCCAGCGACCCGGCAATGACCAGAAAAACATTCCTGAGCGCCGTCGTCCGGCCGGAAAAAGCCTGATCTGCAAGCACGGGATAAGTCGAGGAAAACATGGTCTTTCCTTTCGATTGTCGGGTTTGACTGGTCAGCTCTCGCCAACCAGCATGCGGTAGCGGAACTGGTCGAGGATGACGGCGAGCACCAGCAGCGAGCCAAGCAGCACCATCTGCATGTACGAGCCGATTTGGGCGATGTTCATGCCGTTCTTCAGCAGCACGATGAAGAAGGCGCCGAGAACGACATTCTCCACACGGCCAAGCCCGCCTCGCAGGGAAACGCCGCCGATGACGCAGGCGGCGATCGATTCCAGCGCGATCGTGCCGCCGAGATTGCTTTCACCGGACTCGACGCGAGCGGTGAGCAGAAGGCCCGCGAGAGAGGCCAGCAGCGCGCACAGCACATAGGCCAGGAACAGCACCCGCTTGGTGTTGACGCCGGACAGGTTGGCTGCCCTGACATTGCCGCCAACCGCGTAGATGTGAGAGCCGAGTTTCGTCCGGTTCATCACCAACCAGATGGCAATGATTGCCAGCAAGGCGATCATCACCGGCACGGGGACGCCCAGCACCCGCCCGAAGCCGAAGAAATTGCCGAAATCATAGGGCAAACCGGCCACCGGAACGCCGCCGGTCAGGAACAGCGCGATCCCCGCGCCGACCGACTGCACGCCAAGCGTCATGATGAACGGCGAGACATCGAACTGGGCGATGCCGAGCCCGTTCAGGCAGCCGATCAGCAGCGCGGCGCCCAGACCGGCGCCGGCACCAAGCAGGATCGCCAGCCAGATCATATCAGGCATGAGCGGCGCCAGCGCGACCATCGCCAGCGCCGACACGACCGAGGTCATGGCGATTGCCGTGCCGACCGAAAGGTCGAAGCCTGCGGTGATGAGAACCAGCATCTGGCCCAGCGAGACGAGGACCAGATAGACCGACTGCCTGGCGACATTGGTGAGATTCTGGATCGACAGGAACTGGCTCGAGATCAGCGAAAAGACGATCAGCGAAAAGACGAGGAAGAACGGCAGCACGCCGACGCGCAGGAACACCGCCTTTATGGCCGCCAGCAGGATGGCGGGGCCTCGCGGCGCTCCTGTATCCCCGGTTCGGCTGCTCTGGATGGTCATGATTGGATCCCCGTCTCCGCAAAGAAATGTTTCAGGACATTCTCCTCCGCGATCTCTGTGCCGGTGAGTTCGGCCGACACCCTGCCCTTCGAGAAAACCAGCAGCCGGTGCGCAAGGTTCATCACCTCCGGCAGGTCGGAAGAAATCACCACCACCGCCTTGCCGGCCTCGGCGATCTCCTTGATCAGCCGGTAGAGCGCGGCGCGCGTGCCCATGTCGACACCGACCGTCGGCTCATCGAAGATGTAGATATCCCGCTCCTCACCAAATCCCTTGCCGAACAGCACCTTCTGCTGGTTGCCGCCGGAAAGCTTCGAGACAATGCGGCCCATATGGCCTGACGCGATGCCGACGCGTTCGCCGATCTTGTCGGCCAGCGCCTTGATGCGGCGCGGCGCAACAATGCCGAAGCGGCCCGCCATATCGGCCCGGCCAAGCAGGCTGAGCTTGATGTTCTCCCGCGCCGTTGCCGCCAGTTGCAGGCCCTCGCTCTTGCGGTCCGGCGGCAGGTAGTAGACGCCGCCACGCAGCATATGCCTTGTCGCCGCATGGGTCACGTCGCGCCCGTTCAGCGTGACCACGCCAGCCCGGATCGGCTGCAGTCCAAGAACGCTGCGCCAGATCCGCGACTTGCCGCTTCCGACCAGTCCGGCAATGCCCAGAACCTCGCCGGCGCGCACGTCGATATCGACGCCGTGGAAGCCGGCGCCATGCATCTGGCGCAGCGTCATCAGCGTTCGGCCGTCCGGCTGGCGGCCGATCTCGGGGTAGATCTGGTCGATCGCCCGGCCGGTCATCAGTTCGACGAGCGCCTTCTCCGAGGTGTCGCGCGCCGACACCGTGCCGATCAGCCGGCCGTCGCGAAGCACGCTGATATTGTCGGCGATTTCGCGGAATTCCTGGATGCGATGCGAAATGTAGATGATGCCGACGCCGTCGGCCTTTGCCTTGGCGATGAAGGCGAAGAGCTTGCGCGTTTCCTTTTCGGTGAGCGAGGCGGTCGGCTCGTCGAGGATCAGGACCTGCGCCTTGGCCAGGAACACCTTGGCGATCTCCACCATCTGCTGCTCGGCGCGCGACAGGGTGGAGACGCGCCGGCGGATGTCGATTTCGAAGCCGAGATCCCGAAACAGCGTGCGCGCGCCCTCGACCATGGCGCGCCGGTCGGTCAAAGGACCGCGCTTGATCTCGCGGCCGAGATAAACGTTCTCGAAAACACGCAATGTCGGGATCAGCGAGAATTCCTGGAACACCGTGCCGATGCCATATTTGGCGGCGTCGTGCACGGAGCGCAGGTCGACCTCTTCGCCATCGATGCGCAGCGAACCGGATGTAGGCCGGTAGAGGCCGGAGAGGATCGAGATCAGCGTCGACTTTCCCGCGCCGTTCTCGCCGAACAGCACATGAACCTCGCCGCGATGAAGCGTGAAATCGACGCCGTCGAGCGCCTTGACGCCGGGAAACTCCTTCGAGATCCGGGTCATCTCCACGAGCGGTGGGTTTGTGTCGTCCATTTTTTTGCCGGCCTGGGGTCCAGAGCATCGGACCCAAAGCCTGCCCTCGGGCCTGACCCGGGGGTGGAACCGGTTTTGGGAAAATCCGATGCTCAAACAAAAAGGTCGGTCCGGTCCCGCCTTGCCTGGCGGGACCGGGCCGAGACGTCGCGATCAGTTCAAGTTGAAGACCGGCTTGTAGCCGTCCGGCGGCAAGATGTTCGTCGGCGAAACGTCGTTGATGTTGGACGGATCCACAACAAAGATCTTCGGGCCGACATGCTTGACGTAATCCTTGCCTTCCAGGATGCGCACGGCCTGATCAACGGCAATGCGGCCCTGGATGACCATCGAGTCGGCCGGCGCAGCGAGGATGAAGCCGCGCTTGATGCCCTCATAGACGCCGGGCGTCATGTAGAACGAGAGCAGGTCGACCTGGCCTTGCAGGCCGCGTTCGCGAATGATGCCCTGCGCGGCCTCCGCCGTCACCGCGGTGCCGGCGATGTAGCGGATGTTCGGATTGGCCTGCAGCGCGTCCTCGACGAGCTTGAGCTGAACCTCCTTGCCGGTGTCGCCGAACTTGGGCTCCAGCACCTTGACCGCCGAACCCTTGACAGCGGCGAGGAAGCCTTCGTTCGCCGCGCTCACCCAACCGGCGCCCGCCGGCCCGGGGAACCAGCCCACCACCACCTCTTCGCTGCCAGCCGGATGCTTCTTGGCGAGATAGGCGCCGGCCTCCGAACCCATCGTGTAGAACGAGACCAGTGACTTCGCCGAAATATCCGGCGACGAGATGCCGTTGATGACGTCGATCACCGGAATGTCCTTCTTGCGGACTTCCGAGACGAGGTTGTTGAGGCCGTCGGCGGAAATCGCGCCGATGACGACCGCATTGGCGCCGCTGGCAACGCAATCCTCGATCTGCGAAATCTGCTTGTCGAGCTCGGTGTAGCCGCCGGCCTCCGACAGGTTCATCTTGACGCCGAGCCGCTTGGCCTCCTCCGCAACGCCGTAGTCGACGCCGAGCCAATAGGCGTCCTTCATGTGCGGAAACGAGACGCAGATGTTCCAGGGCTTCGTCGCCTTGTCGAGCGGCTCGTAGGTGACATCGACCGATTTGCCGTCGGCGGCAAACGCCGGCTCGATCTTGGCGGCGTCGTAGGGATACCAGTCGGCGGCGTAGGCGGCGCCGGCAACTAGGGTTGCCGCCGTTGCAAGCATCATTTTCCTGAAATTTCTCATGCCATTCCCCTTTCTTGTTATCGGCCGCCGTCTTCCGAACGGTTCGGCCGCACTTACCCAAAATGCCAGTTGCCCAACCTCAGTCGAAAACGCTCCTGATCCTGTCGAGCAATGCTGCCCGGTCGGCGCGGGCTTTCAGCGCGCCGTCCATGTCGACCTTGACGAAAGATGTCGGTGTGTTCGGCTGCAGCTGGCCGATCAGGTCCATGTCGGCCGAAACCACCGTGCCGATCATGAAGTAGCCGCCGCCTGAGACCGCATCGCGGTGCAGGATGATCGGCTCGGTGCCGCCCGGCACCTGGATCGAGCCGTAGGGATAGCAGCTGTCGACGATGTTCGATGGATCCGATCCGGCGCCGAAGGGCTGGTCGCGCTCGACGAATTGCAAGGGCCGGCCGCCGCGGAAGCGGTAGCCCATGCGGTCGGCCTCTGGCGCCACCTTCCACTGGTCGTCGAAGAAGTTCCGGTGCGATTCCTCGGTAACGCGGTGCCAATAGAGGCCTGGCAAGACGCGCAGTTCGGCCGGCATTCCCGGCCGCCGGCGCAGTGGTTCCGGAATGCTTCGTCCTTCCTCGCCGCCAGCGGCATTCCCGACGGGCAGCTCGTCGTCCTTGGCGACGGCGCGGCCCTTGAAGCCGCCCAGCGCGCCGATCGGATAGGTCGAGCGGCTGCCGAGCGCGATCGGCACGTCGATGCCGCCGGCGATCGCGATGTAGATGCGCGCGCCGGTCTTGAGGAAACCGAAGCTCAGCACCTGGCCTGCCCTGACCTTCAGCGCGGTCCAGGACGGCTGTTCCTCGCCGTCGAGCTTGATCGGCATGTCGGCGCCGGTCACCGCGACCAGCGCGTCGCGGGTGAATTCGAGATGCGGCCCGATGAACACCGCCTCGAGGCCGGCCGCACCCTCGTCATTGCCGACGAGCAGATTGGCGGCGCGTAGCGCCAGCCGGTCCATGGCGCCGCCGATCGGGATGCCGAGATGAAAATAGCCCGGACGGCCGAGATCCTGAACCGTGGTCGAAAGCCCCGGATTGAGTACCTTAACGGCCATTGATCATGCCCTCCAGCCTGGCGTTGTAGCCGTCGATGTCCTTCTGGAATTCGCGCAGGTCGAACGTGACGTCGCTGATTGCCGGGGCGAACCGGCCGGCGGCGACGTCCTCGACCGTATGGTCGTATTCCTCGCGCCCGATCGGCTTGAACTTGACGATGTCGCCGGGACGGAAGAACACCATGAAGTCGCGGAGGTAGCTGGTCTTCTGCTCAGGATCGAAGATCGGCATCGGCGTGATGCCGAACATCTGGTAGCCGCCGGCGCCGCGCACCGAATAGATGCAGGAAAAGCAGCCGCCATAACCGATGGTGAGCTTGGGCGTATCGGTGCGGGGCCGGAGATATTTCGGCACCTGGATCTGCCGCGGCCGGTCGACCATCTGGTACATGAAGGGCAGCCCGGCGACGAAGCCGACCATCGACACGAACCATGGCGATCCGGCATGGGCGGCGATGAAGTCGTCGACCGTCGAATAGTTGTTGATCCGGGCAGCGTATTCGAGATCGGTGGCCTTCGGATCCTGGTGCCGTTCGCGAAACCGCATCAGCGTCTCGTGCGTCCAGGGATCCTGGTAGAACACCGGGATTTCGATGATCCTCGTGGCGATCACCGGGTCGGTTTTGCTGGCCGCGCTTTCAATGGCCTGCACTTCGCGCAGCATGTCGTCGGGCCGGATGATATCGGGATTGAACTTGATCTGGAACGAGGCGTTTGCCGGGCAGATCTCGGTCACCCCCTTGATCTGGCTGTCGCGCACGGCGTTGGTCATCGACAGGCTCTTGAAAAACGCCTCCAGCGACATGCTCTCGTCGCACTCGACGAAGAGATGCTCGTCGCCTCCGAATGAATAGCGGTTTTGCATCAGGCCACCTCTCTCGTGCCGCTTGGCGGAGCGGCGAATTTCGTTTCCAGCCAGTTCTCGAGAAAACGCGTGTGGAAGCGCCCGGCCGCCACGTCGGCATCGGCGGCAAGCGCCTTGTGCAGCGGCACGGTCGTCGGAATGCCTGATATGCCGAGGCCGGCCAGTGCTGCGCGCAGCTTCGCCAGGCAGGCGGCGCGATCGGCGCCGTGCACGATCAGCTTTCCCAGTAGGGAATCGTAGAAGGGCGGCACCGCGTAGCCGGCAAAGAGCATGGTGTCGAAACGGATGCCCTCGCCTTCCGGCACGGCAAGCGTCTCCACCGTGCCCGGACCGGGCATGAAACCCCTGTGCGGATCTTCGGCGTTGATCCGGCATTCGATGGCGTGGCCGGCAATGGCGATGTCGTCCTGCCCGACCGACAAGGGCTGGCCGCCGGCGATGCGCAGCATCTCCTGCACGAGATCGAGCCCGGTGATCATCTCCGTCACCGGATGCTCGACCTGGATGCGGGTGTTGACCTCGATGAAATAGAAATCGCGGCTGGCGTCGTCGTAGAGATATTCGACCGTTCCCGCACCACTGTAGCCGACCGAGCGCGCCAGGGCGACGGCGCTGTCGCACAGGCGCTTGCGCACATCGGCCGGCAATCCGACGGCCGGGGCTTCCTCCCAGACCTTCTGCCGGCGCCGTTGCAGCGAGCATTCGCGCTCGTAGCAATGAACGAAATTCGTGCCGTCGCCGAGGATCTGCACCTCGATATGACGCGCCTTCTCGATCACCTTCTCGATGTAGAGGCCGCCATCGCCGAAAGCCGCCGCGGCCTCCGCCGAAGCCTGCGGGAAATGACGCTCGAATTCCTCGAGGCTGTGGGCGATGCGGATGCCCCTGCCGCCGCCGCCGGCCGCCGCCTTGATCATCACGGGAAAGCCGATGCGCGAGACGATCGCCGCCGCCTGGGCGAGGTCGGACACGCGCCCGTCGCTGCCCGGCACCGTCGGCACGCCGGCCCTGGCCGCGACCTGGCGCGCCGCGACCTTGTCGCCGAGCAGCCGGATCGCCGCAGCATCAGGCCCGACAAACTTCATTCCCGCTGCAGCCACCGCTTCGGCGAAGTCGGCATTCTCCGACAGGAAGCCATAGCCGGGATGAACGGCATCGACCTTCGCCGCCTTAGCCGCCGCGAGCACCGCCTCGATGTCGAGATAGGATTTCTTCGCCGCGGCCGGCCCGATGTCGATCGCCTCGTCGGCGAGCTTCACCGCCAGCGAGCCGGCATCGGCCTGGCTGTGCACCTGCACGGTTCGCAGCCCCAGGGCTTTCGCCGCGCGGATGATCCGCACCGCGATCTCGCCCCGATTGGCTATCAGGACGGAATGGATGGTCATGCCTCGACCTCGGCAAGCGCCTGGCCGGCCATCACCGCGTCGGCGTCGTCGACAAGAAAGCGGATCGCCTTGCCGTCGACGCCGGCAGTCACTTCATGGAACGACTTCATCACCTCGACGATACCGATCACGTCGGCCGCGGACACGGCGTCGCCATCGTTCTTGAACGGCGCGCTGTCGGGCGACGGCCTGCGGTAGAACATGCCCGGCAGCGGCGACTTGATTTCGGCTTTGCTCATTTTGATCCCCTCGCGGCTTGGGCCTGTTGTGTGGGCACTTCCGACACCGGCGCGATCCGGATTCCGTTCGCGACCAGGGCGGAACGCATGGCGCCGGCGATTTCCAGGCAGCCCGGCGTATCGGAATGGAAGCAGATCGACTCGAAATCGATGTCGATATCGGCGCCGTCGACGGTGCGGACCTTGCCCTCGAGACAGGCGCGCACGACCTTGTCCGCTATACCGGCCGGATCGAGCTTGCCGACATGGCGCGTGAACACGATCGAGCCGGAGCGGTCGTAGTCCCGGTCGGCGTAGAACTCCCTGATCACCGGTTGGCCGGCCTCGGTGGCGATCCGGTAGGTCTCCGACATCCCCATGCAGAAGACGAACGCGTTGGGCGCCACGGTGCGCATCAGCTTGACGAAGGATCGCGACAGTGCCTCGTTGGCGGCGAGTTCCATGTAGAGCGCGCCGTGCGGCTTGACGTGCTGCAGGTTGGCACCGTGACGGCGCGCGAATTCGCGCAGCGCGCCGATCTGGTAGACGATGTCGTTGATGATCTCGTCGTCATTGCCGTTGATCTTGCGGCGGCCGAAGCCCTGCAGGTCCCGGTAGCCCGGATGCACCCCGATGCCGACGCCGTGCTGGGTCGCAAGCCGTACCGTGGCATCCATCAGATTGGGATCGCCGGCATGGAAACCGGCGGCGATGTTGGCGGAGCTGATCAGCTCCATCAGCCTGGCATCGTCGGTGTCGCTCAGCCACCATTGGCCGAACGCCTCACCCATATCGCAATTGATGTCGACAATCGTGACCGGCACGTTGCTCCCTTTGCAATCCAGGCGCTGATCGACAGCGCGGTTCCCGTCTTCTTGTTTTTCCGAACGTTAACGCGGGAACACAGCATTGAAAAATTCTATTCTCAGAATTTGACATTCTGATTTTCAGATACCTGTTTTGGATGCCGCTGAAAGGGAAAGCGCCGAATACCGCCAGAAGCGGGGGCACGCTGTGCGGTCAAAAAAAGCAACGGCTGCACAAACAAGTTGCGTGTATCGTATTTTCAGAAAATAAGGGCTGGTAACATCAGAGAAACAGAAGGCTCCGCCCGATGTCGATCAGCCTGCGTCAAATCCGCTATTTCGTCTCCACCGCCGAACAGGGCCAGATTTCGCAGGCGGCGGTCGACCTTGCCATTTCGCAGTCGGCGATCACGACGGCGATCAAGGAGCTGGAGCGCGTGATCGGCGCCGACCTGTTCGTCCGCTCTCCCCATGGTATGGAACTGACCGCGGCGGGGCGCCAGTTCCTGTTCCACGCCTACGACATCCTCAACAAGGTGCAGGAAGCGACCAGCCTCAACGTGCCGGCCAACGATCTCGAAGGCAGCCTCACCGTCGCCGCGACCTACACGGTGATCGGCTATTTCCTGCCCAACCATCTGGAGAAGCTGAAGCGCAACTTTCCGAAGCTCGACATCCAGCTTTTCGAGCTCAACCGCGAGGCGATCGAGGAGGGTCTTCTGTCCAACCGCTATGACATCGCCGTCCTGCTCACCTCGAACGTGCTCAATCCGGACCTCTCGACCGAAACGCTGCTGGGCTCACGGCGCCGGCTCTGGGTCGCTTCCAAGCATCATCTCCTGCAGAAGGAATCCGTCGGCCTGAAGGAGATATCGCAAGAGCCCTACATCATGCTGACCGTCGACGAGGCGGCGCACACCTCGCTCAAATACTGGAGCAAGACGCCCTATCAGCCGTCCGTCACGCTGCGCACATCGTCCGTCGAAGCGGTGCGTTCGATGGTTGCCAACGGGCAGGGCGTCGCAATTCTCTCGGACATGGTCCTGCGGCCATGGTCGCTGGAAGGCAAGCGGATCGAAACGCTGGTCCCCAGCGATCCGATCCCGGCAATGGACGTCGGTCTGGCCTGGCGACGCAATGCCCAGTTCACCTCGGCCATGGAGGCGTTCCGTTCCTATTTCAGGCAGACGTTCTATATTCCCAACAGTCGCTAAGAGACCGACCGCCGGCTCGCCCAATCGGCCTTTGTGATGTCCGGTCGCCCGGAACTATTCTTGTGACCGGGTACAAGGCGTCGGGAACACAGGGATGGCGCACGATGATCATCACCCGCAGGACGTTCGTGAAGGCCGCCGCTGCTTCCGCAGCGGCTTTCGTGTTGCCGGAAGCCGCGCCCGGTGCGCCGCCTGCGCCGGCGATGCGGGCAGTGCCCTCCTCGGGAGAGAGGCTCCCCGCCGTGGGGCTGGGCACCTGGATCACCTTCAATGTCGGCGACGACCCGGTGCTGCGCGACGAATGCGCCGACGTGATCGCCGCCTTCTTCGAGGCAGGCGGCCGCATGATCGATTCCTCGCCCATGTACGGCTCCTCGCAGCCGGTGATCGGCTATGGCCTCGAGAGGCTCGGCAGGCCTGAAGCGCTGTTTTCCGCCGAGAAGGTCTGGACCTCCTCCGACGGACCCGAGCAGATCGAGCAGTCGCGCCGCTTCTGGGGTGTGCCGCGCTTCGACCTCGTGCAGGTCCATAATCTCGTCGGCTGGGAGACGCATCTCGAAACCTTGTTCGCCATGAAGGCGGATGGGCGCATCCGCTATGTCGGCATCACGACGTCCGAAGGACGGCAGCACGACCTGTTCGAACAGATCATGCGTGCGCATCCGCTCGACTTCGTGCAGCTCACCTACAACGTCGTCGACCGCGAGGCGGAGGAACGGCTCCTGCCGCTGGCGGCCGAGCGCGGCATGGCCGTCATCGTCAACCGGCCGTTTCGACAAAGCGCGCTGACGCGGCGGCTCGAAGGCGAGACACTGCCGGACTGGGCGGCCGAAATCGGTGCCGGAACGTGGGCGCAGTTCATTTTGAAGTTCATCCTTTCGCACCCTGCCGTCACCGTCGCCATCCCCGCCACGACCCGCGTCGACCATGTGCGCGAGAACCTGATGGCAGCGACCGGTCCCCTCCCCGATGCGGCCCTGCGCGAGCGGATGGCGGCTTACGTCCGGGATCTCTAGGCAGGCATTCTCGGCTGGCCCACGAATGCCTGCTTAGATTCTGTTGTTTGTTGCAGGTTCTTGCCGCAAAACCGTGGGACACTTTTGCGGAACCTGCTTAGATGTCGGAATGGTGGACTTACCGGCTGGAGGATTTCCTGCTCTTCTCGCCGCGCGTCTACTGGCGCATGTTCGAGTTGCACAATGCCGCGTTCTGGCCGCTGCATCTCCTGACGCTCGCCGCCGGCCTTGCCATAGTCCTGCTCGTGCTGCGGCGGCCGCGTCGCCATGGTCTCTGGGTTGCGCTCATCCTCGCCGCGCTCTTTGCCTTTGTCGGCTGGTCCTTCCTGTGGAGCCGCTATGCCGCGATCAACTGGGCGATCGCCTATGTCGCGCCGGCCTTCGGTCTGCAGGCTCTGCTGCTGGCGATCGGCGCTGCGGCACGCGGCGGCCTCGCCTTCGACCGGCAGGACATGGCGGGACGGCTCGGGCTGCTGATCATGGCCATCGGTCTCGTCGCCTATCCCCTCGTCGCGCCGCTCTTCGGGCGGCCATGGGCGAGCGCCGAGGTCTTCGGCATCGCGCCGGACCCGACGGCGATCACGACGCTCGGCATGCTGCTTGCAGCGCACGGCGGCCTTACGCCGCTGCTGTTTCCGATCCCGCTGCTGTGGCTGCTGCTCAGCGGCCTGACGCTGCATACGATGGGCGATCCGCAAGCCTGGCTACCGCTTCTGGCAGCGGGTGCCACTGTCGCTGCCCTGGTCCTGCGCCGCATCGCTGGATGATGCGACGCTGGGTTCGGCATTTGCTCCGGCAAGAAACGTGAGCTCGCGATCGCGAGCGCACGAATCGGTTGACAGGTGACGTCAGTTATGCTAGGAATTTATTCATAGTGCTGATTTGCGCCAATGATCCGTCCGTGGGGGACCCGTTGCCGAGGCGGGTTTTTTTGTTTCAGGTTTCGGCGCCACCCTTCACAAAGCTCTAATGCAGATCTGACGGGCGTGGCAGGATTCGTGGCATAGCCACCAATTCCCGACATAGCCGCTCGTCGGCGCCTCAACGCGCCGCCCATGCCAGGCCGCGACGGAATATCGTTCGCATCTGCGGCACCGCGAATTCCTTGGCGACATGTCCGAGCGCCGAATAGAACACCCTTCCCTTGCCGTGCCGGCGCTTCCAGACGACCGGCATGACCACGCGTTCGATCCAGGACGCGTGCTCGCCCGAGAAGGTGGTGGTCGCCAGCACCTCGTTCGAGGGATCCACATGCATGTAATACTGCTCGGAGCGGTACGAGAAATCATCGATGCCTTTCATGATGGGATCGTCGCGCCTGGTGATGTCGACCCGGTAGTCGATGATGTTGCCGGGGTGGGCCACCCACTGACCGCCGCACATGAACTGGTATTCCGTGGCCTCGCGAAACGCATCGCACATGCCGCCGTGATAGCCGCCAAGGCCGACACCGCCCTCGACCGCCTTCGTCAGGTTGAGCTCCTCGTCCTTCGCAAGCTTGGCCATCGTGTAGATCGGGACGATCAGGCTCAAATCGGCGATCGCGGGGTCGGCGAATATGGCGGTCGTGGTTTCGACGCGCACGCCGAAGCCTTCCTCTTCGAGCATCGCCTTGACGACGCGCGCACCTTCCTCCGGCTCGTGTCCGTCCCAGCCGCCCCACACGATCAGTGCTTGCCGCATAGTCTTCTCCGTCAGTTGGTGGTTTCAATCCAGGTCGCCAAACCGAACGTCCGTCGGCAGTGCGGCCGGCCGATCCGGGCGGCTGCCGATAACAATGTGCGTGCCGCTGTCGGCGGAGCGCTGGAACGCTTCCATGACTTCCAGCACATGGAAAGCCAGCTCGCCATTCGCGCGATGAGCGCGGCCGGACCGGATGGCTCTCGCCATGTCCGCGACACCGATGATCCGATAGTTGCCGTCGGCATAGATGTGCTGCGTCGGCACGCCATGCCAGTCCTTGTCCGCCGTTGCCATCTCGATCGTGCCGCCGAAATGGTTGGGATCGGGCACGCAAAGAGCGCCCTCGGTGCCATACAGCTCGATCGGGCGGTGGCGGTGTCCGGCGACGTCGAAACTCATGACGACCGTCACGATCGCGCCCGAGACGAATTCCAGGGTGCCCGCGACATGGGTCGCGACCTCCACCGGCACGCGCGTGCCGGCAAGCGGTTCGCTGGTGATCACCCGCTCGGACCGCATCCGCGACGCCATCCCGGCAACCCTGGCCACGGGACCAAGCAGGTTCACCAGGTCGGTGATGTAGTATGGCCCCATGTCGAGCATCGGGCCGCCGCCGGCGAGATAGTAGAAGCCCGGATTTGGATGCCATCTTTCATGGCCGGGACACATGAAGAAGGCCGTGCCCGCAAGAGGCGTGCCGATAGCGCCCTCGTCGACAAGCTTGCGCGCCGTCTGGTGGGCGCCGCCAAGAAAAGTATCCGGCGCCGCGCCGAGCCTGAGGCCGCGTGCCCGCGCGGCATCGACCAGCTGCCGCGCTTCGCCGGTGCTGATGCCGAGGGGTTTTTCCGAATGCACGTTCTTGCCCGCCGCGATCGCCTGGAGGCCGACCTCCACATGCGCCTTCGGTATGGTCAGGTTGACGACGATCTCGATCGCGGGATCCGCGAGCAGGTCCTGGACGCTCTTCGACGCCACGCCGAACTCGGCGCCGCGAGCCGCGGCCGCCTCCGCATTGAGATCGGCAACCGCCCGCACATCCAGGATCTCGAACACCGACGCCGCCTTGAGATAGGCCGTGCTGATGTTGCCGCACCCGACGATGCCAATTCCGACCCGCTCCATTCCTTCTTCTCTCCGTCCCAACGAAGACCATCCCCCGACCGCTCCTGACGCGGCAACGATGTGCCGCCGGGCAAGCACCAACACTGTCGGCAAGATGGTCAGTGAAACAAGAGCTGTACGAAATTGGTAGTGGCTGATTTTGAATTTAGCACTTCGCTCGGCGCGTTTCCAAAGCACCTGGGAATGCCGCAACGGCCGCCCGGCGCAGTTTCGATCCCCCGTAGACGCGAGTTCTGTTTTTGAGCGCATGAAGCGCGTTTCAGCAGACGGGCAACTGACATGGCCGTGAGGGGCCGATCGATATGTCGCTGCCGTGCGGGGACCGACGGTCTTATGGCGGCATCCGCCAAGGCGCCCTCCGGCGCGACTCCCAAGCTTGCAACTACAGCACCGCGCTGCCATTTGGACGCGCAAAGGACGCTGTAGGGCTTTAATTTTGCGCATGATCCTCGAAGGCCGCGCCAAGCTGCAGATGAACTCGGTTCATGCCATCGGCGCCTCGCTAGCCGCCGGCCTCGGCTGCGCCATCGGCACCAAGCTGTTCATGTACGAGCATATCGAGAGCGGCCTGCTGCATTATCGTCCGATCGTCGAGCCGGAATTGTCACGGACGCTCTATGTCTGCGAGATGGCCGATCGCCCGGCGACCTATGCGCTGGAAGCGGTCCGCAGCCTGATACTGGACCTCATCCGCCGCTCGGTAGTAGACGGGCGCTGGCAAGCGCGAATGGTCATGCTTTAGTCCCCACAGCGGGGAGCGGGTGCCAAAGGAGATTTGTTTTGAAACCAGACACCGTAGATAATTTTTCCCGATGACGCCGCCAAAGAATCAAAAGCTCTTCTCCATCGGGTGCCGTTGCGGACGCCTGGCAAATCGTCTGATCATCTTCGCGAATTTCATCGCGCTGGCGGAGGAGCAAGGGGATCGCGTCATCAATTACACCTTTCACAGCTACGCCGATCTGTTTGAAGCCACGCGCGCGAACATCCACTGCGCGTATCCGGTACCACAGCGGAAAAGCTGGCTGGACCGGATTCCCGGCGTCGGCGCGATCATCCGCAAGACGCGCATTTTCTATCATATCACCCGCTACACCAGCGTGCTGATCGATCGCTTTCCGGTTTTTGGCCGGAAGTTTGTCACGCTGCGTGAAACCAAAGGTCAATTCATCACCTATCTGGACGGCCCGGACGTTCAGGAGAAGATCCGCCCGGCTGAAATCGTTTTCGTGTATGGCTGGCGGTTTCGCGCGCCGCATCTGGTGCACAAGCATGGCGACAAGATCCGCGCCTATTTCCAGCCGTTGGAGACGTTTGAAAGAGCGAGCCGCGAAGTCGTTGAGCCATTACGGCGCAATGCCGACATCGTCATTGGCGTCCACGTTCGTCACGGCGATTATCGCGGCTGGAAGGGCGGCCAATATTTTTATCCAGTTGAACGTTACGCCGCATGGATGCGCGACCTCGCGACGCAATTTCCCGGCCGCCGGGTATCTTTTCTGGTCTGCAGCGACGAACGGCGCAACGCCGGGGAATTTCCAGGCCTGACGGTCGGGTTCGGCACCAAATCTCCCGTGAGCGATCTTTTCGCGCTTTCCCACTGCGACTACATCATCGGCACCAGGAGCACCTTTCCGCAGTGGGCCTCTTTTTATGGTGGGAAACCGCTGCTGCAGATTTTGGACCGCAATGCTTCGGTCAAAGTGGAAGATTTCCGCGTCTGCTATCTGGACTGGGACTGAGATGAAACTTGGAATCCATGGCGGCTCGTTCGATCCAGTGTGGCATCCACACCTGTCATTCGGCAGCCATTAACTGCGCGTGCCGTTCAGTGCCATCAGGCGTTTCGCGCGTTCGAGGCGGCGGGCGGCCGAAGGAATCATGGACATGCAGATGCCCGGCCACCGGCCAGGTGCTGTCGCCGGAGCTCGACGATTACCGCAATATTCCCTGCCGCATCGTTTCATCAGGCGGAGGCCACAAACGTGCCATTCTTCTGGCTGTGGCGCGGGCCGGGTTGGCGACGGTCATCGTGACGGAAGCTGACAGCGCAAGAAACATGCTTTGATTGCCGATAGACTCGGGCACTGCAAGGATGGTGACCTACCCCTAGAACCACCGCCGCTCAGGCTCGGAACTCCTTGCAATCACGATGCCGAGAAGAACACCGAGCATGCCGCCAAGCACCATCGCCGAAGAGATCGTGCCTGGGTTCTGCTGAACCGTTTCAGATACGGTGTGCGCCTGGCTACGCAATTGCTGGGCTGCACGCGAGGCCCTGTCGGCGGCGCTGTCGTACCAGCCCTGTGCCTCCTCGGCCTGGTCGGAGAGGGTGCGATTTATCTTGGTGATTTCGCGGCGAAGCTCGGCAATCTGCTTCTTCATCGCCTCCTGGGCTTCATTTGCCGCCTTCGAGGCGCCTGCCATGCTGGTGGTCTCGGCCATTGGCTTTCTCCCTTTGATGTCAAACAGGGAAACGGTCGCGGACGCACAGGGTTCCTTGCTTTAGAGCGACGTGCGTCCACTTGGACGCACAAAGTACGCTCTAACACTTTTGAATCCGCGCATCGCGCTTTCCGAAAATCGATTCCGATTTTCGGGCCGATGCGATAGAAAACCGAGACGTCGATTGCGTTATCAGGCATTCCCCTGCATGCGCGCCTGGCGAGCAATGACGCTCTCCTCGTCGGTCGCTACGACGCGTATTTCGACCTTGCTGTCGGGTCGGCTGATGATCCCGGCATGGGAGGCGTTGGCTGGCTCGTCGATCGCCACGCCAAGCCAACGAAGTCTTTCGCATATTGCCTTGCGGACCAACGCCGAGTGCTCGCCAATGCCGGCAGTGAACACGAGGCATTCGAGACCGCCCAACGTGTTGGCGAGCGCGGCGACCTCCCTTGCGGCCCGGAAAGCAAAAAAGTCTACCGCTTCGCGGGCGCGGGGGTCGTCGCTCGCCTCCAGCATGCGCATGTCGCCCGAGATGCCGGATATTCCGAGCAACCCGGATTTCTCATAGAGCATGTGCTGCAGAGCCTCCCCCGTGATGCCTCTTTCCAGGAGGAAGTACAAAAGCACGCCCGGATCGATGGCGCCGCAACGCGTTCCCATGACCAGGCCATCGAGAGCGGAAAAGCCCATCGTCGTATCGACGCTTCTTCCGTCACGCATGGCGCACAGGCTCGCTCCGTTGCCGAGATGGGCGACGATCGTCAGCTTCGCCGCGAGAGCGGGCGATATCTCGTTGAGCCGCCCGGCTATGTACTCGTAGGAAAGACCATGAAACCCGTAGCGGCGGATCCCTTCCGCATCATATTTGCGCGGCAGCGCGAAGCGGCTCACCATCGGATCGATCGTCTGATGGAAGGCTGTGTCGAAGCATCCGACCTGCGGCAAATCGCGGCGCAGCGCTGCGAGTTCCCGGATCGGCGCGAGACTGCGAGGCTGGTGCAGTGGAGCAAGCGGCGTTAGCCTGTCTATAGCCTCGATCACGGCAGGCGTCAGACGGACGGGTTCGACGAACTCGCGCCCGCCATGCACGATGCGGTGGCCAGCGGACACCAGTTTCCTGCTGCCAAGTTCGCTCTCGATCCAGTGGAGCAACGCGCCGATGCCCGCATTGTCTCCAGCAAGCGGCCGATCGCACTGCACTGTGCCGTCGGCCGCTTTCGCACTGAGCCTCGGCGCATCGCCCAGATCCAGCGCACCACGCGACACGAGTTGCAGTTCCGAGGACGTTTCAAGGTCGTAAAGTCCGAACTTGATGCTGGAGGAGCCGGCGTTCAGCGCAAGAATTGCGTGTCGCATCAATCGCCGGCCTTCGTCGCGCTGTTCTGGGGCCAGTTCCACTTCTGAATCTCGGGCATGTCTTCGCCATGCTCGCGGACATAAGCCGTGTGTTCCGCAAGCTTCCCGTGAAGTTCGGCGGCAAGATTTTTCGCTCGTTCGGCGAGACCTGGCACGCGTTCGACCGCGGCGAGCGCAAGGTGGTAGCGGTCGAGTTCATTGAGCACGGCCATGTCGAACGGCGTCGTCGTGGTGCCTTCCTCGCGAAAGCCGTGCACATGCATGTTGTCATGGTTGGCGCGTCGGTAGGTCAGGCGGTGGATGAGATAGGGATAGCCGTGATAGGCGAAGATGACCGGCTTGGTTTTCGTGAACAGCGCATCGAAATCCTCGTCGGCGAGGCCATGCGGATGCTCTGAATTCGACTGCAGCGTCATCAGGTCGACCACGTTGACGACGCGAACCTTCAGGTCCGGAAGCGCCGAACGCAGAATGTCCGTGGCAGCGAGCGTCTCAAGTGTCGGCACGTCGCCGGCGCAGGCCATGACCACATCGGGATCCTCGCCCTTCCCAGTCCCGGCCCATTCCCAGATCCCCGCCCCCGCTCTGCAGTGCGTTTCCGCCTCTTCAGCAGACAGCCATTGCGGTGCCGGCTGCTTGCCGGCGGTGATCACGTTGATGCGGTTGTAGGTTCTCAGGCAGTGGTCGGCGATCCAGAGCAGCGTGTTGGCATCCGGCGGGAAATAGAGCCTGACCGTGTCGGCCTTCTTGTTGGCGACGAAATCGGCAAAACCGGGATCCTGGTGGCTGAAGCCGTTGTGATCCTGCCGCCAGACATGGGAGGTCAGCAGGTAATTGAGTGAAGCCACCGGCTTGCGCCAGTCGCACTCCCTGGACGTCTTCAGCCATTTCGCATGCTGGTTGACCATGGAATCGACGATGTGGATGAACGCCTCGTAACATGAGAACAGGCCATGGCGGCCGGTCAGCAGATAGCCCTCCAGCCAACCCTGGCAGAGATGTTCGCTGAGCACCTCCATGACGCGGCCGTCGCGGGAAAGCTGGACGTCATAGGGCTCGATCCGCTGCATCCAGACCCGGTTCGTAACCTCGAACACGTCGTCAAGGCGGTTGGAGGATGTCTCATCCGGCCCCATCAGCCGGAAATTCCTGGCCTCCGCATTCAGGCGCATCACGTCGCGGAGATAGCCTCCGAGAACCCGCGTCGCCTCGGCTTTTGCACTTCCCGGGCGCGGCACATCGAGCGCCAATCCTTTCCAATCGGGAAGCACGAGGTCGCGCTTCAGTAGTCCGCCATTGGCATATGGGGTTGCGCCCATGCGCTTGAGCCCTGTTGGCGCGAGCGCCGCCAGCTCTGGAAGCAGGCGCCCGTTGTTGTCGAACAGCTTTTCCGGCTCGTAGCTCCGCATCCAGTCTTCGAGGATCTTGCGGTGCGCCTCGTTGCCACGAGCGTTCGACACCGGCACTTGATGCGAGCGCCAGAAATCCTCGACCTTCTTTCCGTCGACCTCCTTCGGTCCGGTCCAACCCTTCGGGCTGCGCAGCACGATCATCGGCCACAGCGGACGCTCTCCCTGCCAGCCCGGAGCCCGGGCGTGCTGCTGGATTGCGCGGATTCTGTCGAGCACGGTATCCAGCTTCCTGGCCATCATCCGATGCATGGGAATTGGCTCGTGACCTTCGACGAAGAATAGTTCGTAGCCATAGCCGGCGAACAGGCTTCGCAATTCCACGTCATCCATGCGAGCGAGGATCGTCGGGTTGGCGATCTTGTAGCCGTTGAGATGCAGGATCGGCAGGACGGCGCCGTCGGATGCAGGGTTCAGGAACTTGTTGGAGTGCCATGCCGCCGCGAGCGGACCGGTCTCGGCTTCACCGTCGCCGACGACGCAAGCGACCACCAGATCGGGATTGTCGAACGCCGCGCCGAAAGCATGGACCAGCGCATATCCCAGTTCTCCGCCCTCATGGATCGAGCCGGGCGTTTCGGGCGCCACATGGCTGGGCACTCCGCCCGGGAAGGAGAATTGCCGGAAGAGTTTTCTCAGGCCGTCCTCGCCCTGGCCGATTGCGGGATAAATCTCGCTGTAGGTGCCCTCGAGCCACGTGTTCGCGACCATCGCCGGGCCGCCATGACCTGGGCCGCAGATAAACAGAACGTCGAGACTGCGCTCACGGATGACGCGATTCAGGTGGACGTAGATGAAATTGAGGCCAGGTGTCGTGCCCCAATGGCCGAGCAGCCGCGGCTTGACGTGCTCGGCTTTCAGGGGCTCGCGCAGGAGCGGATTGTCGAGCAGGTAGATCTGACCAACCGAAACGTAGTTCGTGGCGCGCCAATAGCGGTTCATGAGATCGACCTGGTCAAGACCGATTTCTGGCGTTGCCTTGTGAGCCTCGTCGTTCATGGAAGCGTCTCCAGAATGCGTTCGCCCGCCGATAGATAGAAGCGGCATCGCACCGGAGAAATGATCTGCATCAAAATAAGTTGCGACCGCTCGATCCTGGCATTGAAGCCGGCAGCGCGAAGGCGTGCCTCGGCAAGCATGTCTTCCGGACAAAGGGTGGAGGAACCTTGACGCTTGCCGGAGGTTAAAGAGACGAACCGGGAGAACCGCCATCAAGGCGCTGCAAGCGCAGCGACAGACGAACTGGCCCAGGAATTCTCGCTGAGGAAACCTTGAGAACAGTTGCGGGCGGAGACCACTAGCCGCCGGAGGAAGCCAGGATGCTCGACCTTTCCCATGCACGCGACCGAATGGTCGATATCCATGTCAGTCGCCGTGGCATCCACGACCGCAATATCCTGGAAGCAATGCGCCAGGTTCCGCGCGAGGTTTTCGTCGCTCCGGGCTATGAAGAATTCCCCTACGAAGACGGGCCGTTGCCGATCGCCGAGGGCCAGACGATATCGCAACCCTATATCGTCGCCTTTATGATCGAGATGGCGGAGCTCGGAGCGGGTGATCAGGTGCTGGAGGTTGGCACCGGCTCGGGCTATGCGGCTGCCGTGATGAGCCGGATCGTCGAGCGCGTCTACACGATCGAACGCCACGCCGGGTTGGCCGAAACGGCGAGACAGCGGTTCGAAGAACTCGGCTATGACAATATCGAAGTCCGCACCGGCGATGGTACCAAAGGCTGGCCAGACGCCGCGCCCTTCGACGCCATTGTGGTCGCGGCAGGCGGGCCCGGTGCGCCGCTTGCCCTTCAGGAACAGCTCGACGTCGGCGGCAGGCTCGTTATCCCGGTCGGCGACGAACCGCATGATCAGCGCCTTCTCAAGGTCACTCGAACCGGCGCTGCGACTTACAGCGAGGAGGATTTCGGCGGCGTGCGATTTGTCCCGCTCATCGGCGAGCAGGGCTGGCCCGAGAACGGCAGCCGAAGCAAGATTCGGGGAGCGTCCCATGACCGATCCTGATCCTGATCCGAACAATCCCGTGCCGATACCGGACAATCCCAATCCCGAGCCTGCTCGGCCGCCCGCCCCGCCGGAAACACCGCCGGATGTGCCTCCGGGCGTTCCTCCGCCTTCGCCTGATCCCATTCCCGCTCCGCAAAGGCAGCCCGTCGAAATTCCTCCCGAAACGCCATCCGAGATTCCCACGGAACCGACCTTCCCGGGTCCCACGGCCGGTGCATATCGCCCAAAAAGTACTTAGCGGTTTGGGAAATTCCGAATGCTCAGACGCCGATGCTCAACCAAAAAGTCCGGACACGAGAGAACTGACGAATGGCAAGATTGCGCGGATCTTGCAGTGATTGGCCATGAAACGACGCCGTCGCCGGCCGTCCCGGCTTTGTCATTCCCCGATTTGGCTGGTCGAACGTTCGTTGAGCATCTGGCCCGTTTGCGCATCGATCGCCGCCAGGCTTACCTCATAGCCCCACAGGCTGCGGATATGGCGCAGCGCGGCGTCGCGGCTGGCCTCCTCCAGCATGATGCCGTCCTTCACCTTGTGCTCCAGTCGCAACTGTCGGTCGCCGAGCAGGTCCACATCCACCACCTGGATATCCGGCCGGCTCGCGCCAATGTCGTAGCTCTGGGCGAGCCCGGCGCGTATCTTTTCGTAGCCACGCTCATTGTGTATCGACGCGACTTCGTAATGCGGTTCGCTCGCGGCGTCGGCGAGGATAAAGAACCGCCATTTCCGCATCAGCGCGGGGCTCAGATACTGGCGGATGAAAGACTCGTCGCGATGGTTCGCCCACGCGTCGAGCAGGGTTTCGCGCCAATTGCCGTTGCCGGCGATATCGGGGAACCAGTCACGGTCCTCGGCGGTCGGCTCAGTCGATATGCGCTGGATGTCCTGCATCATGTCGAGGCCCAAGGCATAAGGATTGATGCCGGAAAAACGCGGATCGTCGAAAGCCGGCTGGAAGACCACGTTCGAATGGTTGCGCAGGATTTCCAGCATCGCGCCTTCGCTGATCCGGCCGCGATCGAACAGCATGTTCATGAGCGTGTAGTGCACGAAGGTGGCGCAGCCTTCATTCATCACCTGCGTTTGCCGCTGCGGATAGAAATATTGCGCGATGACGCGAACGATCCTGATGATCTCACGCTGCCAGGGCTCCAGGACGAGACTGTTCTTTTCCAGGAAGTAGAGCAGGTTCTCCTCGGGCAGCTTGAGCGTTTTCTTCCGCTCCGCCATGCCGAGATCCTTTTCGCCGGCACTGCTCCCGCCCTTCGAAGCCGGGAGCGTGCGCCACAGATCGTTGTAGGAGCGCTCTTCGTACTCCAGGCGCTCACGAACGCCCTCACGCTGCCGCTCCGACGACAGCTTCGGCGGCCGGTGATATCTGAACACGCCCTGTTCCATCAGCGCGTGGGCCGCATCGAGGATGGCCTCCACCGCGGCGACGCCGTGCCGCTCCTCGCAATGGGCGATGTAACCCTTGGCGAAGTCCAGATAACTCAGGATCGCGCCGGCGTCCGTCCACTGCCGGAACAGATGATTGTTCTTGAAGAAATGATTATGGCCAAGCGCTGCATGGGCTATCACCAGCGCCTGCAGGGCCATGGTGTTTTCCTCCATCAGGTAGACGATGCAGGGGTTGGAATTGATGACCAGTTCATAGGCAAGCCCCCGCCCGCCTTTGCGATAGAGCAATTCCTGGTAGAGGAAATGCTTGCCGAAGGACCAGTGACGATACATCAGCGGCATGCCGACCGAGGAATAGGCGTCGAGCATCTGCTGGGATGAGATGATCTCCATCTGCACCGGATAGACGTCGAGGTGAAGCTCTTCGATCGCGAGCGCCTCAATGGCTTCGTGGACACGCGACAGTGCGTTGAAATCCCAGCCGGACCCGGAAAAAAGCAAACCGGATTTGCTGGCTTGCCTGGCCATCGGCATCCCCTTCAAGCGCTCTTCTGGACGACCGGCTGCCTGGCGAACAGCTGGCGAAAGACCGGATAGATATCGGCTGCGGTGGCGATGCGGCTCATCTGGAAATTCGGCCATTTCAGGTTGACCGCGCTGTAGGCGCGCCAGAGCGAGGTCCCGTTCTCAGTGGCGCCGAAGATATGGGTCTCGCGTTCGTCGATGATCTCGACATAGGCGAAGTACTGGCACAGGCGCATGATCTGGCCATCCATGAGGGCTATGCAGCGCTCGGAATCGGTGGCGAAATTGTCCCCGTCCGATGCCTGGGCGGCATAGATGTTCCACTCATTGCTGGGATAGCGCTCCTCGATGATGCGGCGCATCTCTTCGAGTGCCGTGGAAACGACCGTGCCACCGCTTTGCGTATTGTAGAAGAAGGTCTCCTCGTCCACCTCCTGCGCCTCGTGCGTATGGCGGATGAAGACGATTTCCGTGCGGTCGTAACGCCGTTTCAGGAAGAGGTGAAGTAGCACGAAGAAGCGCTTGGCCAGATCCTTCTCGCGCTCGCCCATCGAGCCGGATACGTCCATGAGACAGAACATGACGGCATTTGCATTCGGCACGGGCTGCGCGTCGAAGCGATTGAAGCGGATGTCGACAGGGTCGACAAAGGCGATCCGCTTGCGGCGGCGCTCAAGTCGCTCGAACTCTTCCTGCAACGCTGCAATGCGCTGGCGTGCCGCTCCGCTCTGAGGCTCTGCCTCCTGAATTGCGAGTTCCTTCGCAATCGCATCAAGCTCCTCCTGCTTGGGACGCCTGAGCGCAATCCGGCGGCCATGGCTGTTTCGCATCGTGCGCCCGACATTGATGTTGGTCGGGGAACCGGTCGCGGCGAAGCCGGCCCGGCGCGGCTTGAAGGCAAGTATCTCCTTGAGATTGAGCTTGACCATGTCGGGAAGTTCGAGATCCTCGAAGAAGAGATCGAGCACCTCCTCTCGCGAGAGCACGAAACGAAAATCGTCTTCCGAGACCGTTTTCCCCGGAGATGATCCGCCGCCGCCCTGGCCTGGCTTGGGAACGCGGTCGCCTGGGGCGAAATGCTTGTTGCCCGGCAGGATGTGCTGTCGCCTGCCGCTGTCCTTCGCATCGCTAAAGCTCGGTTCGGCTGTGCCCCTCGCCGGCATGGAGACGGCGTGCTCGCTATCCACATCGGCGATCCTGCCGGTGCGGATCTTGTCCCGGATGCTTCGCTTCAGCTCTTCGCGCGCACGCTTCAGGAAGCGCTGGCGGTTGCCGAGGCTCTTATCCTTCGGGTTCAGTCGGCGATCGATAAAGATCGGCATGGAACCATCCCGGCCGGGCTCAACCCGCCTTGTTCACCCGCATGTACCAGTCCACCAGCCGCCGAACCTGACGTTCGGTGTAGCCGCGTTCGACCATCCGGTGCACGAACTCGTTGTGCCGCTTCTCTGTTACACCGTCCTGCTTGGAACCGAAGCTGATCACCGGGAGCAAATCCTCGACTTGGCCGAACATCCGCTTCTCGATGACTTCGCGCAGCTTTTCATAGCTTGTCCATGACGGGTTGTGGCCCTGGTTCCTCGCCCGGGCGCGCAACGTGAACTTCACGACCTCGTTGCGGAAGTCCTTGGGATTGGCAATGCCGGCCGGCTTTTCGATTTGCGACAGTTCGTTGTCCAATACCCCGCGATTGAGGAGCTGACCGGTATCCGGGTCCTTGTAATCCTGGTCCTCGATCCAGGCATCGGCGTAGGCGATGTAGCGGTCGAACAGGTTCTGGCCATATTCGCTGTAGGATTCCAGATAGGCCTTCTGGATCTCATGGCCGATGAATTCGGCATAGCGCGTGGCGAGTTCCGACTTTATGAAGTCGAGATAGGCGGCTTCCGTTTCCTTCGGGAACTGCTCACGTTTGATCGCCTCCTCCAGAATGTACATCAGATGCACGGGATCGGCGGCCACCTCTTTGGTGTCGTAGTTGAATGTCTGCGACAGGATTTTGAAAGCAAAGCGCGTGCTGACGCCCGTCATGCCTTCGTCGACTCCGGCGGCGTCGCGGTATTCCTGAACCGACTTCGCCTTGGGATCTACATCCTTGAGGTTCTCGCCGTCATAAACGCGCATCTTCGTGTAGAGCGGCGAATTGTCGTGCTCGGCCAGACGGGTCGAGACTGTGAACCGGCTGAGAATGTCCAGCACCTCCGGAGCGCAGGGGCTGGAGGCCAATTCGCTTTCGCGCAGCAACTTTTCGTAGATCTGCCTTTCTTCGGTGACCCGCAGGCAGTAAGGCACCTTGACCACCAGGATACGGTCGAGGAACGCCTCGTTGTTCTTGTTGTTCTTGAACTGCAGCCATTCCGACTCGTTGGAATGGGCCACGATGATGCCCTGATAGGGGAAAGCGCCGAAGTTTTCCGTGCCGTTGTAGCTGCCTTCCTGGGTCGCGGTCAGCAACGGATGCAGGACCTTGATCGGCGCCTTGAACATCTCGACGAACTCGAGCAATCCTTGCGTCGTTCGGTTCAGCCCGCCGCTGTAGGAATAAGCGTCCGGATCGGACTGGCTGAAATTCTCGAGTTGCCTTATGTCGACCTTGCCGACCAGGGCCGAAACGTCCTGGTTGTTCTCATCGCCTGGCTCGGTCTTGGCAATGCCGATCTGGCGAAGCCGCGAGGGCATCAGCTTGACGACGCTGAACTTGGAGATGTCGCCGGACAATTCGTCGAGGCGCTTGGCCGCCCAAGGCGAGATCAGGCCGTTCAGCCGGCGCCGCGCGATGCCGTATTTGTCTTCCAAAAGGTCGGCCATGCGGTCGGGATGGAAAAGCCCGAGCGGCGATTCGAAAACCGGACTGATCTGGTCGCCCACCTTCAGCGTGTAGATCGGACGCTGCTCCATCAGCTTCTTCAGCCGTTCGGCGAGCGAGGATTTGCCGCCGCCGACAGGGCCGAGCAGATAGAGAATCTGCTTGCGTTCCTCGAGCCCTTGAGAGGCATAGCGGAAATAACCGGCGATACGCTCGATCGTGTCCTCCATGCCGTAAAACTCGGCGAAGGAGGGATACACCTTGATCGTTCTGTTCGAAAAAATGCGGCCGAGTCGCTCATCCATGCTGGTGTCGATCAGGGTGGGCTCGCCGATCGCCTCGACCATCCGTTCAGGCGCCGAGGCATACATCGATTTATCCTCGCGGCAGGCGAGGAGATATTGCTGGATGCTTATCTCCTCCTGCGCCGCGTTCGTGTAAATCTCCGAAAACAGATCGAAGACGTCGGAGTGGTTCTCACGCATGGTATCCTCGCCCCGGCCGGTCTGGTTGCTGTCGCCTCTTCATTCAACTGTCGGAAAGCCTTTGTGGTTCCCTCTCATCACGTAGTGAGTCTGCGACAGGATGTTAGGGGTCCAGACAGATATCGTCAAAGGAAACCAGCCAGCGAACGCTCGCAGGATGGAACGTTTCCACGGGAAGTCCATTCCTCCATCAGCGCGCTTGCCGAGCTGCAAGTTCGCCGCGAACAAGCTGTTTTTCTGGAGGAGTGAACCATGCCTCTTACGCTCAGCAGTTCCGCCTTTGCCGACGGCGGAAAAATTCCCGAGAGATATACGCGTGATGGAAAGAACGTATCCCCGCCGCTGAAATGGTCAGGTGTGCCGGACAAGGCGAAGAGCCTCGCTCTCGTCGTGCAGGATCCCGATGCGCCGAACGGAACCTTCGGTCACTGGGCCGTATTCAACATCCCGCCTGACGTCATTCAACATCCCGCCTGACGTCGGCGAACTGCCCGACGCTGAGAGTGGCAAGCCCGGTCCTGAAGCACTCAGGCAAGCCACGAACGACTTCGGCAATGCTTACTATGATGGTCCTGAACCGCCGGTCGGACACGGGGTCCATCATTACCATTTCCGACTTGCAGCGCTCGACACGCCGAGCCTCGCGATTCCGGGGACCGCGGGCGTGGAGCGCATCTGGCAAGAAGCCCAAAAACATGTGCTGGAGAAAGCAGAATTGGTGGGAACTTACGAACGCAACGAATGAATTTGGGGGTGCGCAGGTCATTCGGATGATCTAGGTCGTGCTGTCCGTCGCTCTCGGTTTTGTGATGCCCAGGCGCGGGAGCGCGCGTCCTTCAATGTCCGCTTTTTATCTCGCTGCTGCTACACTCCAACACTCTCGGGCCACAGCGCCTGGATATGCTTCGGCAGCGCGTCTCGCACTTTCGCCGACTGGCCGAGGTCGACATGCCGAGCGAGAACCTTGAATACGGACCTGGTCGCATCCTCGGGATTCACCGGCCGGGTGGATTTCATCTCCTCGGCGACGCGCTGCAGGAATTCCTCCAGTGAACGGCTGCCGGTCGGCAGATCACGCGGCCGATACCGATCATAATAGGCTCCGCGTATGAGAAGCGGCAGCCCAGCGCCCAGGTTGGCGGCCAGTTCGATCTGCAGCCAATCCCGCAGGGTCCGTAAGACGGCTCCCAGCATATGCCAGGCAACGCGCCTATCGGGGCCGTGGTCGGCCATGATCTCGTCCAGCCAGATGTTCGTTGTCTGCAAGGTTTTGTCAAAAACTTCCAAGCCGGTTGCGCTCATCGTCGCCTCCTTTGGCAAGGGCAATCCCAACACCCGCCATGACGGGCAAACGGGCATCGAGCGCAATTGTTTCGTCGCTCGTCGAAAAATTGCTTAGGCAACGCCGAACGCGGCGTTGGTTCGGACGCTCGGTTGCCCGGAACCTTCCGCCCCTCTCGCCGGTTTACCGCGGGAGGGGTTGGAAAATGGGTCGATATTTCAGCCTATCCGCTGCTTCATTATTGCTCGCGAGCGGCCATGCCGGTGCCAGATCGGTACTTGAGCCTGTGGGAGAGGAAGCGCAGCAGATAGCCGTACTGTTCTGGGTGATGCTAAGCGGCGGCGCGCTTATCTGGCTGGGCGTGGTCGCCCTGCTTCTTCATGCAGCCCTGTTCAAACGCCACGGGATGAACGAAAGGTCCGCCAGCAGGATCATCCTTTGGGGCGGCGTGGTCTTCCCGTCGGTCACGCTTTGTGCCCTGCTCGCCTATGCACTATGGCTGATGCCTGGCCTTCGGCCTTTTACCCAGGCGATGGGCTCCACCGCCCTGCGGATCGAAATCACTGGCAGGCAGTTCTGGTGGGAAGTCGTCTACCATCCACCTCAGGGGCCGCCGGTTACTTCCGCCAACGAGATCAGGCTGCCGGTCGGCGAACGGGTCGAATTGACCCTGAAAAGCGCCGATGTGATCCATTCCTTCTGGATTCCACCGCTCGGCGGCAAGATGGACATGATCCCTGGCCGCACCAACAGGCTTTCGCTCCTGGCCACGAAACCCGGCGCATTCCGCGGCCCCTGCGCCGAATATTGCGGCACATCCCACGCGCTGATGGCATTCTCGGCCGTGGCGATGGAGCCCGAAGCATTCCGGTCCTGGCTGGCCGGCCAGGCAAATCCCGCGGAAAGCGCAGGCGCGAGCGGCGGCGCGCTTTTCCTGCGCCATGGCTGCGGGTCGTGCCATTTCGTCGCCGGCACCGATGCGCGCGGCCTGATCGGCCCGGATCTTTCGCATCTCGGTTCCCGCATCACGGTCGGCGCTGGCATCCTGCCCAACACCGAAGATGCCATCGCCCGCTTCATCGCCCGACCCGAACTGATCAAGCCCGGCTCCAGGATGCCGGCCTTCGACATGTTGCCGCCAGACGACATCCGCGCCATAGCCGCCTGGCTGAGGGGCCTGCAATGAGCGCTGCGATCAAGGAGCGTTCGCGGAAGGAATACAAGGCGCAGGAAGAGCGGCTGCGCGCCGTCTGGGCCAATCCGGCCGGCTGGCGCTACTGGACCTCGGTGAACAATTACCAGATCGGCCTCTGGTACGGCTCGGCGGCCTTCGTCTTCATGCTGTTCGCCGGCGCGCTCGCGCTCCTCATGCGCCTGCAGCTCGCCGTGCCCGACAACGACTTCCTGTCGGCCGACCTCTTCAACCAGGCTTTCACCCTGCACGGCACGGTGATGATGTTCCTGTTCGCGGTACCGATCTTCGAGGCGGTCGCGATCTTCCTGCTGCCGCCGATGCTTGGCGCGCGCGAGATGCCGTTCCCGCGCCTCGGGGCCTTCGGCTTTTGGAGCTTTTTCCTCGGCGGCATCTTCGTCTGCGGCTCGATCTTCTTCAATGCGGCGCCGTCCTCGGGATGGTTCATGTATCCGCCGCTCGCCACCGACAAGGAGCTCTCCGGCATCGGAGCCGACATCTGGCTGCTCGGCCTCTCCTTCATCGAGGTCGCGTCGATCGCGGCCGCCATCGAGCTGATCGTCGGCATCATGAAATGCCGCGCGCCCGGCATGCGCATCAACCTGATGCCGCTCTTCGCCTGGTACCTGCTGATCGTTGCGGGTATGATCCTGTTTGCCTTCCCGCCGTTGATCGCCGGCGACCTCTTGTTCGAGATGGAACGGATGTTCGACTGGCCGTTCTTCGACGCGGCGCGCGGCGGCAACCCGCTGCTCTGGCAGCATCTGTTCTGGATCTTCGGCCATCCGGAGGTCTACATCATCTTCCTGCCGGCCGTTGCGCTGATGGCGATGATCGTGCCGACTTTCTCCCAGCGTCCGATCGTCGGCTATTCCTGGATCGTGCTCGCGGCAGTGGGGACGGGGTTCCTCTCGTTCGGCCTTTGGGTGCACCACATGTTCGCGACAGGCCTGCCGCAGATCTCGCTGGCCTTCTTCTCGGCGGCCTCCGAGGCGGTGGCGATCCCGACAGGTGTGCAGATCTTCGTCTTCATCGCCACCATGCTCGCCGGCCGGGTCATCTTCTCGACCCCGATGCTGTTCGGCACCGGAGGGCTGGCGATCTTCGTCATCGGTGGGCTGACGGGCGTGATGGTGGCGCTCGCGCCTTTCGACTGGCAGGCGCACGACACCTATTTCGTCGTCGCGCATCTTCACTACGTGCTGATCGGCGGCATGCTTTTCCCGGTCGTGGCCGGGCTCTATTACTACTACCCGCTGATCGAGGCGAAGAAGCTCTCCGACCGTCTGGGGCGGCTCGCCTTCTGGCTGATGTTCTGCGGCTTCAACATCGCCTTCTTCCCCATGCATCTGAGCGGCCTGCGCGGCATGCCCCGACGCGTCTTCACCTATCCGGCCGAAATCGGCTGGGACTGGCTGAACCTCATCTCGACGGCCGGAGCCTTCATCTTCGCGGCAGGTGTGCTGGTGGTTGTCTTCGACGTGCTCAGGCCGAAGCACCGGGAGCCACGCGGCGAAGTCAACCCATGGAACGCCGGCACGCTGGAATGGATTTCCGAGCCGGAGGAGAACTGGGGCGTCCGCTCGATACCCATCGTGCGAAGCCGGTATCCGCTCTGGGACCAGAAGGACCTTGCCCGCAAGGTCAATGAAGGTCGCTATTACCTGCCCGATGCGGAAGAAGGACAGCGCGAAGGCCTGGTCACCTCCGTGCTCGACGCCGACCCAATCCAGGTGCTGCGCGTCGGCGGCACGTCCCACGTCACCATAGTCTCGGCTCTCTCGCTCGGGGCCGCTTTCATCGCGCTTACCTTCCACTGGTGGATCGCGACGGCGCTGGCCGCAATCATTTGCCTTTGCGCCGTCATCTACTGGCTCTGGACGGGCACGGCCGAAATCCCCGAGAAGCCGGAAAAGGACGTTGGCCTGGGCCTCAGCCTGCCGCTTTATGCCTCCGGCCCCGATTCGGTCGGCTGGTGGGCGATGTTCATCACCATGGTGGGCGACGGCACGGCCTTCGCCAGCCTCGTCTTCGGCTATTTCTTCTACTGGACGATCCACGCCGACTTCACCGAGGGGATTGCCGGGCCTGATGCGGTATGGTCGCTGGCGGCTGCCATCCTGTTTGCTGCAGCGTGGGGCCTGATGGTGGCGGCCCGCACGATCAACAGGCGCGGCGCCACACCCGCTATGCGAGGCTTGCTGGTGCTGTCCCTGCTAACGACCGTTGCCGCCTCCGCCGCAGGCTTTGCGGGACCGTGGTCTCCCGGCATGGACCCGACGAGCCACGTCTATCCCGCCATCGTGTGGATCCTCGTGATCTGGGTGCTCGCCCACGCGGCGGTCGGCACGCTCATGCAGGCCTATTGCCTGGCACGCTCGCTGGCTGGCCGGCTGACGCCGAAGCATGACATGGATCTAAGCAACGTAGTGCTCTACTGGCATTTCCTGCTGGTCACCGCCGTCATCACCTTCGCCGTCATCGGCCTCTTTCCGGCAGCGATGTGAGGCGGCGATGCGGCTCATCCCGAAAGAGGTCGAAACGCTCTGGACGCTGTTTACCGCGCCCGTGGTGTGGATTGCGCATTTTCTCGTTTGCTACATAGGCGCGGCGATCTATTGCGCCAAACCCGAGCTTGTCGGGCTGAGTTTCAGCGCTGTGCGTGCGGGCATCGCCGCCGCCACTGTGATCGCGCTCTCACTCATCGCGCTGTCCGCATGGCTCGCCTGGCGGCAATGGGGCTTCGGCACCGATGATCCGCCCCATGACGATCCGACGAGCCGGGACCGATCCCTGTTCCAGGGCTTCGCGACGCTGCTGCTCTCGGGTCTGAGCTTCATCGCCGTGATCTTCACCGCAATGCCCGCATTGTTCCTGACGGAGTGCATCCGGTGAGACGAGCCTGTCTCATCCTCGGCCTCTTCGTCCTCGCCCTGATCTGGCTCGGACCGCTGCTCGACGCCTGGCGGGGTTCGTTCTCGGCGCACATGCTGGCGCATATGGGAGTGGTGGCGATTGCCGCACCGCTGATAGCGATTGGAATCCCGCTCGGTCCAAAACCAGACGCAAGCCGGGCGTTCGCGATCGCCCTCCCCGCGTCCGTGGTCGAACTCATCGTCGTCTGGTCCTGGCATGCGCCGGCCTTGCGGGCTCTGGCGGAAAGCTCGCTGTTCGCCACCGCTATCGAGCAGGCCACGTTCCTCGCCGCCGGGCTGTTCTTGTGGCTGGCCTGCCTGCCGCGCCGCGGCTCGGACACCGCAGGCAATGCCGCCGGCGCCTTCGCCCTGCTTCTCACGTCCATCCATATGACCTTGCTCGGCGCACTGCTGGCGCTGACCCCGAGGCCGCTCTATGGCGCGGACGACGTCAGCTGCTTCGGCGTCTCGCTTTCCGCGCAGCAGGATCAGGAGCTTGGCGGCGTGATCATGCTTCTGGTCGGCGCGGCGGTCTATCTTGCCGGCGGCGTAACGCTGCTTGCACGCATGCTCGCCACCCCGCCGCGGGAGACGGTTTGATGCATATCAGCTGGAAGAAACTCGCCATCGCGCTTGCCGTTCTGCCCTTCGTCGTGGTGCTGGCCGCCTGGATCGGCTTTTTCAATGTCGGTGCCTCAAGTGGCCATTGGAAGATCACGGAATGGTTTCTCCATTTCGCCATGCAATCAGCTGTGCGCACCTATGCGCTGGCGGTCGATGTTCCCGCGGCTTTGCCGCGCCACGCGATCCAGCCGGCCGCCGGGCATTTCGCGCGCGGCTGCGCCATCTGCCACGGCGCGCCAGGCGAGCCGCGATCTCCTGTCGTCGAGAGAATGCTGCCGCAGCCGCCTGATCTTGCCGGAAGCGGCGAATGGACCGACGCGCAGCTTTTCCGCATCGTCAAGCACGGCGTGCGCTTCACCGGCATGCCCGCCTGGCCAACGCAGGAACGCGACGACGAGGTCTGGGCAATGGTCGCCTTCCTGCGCGAACTGCCGTCGATGGACGAAGCCACCTATCGTGACCTCGCCTATGGAAAAAGGCTTGCTCGTCCCGCAGACGCTGCCGGAACCCTGAGACAAGTGCTCGCGGATTGCGCCCGCTGCCACGGCGAGGACGGCCTCGGGCGCGGTCCCGCGATCCCCGTTCTCGCCGGGCAGAGCGAGGCCTACCTCCTTGAAAGCCTGCGTGCCTATGCGCAGGGAGGCCGGACAAGCGGGATGATGGGCCTGCCCGCCACTGCGGCGGGGCCTCAGTTCTGGCCGGACCTGGCCAAGCATTTCGCCGCCCTGCCCTCGACGCAGCCGGGCGGCGCCGGCGATCCCGCGCTTGTCCGGCGCGGCAGGGAAATCGCCGAGAGGGGCGTGAGGGAGGCCAGCGTGCCCGCCTGTCTCGGCTGTCATGGAAGACGGGACCGCAGCCCACTCTATCCTTCCATCGCCGGTCAGCCCGAGCGTTACATCGAGGCGCAGCTTGGGCTGTTCAGGGCGGGAAAGCGGGGCGGAACGCGCTTCGGCCATCTCATGGCCAATGCCTCCAAAGGCCTGGCGGACGACGACATCCGCGCGCTTGCGGCCTATTTCTCCCTATCGGCTACGCCGACCGCAACCGGAATGCAATCGGCGCGTTAGGCATTTTTCCGCCGCTTCGAGGCTCTGGTGAAAAAGTGCTTGCCGCCCTTCTGATCATCGTTTTCGTCGTCGCTCCTGAGACGCGATCGACACTTTGACCGGTTCGTGCTGCCGGCGGCCTGATTGGGAAAGAGCCAACCGTTGCCACCCACCCGGTTCCATCAAGATACCGCTGCCATCGTACGGGAAAGGAGAAGCCGATGCCGAGATTTGATCCAAAGCGCATTCAAAAGTACACGAGCGATGGGGCGACCGAATGGATGGAGCACTCCGGATTCTCGTTGGCCGATGTGGTCAACGAAGACGAGGCGCCTGCCGCGAAACTCGGCGCGCTGGGTTTTACACGCTCGCCAAAGGGGGCTTCGAGCCAGTTCCAGTTCGAATATGATGAGGTTCTTGTGGTAACCAAGGGCCGGTGCACGGTGCGAAGCCATGGCGAAGCGCTGACTGCGGCCCCCGGTGAAACGATCTACTTGCCAGCGGGCGTGGCTGGCGAGATCGTGGCGGATGACGATCTGGAAATCGTCTATGTCGCCTCATCGCCTTATGGCGCCGTGAACCGGCAGGCCAAGGCTGAACTGTTGGGGAAGACATGACCATCTTGGCCGCTACCGCTTCGCACCGGTCCCCGGACACACGGCGTTCTGGCGGCAATCAAGCCGAGATCAGGGTGTCGGTACCAACCCGCGCCCGCGTACATGCCGGACCGTCTGACGCATACGATCGGCAAGGGAAGCGAGCGAGCCTTGCGCCGTGCGCGTCCCAAGAACCGATTGCAGGACAACACCCTGCGTTGCGAACTTGTGCTTGAACGACTCGGCGCCACAGAGGAAATCGACCGTGCCGAGGCCGTGATCGATCGACCACTGTATATAGTCCATCATCAGGATCATGCCCGGCGACGCCTGGCCGAAATCCGGATCGAAGGTGGTCACGAAAGCCATCATGGTGTGGTGCTGGACGAAATTGATGGAAACCGCGACCATCGCGCCATCGCATTCAAGTACAAAAATGTGCAGCAGGCCGGCCTGCGCCAGCGCGTCGACGAGTGCCGCGAGCACCGGCGCTCCCTCTTCGAAAAGCTGGGATTCACGCTTGTGCCGCACCAGCCATCTGCGCTTCAGCGCAGCGAGCCGGTCCAGGACCGGCTGCAGCGGCTCGTCGGGCGCAAGCAGGCGAAATTTCACTTCTCCGGCTTCTTCCAACGTCTTGACGCCGCGCCGATAGTTCTGCCGCGTCTTTTTCGACTGCGCCGCCAGCCATGCGGCTCCGCTCTCCCACTGCCCGGTGACGCGATAACTGATTTCCTCTCTGTGATTGGGTCGGAGCCTGATGCCGCCGGCGTTATCCGGAGTGAAAATCTTGCGGGCCGCCGCACCCGGCAAGAGACGATTGAGAAAGGCGATATCGAAGCCACCGGCGCCACAGATCTGGCCCCATACGTCCTGCAGGGCCGACAGCGAGCATTCCGGGGCAACGAGAATATCCCCATAATCGGTATAGCTGCCGGCCGCCCATTCGAGAAGCCGCAGGCCTTTGCGTTTGCCGATCGCCAGGGGAACGACAGCAACGAGCCTGTCGCCGTTCCAGACCAGGCCGATCCGCAGCGCGCGCTGTTCACGATCCGCTACGGTATTCCACCATGCCGAAATCCAGGCATGACTCTGAAAGATCAGCCCGTCGGTGCGATGCCAAAGATGCGTCCAGTCGGCCTCGACCGCAGCCAGGCGATCCGCCGACCGGACAATTTCCAGGCGCTCTGCGCTCGAAGCGTCAATCGAAACAATGGTGTTCATGAAGGGGACTGATCCTGTGGCTGAGCGATGACATCGGGACGCCTCTGGAACAGTCGGACGACATGCCCACCCATCTTCTTGAGCGGCAGGATGTAAAGCCCAAAGAGCGATTGATAATCGCGCACATCCCGATCCATCAGGCCAAACTTGAGGTCTTCATTCGGATCCGGGACGAAGTGCGTTCCGAAGAGGCGATCCCAGAACGAAAAAAGCAGGCCAAAATTCTTGTCGTAATGGCGAGGGTCGATGCTGTGGTGCACCTGGTGCCAGTGCGGACACAAGATGATGTTGTTCAACGGGCCGAAGGAGATCTTGAAATGGGTGTGGCGAACAAAGTCCATCATCAGGATGTTGCGGATGACATAGACATTGATGCCGAAGATGGCGATCTCGACCGGATCGAGCGCGATCAGGCTCCAGATGCCGAAGCAGACCCCCGGAATAACGCCATCCCAGATACGGTTCATCAGATCGTCCAGCGGATGAACCCGATCCTTGGTGATTCCCACCATCACTTCAGCCGAATGATGCACTTTGTGCAATTCCCACAGGAACGGGAAGCGGTGCTGGGCGACATGGTAGATGTAATACGAAATATCGTAGGCGATCAGCATGGTTGCGGTGAAGATGACGATCGTCACCGGTCCGGCCGGGCCGTCGATGAGCGGCGCCTGGATATCGAAAAGCCAGCCGACTGCCTGGTGTGTCCCATAGCCCACGGCGGCAACGAAGGTGACGCCGGCAGGGATGAGCAGGAAAGGCATCATCGCGCGTTTTGTGACCCAAAATAGAACATCCGCTCGCGCCGACGGGTGCAGGATGACTTCCGCCGGGAAGGCGAAATCGAAAAAATCCCTGAAGGATTTATGCTCGACAGTTCGCCAGTAAGCGACCACCGCGCTCCCCAATGCCGTAAGGAGAAGCAGGCCGAGAGTCAGAAAATTGATGTTTGAGAGCTTTTCCCCAATCACTCTGGCAAGTTCAGAAAACATCGGTGCGGTGGCTCCCTGGGGGTGCGAGAAGGCGATCCGGCGGACTGCAGAGCAAAAAAATGCCAAACTCACCGCATGTTGCCTGCAACCAGGTGGCTTCTGCGGATGCAACGGGCAAAGCATGCCGGATTACGCCAAACTAGCAGGTCAACCGTAACAAAACCGCTAAATGTCGGAACGTAATTAATGTCGAATATGGTTGGAACACCGGACGCGGCCGCCCTGCTGCGGCGCTATCTTTGCGGCGGGGGGATCACCGCGAGGTGGATCTTGATCCCCTCTTCGCCCACTTCCCCACGCCAGGCGATGCGTTCGGCTGGCTGCCTGGCGCCAAAACTTGGTGAAACCCAGCCGCCCTGCCCCGGTGCGTCGCCGCCGGCGCGGATGTCGAGCGCAGCGTCCGGAAAGCGGATGGTCATCAGCGGCTCATCGCCGCGCAACACCATCACCGTGTTTCCGTCCTGGTTGGCGCCGAGACCGGTGGCGAGTTGGAAGACGATTTCGGCCACGCGCCTGCCGCCGAGCAGTTGGTCGGACACGAGGATCCCATCGGCCTGGTGCATCACGGTACGCTGATGCACCACGCCGAAGCGGCTTCTATACCCGTCGTGTCGGGCGCGCAGCTTCCAGTGCGTTCCCGGCTCGCTCTCCATCCCCGGCTCGCTCTCCACCAATGCCGCAACCGCCTTGTGCGACCAGTTGAACTCCCCGGCGATGATGCTTTGGCTTTTGCCCTCGATATTCAGCGTGTTGTGCGCCGGCGTCGAGCGGAACCAGTCGCGCCAGACGCCCCCCGAACCGTAGAGCCAGGTGCCGGGGTCGACCAGCACCGGCTCGCCATCGATGCACAGGGTGAGCGAGAGCGCGTCGGCATGGCCGTGAGCCGCTATCGAGAGATAGCCGAGCGGGCCGTGGTCGAATGTCAGATCGATGCCGCGGTCATTCATCTCACCGCGCCAGATGGAGAGCCCACCTTGCGTGAACGTTTGCAACCCATGCGGCACCGGCGCCGGTTCCGAAGGCACGCCAAAGAAAAGCGCACGAAAATCGTCTGGCTCCGCGGCGTTGCCCGGCATTCGTAGAAAGCCATGGATGGCGGCGGCGACGGATCGGAGATAGTCCGGCTCGTCCCCCAGCGTCAGCACGCGGCCTTCATCGTCATCGCCAAAACCGGCGGCTTTCGATGGGAGCCAGCCGACGAAATTGGCGAATGCCGCCAGCCGCGCTTCGACGGGCGAGGGAAACGGCGTTCCAGCCTGGCGAGCCGCAGCAGCGCACAGCAAGATGAGTTCGGCCGTGAAGGCCGCGTATGTCGGGGTCTGCTCGGCACCGGTACCATCGGCGAGTATCTGCTTGTGCACCTCGGCCAGGAGGGCGCTGCGGACAGCGCCGGATTCGGCCCCTAACGCCAGGCAGATCAGATACTCGCCAGCCAGTTCCGCGACGAGATGGTTGTTGGCGGAGGAGAACCGGGACGGGAACCGCGGCAGCCAATAGGCGCTTGCCGCCAGTATTTCACCCACTTGCTGCCGTGTCGCCGCGCCGAGTCGGTCGCCGACGAGGTCCATGGTGACAATCAGGCTGATGGCTCGCTGCGCTACTTCGATGCCGGAAGCCCAGCCAACCCCGCGAAACGGCGGGTTGGCGCGATGCCAACTGTCGATCGCCGCCTCGATGGCCATTCGGGACTGATCATCACCGGCGAGAAGCAGGTGGGCGGCAAGCGGCGGCAACTGCTGCAGCCGATTGATCTCCCAAACATATTTTACATCGCCGCGGTCGCCGCGATGGCGAAAATCGATATCGAAAGTATAGATCTCGGGACCCGGCCAAAGCCGGCCGGTCACCGGATCGAGGCGCCAAAGCTCGGGAGGAAACAGCCGATCGGAGTCGCGCCGTGGCCATGTCAGCCCAAGTGCGAAAAACTGGCCCCCAAGCGTATCTTGCGCCGCCGCCGCTATGGCTTGCCGTTGTGCCGGTGTCGCAGCCAGCGCGGCAATGCGAAATCCACGCAACACCGGATGCAATTGGGGCGAAGCATAGCGCTCCCAGCCGTCGTCGCGGCGGCGGGAAGCTATCCTTCGACGCTGCTCGCCCAGCCGGTGCAACACCTCGGCCGGCTCCATGCTGCGCAACCGGTTGATGTACCAGCCGATTCTCATACGCGCTCCGCCAAGGTTTCGATTCTTATATACCATGCTGTCGAAAAGCCGCGCGACGGCAATCCTCCTTTTCCAATCCTGCGGTTAATGTCTTCGGCATGATACGGAGAGTGGCGATGAGAAGGATGGCGTGTGTTGCGGCGTGGGTGCTCGGCATGGCGGTAGCCGCCGGCGCTGCGCCGATCCCGCTCCAGCGCGGCGTCGGCGTGCATGAATGGCTCAACTGGTCGCCGGTGGAGGACGATGGATCCTATAGTTGGCCCCCCTATCGCAGCGAGCAGGAATGGCTTGCGGGACACAGGCCGCTCACCGATTGGCCAGGCGGCGACGAATTTGCGCGCGTTCGATCTATGGGGTTCGACTTCGTCCGGCTGAGCGTCGACCCCGGTCCTCTGCTTGCCAGCGAGGGCGCCAAACGAAAGCAGGCGCTGGACATACTTGCCGCTGCGGTCGAACGGATAACGTCGGCCGGCCTCAAGGTTGTCTTCGACCTGCACGGCGTCACCCAGGTCCCGGCCAACAGCATGGAGATGATCTATGGCGGTGCCGACAGCGAGGGCGTGGCCCGCTATCGCGAAATGGTTGTGGCGGTCGCCACCATGCTGGTCAAGGTCGGCACCGACAAGGTAGCCATCGAACCCTATAACGAACCGGCATACTACCCCTGCGATTCGAGCGGAAGCGATGACTGGCAGCGGATCATGGCAGGCACGGTCCGCGATATTCGCGCAGTCAGCAGCGAGATCACCATCGTCGCAACGGGCGCCTGCGGCGGCAGCATTGCCGGACTGGTCAATCTCACCCCAGACTTTGACGATTCGAACCTCTACTACAGCTT
Organism: Mesorhizobium tianshanense; assembly: GCF_007830515.1. Taxonomy (GTDB): domain Bacteria; phylum Pseudomonadota; class Alphaproteobacteria; order Rhizobiales; family Rhizobiaceae; genus Mesorhizobium; species Mesorhizobium tianshanense. The sequence continues at coordinate 57,726 of NZ_VLKT01000012.1, forward strand.
CCATATGTACGAGCCGCACAGTTTCACGCACCAGCGGCCCGACGGAACAAACACCTTCGCCTCGGGCCTTCCCTGGCCGGCCGACAGCAGTACGCCCGAAGTGGTGGCCGAAACCCTTAAGGCGCAGATGGACGCCGCCGGCTTGATCTCGGTCGAGCAGGTGATGAACATGGTCGCGGCGCGTGAAGCAATCGCCCGATATTTCGAACAGAATTGGGGCCAGAGCCAACTCGAGGCGAGCTTCCGTCAGGCGGTCGACTGGGCCGAGGCCCATGGCATTCCAGGCCGGCGGCTTTTCATGGGTGAGTTCGGCGTCATCCTCATGTCCACCGACGGCCGCATGGGCGCGTTCGACGCTGACCGTCTGCGCTATCTCAGGGCGGTGCGCCAGCAGGCGGAACGCTTCGCGATCCCGTGGTCTGTCTGGGAATTCTCCAATCCCCATGGAATGACCGTCATCCGGCCCGATGGGCCAGCGGTCCCAGACTCATTGATGTTGCAGGCACTGGGCCTGCCATAGCTGACGTAACCTCGCTTCACGGGCCAAGCTGGGCTTTAATCTCTCCGGCAATTTTGCGATCCGGTTTTGTCGGCCACCAGGTGCTTAATACATTCGGTGTTAGTAGCGTCGTGAATACGCGTACCCCGGGGGGAGAAACGATGTGTGGAATTGCCGGCTGGATCGGGCGGAGAGTTGAGAATCCGCAAGATCGGGCTGCCAGGATGTCAAACGCATTGCGGCATCGTGGTCCCGATGCTGAAGGTGCCGAGCTCTTGGACTTGAGCAACGGCGAGGATCAATTGGCATTGGTGCATCGCCGCCTGGCTATTATTGACCTGAATGCCGATTCAAATCAGCCGATGCATATAGACGACGGCCGACTTAGAATTATTTTCAACGGCGAAATATACAACTATATCGAGTTGCACCAGGAATTGATCGGCCTCGGTCATCATTTTCGAACGCGTTCCGATACCGAGGTGCTGCTCAGAGCTTACGATCAGTGGCACTTATCCATGTTCGACCGATTGAGCGGCATGTTCGCTTTTGCGCTCTGGGATGCTCAGAGGCATGAATTGATCCTCGGCCGGGATCCCTTCGGCAAAAAGCCCCTTTACCTCATGCAAAGCGAAAGATTGCTGTCCTTTGCCTCGGAGATCAATGCGTTGTTGTCATCGCAGCCAAATGCGCAGCATCTCGATTTGAACGCTGTGCACGAATATCTGCGCTGGCGTTACGTGCCTGGACCGCGCACGCTTTTTAAACAGATCCGCAAACTCAACCCTGGAAGCTATGCTGTCTGGTCGCAAGGGACAGTGACGGAAACGCGCTATTTTACGCCCCCGGATCAAACGGATCTGACCGAGGATATCGACCGCGAAACCGCCAATCGACGATTTCTGGAACTGATCGACCTTTCCGTCGAGATCAGAATGCGCAGCGATGCGCCCTTTGGCGCCTTTCTCTCCGGCGGGCTCGACTCGTCAGCAATCGTCGCCCTGATGACCAAGCACAGTGACAAGCCCATTCGTACATTCTCGGTCGGTTTCAGCGAGTCGGCTTATAGCGAACTCCCGTTCGCCCGACGCGTCGCCGATCACTTCAAGACGGATCATTGTGAACTGGTCATCCAGGCAGACGACTTGATTGACCATCTGCCCAAGTTGATTCGCCATCTGGGGGCGCCTGTTTCACAAAGTTCGGACATCCCAATTTACCTGATGTCGGCGCGAGCCTCGCAGGAGGTCAAGATGGTGCTCACAGGGGAAGGGGCAGACGAGATTCTCGGCGGGTATCCCAAACATCGCGCGGAGTCGTTGGCTGGAATCTACCGGTCGCTCGTTCCAGCCTTGCTCCACGACAATCTCCTCGCCCCTTTGATACGCGCCATGCCTGGCGCATCAGCCAAGTTCGATACATTTGCCCGAAGCGCGGGTGAAAGGGACTTTGCCACGCGGATGATCTTATGGTTTGGAGCCATGACAGCGCGGCAACACGATTGCCTCATCGGTGCGCCGGCCAATTGCCAAAACGACCGTAACGACTTCCCGTTCTCCTCGAGCGCGACGGCATCCCATCTTCGCCGCGTGCTGTTTTTTGATCAGACATCGTGGTTGCCTGACAATCTCCTGGAACGGGGCGACCGTATGATGATGGCCGGTTCAATCGAAGGGAGAATGCCGTTCCTCGATCGCGATCTGGTTGCGTTCGTCAGCAAATTGCCTGATCGCTACAAGGTGGGTTGGCGGAAGGGTAAGCTGATCTTGCGCGACAGTATGGCCAGCATGCTTCCTGAGGAAATTCTCAACCGCCGCAAGATCGGGTTCAAAGTACCCGTCGCCGAATGGTTTCGCGGGCCGATGAGGAACTACGTGCACGACCATCTTTGCTCCTCCCGTTCCGTCATTCGCAGCTACTTGAGCGCGAAGCACCTTGATCAAATTGTCTCGGAACACACCAAGGGTGCAGCAGACCACGAAAAGCTGATATGGGCGCTGCTGAATTTGGAGATATTCCATCGCGAGTTCGAGCTTGGAGCGCCGCAGTGACGCCAATGGGATCGATGCCGCGCCCCGCCCGCGGTGCTCGTCTTAGGTTCACCTGCCGCACTCAGGCGACGATCCGCAAGCTCAGCATCCATGTTCTCACAGGACAGAGTCAGCGCTTGACCGGTTGAGCCTCTAACGCGACCGACCTCCAGACGTCGCTGATCGCGCCGACAAACGGTGCGAGCTCGAGCCGTTCCCGATGCACCGCCATCGCGGCAGCGCCAAGCCTGGCCCTCAGTGTCGGATCTTCAACCAGCCGTGTCAGTGCCTCGGTCAACGCCGCAACATCGCCGGGTGGCACCAGCAACCCGGATTGCTCGTTGGTGATGATGTCCTCGACGGCGCCGACAGGCGTCGTCACCACCGCGAGGCCCGCGGCCATCCCTTCGATGACCGAGACGGGCAGGTTTTCGGCAAAGGAGGGCAGCACCAGAATATCCGCCGAAGCGATCAGCGACGCGACCTCATCGGGGCCGACCCAGCCGGGAAAGGCAACGCGCTCGGCAAGGCCCAGTTCGGCCGTTCTCGTCCGCGCCGCCTCGACTTCGCCATCGCCGGCGATCGTGGCGCGCCAATTCTTGATCGGCTCCATGCGATGCAGCGCATCCAGCAATTGCGGTACGCCCTTGCGGTCGCCTATGCGGCCGAGGAACAGGATATGCACATGGTCGCCGCCGCCGACATGGGCCAACGAGGGAACCGCCGTGGCGTTGGGAACGATGACAATATTGCCGGCTCCCCCCGGTGCCCGGCTGGCGACGAAGTCGCGCCAAAGCCCGCCCAAGACGATCACTCGACCGGCGTGCTCGAACAGAGCTTTGATACGGCGGCTCATGAAACTACGATCGTCTTTCCAGAATGTCTGATACTGCGCCCCGTGCAAATGCAGGACATAGGGTATCGACAGCAGGCGTGCGCAGGCGGCGATCACCATCTTGCGATAGGTACTGCCGGAGACCGATATATTGATGTGAATGACATCAGCGCGTCTCGCCAAACGCGCCGCAAGCATCCGCAGGCAAAAGTCAAACATGTAGAAGACCGAAAGTCCGACATGCCCTGGGCCGCGGCTGGCGAGGAAGCGTACATCGATGTCGGCGATCTCTTGCCGTTCGAACTCCTGCTTCAACGCCCCCATGATGCGGTCGATGCCTCCCTGCCCCGAAACACCCGAGGGCGTGGCGACAAGGACATGCACTTTTCGATTGTGGGCAAGACGCTGCAACATGATTCCTATTTCGGAAATACAAAGCAAAGGTTTCAAATAAGGTTTACGACGAATCCGTTAGTTCAAACTGAATCTGTTCACCCTTTGCCGTCATCGCGCTGGATTTTCCGCCGGTCGACGATTAATCGAAGGCGAAATTTCCGGGAACAACCCTTGCTGCTCCGCTCCACGCTCATCTATGCCCCGGCGATCCTGCTGACGCGAATCTCCGCGCTGCTGCTGCTGGTGATCGTGACGCGGTTGATCGACCAGACAGAGTATGGCCTGCTGACCCTGGTGGTGACCGTAGGCGAAATGACCGACATCGCCGTTACCAACTGGCTGCGCATCGCCTTGCTCAGGCTTGGCGGCAAAGGCGACATCAGCCGAGGCAGCCTGAGGCTGGCCGGGCGGGTACTGCTTGCCAGCACGGCACTGGCGCTGATTGTATCCATGGTCGCCTCGGCAGTGATCGTGCCGGAGCGCTGGGTCGAGTTCGCGATCGCCGTCTGCGGCTACCTGATCGCCGGCTCCATCGGTCGCTTCGCGTTGACCGTGCTGCAGATGCAGCAGCGTCATTCGGTCTATTCGATGCTCGAATTCCTGCGCGCCCTGCTGCAACTCGCGCTGCCGATCGGCGCCATTGCCATCTTTCAGGATTCGTTCCTGACGGTATCGCTCGGCTCGAGCCTCGGCGTGCTGATCGCAGGCGTCGTGGCGGGCGTCATGGCATCCCGGCGCGTCGTTGCCGGTCCGCCACGCTTCACCCAGAAGGAGTTCTTCGTCCTCGGCGTGCCCCTGGTCATCATGGCGCTGGTAGGCTTCGGCCTCCACAGCGCGGAGCGTCTGTTCCTCAAGATCTATTACGATGCCGGCGCTGTGGCGATCTTCGCCGCGGCCTATGTGCTGGCCCGCCAGCCGATCGACATGGTCGCCAATTCCATCAACATGGGCGCCTTTCCCGAGGTTGTCAGCCGGTTCGACGACGAGGGGCCTGCGGCGTCGGGCAGGCTGCTGTCGCAATTGATGGCCTTGATGATCCGCCTTTGCCTGCCGGTTGCGGCGATGCTGGTGGCACTCAGCAGCGATATCACGCAGCTCTTGTTGCCTTCCGAATATCACGGCCGCTTTGGTCTGCTCTTTCCGATCATCGCGTTCAGCGTGCTGTGTGCCAACCTCGCGAGCTTCGTCTACGGCACCGTGGTGCACGCGCACAAGCGGCCGTGGCTGCTGATCATCGCCAATTCGTTCGGCTCGGTGGCGACAATCGCACTGTCGGTGCTGTTGATCCCACCGATGGCGGAGGTCGGCGCCGCCCTGGCGCTGGCGGGCGGATCGTTGGTAGGCCTTGTAGCCTGCATCATCATCAGCGAACGGCTCACGCCGGTGCCGGTGCCATGGCGCGACATCGGCGTTTCGATCGTCATCTCGCTCGGCACGGGACTGGCCGCCAGCCTTGCCAGTGCTGTATTCGGCAATGTGCCGGCCATCTTCCCGCTCGTCGCCGGCGGCACCGCCGGCGCGGTGGTTTTCCTCGGGCTGACCTGGCTGTTCTACCCTGCCGCCGCGATGCAACTTGTAGCCAAGCTAAGGGCGCGGTTACGGCTCGCATAGACCCACGAGGGCATCGGAATTGCCGTGTCGCGGTACTGGAGAGCGGTCCCAACTTCGGACCGAAGCATCTGCCCCGGGCCGGCGACGTTTGTTGGAGCAGTCGCCCTATAGATACACCTTTCGAATTACGGTGGAATCACTGTGACAGTGTACTTTTTACGCTTGCACGGCTGTCGTGTGTAGATTGACCGCATGACTCGACGCTGCGGGTGAGCAAGGGGCAACGAAGGGTGTGCGAACAAAACAATGACCAACAGCAACAAAAACACGATTGGACACCATACATCTCCCTTTTGGCGCATCCTTCGAGGAGAGGCTGTGTACCAGCTTGATGAGACGTCAGGGCCGGAAGCCATCAATCGAGCGCTTGGTCCCGACCCCTTTTGGAAGAAAGGGGAGAATGTAATGTGCTTCGACGACCTCGAGGTCGGACTAGACGAAACAAACGAACTGAAAACCGTCAGGTACTTCGGATTATATCCTGGAAAGACACATAAGGGCGAAATCAAGCTGCCAAAGCATGAGAGCGAAAAGATTTCAAAAAAACTATTACAAATGAGTAGTGTTGTGGGATATCTAATGATTAACTCGGTTGAATTCAATTACGATAAGACGCTTGACAGCGAATCAGACCGTGGCATTCACCTACACGATGGATTTGGTCTTCATTTTTATGAAAAATCGGGAATTTTTTATCTTGGTTCTGTGTTTTTGAAAAAAATTTAGAAACAGCAACCCTTTGAAGCATCTCCCTGATCGTGGGGCCGCGAACGGGTCAAAAGTAGGGTTTCAATCAAGCGGATGGATTCTGTCCGACTTCAGCGCACAGTGTGCCGATCCAGGTTGTGCTGCATGGCGCTGAGCTCGGCTGAAATCGAATCAGAAGCGGAGATGAAAAAGAATGGATGATTTTGCCGACAAGCAAGAAAAGTGGAAAGACTACTTTTTACCTAGGGCGAAAGGTGGCGATCCAGATGCCCAACGCGCTGTCGGTTTGGAGTTTTCAGCCGGGAGATATTTGCCAAAAGACCTGGATCAGTCAGAGTTTTGGCTCCGCAAGTCGTCCGAAAAATTGGGTGAGAGGTCTCTCTTTCAATGGATGAAGATACTTGTACTAGCGCGTGACCGCGCGTGCACACGCTGTTTGCCGAAAAAAGCGACTGGAGATTGGGTGCCATCTACTACTTGTATGGATTTTATTTGGCTTCAGAAGGTAGGATCGACGAGGCAAAAACAATTTGCGAGAAAGGAATGAATAAAGGAAGTCTGTTCGCTGAAGCACTTTATTACAGATATAAATACACATGGCCTGTAAGAATAATAATGACTCCGAGGATAATTATCACCTTGATAAAGGTTTTTTCTGTAGCGCGGGCAAACAAAGATGATGATCGTGTTTTACGTTGACTTCGCCATTTCGACCCCGGCGCCCTGTTGTAGCCGCGGCCTATAGATCGACCTTTCGGCGCCCCCGACGGTCCCAGAACTCCCGGCACAGCAGTGCTGCATAAGTAGTGTTGGTGTCATAGTAGCGGCGCCACAGGCGTCGCGGCTCCTGTGCCACGCGAAACAGCCATTCCAGACCGGCCGCCTGAACCAGTTTCGGCGCCCGGGCAACCTTGCCGCCATAGACATCGAAACTGCCGCCCACGCCCATGACGAAACTCGGAGCGAGTTCGTCACGATAGCGCTTGAGAAAGCGCTCCTTGCGCGGCGTCGGCATCGCCACCAACAGGCAGTCGGCGCCCGAGGCGTTGATCGCCTCGACGATGCCGGCCTCGTCTTCCGGCTTGAAATAGCCATCGCGCATGCCGGCGACAACGAGGCTCGGATGATCCTTGGCAAGTCGCCTTTTCACCGCATCGAGAACGGATTGTTCGGCGCCCAGGAGGAAGGGGCTGTAGCCGCGCGTCGCGCACAGGCTCAGCAGATTGGTCATGATGTCGACGCCCGCTACCCGCTCCGGCAGCGCGACGCCGCAAAGACGCGCACCCCAAAGCACACCTTTGCCGTCGACGTTGATCACATCCGCCGTCGCCACATCCTCCCGCAGCTCGGCATTGTTGCGCATGTTCACAAGCTTGGCGACATTCACGACCACATGATGCAGCGGCCGTCGAAGCGTCATCGCCTCATCGGCGATGGCCAGCGTCTCGGCCATGGTCAGCGCATGGATCGGCGCGCCAAGGAACTCCCGGCGCCGTGACGCCAACAGGCGATGCTGCGCCCATGCCGGGTCGTGTGCGCTCAAGCGGCCTCCTCCGCACTTGCGGGAAGTGTCAGGTGTTCGATTTCCGATTTCTTGCCTTCGATGCGGGCGTCAGGCTTGCGTGCCTTGCGCCAGGTCCACAAACCCCTTGTGTCGATGAGCTTCTTGTCCTTGAGCGCTTCGGGATCGATCAGATTGAACTGCCGATGGTCGACCAGCAGGACGACGATATCGCACTTGTCGATGGCCGAAAGTGCATCGGTGAAAACGATGCCCTTGCCCTCGAGCTCATGCGGCAGTGTATGTGTGTTGGGTTCAGCCGCGATGATCTTCAGGTTGGGGATATCGGACAAGAGCTTCACCACCTCGACAGCCGGGCTCTCGCGCATATCGTCGATATTGGCTTTGAAGCTGAGGCCAAGACAGGCGATCGTCTGCTTGCGGGAAGGGTCGAGCAAGGCTTCTATATCCCTGACCACCGACATAGGACGCTCGGAATTGATCCGGCGCGCCGAAGCCATCAGCCGCGTGCTGTTGGGCGCGGCGTCGATGATGAAATACGGATCGACCGCAATGCAGTGGCCGCCGACGCCCGGGCTCGGCTGGAGGATGTTCACGCGGGGATGCCGGTTGGCGAGATCGATCACCTCCCAGACGTTGAGCGACAGATCCTGGCACACTGCCGCAAGCTCGTTGGCAAAGGCGATATTGACGTCGCGGAACGCGTTCTCGGTCAGCTTCACCAGTTCCGCGCTTTCGGCCTGGGTCATGAACAGGTCGCCGGTAACGAAGGTTGAATAGAGTGCCGCAGTCCGTTCCGACGACTTGCGCGACAGTCCGCCGATCGAGCGATCGTTGTTGATCAGTTCGGTCAGGACCTTTCCCGGCAACACGCGCTCGGGCGAATAGGCGACCAGGACATCGGCCTCTTCGCCATGCGTGACAGGAAATTTGAGATCGGGCCGCAACTCGGCAAGCAGTCCCGTCATGATGCGCGTCGTGCCGACTGGCGATGTCGATTCCAGCACCACAAGGTCTCCCCGCTTCAGCACGGAAGCGATGCTTCGTGCCGCCGCGAGCACGTAGCTCACGTCAGGCTTGTGGTCGTCAGTCATCGGGGTCGGCACAGCGATGACATAGGCATCCGCCGGCTGCGGCGTGCTGAACGCCTTTAGCTTGCCGTTGGCTACGACCTTCTGGATCAGACCATCAAGGTCCGGCTCGACGATGTGGATTTCGCCGCGGTTGACCTTCTCGACCACCGCCTCGTTGACGTCGACGCCGATCACGTCGAGCCCGCGGCTGGCAAAAATGGCGCAGGTCGGCAGGCCGATATAGCCCATGCCGATAACGGAAACGGTCTTGATGTCAGCCATGATGCAGCAGTTCCTCAACGATCCGGTTACTGGCCCGGCCATCGCCATATGGGTTGTGTCGTTCCGCCATGCCGCGATAGGCCGCCTGGTCATCAAGCAGGCTATTGGCATTGGACAGGATTTTTTCGATATCGGTGCCGACGAGACGCGCGGTGCCCGCCACAATCCCTTCGGGTCGCTCGGTGTTCTCACGCATCACCAGCACCGGCTTGCCGAGCGAAGGCGCCTCTTCCTGCACGCCGCCGCTGTCGGTCAGCACGAGGTAGCTCTGCTTCTGCAGATACAGGAACGGCAGATAGTCCTGCGGGTCGACGAGATGGATGTTCGGCACGCCTTCCAATTCCGTGTTGACCACCGAGCGCACATTAGGGTTGGGATGAACCGGGTAGACGATCTGCACGTCCCCGCGCACCGCCAATCCCTTCAGCGCCGCACAGATGCGGTGGATGCCGCCGTCGAAATTTTCACGGCGATGACCGGTGACGAGGATCATTCTCTTGGTGGGATCGAGGAAAGGAAACCGGGCGGCGAGCTCAGCGCTCATCAGCCTGTCGGCGTCGATCGCGCCGGAAAAATGCAACAGCGTGTCGATCACCGTATTGCCGGTCACGAAGATGGTGTTCTCAGCCTTTCCTTCGGCGATGAGGTTGTCGCGTGCCTGAACGGTCGGTGCGAAGTGCCAGGTGGCGATGTTACCGGCGATCTTGCGGTTCAATTCCTCTGGAAAGGGAGAGTTGATGTCATGGCTGCGCAATCCCGCCTCGACATGGGCGACCGGAATGCGCTTGTAGAAGGCAGCCAGAGCGGCAGCCATCGCCGTCGTCGTGTCGCCCTGCACGAGGACGATATCGGGCTTCGCCTTTTCCAGCACTTCGGCCATGCCCAGGAGCACGCGCGACGTCACGTCGAACAGCGTCTGGCCGGGCTGCATGATATTGAGGTCGTGATGCACCGGCAGGCCCGTCAGCTCAATGACCTGGTCGACCATCTCGCGGTGCTGAGCGGTGATGCATGTTTCGGTGACAAAACCCGGATGGGCAAGCGCTGCACGCACCACCGGAAAGCATTTGAGCGCCTCCGGCCTCGTGCCGAACACGATCAGCAGTTTCTGCCGGGAAGGCAGTTTTGGATGTGAAAGGATGTTCATTGCTGATCCTGGTCGCCAATAGGGGTCGCGACCTGCTGATTATTCGCCACAAGAGCTCTAATAGCGGCAGAAGCCGCCTTCGTGACCTTAAATCTTAATGTATGATTAACGATCAAACCCGCGCTCCCCCGGGTAACTCTTATGAAAGACCGAACCGGTAGGTATCCTGGCAGAGTAGTCTTGAAAAAGAATATATTCGATTGACTAATATTTTAATCATCGGCCACGCCGACGGATCTCGGCGCTGGGAAATAGAGCTTCTGGTGCGGTTGAAAGCGGCTGGTCACGTGGTTTCGAGTTGCCACGCGTCGGCGCCTGCGCCGATCGCACGCGGGCTTGATAAAGTGCTGGCGATCGAGAGCCGACGCTTCGGTCCCTCACTGGCGAGCCGTTCCAAGCCGTTGCCGGCAGGCGAGTCCGGTCCCGCCGATCTTGTAGTCGATCTCACGGCCACCGCCGCAGGACGAGGCGCGCCCGTCCTGACGCTCGAATTTTGCGGCCACAGCACCTTTCCAGCCGGTGTGGCCGAGATGCTGGCGAGCGGGCGTTTGCCAGAGCTTGCCATTCGCCTCGATGGCGTTGCAGTCGTCCGGGGGCGCCCAATGCTCGGCGACCGGCTTTGGCTGTCTCGCAGCTGCAACGACCTGCTCGCCGGGGCCATCTCGCTGGTTGTGCAAAGCGTCGCCCGTTTTTCCGCGGGCGAACTTGTGCCCATTGCCGATAGCCCGGCGCCGACCCAGAAGACCGGCGGTTTTGTCCGGCACTATCTGCCCTTCTTCTGCAGGGGGGTGGTCGATCGCGCTGTGCAAAAACTAAGACTTGGGCGACGCCCCTTCTATTGGCAGGTTGCCTACCGGCTGATCGACGGGCCAGGTGTCGCCGAAACCGGGCAACTCGACGGTACGCCGTTCACCGTCCTCGCGGACGATGGCCAGCGATTCTACGCCGATCCCTTCGTCCTCGAGCGGGATGGCCGCCACTATCTGTTTGTCGAGGAATTTCCCTACGCTACGGGCCGCGGAGTGATTTCTGTCGCCGAACTGGGCGACGATGGCACTTTCGGCGTACCGAGGGTGGTGCTGGAGGAACCGCACCACCTGTCGTATCCGCAGGTATTCGCTCACGCCGGCGAGATTTTCATGATCCCCGAAAGCAGCGCGGCGCGCGAACTTGTGCTCTATCGCGCCGCACAGTTTCCAGATCGCTGGGTACGCGACACCGTGCTGATGACGGACAAGGATTTCAATGATGCCACGCTGCTCGAAGTCGATGGGCGCTTCTGGCTGTTGGGGACGGAGCGGTTCGGTTATGGCAGCGCGTCGGATACGATGGCCGTCTATTCCGCACCCTCGCTGCGCGGGCCGTGGGTTGCGCATGCGCTCAATCCCATCGCCGTCGATCACTCGGCCACTCGGCCCGGCGGCGCCTTTATCCGCCAGGGCGATGGCCTGGTGCTGCCGGTGCAAAATGGGTCGAGAGCCTATGGCGGCGGTCTGGGGTTGATGCGGCTTGATCGGCTTGACGATTTCGATGTCCGTTTTGCGCCGCCTCGCCCGATCGGCGCGGGGCCGGCATGGGCCCGCGCGGGCATCCACACGCTTAACCGCGCAGGTCGTGTCGAGGTTGTGGACAGCGCCGGCTGACGAGCCTGGAGCCTGTGCTTATCCGAGCCGATCCAGTTTCGGCGCGGATGCGACCACGGCCGAAGATGTACTCTTCGGCTGGTATCTATACGGCGCGTTTCTATAGGCAAGCAGCAACACCACGATTATCGTGATCTCCGGCGATTTTGACGAGAGCGCGTTATTCGACAGCGCGGCAAGCAAGAACGTCATGGTGCCGACCCATGCTGGCAGCGGCGCCGCGCGCAGCAGCCGAAAAACGAACCAGAATATCAGCACGGTAAAGAGCACGGCTATGGGCAGGCCGAAGAGCATGATGATGACCACCGGCGCGCTCTCGATGTAGGGCAGATGCAGCTTCTCGTTGACGATCGCCAGGAGGTCGTCGACGTTCATGCCAAACAGGATGTCTTTCCAACTGACAAGCCCGAACACCTGGTAGATCGTCACCCGCGCCATGAAATTTTCGTCGAAGATCGTGTTGCCGAATCGATTCAGCAGCCCGCCCGAAAACAGTATGGCCACCAGCGCCGCGCCGCCCGTCAGGGCGAACAGCAGCACGACAGCCTTGGCCTGCCGCTGGTGCCTGGGCGTCAGGCGCGGCCAAGGCACGAACATCAGCAGAATGAGGGTTTCGCAGGCAGCGAGCATCAGGGCGGCGCGAGCGCCTGACGCGGCACAACCGACGAGCAATACGAGGATGGATACCACCCGCACCCATATGCGCCAGCGCGTCAGCGGTACGAATCCGATGGCTGTGGCGCAGAGCGCGCCCAATGCCAGCGGGTGCGCCGATAGGCCGATTGGTCTGAACTGCAGTTCCCGGAGACCGTAAGGTAGAAATCGATGTTGAGTCACCGCTTCGATCGTGCCGATCACGGCGCTGAGAATCACCATTCCAAGCACGACGTCGCCCAATGCCCGCCGTGCATCCGCATTCAAGGCCAGCATCAACAGGCCCGCGGCGCCCGCCACCAGATAGGTATCGATGATGAACCCCGAGGAGCCCGCCCGGCCTGTGATGAAAAGATACGGCACCAGCGCGAACATCAGCGCAGAATAAAGCAGCAAAGCCTTGAATATTCCAATTTCGTCGCCCTGCAGCAGAAATGGCCGGCTGAAAAGAAAGAGAGGAAGCAGCAGAAAGATGGCATAGGTGCCGAAATGCAGCTTCTCGTAGAACAAGCCTCCCTGGGCCGTATAGTCGACGACCATGTTCATCATCTGCGGTGACACCGTGAAGCGGAGCAGGAACGCCAAGGCTGCGCATAGGAAAAACAGAAGCGACAGCGCGTTCTGACGACGCGCTTGGCTGGACAACAATCGTTCCGATGCGGCAGCGGGATAGCTCATGGCCGATCCAGGTGGAGGTATTCAAACGGCATTCTGGCCAACGAGGTCCATTCAGGGGTCCGCCGAACGGACGCTGCGCCTGAATCGGCAAAATATGCCAACTTGGAAAATGAGATGTTAACGATCTTTCTGTAGTGCTGGCCCGCGTAGCGAATAACAAGAGTTAGCATCATGTCCGCCGCTTCCGGCACTCCCCCTTCCTCTGCGGCGGATTCCGATATCAGCGCACTTGAGCGGATCGCCAATGCGCGGCGCGCCAGCAGGGCAAGGCTGCAACAGGATGCCCCAGTCATGGCACGCACCTCCGGACCTGTCATGCCGCACACACCCGAGCCTGTCGCGACGGTGACGCTTGACAAGATCGGCGATTTCCTTGAGCTCGATTTTCGACGCCTGTTTGTCTGGCTGCGTGCCGGCCTCGTCGTGGCATGCATGCTGGCAGTGGCCGGCGGCGTCATCGGCGCCGCCTATGGGCTGCTGAGCAAACAGCGTTATACTGTTACGACGGAAATCCTCATCAATCCTGCCAATTTGCAGGTTGTGGAAAACGATCTCTACTCGCAACCGGGCCAGGTCGATAGCCAAATACTCAACGCGCGCAGCAAGCAGCGCATCTTGACCTCGGGCAACGTGCTTGCACGTGTGGTGGACGAACTCGGTCTAGCCAACGATCCGGAGTTTTACGACCCGGACCGGAGCGCCTCGGCGTCTGGCGTTGGGGTGAGTGGCACCAAGTCCGATCCGAAGCTTATCGCCCAGAAGAGCCTGGCGGAGCGGGTAAGCGTCTCTGCGGATGAAACGTCGTTCGTCACAACCCTCTCGGTATCGGCGGAAACCTCCGGCAAGGCGATCCTGATCTCGCAAGCCATGGTCAAGGCATTCCAGGAAGAACTGGCCAAGGCCGAAGCTGCTGGTGCCAGCCGTGCCGCGGCTGCTCTTGACGGCCGGCTCGGCCAACTCAAGCGGGACGTGCAGGTCGCCGAAGAGAAGGTCGAGAGCTACAGGCGCAGCCACAACCTGTCTTCCAGCAATGGGCAGCTTGTCAGCTCGCAGACGATGACGCAGCTCAACAGCGAAATTGTTGAGGCGCAATCGCGCGCCATCGCCGCGCAGGCAAGTTACGACGCCTTGGTTGCCTCCGGCGTCAATGGGGCTAACCCTGACCCCACGGTCTCGGAAGCACTCGCAGTGCTGCGCGACAAGGCAAACGGCCTGCGGCAGCAAATCGATTCACAATCCATGACATTCGGTCCGCGCCATCCGACGATCGTCAGGCTGAGGACGGAATTCGAAACCGTCAGTTCTCAACTCAGGTCGGAGTTCTCCCGTACGGTCGGCACGGCAAAAGCCAACCTTGATAGGGCCAAGGCTTCATTGGCTTCTCTCAGCGCCAAGATGAGCGACCTGAAGGGCAACGTTTTCACCGACAGCGAGTCCCAGGTCGCCCTGCGTGAGCTTGAACGCGATGCCGCATCGAAGAGGGCGGTCTACGAAAGCTTCCTGTCACGCGCGCGTCAAATCACCGAGCGCGAGCAGATCGACACCACGAATGTGCAGGTGATTTCCACCGCGGTGCCGCCAAAGGGGCGCTCGTGGCCGCCACGCACCCCCCTGGTGGCCGGCATGGGAGCCTTCGCCGGCTTTGCTCTAGGCATGTTGCTCGCCATTGCCATGGGCATCGTGCGTGACATGCGCCAGCCGCCCAACCGATCAGGCATCGGCGTCAGCCGAGCCTGAATCCAGGCATGCCAAAGCGCATTGTCTTTCACATTGCCAGTCTCAGGGGCGGCGGCGCCGAGCGTGTCTTCGTCCTCATTGCAAATGAATTGGCGTCCCGTGGGCACGATGTCACGCTTTTTACCTGGAACGCGGAAGGGCCTAACGCTGCGCTGCGCTCGCCTGCCGTGCATCTGGTCGATTTCGGCCTTCCCATCAGGGGCGAGGGTTATGGCAAATGGGCAACGCTGAAAGGCGTCGTGCGAAGCGCACGTCTATTCAACCGCCTTGGTCCCCATGCGGTCTATAGCGCCCCGGAATTCGCCAATCTGGTCGTGGCGCTGGCGCTTCTGTTGGCACGCAGCCGAGCGAGGTTCCTTCCAAGTTTCCACGCAGCCGCCTCACTGCCTTCCAGTGGTCTCGGCGCAAGAATAGCGGTCTGGCTTTCCACGCTGGTTGCAGCGCGCGCAACCAAAGCCATCGCCGTCTCGGCGGGTGTCGGCCGCGATATCGTGGCCCGCGGCTTCCCCAGATCCAAGGTTGTCGTCATCAACAACCCGCTGCCGCCGGCTGCAGCGCCCCAGGGACATTCCCATGCCTGGCAGGCAAAGCTGGCGACGATGGGCGATGGCCCGGTCATCGCCACCGCTGGACGTCTGGTGCCGGTCAAGGATCATCGGACTTTGCTCCGGGCCTTCGCCATCCTGCGCGCCGGCCGCCGCGCTCGGCTTGTCATCTTCGGCGAAGGCCCGTTGGCCGCCGAGCTCCGCGCCTATGCCCAGGAATCCGGTATAGGCGCCGATGTGCTCCTTGCTGGCTACGTCAACGACCCCGCGTCCTGCTACGCCGCAGCCGATCTGTTCGTCCTTTCGTCCACGAGCGAGGGCTTTGGCAATGTGTTGGTCGAGGCTATGGCTGCTGGTGTCCCCGTAGTCTCCACGGATGCGCCGCATGGCCCGCGCGAGATTCTCGGTGACGGTCGTTTCGGCGCCTTGGTGCCGGTTGGCGACGCCGCGGCCCTGGCAAAGGCGATGGCTGATATGCTGGACAAGCCGACTTCTGCCGCCCTCCTGAAGAGCAGGGCGGCGGATTTCGAAGTTGAAAAGATCGGAGATCGATACGAAGCTCTGCTGTAGCCAGGGACTTCGCTGGCCTTCGGCCGGTACAGGCGCCCAAGCGGGATCGGTGTCAGATACATCGGAATCTGGTATTAGCCGACGAAGATCAAAAGCTGGTCGGTCACGGCGGCGGGAAACGCGGGCGTGCAGCCGCACGGCGATTCTTTTTTTACGGGATGTTTGAATGAGACATGTGTGGCGTTGGTTTGGGCCGGTCGACAAGGTGACGATCGCGGATGCGCGTCAAGCCGGTGCGCAAGGTATCGTCTCGGCCCTTCACCACGTTCCTTACGGCGCCGTCTGGCTGCCCGCCGAAATCGAAAGACGTCAGCGCGAAGTCGCATCTTTCCCGGATGGAAGCGCAAGCGATCTGAACTGGGAGGTCGTCGAGAGCCTGCCGGTTTCCGAAGCGATCAAGACGCAGGTCGGCGAATGGCGCAGCCATATAGCCAACTACAGGACATCACTGGAAAACCTGGCGCGGGCCGGCATTTCGGTCGTCTGCTACAATTTCATGCCCGTGCTCGATTGGACCCGCACAGATCTTACCTGGCGCCTGCCGCATGGCGGCACCACCATGCGCTTCGATTTGGCCGATTTCGCCGCATTCGACATCCATATCCTGAAACGCAAAGCGGCGCTCGCCGATTACACACCGGAGCTCGTCTCCGAGGCGGAGCAGCGACACGCGCAGATGGATGACGTTGCACGCAAGATTCTAGCAAGAAGCGTCAATTCCGGTCTGCCCGGCTCAACCGAAGACACGTCTCTCGACGGTCTCGCGGCTCAACTGTCAAATTATGACCACATCGACGCAACAACCCTGCGCCGGCATTTCGTCGACTTCCTGGCGGAGGTCGTGCCGACGGCCGAACGCCTCGGCCTGCGTCTCTGCTGCCACCCGGACGATCCGCCGTTTCCGCTGCTCGGCTTGCCGCGCGTCATGTCGACCGAGGCCGACTACAGGTACATTCTGGACGCAATCGACAGCCCGGCCAACGGGGCGACACTGTGCACGGGGTCGCTCGGCGCAAGACCGGATAATGATCTGCCGGGCATGATCGGGCGGCTGGGGCCAAAGATCCATTTCGCGCATCTGCGCAATGTGCACAAGGAAGAGCCGGGCATCCCCTGCTCTTTCCACGAGGACGAGCATCTTACCGGCGACACCGACATGGTGGCGGTGGTGGCGGCGCTACTCCACGAAGAGGCGCGGCGCAGGAAGGAAGGACGCCCGGATGCCGTCATCCCGATGCGCCCCGATCATGGCCAGGACATCCTCGATGACCTCACGCGAGGCGCCCAGCCCGGCTATCCGGCCATCGGTCGGCTCAGGGGACTGGCCGAGCTCCGCGGCGTCGAACATGCCATTCGCAAGGCGACATAAGCTTCATTTCGCGGCGAACGATCCCGCAGTATGTCTGCACGGGAGATAATGCTGCAGGAGCCAAGCGTCCCCCAAGCCGATGTTCCATATGGGCCGATGTTCCATGTGGAAACAAAAAGGCTGCGGTGCGTTAGCCGTGGGGCTGCCTGTCTCGAAAGAGAGCGGGTGGGGAAACAAGGCCGGAATTTGGCTTCAAAGCGAAAGGACACGCAATGGCAAAGAACACGATTTTCCTCTGGTACGACAAGGACGCCGAGGCTGCTGCCCGCTTCTGCGCCGAGACCTTTCCCGACAGCGCGGTGGGTGCCATCACCCATGCACCCAGCGACTACCCGTCCGGCAAGGAGGGCGACGTGTTGATGGTCGAATTCACGGTTGCCGGCGTCGCTTGTGTCGGCCTCAACGGCGGTCCCGCGTTTAGACATAGCGAAGCCTTCTCGTTCCAGATCGCCACAGACGACCAACACGAAACCGACCTCTACTGGAACGCCATCGTCGGCAATGGCGGCCAAGAGAGCGCCTGCGGCTGGTGCAAGGACAAGTGGGGCGTCTGCTGGCAAATCACGCCGCGCGTGCTGACCGAGGCGATGGCGGCCGGCGGTGATGAAGCAAAGCGCGCGTTTGGTGCGATGATGACCATGAAGAAAATCGACGTGGCCGCGATCGAGGCGGCACGGCGTGGCTAGATAGGCTTCACCAACATCGCTGAACGCGGATCTGCAACGATCTCGACTTTGCGTCCCGCCCACCGCGTGAAGGTGGACTGACCCTGCTGCCGCGAGAGGAGCGGCACTTACCAGGGCGTTCCCGCCGGAGCGCCCTTTGGCCATCTTGGCCCCGGACAAAATCGCTGCGATTTCGCAGTGATCGCAAGACACCGGTGCCTGTCTCAAAAATGCGGGCTTGCGCAGACGGTGGAACGTGCGGCTAGTATGCGTCGTCAGATCATTGGAACTTCGAAAGGCCAAGCAATGCTGCCGAGCGAAACGACTACAGGCGATCCGATCGAGGAAGCTGTTCTGTCTGTTCGAAATCTGACTATCAGCCTGCCCAGGAACATGGAGCGTGAGAACGCGGTCGAAAACATATCCTTCGACATGAAGAAGGGTGAGATGCTGTGCATCGTCGGCGAATCCGGCTCCGGCAAGTCGGTCACCGCAAATGCGATCATGGGTCTGCTGCCATCTTCGGTGCGGATCACGCAGGGAAGCATCCGGTTTAAGGGCCACGATCTGGCCAGTGCACGGGAAGATGTTCTGCGCGGCCTCAGGGGCCGTTCG
This sequence comes from Mesorhizobium tianshanense, assembly GCF_007830515.1. GTDB lineage: Bacteria > Pseudomonadota > Alphaproteobacteria > Rhizobiales > Rhizobiaceae > Mesorhizobium > Mesorhizobium tianshanense. The sequence continues at coordinate 76,305 of NZ_VLKT01000012.1, forward strand.
GTCTCCATCGTCTTTCAGGATCCGCTTTCGGCGCTCAATCCGCTGATGACCGTCGGGCAGCAGGTTGCGGAGGTTATGGAAGCGCACCACGCAGGCACTTCGGCGACCCGCACGAAGGCGGTTGTCGATCTGCTCGGCGAAGTCGGCCTGCCGGAGCCCGAGGTTCTGCGGCATCAGTATCCGTTCCAACTCTCCGGCGGGCAACGCCAGCGCGTCATGATCGCCATGGCGCTCGCGCTCGGGCCTGATCTGCTGATCGCCGACGAGCCGACGACGGCTCTCGACGTCACCACCCAGGCGCAGATCCTTGCGTTGATCCGGCGGCTGCAGCGCGAAAAGAACATGAGCGTCATGTTCATCACGCACGATTTTGGCGTCGTCGCAGAAATCGCCGATCGCGTCATCGTCATGGAGAAAGGCGCGATGGTCGAACAAGGCGTCGTTTCCGACGTGCTCGGCAATCCAAGCCACCCCTACACTAGGCGACTGATCGCCGCCGTTCCACATATGATCGAGAATGAGAAGAAGTCGCGCGGCGATGCCCCAATTGTGCTGGAGGTGCGGAAGCTCGACAAGACCTACCGGCCAGGCATCGGCTTCTTCTCGCGATCGCGCATCGTCCACGCCGTCAAGCAGGTCAGCTTCGAGGTCCGCCGGGGCCGGACGCTTGGGATCGTCGGAGAGTCCGGCTCGGGAAAATCGTCCCTCGGCCGCGTCCTCCTGAAGCTGCTGGATAGCGACGGCGGCAGCATTCTGTTCGACGGCAAGGATATCGCGGCACTTTCGGCTTCCGAATTCCGGCCGATGCGACCGCACATTCAGATGATTTTCCAGGATCCTTTTGCCTCGCTCAATCCGCGGCAGACGATCGCCAAGATCCTCACCGTCGGCCCGATGGCGCACGGCCTGCCCGCTCGCGAAGCGCGCGCGAAGGCGTTGAAGCTGCTTCGGCTGGTCGGGCTCGACGAGGGTGCCTACGACCGGTTTCCGCATGAATTTTCAGGCGGCCAGCGCCAGCGGATCGGCATCGCGCGCGCCCTGATGATGGACCCCAAGGTCCTGGTCGCCGACGAAGCGGTCTCCGCCCTCGACGTCTCGATCCAGGCGCAGATCCTCGACCTCCTGGCCAATATCCAGGAGGAAATGAAGATAGCCATGATCTTCATCACTCACGACCTGAGAGTGGCAAGCCGTATCTGCGACGAGATTCTGGTCATGAACCGCGGTGAAGTCGTGGAATCCGGCCCGCCCTGGCAGATATTCCGATCGCCACGTCACGCCTATACAAGGCAACTCATCTCTGCCATTCCAGGCAAGGAATGGGTTCCCGCCGCCTAGGCGGAGATCGGGAAAGTCCCGCGATCCATCACGGTGCCGATAGAGGCGCGGCCGCAAGGCCGTGTCTCGATCGAACTGCACGCGCACCCTCGGACCTTCCTGCGGGGAAAATAGTTGCTTTTGTCCATCAAAAGTAGTTGCAATTGTCCACCACCCGCTCAACTATGTCTTTGAAGGCCCGCGGCAACCCCGATTTTCGAGGCTGCCGGTGATCTCGATGCAGGCTGCCAGGGAAGCCTCAGGAGAGTGTCCGTTGCCGAAGAAGAAGAAAGGCCCTCTTCATACCGTCGAGACGGTAGGGCTCGATGTCCTCGAAGACACGTTGAGCTTCTATATCCGAAGCATCAATATCGCCCTTTCTCGTGATCTCGATGACCGCCTGGAGGGTCTCGACGTGGCTCGGGGAACCGGCAAGATCACCACACTGCTTCTTGTCGACAGCCACCCAGGGATACGGCCCTCGGTCATCGCGCAGCTCATTATGCGCGATCGTTCCGCCATGGGCAGGCTGGTTGACCAGATGATCGAGCACGATCTTCTGACGCGTGAGGCCGCAGCGGACGACGGACGGGCACAGGGGCTTCATATCACCGAAAAGGGGGCGGGCCTCGCCCGCAAGGTGCGCAAGATCGCCACCAAGCAATCCAGCGATTTCTTCGCCGGTGTGCCCGAGGAAGACCAGAAGCGTCTGCTCGACATATTGCGGCGCGTCTATCGTCGCACCGTGGGTCTCGGCCAATGAGTGAGCCGGCGGCAGTTGGCGCAGTGCAGGCCACCCGACGGGTGGCGCTCCTGTCCGGCGCCAGTCGCGGCATCGGCGCGGCTTGTGCCCGGCACTTGTATGAAACGGGCTGGTCGCTGTCGCTCGGCATGCGCGAACCGGTGCAGCCCGACTGGGCCGACAGCGAGCGCGTAAGCGTATTCCCTTATGAGGCCGCGGCCGCCGGCGCCGAACGGGGATGGGTCGACGGCACCATCGATGGCTTCGGCCGGATCGACGCGGTCATTGCCTGTGCCGGCATCATGATTCCGAAGTCGGTCATCGACGTTGACGACACGGATCTCGATCTCATGTTCGAGATCAACGTGAAGGCTCCGCGCCGCCTGGTGCGCGCGTCATGGGAAGCGCTTGCGACAAGTCGAACAGGCCGTGTCATCATTCTCGCCTCGCTGTCGGGCAAGCGGGTCAAGTCCGCGACATCAGGCTCCTATTCGATCTCCAAGTTTGCTGCCGTCGCCCTTTCCCACGGTATCAGACAGGCGGGATGGGATCTTGGAATTCGAGCCACGGCCGTCTGTCCCGGTTTCGTCGCCACCGATATGGCGCGCAGCATTACCGATCGCGCCGATGCGCTGATGACCGATCCCGATGATCTCGCACGGACCATCGGGATGCTCCTCGATCTGCCCAATCATGCAAGCGTCGCCGAATTTTCCATCAATTGCCAGCTCGAGGAGCTCTACTGAGCATGCCCGGACCATTCGTCGTCCCCGTTCATGGAGATATTGAACTGCCAAAGGAGGTGGACTGCGTCGTCATTGGCGGCGGCATCGTCGGGGCCTCGACGGCGCTGGAACTCGCCGAAAGCGGCTTGCGGGTGGCTTTGTGCGAAAAGGGCGGAATCGGCCAGGAGCAATCCAGCCGCAACTGGGGCTGGGTACGCATCTCCCGTCGGGATCCGCGCGAGGTCCCGCTGATGGCGGAAGCACTGCGCATCTGGACGAGGCTCTCCGAACGAACGGGACGGGATACCGGTTATGCCCGAGCCGGAATTGTGTTCACCTGCGCGAACGACAAGGAATACGAACAGCACGCGAACTGGGGACGTCATCTCGAAGGCTATCAGCTCGAGTCGCGAATGATCGGTTCGGGAGAATTGCGTGATCTCCTCCCCGGCTCCCATCTCGATGTCAAAGGCGCGCTGTACACGCCCGCCGACGGCCGCGCGGAACCGCAGAAGGCCGCGCCGGCGATTGCCGAAGCCGCGCGCGAGCGCGGCGCCGCCATCTTGACCGAATGCGCGGTGCGCGGCGTGGAGACAACCAACGGCGCCGTCTCGGGCGTCGTGACCGAACGTGGTTTCATCGCTTGCAAGGCAGTCGTCCTTGCGGGAGGCGCCTGGTCGAACCTGTTTTGCGGAGCGCTTGACCTTGACCTGCCGCAATTGAAGGTCATGAACACGGTCCTTCGCACCACGCCGGTCGAGAACGGACCGGAACAGGCCGTGTGGGCAAACAATTTCGCTGTCCGCAAACGCCAGGACGGCGGCTACACCATCGCCTCCAGCATGACCAACGTCGTCGACATCGTGCCGAACTCGTTCCGCTACGCGCGCGATTTTCTTCCGGCCTGGAAGATGGAGTGGCGATCGCTGAATTTCCGGCTGGGTGGCCGTTTCCTCGAAGAGGCAAGGGTACCGACCCGTTGGACAATGGACGAGGCGAGCCCCTTCGAATACTGCCGCGTGCTCGATCCCAAGCCGTCGAAGAAAAGCTCCGAGCGTATCCTTTCGAACGCCCGCAAGGCATTTCCGGCTCTGGACAAGGCGGAGATCGCGCAGCGCTGGGCCGGCTATATCGACGTCACGCCCGACGCCGTCCCCGTCATTTCCGCGGTCGATGCCGTCCCCGGCTTCCATGTCGCGACCGGATTTTCGGGCCACGGCTTCGGCATCGGCCCGGCGGCAGGCAGGCTGATGGCGGATATCGTCACCGGGCGGCCGCCGATCGTCGATCCGACGGACTTCAGATGGTCGCGATTTTCGGACGGGTCGAAGGTCGCGCCGGTCAGTGGATTCTAACCGCTCCGACAAGAGAGCGGGACGCAAGCAAAGTGGAACACTTTCAAAGGAGACTTCTAATGTCGAACCAGAGCAGCAGTACAATCTTTCGGCCGACGCGTCGGCAAACGCTTGGAATGGCGATCGCCAGCGCAGCCGGCCTCGCCATGCCCAACCTGACAGGTACCGGCAAAGCCCTTGCCGCGACTCCGCCGAGCGCGCCCAAGGGGCAGGTGATCGTCGGCTTTTCTCAGGAACCCACCGTCTTCAATCCGCACCTGGTGCATATCGAGGTCGACGAGGGCATCCACTTCAGCGTCTTCGATCCGCTGTTTGGCGTCGACCCGCAAGGTAATTTCTTCCCCGCGCTCGCCAAGGAGGTGCCGACCGTCGAAAACGGCGGCATCTCGGCCGATGGACTCGAATGGCACGTAAAGCTGCGCGATGACGTCAAGTGGCACGACGGAAAGCCGTTCACGGCCGAGGACGTCAAGTTCACGCTCGAACTCCTGGTCGACCCGAAATTCCTGAGCTGGCGGCGCGCCGGCCACGAACTTGTCGAGAATCTGACCGTCGTCTCGCCAACCGAGATCAGTTGGAAGATGAAGGAGCCTTACGCACCCTATCCATCGATCCTGGCGGCGACCTTCATCGTCCCGAAACATGTGCTTGGGGCGGCGGAGGACAAGAATACCGCGCCGTTCAACAATGCTCCCATCGGAACCGGACCGTTCAAATGGGTGGAGCGCACGGCCGGAGACCATATCGAGTTGGCCGCCAACACCGATTACTTTGGTGACGGCCCTTATCTCGAGCGTCTGATCTACAAATATATTCCCGACCTGACAGTTCTCTACACCCAGTTCAAGACCGGCGACATCGACGTCATCGGACTGCAGTGGATCACGCCCGACCACTATGAGGAAGCCAAGGCATTGAGCGGGACATCCGTCGCCGTCGTTCCCGCCGCCACCGTCGAATCGCTCAGCTTCAACATGGAGCGCCCGCAATTCAAGGAACTCGCGGTTCGCCAGGCGCTGTACTATGCGCTGGACAAACAGACGATCATCGACACCCTCTACTACGGGCTGCCGACCCCCACCGAAACCTACATGCCGCAGCAATCCTTCTACTACAATCCGGATTTGCCAAAGCAGGAATACGATGTGGAAAAGGCGAAGAAACTGCTCGACGACGCTGGCTGGGTTCCCGGCAGTGACGGCATTCGCGTCAAGGATGGCGTCCGCCTCTCGTTCAAGAACTCGACCACGGCGGGCAATCATATCCGCGAACAGGCGCAGCAGTTCATTCAGCAATCGTATCGCGACATCGGTGTCGAAGTGGAGATCTCCAACCTGCCGCCTGCGGTCATGTGGGGTGACTACTGGATGAAGTCGCAATTCGATTCCGTTGTCGTCGGCATCAACTTTCTGACAGGGTCCGATCCCAACACTTCCGACTATCTCAGTTCGAAATCAATTCCGGCCAAGGGTGGCGCCGGCCAGAATACCTGGCAGTACGCCAACCCGGAGGTGGATAAGCTGCTCGAAGCCGGCGGTGTCGAATTCGTGCCGGAAAAGCGCAAGCAAGCCTATCTGAAAATCCAGGAGACCCTGCGTAACGACCTGCCATTTCTGCCGATATTCCAATATGCGACGGTCCGCGGACACAAGTCCGGTGTCGAAGGCGTCGTCCCCAATATCAACGTGCGCATCGACTCCTGGGATGTAGCCACCTGGTACTGGTCATAGCTCTGGAAATGGGCCGGGCCGGCAATGACCGGCTCGGCCTGTATCGCCAATAAAGGCGCCTTGGCGCGACGTATCCGACTGACAGCAAAAACGGAGACAGCCGGCATGCTTCGCTATCTGCTGGGACGTTTCTGGCAAAGTCTTATCCTGCTCCTGCTGGTCTCGATGATTGGCTTTGCCGTCTTGAACCTCGCTCCAGGTGGGCCGCTTTCGCAGTTCAGCCTCACGCCGGGGATGACGCAGGCCGATCTCGATCGCATCGCCTCACAAATGGGTCTCGATCGACCTCTTCCGGTTCAGTACATCGACTGGCTGGGACACCTGCTTCGTGGTGACTGGGGACGATCCTTCCGGGACGGCAGGGCCGTGCTCGATATCATCTGGGAGCACCTCCTCGCGACGATGCTTTTGATGGGCGTATCGACCGCGATCGCTATCTTCGTCGGCACGTTGATAGGTGTACTGGGCGCGCTCAAACGGTATTCGATCTTCGACTACGCGGCGACGGTCGGCGCGATGGTGGCATTGTCGATCCCGACCTTCTGGTTCGGACTGATCGCGATCTACATCTTCTCGCTCCGGCTCAGGTGGCTGCCGGCCGGCAACATGTACACGATCGGCGACGGTTCACTGGGCGACTATGCGGTCCATCTCATCATGCCGAGCATCGTTCTCGCGCTGGTCAATATCGCCGTATGGAGCCGCTACATGCGGACCGCTACGCTCGACGTCATCAATCAGGATTTCGTTCGCACTGCCCGGGCCAAGGGACTGAGGCCCCGGCGTGTGTTAGTCCGCCACATCCTCGGAAACGCTCTGCTTCCGATGATCACGCTGCTGGGGCTTCAACTGCCAACAATACTGGGTGGCGCCCTGGTGACGGAAACCGTCTTCACCTGGCCCGGCATGGGACGGCTGTTCCTCGATAGTCTCGGCTACAGCGACTACCCCGTGGTGATGGGCCTGCTGATGATGTCCGCGGTTCTCGTCCTGGTCGGCAATCTGGCCGCCGACCTCACCGTCGCATTCGTCGATCCGCGCATTCGATTGAGCTGAGGAACGAACAAATGAGCCAGTCGGAATTACTCGTCTCCGCCCGCTCCACGCAACCCTGGTGGCGCAGCCGCACCGTGCGCCGATTTGCGCGCCATCGACTGGCAATGTTCGGCTTGGCCATGATCATCATTCTGGTCCTCGCCTGCGTCATCGGACCCTTTCTCCTGCCCTTCGACGACCTTTACATCGACCTGCGTGGCCGCTTCTCCCCGCCGTTCACCGGCTATCATTTCTTCGGCACCGATCCGCTCGGGCGCGACATCGCGGCGCGCCTGCTCATGGCTGGCCGCATTTCGCTGCTGGTCGGTTTCGCTGCCATGCTCCTCAGCACCGTCTTCGGAACCGTGCTCGGGATTGCAGCCGGCTACTTCGGCGGTCGCATCGGCACGGTGCTGATGCGTTTCGTCGATGCGATGCTGTCCTTTCCCAACATCTTCCTGCTGCTGGCGATGGCTGCGTTCATCAAGCCGAGCCCGATCATGATCACCCTGATCATTGCTGCGACGAGTTGGATGGAAATCGCTCGCATCGTCGAGGCGGAAGTGCGCTCGCTGCGTGAACGCGACTTCGTGGTCGCCGCCCGGATGCTCGGGCTCAGCAACAGCCACATCATGTTCCGCGAGCTTCTGCCCAATGCGATCGGCCCGATCATCGTCGCGGCCACGCTTACCGTCGCCCGTGCCATCCTCCTCGAAGCCTATGTCAGCTTCCTTGGCTACGGCATCCAGCCGCCGCTGCCGAGTTGGGGAAACATGCTCAACGGCGCCCAGCAGTATCTCGATAGCGCGCCGTGGCTGGCGATCGTTCCTGGCGCCGCGATCACTCTGGCGGTCACGAGTTTCAACTTCATTGGCGACGGGCTGCGCGATGCGCTCGACGCGCGAAGCGACATGCTTTGAGGCCGGCCGGCATGGCAAGGTTTTCGCCGTTTGAAGTCTCACTCTGGTATGCGACCGCGAAGCCGCCGCCGGAAAGCGGCCCGCTGCAAGGGCGCACACGGGCGGACGTCTGCATCGTCGGCGGTGGCTATACCGGATTGACGACAGCGCTCGATCTCGCTCGCGACGGCATCCGCGTCGTTCTTCTCGAAGCTCAGGAGATCGGGTTCGGCGGCTCGGGGCGCAATGCCGGCCACTGTACGCCAACCTTCACGCATTACAGCCTGCCCGAACTGCGTGCCATGTTGGGCGAGCCGTGGGCCGAAAGGCTGATCGCCCGACAGACAGGGGCCAACAGACAAGTCGCGGAGATGATCGAGCGTTACGGCATCGACTGCGAATGGCAGCAGAACGGCTACGTCATGGGCGCGCTTACGCCAGGTGCCGTCGCCAAGCTCGAGGCAAAGGCGCAGCAGTACAATGCAGTTGGCGCCAAGACGCGGATGCTGGACAGGCAGGCTAGCGAGGAGATGACCGGCAGCCCGCGATATTATGGCGGCTGGTTTCATTCCGAGGCTGGCCACCTCAATCCGTTGAGTTACGCGAGAGGGCTGGCGCGTGCCGTCATCGAGGAGGGCGGCACGATCCATACCAAATCGCCCGTCCACGATGTCGTGCGGCAGGACAGCGCCTGGGCCGTACGCTCGGGCGAAGGGGTTGTGGTTGCGGACAAGGTCATCTTTGCGACCGGCGCCTACACTGTTGACGGTTGGCCCGGCCTCGACCGGACCTACAAGATCCAGAAGGTGTTCGTCGCCGCGACGCAGCCGCTGATCGGCGCGGAACGCCAAACCGTCCTGCCACGCAACACCACGATGCATGATGGCCGCGGTGACATCTTCGTCTACAAGTACAACACCGAGGGACGGATTGTCGCCTCGATGTTCCCGATGGGTCGGCGCGGCCGGGACATGGCGTTCACACACCGCCTCATGTCCGACCGCCTGCGTTGGCTTCATCCGCAGATCAGCAGCGACTTGAGATGGGAGTATTTCTGGTTCGGTGAACTGGACATGCAGAAGCGAACCATCCCGCGGTTCTATGAGCTCGCGCCCGGCGTCGTCGCGCTGACTGGCCTGTCCGGTCGTGGCGTGCCAACCGGAAGCATGCTCGGCGGCGTACTCGGCGAGTGGGCGAAGGGAGTCCCCGAAAAAGACCTGTCGCTGAAGCTCGAACCGCTCCGGCGAGCACCCTTCTTCATGTCGTTCGCTCCCGCCGCCGTGTTGCGATACTACCGCGCCTCGGACTGGCTGCGGGCAAAAGCGAGCGGATCTCCGCTTCCACCCCACGCCTGAGAACTACCGTGCGCTCAGCAGGTAGAGGAACGAGAAGCTGATGGACGGGAAGTAGGTCACCAGCCCCAGGCACACCACGATGATGCCGACCAGCGGCACCAGATGCGGGATCATCCGGTGAAGCGATATCTTCGCCACGGCGCAAGCGGCGAAGAGGTTGACGCCGAAAGGCGGCGTGATCATCCCCATGGCCAGATTGGTTATCATGATCATGCCGAAATGCACCGGGTCGATGCCGAAACGGACGGCCACCGGAGCAAGGATCGGCGCGATGACGACAATCGAGGCGGATGTCTCGATGAACATTCCAATCAAGAACAGAAAGAGGTTGACGGCCAGCAGGAAGGCGACGGCGCTATCGAAGTTCACCACGATCCATTCGCCGATCGCCGCGGGAATGCCGGCCCTGGTCAGAACGAAGGAGAACAGCCCGGCCATCGAGATGATGAACATGATGATGGCCGAGGAAATGGTGGACCGCCGGATCACGTCGGACAGGCTCCGCGGCGTCATCTCGCGGTAAATGACCAGGCTGACGGCCAGTGCGTAGAAAACGGCTATCACCGACGCTTCGGTCGGGGTGAAGACGCCGCCATAGATGCCGCCCAATATGATGATCGGCATGAGCAGGGCCAAACCCGACCGTTTGAGGCTTGGCAGGAACGGCTTCCGCGGGAAGTTTTCGGAGGCCCCATGACCGGTTAGCCGCGTCCACATCAGAACATAGATCACCAGGGCGCCGGCTATCAGCAGTCCCGGCCCAAGCCCCGCGATAAAGAGGTCGCCGACCGGCGCACCGGCCGAAACGCCATAGAGGATCATCGGGATCGACGGCGGAATGATGACGCCGAGTTCGGCAGAGGTCGCCTGCAGCGATGCGGCGAAGCCGACCGGATATTTCTGGCGCACCATCGCCGGTATCAGGATGGAGCCGATGGCGAAAGTGGTTGCGACGCTCGAACCGGAGACCGCGGCGAAGATCATGCACACGACGATGCACGACATCGGCAAGCCGCCCCGGACATTGCCCAGCACGCTCTCCACCAGATCGACCAGCCGGGAGGAAATGCCTCCGGCCGCCATTACATTGCCGGCCAGGATGAAGAACGGAATGGCGGCAAGCGGGAATTTGTCAAGGGCGATGAAGGCCTGTTGCGGCACGACAATCAGGGGCAGATTGGAGAAGCCGACGGTTCCGATCACCCCTGCCAGCCCAATTGCCACGGCAACCGGAACGGCTAGCATCATGAGCACGATCATGGCCAATATCATTACGGGCAGCATGTCGGATTATCCCCCGCTCTCTATGACAACTTCGTCGGCCTGGGGAGGATCGATCGCATGGGCGACCAGGGCCAGGATTGACAGTACTGCGCCGGCCGGTAGCGCCGCGTAGGCCCATGATGCCGAGATGTTCAGGCCGGCGATGGTCTGGAACCGCACCCGCCACACCAGAATGCAGCCAAACCACAGGATTACCAGCAGCAGGGCCATGACAGCCAGCGTGATAAAGGCGCGAAGCGCGGCCTTGGCCCGTCCCTGGCTGCGCGCGAGAAGAAGGTCGACTGAAATCAGCGTTCCGGTGCGCATGGCGCCCGCCAGCGCGAGATAAGTCATCCAGATCAGGATCGCCTGGACGAACGGCTCCGACCAGGACGCCGGCTGGAACAGGATGAAACGCGCGATGACCTGGTAAAGCCCGGCCAGTGCTGCAAGCACAAGCCCCAGGCAGCCGAGCACAACCGCGGCCTGGGTGATGTGGCGCTCGACCGCGAGAAAGGCCGAGCGCCAGGAGCCGATGGCAAGGTTCATTTGGTTTCCTGGATTGCCTTTAGCTGCGCCTCGCCGAACTCGTCAGCGAACTTGGCGAAGAGCGGATCGAGCTTCGCACGGAACGCTTCCTTGTTGACGTCCTCGACCACGGTCATGCCCTGCCCGGTCAAGGTTTCGATGCCGGTCCTGGCGACAGCCTCGACCTCTTTGCGGTTGCGCGCCATCGCGTTGTGGGCAGCTTCCTTGAAGACCGCCTTGTCGGCGTCGGAGAGCCCGCCATGGACGGCAGGCGAGATCAGCAGGACTAGCGGCGTGAATGCATGGTCGGTCAGGCTGAGGTATTTCTGCACTTCGCCGAACCGGTTGTTGATGATCGCGCCGATAGGATTTTCCTGTCCATCGACAACCCCTTGCTGCAAAGCCGTGTAGACCTCCGGGATCGCCATCGGAGTGGGCAGGACATCGAGCTCGGTCCAGACCGCGATGTGCATTTCGTTCTGCTGCGTGCGGATCTTGAGGCCTTCCACATCGGACGGCTCCTTGACCGCCCGCACATTATTGGTGAGCTGGCGAAAACCCATCCCGCCAAAGGCCAGGCCGACCAGGCCATTCGAGGGAAGCCCCTCAAGCGTCTTGTCGCCGATCGGTCCATTCAGGACTGCTTCGGCATGGTCGAAGTCGCGGAACAGGAAAGGAATGTCGAATACCTTCAGTTCGGGCGCGAAATTTGCGACGATCGAGGTGCTGACCACAGTCATGTCGACCGTGCCGACCTGCACGCCTTCGACGACCTCGCGATCCCCGCCGAGCGCGCCGCCGCCCTGGAGCCGGATGGCGATACGGCCGCCGGTCCCCTTCAGAACCTCTTCAGCGAATTGACCCATGGCGATCGCCTCGGGCGCCTGCACCCCGCCAACATAGCCGAGGTTGAGGGTCATCTCCGGTTCTGCCAAAGCCAGGCTGCTCGGCAGGCCGGCAGCCAGCATGCAGGCTACGAAAAAGGCACGTCTGTTCATTGCATCCTCCCTGTTATGAACGTTACATCAAGAACTATTCCAGCACCCAATGGGCTGTGACGTACTCGGCGATCCGGTCGATCGCGACCTCCACGCCCAGGCCCGGTCCGCCCGGCACTGCCAGGTGTCCCTCGGCGTCGGGCTTCGGGTCGAATATGGCAGTGCGCAGGGGATTGAAGCCCATATCGCATTCGAGCAGCGGGAACGGGACCGAACCGCGGCTCGACGGCAGCACGGACGCGAATTGAAGCGCGGCCAGGGTATTTATCCCCGTGCCCCAGACGTGCGGGGCGACCGGCACGTCGAAGGCGCCGGCCAACCCGGCAATGCGCATGCCCTCGGTCAGGCCCCCGCAAAGCGCGAGATCCGGCTGGATGATGTCGAGCGCCCCGGCGCACAGGCTGTCGCGGAACGCCTGGACGCCGCAGAAGGATTCGCCGCCCGCCAGTGGAATCGCCAGAGCACGGGCCAGCCTCGTGTAACCAGGCAGGTCGTCGTGCGGAAGCGGCTCCTCGATCCAGGCCAACCGCGCATCGGCGACCGCCTCGGTCAGGGCGACAGCGCCGCGTTGGGTGGAACTCTCGTTGAGATCGGCCATGAGCAGCGCATCATCGCCGAGAACTGCGCGCGCCCGGCGGATCGCCTGCACGTCCAGCGCCGCGCCAACGCCGACCCGGACCTTCACCGCGCGATAGCCCGCCTCGGCGTAACGCTCCACCTCCTCGGCAAAGCCGGCATAGCGGTCGACGCCTGACTTGAGGAGCGGACCGCTGGCATAGGCCGTCACCCGATCGCGTAGCCGGCCGCCGAGCAAAGCATGAATTGGCTTGCCTTCGACGTGTCCGTAACCATCCCAGAACGCAATATCGAGGGCGCTGATCGCCATGTGCGCCTGGCCACGACGGTCGGGAACGGCAAACTGCAGCAATCTGGCCTGAGCGGCTCGGGGGTTGGTGACGTCTGCACCGAGGATGGCGGGAGCCAGTGTGGTGCGGATGAAGCTGCTGGCGGAGGTCGGGAAAGCCCATGTCTCGCCCCAGCCGGCAATGCCGCCGGCGGTGGTGACCTTCACCAGCAGGGCCGAACGCTGGTTGAAGACCCGCAGTGCGTTTCCAGCAAGCTCGGGCAGCGTGCAGCAAAGCTCGAATCCCTCGACCTTTACGACCCGATTGTCCCGATCCTTCATGAACGCTCCTCTGCCATGGGTTGTCTGCTGCCAGCTATCGCATTAACTCTGCAGTGACCAATTAGAAGTTCTGGCTTCCACTCATTGGGATTTTCAATGAATAGAATCACGATCGCTCAGATCGAGGCATTCTACTGGACGGCGACGCTAGGCTCGGTCGACGGTGCGGCGCGCCAGCTCAGCCTGTCGCAACCGACGATCTCACTTCGGCTGAAAGCGCTGGAACGTGAGACCGGAGTTCCGCTGTTCCAGCGCGTCGGGCGCGGTGTTCGCCCGACGCCCGACGGATACGATCTCCTGCCGGAGGCAAAGCGCATTCTCGAAGGTATGGAGAGGCTGGCTGGTCGCGGCGGCCCTGTCCGGGTGCGCGGCACCATCCGTGTCGGCTTTGCCGAGGGTTTCGCCCTCGTCTGCCTGTCGAGAGCCCTCGAACTGCTGCACCAGCTTTATCCCGACCTGAATCCCGAACTCGTGGTCGCCACCACCTCTGCCGTCGAACCGGAACTCCATGCGCATCGGCTCGATCTGGCTTTCCTGGTCAACCCGACCGACAACAGCGATTTCACGCTGGTCCCTCTTGGCGCCCAGGAAACGTGCTGGATTGCCTCGGCCCGGTGGTCCTTGCCGGCCTTGGTCAGCCCGCACGACCTTGCGAACCTGCCGATCATTTCCAACCCGCAGGGCAGCATCAACTATCGCCAAGTCCGCGAGTGGTTCGCCAGTGCGGGCGTCACCCCGGCGCGGGTCGACATCTGCAACAGCGTGGCGATGCTGGCTCACGTCGTGACGGCAGGAGTGGCCATCGGCATCTATCCCAGCAAGATGGCCGAGGAGGACGTCCGCGCCGGTGTTGTACGCTTGCTCCGCACGTCGCCGCCCGTCGCCGATACGCCGATCTACGCCAAATTCGCAAAGCGCAGCGGAAGCCCGAACATTCGGGCCTTCATCGCGACCGTCCGACAGGTGCTATCGAACATGGACTACCTGACTGATCACGGTACGGGCGTGAATTGAGGTGCCTGGGCCGCATGCGGCCCAGGTCGGAAAGATCACAGGTCTCTTCTTATAACGGAACGAGTCCGTTTCGTTTAAGAGAGTGAATGGAGATATCCGAGCGACGCCAGGAACTCGGCGAATGCCCTCCGGCTCAATGTCACCTTTCCACCCATTTTGCGCGGACGGTTGCGCATAATCGCAGTTTACGGTTTGAGTCCGATTGCAATCTGCTAGCTTGCGCTAGTTGTTGCTCCATCCACAGCGGTGCTGAGAGGACTCCGTGCAGCGGTGGGAATTCTTATCCCGGGAGGAAATCACGATGAGAAAATTTGTCGCCGTTCTGGCTGCCGCCGCGGCCATCACGCTTTATCCATTCGCCGCGGGCGCGCAGACCTATCCCGAACGCACCATCACCGTCGTGGTGCCGTTTTCGGCCGGCGGCCCAACCGACACGGTCACGCGCCTCGTCGCGGAAGCCATGTCGAAGGATCTCGGCCAGCAGGTCATCGTCGAGAATGTCGGCGGCGCCGGCGGCACGCTGGGCGCTGGCCGCGTCGCGAGCGCCGAGCCGGACGGCTATACGCTGCTCCTCTATCATATCGGCATGGCGACCAGCGCCACGCTCTACCGCAACCTGCCTTACGACACCCTCAACGCTTTCGAATATGTCGGCCTCGTTACCGAGGTGCCGATGACGATCCTCGCGCGCAAGGACCTCGAGCCGACCGATCTGAAGGGCCTGGTCGACTACGCCAAGGCCAATAAGGATACCGTGACGGTCGCCAACGCCGGCCTGGGCGCTGCCTCGCATCTCTGCGGCATGCTGTTCATGAGCGCCATCGGCACGCCGCTGGTCACCGTGCCCTACAAGGGCACGGGCCCGGCCATGACCGACCTGCTCGGCGGCCAGGTCGATATCATGTGCGACCAGACGACCAACACGACCAAGCAGATCCAGGGCGGCACGGTGAAGGCCTACGCCGTCACCTCACCTGAGCGCCTCGACGTGTTGCCCGACCTGCCGACGACGACGGAAGCCGGCCTCCCGGAGGTGCAGGTCGGCATCTGGCACGGCCTCTACGCGCCTAAGGGCACGCCGGCGGAGGTCACCGAACGCCTGTCGAAATCGCTTCAGGTCGCGCTGAAGGACCAGAATGTCGCCGCCCGCTTTGCCGAACTCGGCACCAAGCCGTCGTCCGAGGCAGACGCGACGCCGGCCGCGCTGAAGGCCAAGCTGGAAGGCGAGATCGCGCGCTGGAAGCCGATCATCGAGGCCGCCGGCCAGTACGCCGACTGAGGTTCTCGAAAACGGGGCGCCAATCGGCGCCCCGTTTTCGCACTGCAACGGCGTGCCGGCGACGCGGGCCTGGGAGGAACGTCATGAAACCTTTTGCAATTGACACGGCCAACGGCATATGCGCCGCGCTGTTCATCTTTCTCGGCGGATTTTTCGCGCTGCAGTCGCTCGGCCTCGAGGTCGGCACCGCCTTCCGCATGGGACCGGGCTATTTCCCGCTGGTCCTGGCGATCGTGCTCATCCTGCTCGGCGCCATCATCCTCGTCCAGGCGGTGCGCTTCGAGAGCGAGCCGATCGGCCATATAGCCTGGCGCGGCATGCTGTTCATCCTCCCTGCCCCGATCTTCTTCGGCCTGACCGTGCGCGGCCTCGGCTTCATCCCCTCGATCTTCCTGACGGCGCTGATCGCATCCTTCGCCAGCGGCCGCATGAGGCCTCTGACCGCCCTCGTGCTGTCTGCAGTTCTGACGCTGTTCGCGTTCCTCGTCTTCAGCTACGCGCTCGGGCTGCCGTTCCGGCGCTTCGGCCCGTGGCTGCCCGCGTGGCTGGCATTGTGAGAGGATGAACATGGAACTCCTCGACAACCTCGCGCTCGGCTTTTCGACGGCAACGACGCTCTGGAACCTGCTGTTCTGTCTGATCGGCGTCCTTCTCGGCACGCTGATCGGCGTCCTGCCCGGCATCGGCGCCACCGCAACCATCGCCATGCTCTTGCCGATCACCTTCCAGATCGGTGACCCCGTCTCTTCCCTGATCATGCTCGCCGGCATCTATTACGGCGCGCAATATGGCGGCTCGACCACCGCCATTCTCATCAACATGCCCGGGGAATCCTCGTCGGCCGTCACCGCAATCGACGGCTACCAGATGGCCAAGAACGGCCGCGCCGGGGCGGCACTCGCCATCGCAGCCATTGGCTCGTTCTTCGCCGGCACCGTGTCGACCTTCCTCGTCGCCATCTTTGCCCCGCCGCTGACGGCGATCGCGCTGCAGTTCGGCGCGGCCGAGTATTTTTCGCTGATGATCGTCGGCCTCGTCTCGTCCGTCGCGCTCGCCCACGGCTCGATTGTCAAGGCGCTGGCGATGGTCGTGCTCGGCCTGCTGCTCGGCATTGTCGGCACCGACATCTATACCGGCACGCCGCGCTTCACGCTCGGCATCCGCGAATATGCCGACGGGCTGAATTTTGTCGCGGTGGCGGTCGGCGTCTTCGGCGTCGCCGAGATACTGCGTAACCTCGAAAACGAGCACGAGCGCTCCGTGATGATCCGAAGGGTCTCCGGCCTTATGCCGACCCGCGAGGACTTTCGGCGCATGGCGGCGCCCATCGTGCGCGGAACGATCATCGGTTCGGCGCTCGGCATCCTGCCGGGGGGCGGCGCGATCCTTGCAGCCTTCGCCTCCTACACGGTCGAAAAGCGCGTATCGAAAAACCCGGGGGAATTCGGCAAGGGCGCCATCGAAGGCGTCGCCGGGCCGGAATCGGCCAACAATGCCGGTGCGCAGACCTCCTTCATCCCGATGCTGACACTCGGCATTCCGGCCAACCCGGTCATGGCCCTGATGATCGGCGCGATGATCATCCAGGGCATCGTGCCCGGCCCCAATGTCGCGATCGAACAGCCGGCGCTGTTTTGGGGCATCATCGCCTCGATGTGGATCGGCAATCTGATGCTGATCATCTTGAACCTGCCGCTGATCGGTCTTTGGGTGAAGCTCCTGACGATCCCCTATTACGTGCTCTTCCCGATCATCATGGCGTTCTGCTCGATCGGCGTTTACAGCGTCAACACCAACATCTACGACCTCTACGCCGTCGCCTTCTTCGGCTTCCTCGGCTACCTCCTGACCAAGCTGCGCTGCGAGCCCGCGCCGCTGCTGCTCGGCTTCGTGCTCGGCCCGCTGCTCGAGGAGAACCTGCGCCGCGCCATGATTCTGTCGCGCGGCGACCCGAGCACCTTCATGACGAGACCGATCAGCGCCGGCCTGCTCGTGATCGCGCTCGCCGTGCTCGCCATCGTCTTCCTGCCTGCGGTCAAGAAGAAGCGCGAAGAGGTGTTTGTGGAGGAGAATTAGCGAAAGTCACTCGGCCGCTTTTTCATGAGCGCGGCCGCCGATGCGGCCTCCGGTTTCCGAATCGAACAGAAAGACGGCGGAGTCCTGGAAGGTGATACCGATCGGCTCATCCATATCGTAATGCGCCGATTTGTCGGCCTTGACGGTTACGGTGGCCCCGCCGAACTGGCACGTGATCAAGGTATGATCGCCGATCAGTTCCACAGCGTAGACCCGCGCCGCAATCTTGCCCTCCGATGGGCCCGTGACCCGGCAATCCTCGGGCCGGAGGCCGGCAGTGACCTTTTCCCGGCTTTCGGCAACGCTGGTCGCAAATCGGCCTTCCGCGCAGGTGAAGATACCCTCGACCAACTCGCCCTGGAGAAAATTCATCGGCGGCGAGCCGATGAAGCCGGCGACGAACAGGTTCGCCGGATCGTCGTAGATCTGTCGGGGCGTGGCGATCTGCTGCACGACGCCGCGGTTCATGATGGCAACACGGTGAGCCAAGGTCATGGCCTCGATCTGATCATGGGTGACGTAGATCGTCGTCACGCCCAGATCGGCCTGCAGGCGTTTCAGCTCCGAGCGCATGTGGCCGCGCAGCTTGGCGTCGAGATTGGAGAGCGGCTCGTCCATCAGGAAGACGCTTGGCCGCCGCACCATGGCGCGGGCGAGCGCGATGCGCTGCCGCTGACCGCCGGAAAGCTGCCGTGGATAGCGGTCGAGGAACTCCTCAAGGTGCACCTTGACGGCGGCGCCGCGGACGGAGGCGTCGCGCTCAGTGCGCGGCACGCCCCGCAGCTTCAGCGGATATGCGATGTTCTCCGCAACCGTCATGTGCGGATAGAGCGCGTAGGACTGGAACACCATCGCCACGTCGCGATACTTGGGCAGCACGTGGGTGACGTCGCGATCGCCGATGAGGACGCGGCCGGAACTCACCGATTCAAGCCCGGCGACCATGCGCAGCGCCGTCGTCTTGCCGCAGCCCGAAGGGCCGAGCAGCACCAGGAATTCACCGTCCTCGATCTCCAGGTCGAGCCCTTTGACCACCTCGACCGCGCCGAAGGACTTGTAGATATCGGACAGGGTGACCCGCATATTGATTAGCCCTTCACTGCGCCGACCAGCAGCCCGCGCGCGATGTGCTTCTGCAGGATGCTGGAGATGACAATCACGGGAGCGATCATCACGGTGATCAACACTGACATGTTCCACCATTGCGGCCCGCGGGTCGTGTTCTGTGCCGATACCAGCACCGGCATGGTCTGCGCGTCGGCATTGGAAAGGAACAGGGCCAGCAGGTACTCGTTCCAGGCAAGGATCAGCACCAGCAGGAAGATCGCGACCAAGCCGGAACGCACCAGCGGCAGCGCGATGGTGAAGAAAACGCGGAACTTGGAGGCTCCGTCTATCTGTGCGCTCTCCTCGAGGTCGAGCGGGATGCCGGCGAAGAAATCGCGTGTCAGCCATACGACGATCGGCAGGTTGATGGCGGTGTAGGTGGCGATCAGCGCCAACTGCGTGTCAAGCAGGCGCATCTGCTGGAACATCACGTAGATCGGCAGGACGGCGACTATCGGCGGCATGATGCGGTTCGAGATGATCCAGAACTCGATGTCGTTGTTGCCGACCGCAAGCTTCGTGCGTCCAACCAGCGTGAACAGCGCGATTACGAAGAGAGCGGCCGCCACGGCAACGGCGATCTCCCACCGCACGCCGAAAGTGGCCACCGCCGCGATCACCGCGGTAAGGAGGATCAGGAAGAGCGCAACGGCGGCGAGCTTCACCTGGAAGCGGATACGCACGAGCGCGTAGGCCGCCAGCGAGCCGATCAGGACTGCAAGCAGCGTGCTGGCCACCGCGACAACGACCGAATTCATGTAAGGGCGCAGCGTGTAATTCTGCACGAGCATGAAGTCCCATGCCCGCAGCGAGGGGGCAAAGTCGACGAACGGGAGATAGAACGGCCCGTTGTCGACCTCCCCAGGCCCTTTGAAGGACGTGATCAACACCCAGTAGAGAGGAACCACGACAACCAGCGTCCACAAGAACAGCAGCGCATAGGTCACGACCCTTGCGACCGGCGCCTGGGTGTCGATCGACGCCGGCTCGAACAGCCGGCGCGCCAGTGAGCGGTGCTCGGCGCTCATGTTTCGAACCGGCGCGCCGGCCGGACCACAAAGTTGAAGAACGAGACGCATACGATGGTCGAGATGAAGAGGAGCATGTAGCCGATAGCGGCCGAGCCGCCGAGATCCTGGGTGCGCCAGGAAATGAAGGAATGGAGCGTCATCGATTCCGTCGCCAGGCCGGGACCGCCGCCGGTGAGCACGTTCGGCAGGTCGATGATCTTGAAAGCCTCGATGAGCCGGATCAGCACGATGGTAGCGGCGATCGGCGCGATCGCTGGCCAGGTAATGTCGCGAAAAATCTGGAAACCGTTGGCTCCGTCGAGCCGTGCCGCCTCGACCTGATCGCGCGGCTGGTTCTCAACGGCCGCCAGCAGCACGATGAACATGAACGGCGTCCACTGCCAGGTGTCGCCGACCAGCACCATGAGCCGCGCCGACCAGGCCTCTGTGGCCCACGACCACTCGTTGATGCCGAAAGCGCGCACGAGCGGGGCAAAGGGCCCCTTCTGCATGTCGGCGAGCATGCGAAACGTGTAGGCGATGCCGACCGGGGTCACCATCAGCGGGATGAAGAAGAGGACGCGAAAGAAATTCCGGCCGCGGATTGGCTGGCCGCAGAGGAGTGCGAGGCCCAGCCCGAGTGCGAACTGCACGGACACGCCGACGAACACGTAGAGAAGCGTGTTGACGACAGTTCCAGGCACGCCGCCCGGCGCCATGGTGGCCAGCGCGAGGATCGCCAGGCCCATAGCCATTGCCGTCGCGAGAAGCCGACCAACCACGCCGACGATGGTCGGCCTGCCACGCAACAGATAGCGGGCGAGAAGAAAAAGCAGCCCTGCCGTGATCAACGCCAGCAAAGCGGATTGGACAAAGCCGAACGTGCCGAACTTGCCGAGCAGATGATACTGCTGCGAGCCGACCAGCAGCTTGCGGAAGTTCACAAGTCCGATGAATTTCAGCGTGAATCCGCCCGGCGCGAGCGCAAAGCGCGAAAGCGCGAGGTAGGCCGAGATGATGAGCGGAAAAATCGCGAAGCAGAGAAGCACGACGACGGCCGGCAGCACCATGATCCGGCCCGAGTGACCGTCCAGCCATTCGGCCCAGCTGCGGCGGTCGGCAGCTTCTGGCATAGTGTCGGTTGCGGTCATCATAACCCGGGAAAATGGGGCAGGCATAAGACCCGGCATGGACCGATGCCACGCCGGGTCGATTGCCTGGCCGCCTATTTGGCGCCGATGGTCGCCTTGTAAAGTTCGAGCTGCTCGTCTTTGCCAATCTCGTCGTTTAGCTCGTTCCAGCCTTCCTCGACGGCCTCGACGGTGGCTTCCTTGTCGATTTCG
The DNA here is from genome assembly GCF_007830515.1 of Mesorhizobium tianshanense. Taxonomy (GTDB): domain Bacteria; phylum Pseudomonadota; class Alphaproteobacteria; order Rhizobiales; family Rhizobiaceae; genus Mesorhizobium; species Mesorhizobium tianshanense. The sequence continues at coordinate 97,267 of NZ_VLKT01000012.1, forward strand.
CCGGCGAGGAAGCGCGAGACCGCTTCGTCGAGCACGACCTGCTGGTATTTCTGGTTCTGCGGGATGCGCAGGTCGAGGATCATGTTCGGGCTGCTCATGCTGTCGTTGATCGCGCCCAGATACACTTTGGCCTCGTCCTCGCTCATGTTGGCCTTCTTCCAAAGGTCGCTGTAGCTGAGCTGCGAGGTGCGATATGGGTTGAAGCCGGTGCCGCCGACGGTCACGTCGGCGTTCGACTGTGCCGGCTGCGTCATGAACGAGAAGTAGGCGTAGGCGGCGTCCTTTACCTTCGGATCGGCCGCCGCGTTGATGCCGCCGCCCCAGCCGCCAAAGGCGGCGAATGGTGCATGGTTCACGCCGTCGATCGCGTGCGGGCAGTTATCGGCCGTGCAGGCCTCGAGCTTGCCGGTGTCCCAGTTCAGGACCTCCTTGGATCCGGGCATGATCGCCGCGCCCCATTTGCCCATCACCTTGGACTGGGCCGGATCGATCGAGATCGTGCCTACATCACCCCAGTCGAGGTTCAGCGCGCAGCGGCCGGAAGCGAAGAGCGGCCTTGTATCGCTGACATCGAGGTTTAGCTCGTCCGGCGGGCCGTATTTGGTCGATTCAGACAGGAAGTCGAGCGCCTTGCGGAAGGCGTCGTTGTTGACGAGCGGCGTCATGTCCTTGGTGTTGAAGAAGGTGCCCTGGCTGGTTCCCTTGGACTGGGTCATCGAGCCGACCACATCGGTGACGAACCAATAGCTCTGCGCGTTGCGCTTCTTGGCGATGCACGAGCCGAAATCCGGCGTGCCATCGCCGCTCATGTCCTTGCCATGCGTGGCCTTGGCGACCTCGAGATACTCGTCCCAGGTTTTCGGCACCGCCAGGCCGGCCGCTTCCAGCACGTCCTTGCGGTAGTACATCATGTGGAAGTCGCCATCGAGCGTGATCATGTAGGTCTTGCCGCTGTACTTCTCGGAGAAGTCCCGGAAGAACGCGCCCACATCGTCCTGCTGGATGTCCTTGTCGGCCTCGATCCGCGGCGTCAGGTCCTCGAGGTAGCCGCCGGCAATGTAGTCGACCATCCATTGTGGGGCGAATACGCCGGCGTCGACCGAGTTGGTGCCGCTCGCCCAGTCGGTGAGAATCTTTTGATAGAGATCCGAGAAGGGCACCGCGATGACATTGATCTTGGCGCCGGTGAGCGCTTCGAACTCGGGCGCGCGCCTCTGTAGCGGCTCCTGAATCGCACCGGTCTGGGTAATGACGTTCACCGTAACGCCCGCAAACGGCTTGTCCTGCGCAAAGGCAGGTGCGCCAACCAGCGCGGAAAAGGCCGAAACGCCGGCCAGAAAGACCCCAATTCTCATCAGACTTCCTCCCATATTGACCGGGACTTGTTCCTGCGAACCAGGCCGCCGGTATCTCCCCGTCGGTTGCCGTCGCCGGAGCACGGCACCAACGCTCCTCAAGCACAATATCGGCATCGCGCGGCGAGTCCAGTGCCTTGCCGCAACGGAAGGTGAGGTACCCAGCGGGATTCCCGGCTAATGCATATCGCCCAAAAGCGCGCAGCGGTTAGAGCGCGCGCCGCCAGGAAACCGCTCCGTCTTGCCCGGGGTAAATTCCACCGCATCAACAATCCCGTCACCGATGCTCACCACCGTCGGCATGGGCCTCACTGCAAGTTGGTGTGGCGGTGCAACATCAGCCTGTGCGCTTCGGGTATCTGCTGCGCCAAGCCGAGCACGACGCTGTCGAGCAGGATAAGGCAGGATTGCTCGAATAGGCTCCCGCCAAACTGTTTCGATCCCTCGACAGGGACATGCAGCGTGACATCGGCAATGCCGGCCAAGGTCCCGGCTGGCTTGTGCGTCAGCGTAACGACCTTGGCGCCCTCCGCCTTGGCGATGCGGGCAAAGCCCGTGCTGACCGGCGTCTCTCCAGAGCCGGAGATGATCAGCAGCGCGTCGCCCCTGCGGATCGATGGCGCCGATACCTCGCCGACGAAATGCACCGTTCGGCCAAGATGCATGAAGCGCATCGCACCCATCTGGGCGACAAGGCCGGAGCGCCCCTGCCCGGAAAAGAACCATCGTTGATCGGGATCATCGAATGCCTGCACCAGCCTCGCAAAGGCGTCGGCGTCGATCCGGCCAAGAAGGTCGGCTATCTCCTGTCCCACGGCCAGCCACGGCCTGGATTGGGCAATCTGTCGCGAATCCATCGTGCTATCTCTTTCGGGTTTGCGGATTCTGTAATGGCGCTGCCAACCACGAGGATTTCGGGTTCGACTGCGATCACCGCTTCCAGCGTGTCGGGGCCGATCCCGCCGGCGAGCGAAACCAGAAAGCCGCGATCGTGCATCTTTTTCACGGCGTCGATATGTGACGTGGAGGTGTTGCCGGCCAGCCGCGCATCGGTCGGCGAGTGGACAGCGACATAGCCGAAGCTTTCGGGGAAGACAGCATTCAAGGGAAGCAATTCCGCCTTGCCCGACTCGGTGATGGTGTCGACGATGACAGTCGCGCCGAAGGCAGCGGCACGTTTTCCTACCGCTTCATGCGTGGCTGACGAAGCACACGACAGGACAGTCATGAACGCGGCGCCAGCACCGAATACCATATCGGCCTCGAATTGGCCGCCGTCGACGGTTTTGGTATCAGCCAACACCATGACATCAGGGCAGAGCTCGCGCGCCGTGGTGATGGCAGAGAGGCCAAGACGTTTCAGCAACGGCGTGCCGATCTCGATAATGTCGGCAAACGCCTTCATCTGCGGGAGCAGGGCCAGGTGTTCAGGCTTGTCGAAGGCGACTTGGAGGAGCAAGGCGGTTCTCTCGAATTGCTTCAGGCCGGTTATGGCGCATATCGAATGGACACGCGAGCGCTACCAAGTGGCCTTGGCCGAGATTCAGGCAGCAGGCTCTTCGCCACCACGCAGGGGCCGTCGCGAACGAACGGGATGTGAGGTAAAAGTCCGGGCGCGTGGAAGCCGACGCAGTCCGCCATCACAAACATCAGAAGCTCACGTGATCTGTACCATTGATACATAACTTGCGGCTCATGCTACCCACTTCGCGCTCGCAATTCAGAATTTCCAGATTATTTCGCCATATTTGAACGATTTTACGATTGACACCCAACTGTCAGTGTAGTGCTACTACAAAATTACCCCAAGGCGCCGGCCGCCGCAGATCAAATCCGGGAGGACACGTTTGCACACGGAACGGGCCTCGCGGCGTCACTTAAAACGCCGCTCGCGGTGCGGGCGCCATGATTAACGGCGCCAATTCCGCGATCGACTGTGGCTACATGATCGCCTGATCAGCGCCGACGCCAACAGCAACGCAATATGAGGTAGCCCTTTGACGAGACTGTTTGAACCCACGAGATGCCAGGTCGATCCGTCGACTGGTGCGATGGGAAATGCCACCGGCAGTTACCAGAAACGCTTCCTCGATCTGGACGGGCTCTATGCGGACGCCGCGGCCTTTGAAGCCATGCGCGCGACATGGGGCGAGCGCATCGTCTACGAGGTCTCCGAGTTCCGGCCAACCGAGCAGCCGGGCGATCTGATTTTCGGCGTCACGCGCATGGCGCCCGGCAAGGTCGGCGACGAGTATTTCATGACGCGCGGTCATATCCACAAGCAGGCCGACCGGCCCGAGATCTACTATGGCCAGAAGGGGCACGGCCTCATGCTGATGGAATCGCCGGAGGGCGAGATCCGGATCCTGCCCGTCCACGCGCAGACCGTCTGTTACGTCCCCCCTTACTGGATCCACCGCTCGATCAATGTCGGGGAAGACGATCTGGTGATGCTGTTCTGCTACCCGGCCGATTCGGGGCAGGGCTACGAGATCATCGCAAGATCGGGAGGCATGCGCTCGCGCGTGGTCACCGGCGATGAAGGCTGGAAGGCAGTCGACAACCCGGATTGGCGGCCGCGTGACGCGAAGCTGATCTCCGCCCTCTATGCGCGACAATCCCGTACGGTGCCGGCATGAAGGCTCCCCTCGAAATGGCTTCTTGCCGCTATCGGCCGGCCACCCAGCCGACATTCTATTTTATCGGCGTCACGACGACGAGCAGTTCGATCATGCGGGTTTTCCCTGCATGGGCGCGTCACCTCGGGCTGAAGGATGCGGTTCTCAAGGGCATCGACTTTCCGCTCCATGTCGATCCGGAGGCCTACCGTGAGGTCGTCTCCTTCATAAAATCCGATCCGCTGTCGCTTGGCGCGCTCGTCACCACGCACAAGATCGATCTCTTCAACGCAGCTCGCGACCTGTTCGACGTCATCGATCCGCACGCTCGCCTGATGCACGAGACCAGTTGCCTGTCGAAGCGCGACGGCAAACTGATCTGCCATGCCAAGGATCCGATCTCTTCTGGCCTTGCGATAGATGGTTTCATCCCGGCGGGATACTTCGCCGACACCGGCGCGGAAGTCCTGTCCATGGGTGCCGGCGGATCGACGATTGCGATCACCTGGCACCTGATGCGCAAGGAACGTGGCGCCGACATACCTTCGCGCATCATTGTCACCAACCGTTCGCAGCCGCGTCTCGACGAAATCCAGCGCATCCACACAGACATGACGTCGACGGTCGAGATCGAGTATGTCCTGGCGGACCGACTCGAGATCAATGACGAGACGTTGGCGACGCTGAAGCCAGGCTCGCTGGTGATCAACGCGACGGGACTTGGCAAGGACGCCCCGGGCTCGCCGATCACCGATGACGGCGTGTTCCCCAAGCGCGGCATCGCCTGGGATCTCAACTATCGCGGCGACCTGATCTTCCTCGACCAGGCAAGGCGGCAGCAGGCCCGGCAGCAGCTGCAGACCGAGGACGGTTGGAAATATTTCCTGCATGGCTGGACGCAGGTGATCGCAGAAGTCTTCGACATCGCGATCCCGGTCTCGGGGCTGGATTTCGACGAGATTTCGCGCATCGCCATCGAAGCGGCGAAAGGCTAATGCCGTGGAACGCATTCTCGTCACGCCGCGCGCGCTTACCACGACGGCATTCGACGAACCGCTCGCCGCGCGCCTTGCCGCGTCGACGAAGGCTGGCGTCGCGCTGTACTGGCTCGGACAGGCCGGCTTCGTCATCGAGGCGCATGGCCGCCGGATCCTGATCGATCCCTATCTCTCGGACAGTCTGGCGCAGAAGTACCGCGGCAAGCCGTTCTCGCACGAACGCCTCATGCCGGCATCGGTATCGATAGACGATCTCGGTCGCGTCGACCTTGTGCTCGTCACACATCAGCATACGGATCACATGGATCCGGCGACGCTGAATCCCATCGCCGCCGCGAACCCCGAATGCCGCTTCGTAGCACCACGGGCAGCACTGAACGAAGCGATGAACCGCATCGGCGTGGGTGCGGAACGGATCATCGCCCTCGACGCCGGAGACAGCGTGCGGCCTCTGCCCGAATGCTCCGTCAGCGCGGTGCGGGCCGCCCATGAAACGCTGGAGCGCTCGCCCGAAGGCTGGCATCGATTTCTAGGCTATGTGTGCGATCTGGGCGGAACACGTTTGTACCACTCAGGCGACACTGTTCTCTTCGAGGGACTTGCCGAAGAGGTCGCGCCACTTCGCCCGTCCGTCGCGCTGCTGCCGGTAAACGGACGGCGCGCCGAACTGCTGAATGCAGGGATCCCCGGCAATCTGACGCTAGACGAAGCATGCGGGCTTGCCGCACGCATCGGATCTCAGGATCTCGTCGCGCACCACCACGGCATGTTCGCATTTAATACGATTGATCCAGCCAGGATCGACGCCATGGCGGCGCGGGACGATTGCACGGTCCATGTCCATAGGGCACGAACGTCGGTCGAGTACCGACTGTCGAACTGAGCCGAGGATCGCGATGCCCCCCAAGCCACGACTTTCAAGTCCCGCGATCGGAAACATCCTGGAGGTCATCCGCACGAAGCGTGAGGAACTTCGCAAGTCCGATCGGAAGGTTTGTGAGCTTGTGCTTGCCGATCCCAAACGGGTGTTCAACGCCACGGTCGCCGAGACCGCTGAATGGGCGCAGGTCAGCCAACCAACCGTCATCCGCTTCTGTACGTCGATTGGCTGCCAGGGCTACCAGGATTTCAAGCTGCGGCTTGCCCAGAGCCTGGCGCTGGGCACGCCGGCGACCCATTCGGTGATCCTCGACACCGACACGCCGGCCGGCGTCACGGAGAAGATCTTCGATTACGCGATCACCAGTCTCGATTGGGTGCGCCACCATCTGGACCCCGAAGCGATCGACCGTGCCGTGAACATCCTCGAAAAGGCCAACCGCATAGAGTTTTTTGGCTTTGGCGCCTCCGGCATCGTGGCACGAGACGCGCAGCAGAAGTTTCCGCTGTTCGGCGTGCCATGCGGCGCGGAAACCGACGCCCACCAACAGATCATGGTGGTTTCAATGCTGAAGCGGGGCGACGTGGTGGTGGTCATTTCCAACACGGGTGCCACACTATCCATCATCGAGACGGCGCGCCGCGCCCGCGACCGCGGTTGCCAGGTGATCGGCCTCGTCGGCATGGAAGGGCCGCTGGTCGAATTCTGCGACGTTGTTTTACTGGCCGAAACGCTGGAGAATACGAACATCTATACGCCAACGATTTCGCGTATCGCCGCGCTGGCGATCATCGACATCCTGTCGACGGCGGTGGCGCTGCGCCGTGGGGCCGAGCACATCGAACTCTTCACCGGCATGAAGCGCAATCTGAGATACCTGCGGACCACCACCGACAGGTTCTGACCGACAGACCGAGGATCACATGTTTGCTGCCCTCTCCCGCATCAGCCCGCCCTCCTCCCTGACAATGCGGTTCAGCTCGCTTGCCCATCCCAGGGCTCTGTCGAAATGAGCGGCGAGCTTTTCCTCGCCATCGACGTCGGCACCGGCAGCGTCCGCGCCGCACTGACCGATGTCACCGGCAAGATCCTCGAACTTGTGTCGCGAGAGCACGACCAGATCGTGCCGGAGTTCGGCTGGGCCGAACAGCGACCGGTCGACTGGTGGGAGGGTGCGCGAACGAGCGTCAAGACGGTGCTGGACCGCGTCGACGGCGCCCGCGAACGCATCTCCGCCATCTGCGTCTGCGGACAGATGCACGGGCTGGTCCTGCTCGACGCGCACGGGGCGCTGACGCGCGAGACGGCGCCGCTCTGGAACGACAAGCGCTCCGTCGATCTCGTGCGTCGCTTCGAGGAAGCGAATGCGCCGGGCAGCTACCTGCCCGAAAGCGGCAACACGCCGACCCCCGCATGGCCGGGCTTCAAACTGCAATGGGTCCGAGACAACGATCCCGCCGCGTACGCCCGCAGCGCGGTCGCCATCATGCCGAAGGATTACATCAACTACCGGCTGACCGGCGAGATTGCCATGGATACAGGCGACGCGTCCTGCAGCTTTCTGATGAACCCAGAGCGGCTCGACTGGTCAGCGGCGATGATCGAGCGCATGGGGCTGGACGCCGCCAAGCTGCCGCCGATCCGCAACCCGCTGGATGTCATCGGCCACGTCACCGAACAGGCGGCGCGCGACACCGGGCTGCGGTCCGGAACCCCGGTGCTGGTCGGCGGCGCCGACTATCCGGTGGCGCTGCTCGGCTCGGGCGCTTGTCGGCCGGGAATGGGTTCCGACAGCACCGGCACCGGCGCCATCATTACGGCGATCGCCGAGAAGCCGCTGCTTGACCCGGAAATCTCGAACGTCGCGACGATCGAAGGCAACTGGGCGCAATTCGTGCTGCTGGAGACTGGCGGCGACGGCATGCGCTGGGCACGCCGCGCCTTCCACGGCAACGCACTGTCCTATGACGAGATCGTCGCCCGCGCCGCCGAGGCACCCGCCGGTTGCGACGCACTGCTGTTCATGCCGTTTCTCACCGGCGAGCGTCTGGGGCGCCATCGCAACGCCCGCGCACAGTTCTTCGGATTGGGCGCCGGGCATGGCATGGAGCATCTGCACCGCGCGATCCTGGAAGGCATCGTCTTTGCCATGACGCGCCACATCCGCATCATGGAACACGCGTCGAACAAGCCGCTGGAGCGCGTTATCGCCGCCGGCGGCGGGGCGCGCACCGAACTCTGGCTGAAGATCAAGGCGAGTGCCTTCAACATTCCGATCCTGGTTCCGCGAGAGCCCGAATGCGGCATTGTCGGCTGTGCCGCGATGGCGGCGACGGCGACGGGCCGCTTCTCGCGCGTCGAACAGGCGGCCGAGGGTTTCGTCAGCTACGGCGCAGAAATCCAGCCGGACCCCAGATGGGCCGAGACCTACAGCCACACCCAACCCGTTTTCGACCGGCTCTACCACCACAGCCAGGCGCTCTACGACGACCTCGATGCACTGGCGGCCGCCACGCGGCCGACGCAGCCGTGACGTCCGCGATCGGCCCATCCTCATGCGCGACCCCGAGGCGATCAAGGCGTTGGCCGGCGGAATCGACAGGCTGCTGGTCGACGGCGCCGGAATTGCACGGCCCGAAGCTGAGTTCGAGGACCTACATCGAAGTCATCGATGTGAAAACCTCAATAGCCAGATGCGGGGCTCGGGAGGGCCTCAGACTGCCTGATACTCCTGCGACTTGAACGAAAGGTGTTTCACGCCTTCCGGCGCATCCGAGATTTTCCGGATGTTCGCCCAGGTCTGCTTGTAATTCGGGATCACCAGCTCGTTCACGCCGTCATTGATGACGTTGCCCATCACCCCGGTCGGAAAGCCGAACAGCATGAAGGTCTCGCCCTTCTTCGCCGTCGGGGTCGGATAAACCATCGCCTGCGTCGAACCGTCATCGTTGTAGACCTCGACGAGATCGCCGGCCTTCAGGCCGAGTTCACCCATGTCGTCCGGGCTCACCTGGATGTAGGTAAAGGGCATGCGATCCATGACGAATTCGTTCTCCTGGTCGAGGAAGGCGTTCTGCCAGACGATGTTGGCGCGGCCATTGTTGATAAGATACTTGAATTTGGCCTTCTGCTCTTCCTTGCCTGGTGCCTGCAGCCCGCGCCAAGGCGCGTCCATGAAGTTTGCCTTGCCGCCTTCCCCGGAGAAAACGCCGTCTGCATAGAGTCGTTTCGTTCCGACGATCTTGCCGTCCGCGAAGCCAGTAGCGGGCTCCTGGAAGCCGTTGTTGCCCATGGCCTTCAGGCGCTCGTAGGTGACGAACTCGCCGCCGCCGGCGTTCTTGTTGTAGCCGTCCATGAAGGCATCTTCTTCGGTCGCCCAGTCATAGCCCTTGAACTGGTCGGCATAGGCGGCATCGCCCATCTCGCGCAGCACCTTTTCCATATGCTGGGCCAGTCCTGCCGCGATCAGGCAGTCAGGCTTGGCATTGCCCGGCGGGTCCATGTAGCGCTCGACCAGCCGCATGCGCCGCTCGCCGTTCATCGACGTCAGGTTCATCTCGCCCGACTCTGCCGCCGGCAGCCAGACATGGCTCGCCGCGCCGATCTTGGACGGGATGATGTCGACATCGACCGAGAAAAGGCCCCCGGCCTTGATGGCGGCCAGAATGGTTTCGACCATCGCCTGCCGATCGCCATACGGCACCTTGCTCATCGCATCCTTCACGATGTCCGTCCGCGTCTTGTAGACGCGGTTGAACTCGTGCGCATTGAGCGAAGTCTTGTAGTGGTCGCAGGCCCAGATGTGGTGGACGCCACCCTGGCCCTCGATCAGAAGCTTGTCGACATAGGTCGCGGGCCGCCCGACATGCGCGTCGGAGGGGCGCACATAGCCTTCCTGGTGTCCGCCGAGGCGCACCACGCCGCCGCCCTCGCGGCCTATATTTCCCGTCGCCAGCGCTATGTTCACCAGCGCGCCGTTGGTGCGGTAGTTGTCATTGCCCCAGATCAGCCCCTTCTCGTAGCCGATCATGGTGCGTCGGCGCTTTCCGCCTTCTTTCGGCCTGGCGATCCACTCCGCCGCCTTGACGATGTCGGCCGGATCGAGCCCGGTGATGCCCGCCGCCTCTTCGATCGACATCCTGCAGCCTTCAACGGCGCCGCTGAAGTTGGTGAGGTGCCCGGGCTTGCCGTCCGCCTCGCCGCGCGCCGGATACAGCGCCGGGCGCGCCTTGCCTTCAGCGGCCGTGCTGTTCTTCAGGAAATCCTCGTCGACCCAGCCCTTGTCCGCAATGTAGGTGAACAGCGCGTTGAACAGCGCCAGGTCGGTTCCTGAATTGAGCGCGAGGTGGAGTACGTTTTCCTTGCCCGCTTCGGCCTCGCAGGCGTTGACGGTCACCGTGCGGCGGGGATCGACGATGATGATCCGGGCGGCCGCATGCGGCTCGTCCGGCATCTGCGCCTGCTTCTTGTCCAGCGTCGTGCCTCGCAGGTTTGGGACCCAGTGGTTGAGGAAGTAGTTCGTCTGGGTCTCGAGCGGATTGGTACCGACGGCCATGATCGTGTCGGCGAGCTCGGCGTCCTCGTAGCAGTTGTTGAGTTCGCCAACGCCCATGTCGCGAGTGGCATGGACTTCCGAGTTGTAGGCCGGGCGATTGTGGATGCGTATGTTCTTCACCTTCATGGAGCCAAAATAGAGTTTTCCGGTGCCCCAGGTGTTTTCGTAACCGCCGGCCGACCCGCCATGATCGAACATGGAGACGAACAGCCCGTCCTCGCCCTGTTCCTTCACGACCGCCGCGGTCACCCTTGCGACGAGGTCGAGCGCATCGTCCCAGGACGTCGGCTGCATCTGGCCATAGCGCCATACCATCGGGTCGGTGAGCCGCTGCATCTGCGAGCCCCGTGCCGTCGAAAACCGCGTTTCGCCCATGCGAGCGCCGCGCACCGAACCAAGGCCGGAGTTCACCTCGCATTCGTGGTCCGGCTTGATGACGATATGGACGTCCTTACCGTCCTGCTTGACGATGTTGTACATCGAAGGCGCGTACCAAGCGTCGGTCTCGGCGGCCTGCTGCTCGGACAGATCGACGCCGAATACGTTCGAGGCGGCATCGGTGCCGCCCTGCTTGTTGGCCGGCCAGGTGTAGGCGTGGTAGCCGCAGCCGACGATGCAGTAATGGCAGGTGACGTTGTGTTTCTTCGCATCCGCCGGAATGATCGGCAGCCGGTCGATGTGACGTTTGTAAGCCATGATCCGATCCTTCCCTAAAGTACGTTGCTCAGGCGACCGTAGAGCAACTCATCCACGCCCTCGGCATAGATGTCGCCCTTGTCGTCGATGCGGAGCGCGTATTGCGGCAGGTTGGCGGTCGACTGCCCCCATATTTGTTGCCCGCCGGCATCCGCGTCGAAGCGCGAATAGTGGCCGGGACAATTGAAGGAGTGGTCGTCGGCGTTGTAGTTGAGCGGGAAGCCCTTGTGCGGACACGTGGTCGAGAACCCAACGATGTCGCCGTCAGGGCCGGCGCCGCCTTCCACTTTCGTTCCAAGCTTCAGCAGCACACCGGGCGCGTTCTCATCGGGGTAGCCGACATCGAAAGGCTCGTTTGGTTTCAAATCGGCGATATTGGCCAGCCTGTTCGACGGGTATTCGACCAGTGCCAGACCGGGTGCGGCCTTGGTCTGAGCTTGCGCCGGCAGCGCCACCGCCGTGGCCACGCCTGCGGCGGCGAACGCCCCTCCCCTTAGAAACTGTCGGCGGCCGACGTCGACCAGCTTGTTGCAGCGATCCATGCATTCCTCCCGTTTGGCGAAAATCGTCGCAAGCGGCCTTGCAACGCCTGTGCCAGCCGGAGAAGCCGCCGATTTCATTCGGGAAACTGCTGTAGCGTCAGCCCCAACGGGCCCGCGCGTGCGGAAATCCGGACATGCTGCACTGCCGAAGGTTCAAGAAGTCGAACGTGCCCGATCGGCAAGGCCGAGCCGCGTCATCTTCTCCCAGAGCGTCGTTCGGGAGATCGCCAGCAACCCAGCTGCTTTCGCAATTTGACCGCCTGTTTCGTCCAGCGCGCGCTCGATCTGCCGCCGCTCCGCGGCATCGCGAACGTCGGCTAGCGGGGCGAATGCAGCACTTCCGGGCTTTGTTGTCCGTTCCGGGAACAGGTCACCGGGCATGATCCACTCGCTGGTCGACAACGCCACCGCCCGCTCGACGCGGTTTCTGAGCTCCCGCACATTTCCAGGCCAGGGATAGGCAAGTGCGGCCTCCTCGGCCAGCGCGCTGAAGCCCCGGATCCGGATGTCGGATCGACTCGCTGCATTTTCCAGGAACCTGTCGAGAAGCCAGGTGATGTCCTCATGCCGCTCGCGCAAAGGCGGAATTGTCACCGGCAAGACCGCAAGCCGGAAATAGAGATCTTCGCGGAAGCTCGACGGCCCGCCGCCTTGGCCAAGGTCGCGATGAGTGGCGGAAACGACCCTCGCACGAAACGTACAGGGCGTTTCACCGCCAACCCGGTTGAAACTTCCGTCTTCGACCAATCTGAGCAGTTTTGCCTGGAGCGGCATTGGCATGTCGCCGATCTCATCCAGGAACAATGTGCCCTTTCCAGCCCGCTCGGCGTATCCGAGGTGCCGTTGTTGCGCGCCGGTAAACGCCCCTTTTTCGTGACCGAAAATCTCGCTTTCCAGCAGCTCGGCCGGGATAGCCGCACAGTTCACGGCGACGAACGGCTCCAGACGCCGAGGCGAAACCTCATGCAGCAGGCGGGCCGCAACTTCTTTCCCGGATCCTGTCTCGCCGGTGATCAGAACAGGCAGATCGTGGCCCGCGTAACGACGCAGCAGGTCTTCGGTATGCTGGATGGCCGGGGACTCCCCGAGGAAATAGCCCTTGAGATGAAGCTGGCTATGCGTCGTCCGCCGCGCGGCACCGATCCGCCGCAGGAATTCATCCATCGCGAACGGCTTGGTCATGAAATCGACGGCGCCGGATCGCATCAACCGGACAGCTTGGTCGATCTCGCCATGGCCGGTCACGAAGATAAAGGGTGGGGAGTTCGGCAGGTTGGCAAGTTCGCTGAAAACCACTTCGCCGGAAATGTCCGGAAGACGGACGTCACAAATCACCAGATCGAGGGAACTGGACAGGCCTTCAATTCCGGAAATGGCGTCTCGTCCTGACCGCCACCATGTCACCCGCCAGCCTTCGAGCTCGAGGCGCTGAACGATCGACCCTCCCATCACAGGATCGTCCTCGACAAGGCCTATCCGGGCGCGGTCAGGCAGCATGGGCTTTGGCGTCCTCGCTGTCGAAGGGAATTGTCAGCGTGACCGCCGTCCCTCCCCCTCTTTTGGGTGCGATACTGGCACGTCCGCCAAGATCGTCAACCACGCGGCGGACCATCCAGAGGCCGAGACCACGCCCCGCGCGTACGGCCGGACCGGGATCCTGATCGATGAGAATCCCCGCGATATCGGCCGGCATTCCGGAGCCCTGGTCGCCAATTTCGATGTGCAGCCGGTCTTCGGCGCTCATTGCGTTCAGCGAAACCGTCCCGTCTTCCGGAGTGACCGCGCTCGCATTGAGGAGGAGGTTGAGAACTGCCTGACGGACCGGACCGCCGCGGATGGGCAACTCCGGCGCACCGTTCCATGCGACGCTCCAATCCAGCCGCTGCCGCTTCCGGCGCAATTCCGGCTTGAGCAACAGACGGACATCTTCCAGATCGGCGGCGGTCATGGGGCGCTGCGATCGTTCAGGCCGGTAGGTGGCAAGCGCGGCCTCGACCACGTCGCGGATACCGGCAAGGCCGCGCTCGATCAGGCTGATCGATGTGTCGCGAACACCGGGGGTTTCGCCATGGGTCTTCAACGTATCCAATGCGTTGAACAGGCCGCCAAGCGGGTTGTTGATCTCATGCGCCATGCCGGACGCGAGACGCCCCAGGCTCGACAGCTTCTCTTCCTCGGCGAGCTGCATGGCGAGATTGGCACGCTCGCGCTCGGCACGAACAAGGGCATTGTAGCCGCGGAACAGGCCCGCGACTTCGGAATCCCTCGTCGGGATTTCCCGGGGGGAGATCGGCTCGGCCGCGCCATGCGCTGCCGAACGCATGTGATCCTCCAGCACCCGCATCGGGCCGATCATCTGCCTCACCAGCACGAAGCCGCCCAAAGCGAACAGGGACGCAAGGACGCCGTTGGTAATGAGCAGGGTGATCAGAATCTCACGCCGCTCGGCAAAGAGGTGCGAAACATCGAATGTGGCGTGGATCGTTCCGATCGGCTGACCCTGGTAGACGAGATCGCGGTGGGCGAACCCGGTCAATCTGGTCTCGTCGATCGTGACGACATCAGGACCATAGCGATTGAGATAATCCGCCGGCAATTCGGAATAAGTCGCCATCCGGTTCGGATCGCTCGCTGCGAGCACCCTGCCGTCCGGGCCGGTCACCACGGTTTCGACCGGAGCGAGGGATTTATAGGACGCCGAGGATCTGTCGAGCGCGTCGAACACCTCCCAGACGTCCGCCCGCAGCACGGCCGGCACGACCGTCGCCGAAAGACCATCAAGATATGTTTCGGCAAGGCCGTCGAGGAAGCTTTCCTGTGTCCGCGACAGCCGGTTGAGCACTCGTTCGGAAATGGCTGCACTGATGACCACCATGAGCAAAGCCACAAGGACCGGCACGCGGTAGGAGACGGGAATCGATCGGAAACGCCGGAGCAGTTTCATCCAAACTGCCTCACGGTTTCCACCTTGGCCGCAATCGCGTCGAAGAGCGATGGATCGGTTGCCACGAACCCGTCCAGACGAAGCAGGGCGAGGACTTTCCGCCCCTCGGCATCATCCTTCATGGAAATCAAGGCCTGCTGCAACGCCTTGACGCGTCGATCGTTGGAGGCGGACTTCGGCGACGCTATTGGCGGAAAGCCGAGCAATTCCGATTTGCGAACGATCCTGGTCTGCTTCACCAAATCCGGCTCGGTCTCACGCATGACCTCGTAGACGTAGCCGTCCACGCTGCCCGACTGAGCGAGGCCCGAGGCGACGGCCCTGATGACGTTTCGGTGTCCATAGGTGAAAAAGCTCCGCGAGAAGAAATTGCCGGGAAGCTGGCGCTTCTCCGCAAGCAGCGCCCGCGTCACCAGAAAACCCGAATTCGAATCAGGATCCGAGAACGCGTGGACGTCGCCTTTCAATCCGGGCCAGTCATCCGCTTTGCGACCGGCCGAAGCGATCAGGTACGACTGGTAGAGCGGCTTGCCGTGCCAGACCGGGGTTGCGACCAGGTCGAGATCGGCCTTGAACTGCACGTAGGGATAGCCGCAGATCCATGCCGACTGAACCTGCCCGGAAACCAGCAGCGCCGTGATTTCCTGATACGTGCGGCGCGTGACGAGCTCGACCCGGCCTCCGATCCTGGCGCCCAGGTAGCTGCGCAGATGGCCAAGCAATTCGAGATCGTTCGAGAGGAAGACCGGCGTCAGCCCGAATTTGAAACTCTCTTCTTCGGCGCCGAGGGCAACGGGTGCGAATAGCGTCGTCGCACCCGAAACAGCGGCCGCAATCAGATCGCGCCGTGTGATCGGAACGCCGTCGGTGGCCCTGTGCGGGTTGCCTAGGTTCCTCAAGAATTCCTCCCGACCGGAGTAGGTGCGTGCCCGGCCGGTTCGATCATACCCGAAAACGTGGAAGTCTAGGAACAGCAAAAGCGGGACCGGATTTCGGCGACGGGCAAGCCCGATCGTATCGAGCCGCAGCACGGTCTGCCCGAGCAGTCCGGCAGTCGGTTCGGCCAGATCGATCAGCCCGGCGTCGAACGCTCCCACCGACGCAGGCTGCGATCTGGGAGAGGCGCTCGGCATCGCCGAGATGCGCGCGTGGGCGGCGAAACAACCTGGATCAATTCGGCTGGCATCGTCGCCGATGAAGATCGGCGGCGACCCGTTCCTCTCTTGCACGTGAGCACGAAGGCGTTGCCACGATCCGTGGACGATCTGGGGAGCGAACCGATGCATCCCGTCTGGGATGCATCGGACGATTGACTCAGTTGTGGCGGATCTCCGTTCCCAGCACCTTCAGGCACTCGCGGATGAACGCGGCAAGTGCGGTCCAGCCCTTTGCCGACACCATCGTTCCGTCCACATAGGCCTCAGTCGGGGACAGGTCGATATAGGTTCCACCGGCGAGGGTCACTTCCGGCTCGCAGGCAGCCAGCGCACCTACTTTCTTGCCACGCACGACGCCGTCGACCGCGATCAGGATCTGGACGCCATGACAGATCGTAAAGATCGGCTTCTTGTTTTCGTGGAAATGGCGGACTATCGCCTGCACGCGCTTATCCGTGCGGATGTACTCGGGGCCACGACCGCCGGCGCAATACACGGCATGATACTGGTCGAGCTGTTTTTCCGCCTCCGAAAAGGTCTTGTTGATCAAAGCATAGTGGCCGGGTTTTTCGGTGTAGGTTTGGTCGCCTTCGAAATCGTGAAGCGACGTCTTGATCAGGTCTCCAGCGTTCTTGTCGGGACAGACAACGTGGACGACGTGGCCGACGGCCTCCATCGCCTGCTGATAGACGAAGATCTCGTATTCTTCGGTAAACTCACCGGTCAACATTAGTATTTTCTTGCCTGGCATGGTCGGTTTCCTCGTTTTGTGGGTGGAAGTCAGGCGGGCGTTGCACTCGCCCGGCGGCGCGGGTCTCAGAAAAGGGGATCCGGGACGTGGTATCCCGGGCGTTCGCCTGCGTGGTAAGCGGTGCATCCAGCTTGACGGCGCCGCTCCCGATGTGGACGGTGACTGACATCGTGACAGTCTCAATCGAACGCCAGCAACAAACGATCACGAGAATGCTCGATATGGCGGCGCATCGCCTGTTCCGCCGCGGCGGGATCGGAGGCAGCGAAGGCGGCCAGGATGGCCTCATGCTCGTCGAGCGCTTCCTCGGTGACGCGCGAATGGAACATCAGGCGGAAGATGTGGAAGTGCGTATGCTGGAATGCGAGGGTCTCGCGCACGAGATCATTGTTTGCAAATTCCATGATCCTGTCGTGGAAAATGGCGTCCTGCCGCGCAAAATTGGAGTAACGCAGGCGTTCGTCCTTGCCTTCGCGGCGCGCCATGCCCCCTGCGGACTCCCGAAGCACCGCAAGTTTCGTCTCATCCATCAATGCGGCTGCCTTGGCTGCCCCATGCGGTTCGAGCAGCAGGCGAAGCTCATAGAGTTCGTCAAATCGGCGCTTGGTTATCTGCGGCGCGGCGCGGTAGCCGATCAAATGTGTCTTCAGCACAAGGCCTTCGCCTTCGAGGCGGCCAAGCGCTTCACGGATTGGCGTGTGGGATACATCAAGCTCCTTGACCAGGCTGTCGACGGTGATCCGTGAGCCAGGCGCGATCTTCAGCGACATGAGTTGCGCGAAGATCGCTTCGTAGACGTCCTCCACAAGGCTGTTGGATCGCTGGATGCGTCCGCCAGCGGGCTCGACTTCTCGGGCATTGCTTGAGTTCATGACCTGCATCTTTGCCTCTTGACAGGATCACTGGCTAACACGATGCTTCGTCCAATACAATCCTATATCCTATACGATTTAATAGAGGATACTTTTTAGGCCAAGCTCAACGAGCTTTCGCTTTCATTCCCAACATCATCGAGGATGCAGAACATGAGCCTTTTCGCCGCCGTAAGGCTGCCGCGTGAAATCCTCTTCGGGAAGGGCCAGCGCCATGTCATTCCAACCGTTGCGGCCAGGCTGGGCCGTCGCGCTCTTGTCTGTACGGACGAGCGCTTCGCCGCAACTGTCGCCTTCGCAGAGATCATGGCGGCGCTTGAGGGCGCATCGATCGATGTGCTGGTGCACGACCGTGTGCAGCCCGATGTGCCACGAGACACGGTTGCCGTCTGCGTGGAGGTGGCGCGGGAGTTTGCGCCGGACATGGTGATCGCCATCGGAGGCGGCAGTTGTCTCGACATGGCCAAATGCGCCGCTTTGCTCATCAGTCACGGCGGCCTGCTCCAGGACTACTACGGCGAGTTCAAGGTGCCTGGCCCGACGCTGCCGTTGATCGCGGTGCCGACAACGGCTGGCACCGGCTCGGAAGTGACCCCTGTCGCGGTGATCTCCGATCCGGATCGCACCTTGAAGGTCGGCATATCCAGCCCGCATCTGATTGCGGCAGCCGCCATCTGCGACCCGGAACTGACGATGACATGTCCCCCGGGACTGACGGCCATCGCGGGCGCAGACGCGCTGACACATGCGATCGAGGCTTTTACCGCCGTCAGGCGCGGCACTGACCCCAGCCTGCCGCAACAGCATGTCTTCATCGGAAAGAGCGCGCTGACCGATCATTTTGCGCTGCTCGCGATCAAGCTGCTTGGCCGCAGTCTCGAGAAGGCATACCGCGACCCAGCCGACGAGGACGCTCGGGCCGATGTGATGATGGGCGCGCTTGCAGCCGGCTGTGCGTTCGGCACGGCCGGAACGGCGGCGGCGCACGCGGTGCAATATCCGGTCGGCGCCCTTACCCACACCGCTCACGGGCTGGGTGTCGCCACCATGTTGCCGTATGTCATGAAGTACAACCGGGTCGCCGCGGCCACCGAGATGACCGAGATCGGCCTTGCTCTTGGTCTCGACAGGAGGGACCGGAGTACCGGTGAGATGGCCGGCGCGACGATCGACGAGATCGGCCGGCTGTTTGGAGCGATCGGGATCACGCCTTCGCTGGCCAAGCTCGGGCTTCCCGCCGACAAGCTCGATTGGACGGCCGAACAGGCGCTCGGCATCGACCGTCTCATCAAGAACAATCCGCGTCCATTCGATCTGGCAGCCATGCGGGGCCTGATCCAGGCTGCCTACGATGGCGATCTCGCCACCTACGTCATGTGAGCAATCGAGGAGCAGGCCATGAACATATCTCATCAGCTGGAAGACGATCAGGACACTGCCGACTTCCATAGATTTTCCCACGGCCTGTATATCGGCGGCCAATGGGGGCAATCCGCCGACGGCAGGGAAATCCAGGTCGTGGACCCTTCCACCGAAGCGGTGATCGCCACCGTTCCCGATGCGACGATCGAAGATGCCACAGCCGCCGTGGAGGCCGCGGCCAAAGCCGCCGACGGCTGGCGCACAACGGCACCCCGCAAGCGTTCCGAAATCCTTAGACGTTGCTTCGAACTGATGACGCAACGTTCCGAGACGCTGGCAACCCTGATCTCGCTGGAAAACGGCAAGGCACTCCGGGACGCGCGTGGCGAGATCGCCTACGCTGCGGAATTCTTTCGCTGGAATGGCGAGGAAGCCGTTCGCATCACCGGTGAATTCGGGATTGCGCCTTCCGGCACGAACCGGATCGTGGTCGACTACGAGCCCATCGGTATCTGCGTCCTTGTCACACCCTGGAACTTCCCTGCCGCCATGGCGACGCGCAAGATCGCGCCCGCCTTGGCTGCCGGGTGCACGGTAATTTTGAAGCCAGCCAGCGAGACCCCGCTCACGGCCTACGCGCTTGCCGCGCTCTACCAGGAAGCAGGCGTTCCGCCAGGTGTGGTGAACGTTCTGACAACCTCCAATCCCGGTCCTGTGACGGCCGCGATGCTGGCCGATCCGCGGGTGCGGAAGCTTTCCTTTACCGGCTCGACGGGTGTCGGGCGCGTTCTGCTGGCCGAGGCTGCAAAGCACGTGGTTTCGTGTTCGATGGAACTTGGCGGCAACGCGCCGTTCCTCGTGTTCGACGACGCGGACCTCGACGCGGCGGTCGATGGGGCGATGGTGGCGAAGATGCGCAACGCCGGCGAGGCCTGCACGGCCGCAAACCGCATCTATGTCCAGTCCAGCGTTTACGATGCCTTTTGCGAAAGCCTCGCCAGGCGGATGTCGGCACTCAAGATCGGCGCTGGTCCGGACGCGGCCACGGAGTGCGGGCCGATGATCACCAGGAAGGCCGTCGACAAGATCGACCGTCTGGTCAACGATGCTGTCGCCCGTGGCGCGCGGGTGCTGTGCGGGGGCAAGGCAGGCTCGGGAAAGGGATTCTACTATCCACCGACCGTGCTTTGCGATGTCCCGGCCGAGGCGGAGATGGCGCACGAGGAAATTTTTGGGCCGGTGGCGCCGATCTCGAGATTCGAAACGGAAGCCGACGTCATCGCGCGCGCCAACGACACCGAATACGGTCTTGCCGCCTACATCTACACGCGCGATCTTGCGCGTGGAATGCGGGTGGCATCCAAGATCGAAGCCGGGATGATCGCTCTCAACCGCGGTTTGATGTCCGATCCGGCAGCCCCCTTCGGCGGGGTAAAGCAGAGCGGCCTCGGCCGCGAGGGCGGCCAGCATCACGGCATTGCCGAGTTCATGGAGGCGAAATACCTCGCCATCAGCATCTGAGCGGAGGGAAGAGTGCAAAGCGATCCGTTTCGCATCCGCGATCACGTCGCGGATTTTGACAAAATCGTGCAGGACATCGTTCACCGCAGCGAGGCCGTTCGCGCAACCATTCCAATGACTGCGGACGTTGCCTATGGGCCGGATCAGACCGAGACCGTCGACCTGTTCTTTCCCTCGGGCAAAAGAAGCGGCCTGCCGGTGCACATGTTTATCCATGGCGGTTACTGGAGAATGTTCTCCAAGCGCGACTACTCATACGTCGCGACGACGATTACCCAGGCGGGTGCGATTGCCGTCATCGTCGACTATGCTCTGATGCCCAAGGTCAGGATGGCTACGATCGTCGACCAGGTGCGCCGCGCCAAGCAGTGGGTTCTGGCCCATATCGCCGACCATGGCGGGAACCCGGCAGAACTGACTGTCAGCGGTCATTCGGCTGGAGCACATCTTTCAACGTTTCTGTTCAATAGCGAGAATACCCCGTCGAATGTGCGGGCAGCTCTTCTGCTCGGCGGCCTCTACGATTTGAAGCCGCTCCAGAACTCCTTTCTCGCCAACGAGATTGGGATCACCGATGAGGAAGTCGCCATGTTTACACCTCTTGCCCATCGGCATGATCCTCAATCCAAAGCGACGGTTCTGGTCGGAGCCAATGAGACGCCGCCTTTCCATCAGCAAGCAGATCGATTCAAAGAGAACCTGCTGCAGCAGGGTTCGCCGGTCACGTCGCTTGTTCTCACGAACCGCAACCACATGGACAGTGTCAGGGATCTCGGCGTGCCTGGGAGCCAGGCAGGTGATTGCCTGACGAACCTGATTGCAAACGACCGCCGCTAACCCTCCCTGCAGACATGCCAGCCGTTACCCATGCCGGCTCAACCGCAATGCCGGCTGCATCCACTCGGGCAGTAGCTGGAGACGGAAACCCCCCTCTTTGGCTCATCACAATGATAATACGGTACTGGTCGGAATTGCTCTGCCAGTGACACCGGTCAGACCGCCCTGAGATATTCGACCCATTGCGGGGTCTGTATCACCGAGCGCGCGCGCATATATTTCCACGCACCGTATTTGTAGAAATCGAAATCGAGTGCCGATACGACGTTCTGCACCATTGCCCAGGTTCCCCACTTCACATCGGCGAGCACCTTGTGCACGACCAGTCGCGCTTTCAGCCGTGGGTCGAACCTGCCGAAATATTCCTCGATGACTTCCGCCTCGACCGTATCGGAGAAGAACATTTCCCCGCACCAGATGCCGAGTTCGTAACAGCGGTCGTTGTTTGCCGCATACTCATAATCGATCAGCATCATCGACCGGTCGGGCGCGATCATGAAGTTTCCGGGCATTGGATCGTTGAAGCACGGCACGAGGTCGATGCCCGAAGCCTCGAGCGCCGCCCGCGCCAGCCGGTACTGGCGATGCAGCCAGGCAAAATCCGCGGGCAGTGCGCCTCCGAGCTCGCGCACCTGATCGATATGCTCGTCAATCATGTCGAAGACCGTCTTGGTTAGCGGCAGGAGGCCCGAATCGTTGAAGCGCCGATAGAGACCCAGCACCGAGCGGCGCACATCCGGATCCAGGAAATCGCGATTGGTACAGGAGCGCCGTCCCTCCATGAAGTCGGCGATCTCGACTCCGCGTTCGTCCAGATAGTCGTAGACCGCGGGTCCGATACCGAGCGAATGCGCGCGCCGGCTCGCCTCCGCCGCCGCCTTTCGGTCGATGAACATCTCGGTGCCCCGGCCCGGAACCTTAACGAAATAGCTCCCTGGCTGTCCCTCGATGCGAATGCGCCAATTGGAGTTGCTGATGCCGCCATGCACCGGCCGGTAGCGGAGATCGCGGCCCGTCCATGGTTCGACGGCATGGATGACGGCTTCGATCTCCCGCTCGGCTTCGCTCACCGCCTCGCCTGGCCGCTTCTCAATCATCTACAGCCCCTTGTGTCAGCTCAAAGCCGTCTCAGCTTCAGTTCGAAGTCCGGATGGCGAAGAGCCATCCGGCAGCGCAGCAGGCGCCACTGCGCGTATTTCAGGAACTCGATGTCGCCGCGCGCTGATGTCGAGTTCATAAGCATCCCCCAGAGCCCCCACATCAGATCGTCCGCGACCGCATAGACACGGCAGCGGTCGAGGGAAGCCTGACGAAAAGACCCCTCGAACATCTCAAGCGCCGGCCGCATCTCTTCCTCGAACGGAAAGGCCTCATTGAGCAGGATGCCGATCTCGTAGAGGGGGTCGACATTGCGGGCTTCGTCGAAATCGACGAGCTGAACCGCCCCGTCCTGGCTTATCATGACGTTGGAGGCGAGACCGTCCGCGTGGCTCGGCCGGGCATCGTAGCCCGCAGCCGTGATCGCGCGCTCGATCTCCCCGACGCCGTCGAGCATCCACCAAAGATCGTCCGGACGGTCGACGCCGGCGGCTTTGCAGGCGTTGTCCAGCACCCGGATCCTGTCGAAAACTGTCCACGACAAGGCGAATGGCCGCGACCCATGGATCGCCTTTTTGAGCGCGATGACCTGTTCCATGATTTCCGTCCGTCGCAGATCGTCCATGCGTGCCGTTTTCCAACCGGGCGGCAGGAGATCGAAGACGATCGCGCCGGCGTCTCGCGCAAGATGCCGGGGACTTGGCGCGCAGCCCAGTTCGGCCGCGACGGAAGCGGCGTCAAACACGGCCCCCAGATCGACGAACGCCTTCTGGTCGGCGCTCACGATCTTCAGGAAATAGGCCGGAGACGACTGGTCGACCGCCACCAGCCAAGCTTCGCTGTCGACGCCGCGATGCGAGGGCGATGCGATACCCGGAGAGGCCGAGGCAAAACCGATCTGTTTTCCCGTCCATTCCGCAACAGCGGTGAGCGCCGCCTCGGCACGAACTTCCGCGGAGGTGGAGGCTTCGCCGATCGTCTTCATCGTCCGGCCCTTCAGCGCTTCAGGACGTTGCCGTCGACGCAGAACCGCCACAGCATCCCCGCGAGCAGTTCCGTCCCCAGGAGCCGGTCCTCGGGCGTGGTAAACTCCGTCGGATGGTGGATGACACCGCCGACGCTCGGCACCCCGATGACGATCGCCGGCGTCACCGCCGACATGCTGACGGCGTCGTGCCCACCGATCGTGTCGAGCCGCAGCACGGTCTGCCCGAGCAATCCGGCGGTCTGTTCGGCCAGATCGATCAGCCCGCCGTCGAACCCTCCCGCCCGCCTGCGGTCTATGGATCGAACTTCGAACGACACGCGCGCACGCGCGGCGCAGGCTGCGATCTTCTGCTTGAGGTCCGCTTCGGCCGAGGCCAGAAGCTCGGCGCTTGCCGACCGCAGTTCGATGAACATCACCGCCTCTGCCGGCACCACGTTCGGCGAATTGGGATGGACTTCCAACCGCGCCGCCGAGGTGTGCAGATCCGGACCGGCCTTGTCGGCCATGTCCCGGAGTTCGGCGATCAGATAGGCGGCGGCGAGCAGCGCATCCTGCCGCTCGGCCATCGGAGTCGGGCCGGTATGGGCCTGCCGGCCGACATAGGCGAGGCGATATTTGACGGCGCCCCAGAAACGGGTGAATGCCCCGAACCGCAGGCCGGCCTTCTCGAGATGGGCCGAACCCTCGATGTGGATCTCGATCAGGGCGTCCGGCACCACGCGAGCGGCCTTGCCAGCATAGCCGATTTCCGCCAGCGCCTCGGCCACCGAAACGCCGGAGCCGTCCCGGCGCGCCAGCGCGAAATCGAGGTCGATCTCGCCGGAATTGACGCTGCTGCCAAGCAGGCTGGGCTGGAATCGCGCACCTTCCTCGTTGGTCCAGTTGACGATGATGAAGTTGCATTTCGGCGTGATGCCGGTCTCGGCCACCCGGCGCCGGATCGCCTCTATCGCGCCGCAGGCGGCGATCACCCCATAGGCGCCGTCGAAACGGCCACCATTCGGCTGGCTGTCGAGATGCGACCCGCACATGATGCAGGGCGCATCCTTGCCGGCCCAGTCGAGAAATCCGTACATGTTGCCGATCGCGTCGACCTCGAGGCGCAGACCTTCCCGCGCGAACCATGCAGCCAACCAGTCGCGTGCCAGTCCATCCTCGCGCGACAGGGTCAGTCGCGTCATCGAGCCGTCTGGACCGCCGCCGAAGGCTGAAACCTCATCCATCATCCGATGGAGGGCTTCGGCGTCGATGTCGGGGAAAGCCGACGGGTCCTTGCGAATTTCAAGCATAGAGCACCTTTACCTGCGCCTGATCCATTTGCGCGGCGAAGTCCGCCTTGAGGGGAGCGTCGGTGATCAGGATGTCGACGTCCCGGAATTCGTATGTGCAGATCGAGCCCTGCCGGCCGAACTTGCTGCTGTCGGCCAGCATGACGCACTGTTTGGAGTGCTTTCGCAGCGCGCGGCGAATGTTCGCCTCGTCTTGCCCGAGGTCCATGAAGCCGAACCGGCTATCGACGGTCGCAATGCCGACGAAGGCGATGTCGAACAGATGCCGCGTGACGAGATCGACCGGATCCGGCCCCATGAACGCCCGGTAGCTCGCCCTGACGTCGCCGCCGACCGCCACGAGATTGGGATGGCCGGCATCGGCGAGCAGCGCGACGATGTCGAGCGAGTTGGTGTAGACGGTGATGTCCGGCCAGTTCCTCAGATGCTTGGCGAAGGCCAGTGTCGTCGTGCCGGTGTCGACGA
This sequence comes from Mesorhizobium tianshanense, assembly GCF_007830515.1. Lineage (GTDB taxonomy): Bacteria > Pseudomonadota > Alphaproteobacteria > Rhizobiales > Rhizobiaceae > Mesorhizobium > Mesorhizobium tianshanense. The sequence continues at coordinate 122,195 of NZ_VLKT01000012.1, forward strand.
AGATCTTGATGTTGTCCCTGAGCAGGGTCGCCGCGCATTCGCCGATGCGTGCCTTCTCGCGCGCGTTCAGCCGCATCCGGTCGGCGATGGGTTCGTCGGCGTTCGGGCGCGGCTTGACGCCACCGCCATAGATGCACCGCAGGTGCCCCTCGAGTTCCAGTTGCTTCAGGTCGCGACGCACCGTTTCCCGGCTGACCTGGAAATGCTCCGCGAGTGCCTGCACCGATACGCGCCCGTGCCTGTCGAGTTCGGCCAGTGCGTATTGCAAGCGATCTTCAGGATCGCTCATGCGGATTTCGCTTCCATCGGTATGTTCCTCCCCGTTTTTTCTTGTCCATCATGCGGCGGCGCGGGCTCCCGGTCCTCCGACGAGAAAGCAGGCCGCCAACTCGCCGTGATTTCGAGCCGTCAGCGTCGGGCTCTCGGCACGGCACCTGTCGAAGGCATGCGGACAGCGACTGGCGAAACTGCAGCCCGGCGGCAGGTCGATCGGGCTCGGCGGCTCTCCCTCCAGCAGGCAGTCCTCCGGCCTGTAGCGGCGCTCCTCCAGTGTCGGAACCGCACTCAACAGCGCCTTCGTGTATGGATGCCCCGGATCGAAGAAAAGACGCTCATTGTGGGCGATCTCCACCACCTCGCCGAGATACATCACGGCGACCCGGTTGCAAACGCGGCGGACCATTGCAAGGTCATGCGAAATGAAGACGTAGGTCAGGCCGTGCTGGGCCTGCAGCTTTTCGAACAGCGCCAGCAAGCGGAACTGCTCGGTCTGGTCAAGCGACGATAGCGTCTCGTCCATGATGAGCACCTTCGGCTCGAGCACCATGGCGCGGGCGACGTTGACGCGTTGGCGTTGACCGGCGCTGAGCCCAAGCGGCAGTTCGTCATAGAGGTTCGCGGGAAGCTCGACCTCGGCCATGACCGCCAGCACGCGTTCACGAATCTCCTTCGCATTGCGCATGCCGTGCACACGCAGCGGATCCTCCAGGATCGCGCCGATCGACGTGCGCGGCGGCAGCGAGTTGAACGGATCCTGCAGCACCAGCTGAAAATCGCGCCGGAACTTCAGCAGCGTCTTTCCCCGCAGTTTCGAGAGGTCCTTGCCATTGCAGATGACGCTGCCGCTGTCGGGAAACTCCAGGCGGCTGAGAAGCCTCATCAGGGTGGACTTGCCGCAGCCGGACTCCCCGACCACACCGAAATTCTCGCCCGGCATGACGTCGAAGGTGACGTTGCGCACGGCGCGAACCTCGCTGTGGGCGGCGAACGTTCCCCGTTTGCGGACACGGTAGGTGCGGGTGGCGTCGCGGATGCTGATCGTTGGCCTGGCCGCGTTCTGTGTACGCGGAACGGCGGCCGCTTCGCTCGTCCAGATTTTCGGTATCTGGCTGATCAACTGCAGCGTATAGGGATGCTGCGGCGCGTCGATGAGCCGCTGCGGGGTGTTGCGCTCGACGATCCTGCCTTCGGACAGCACCAGGACCTGATCGGCCGCCTCCTTGACCGTCGGCAGCGACGAGGAAACGAACACCACCGCGGTGTCGAAACGCTCCGTCAACTCGCGCATCAAACGCAAGACCTGCGCCGCGACTGTCACGTCGAGCGGCTGGGTGACGTTGTCGGCGACGAGGAAGGCCGGATTGCTGACCAAGGCGTCGACGATCAGTGCGCGCTGCATCATGCCGCCGCTGAATTGCGAGGGGTACTCGTCGAAGCGCAATCGTGGCGAGGGAATGCGAACCGCTCCAAGAAGGTCGATGACCCGCTTGCGGGCCTCCGACGGGTCGATGCCGGGCACTACGGCGCTCAGCTTTTCGACGATCTGGCGGCCGACCGGCAACGTGGGATCCAGCGCTCCCATGGGATTCGCGCCGACATAGGCGATCTCCCTGCGCAGCAGGCGCATCCGTCCGCCGGCCAGGTCGAGGATGTTCTGCGACTTGTACTCGACCGAGCCGGACGCGATGCGCAGCGGCGGGTCGATCCAGTTGACCAGGGCTCGCGCCAGAACGGTCTTGCCTGAACCGCTGGCCCCGATGATGCCGACGATTTCGCGCGGAGCGAGATCGAAGCTGACATCGGAGACGACCGGCCGGGCGCCAGCGCCCGTGCCCACGTCCACGCCGAGATTCCTGACCGACAGGACCGGGCTGCTGTTCACGACACGCCTCCGTAGATCCGGTTGCGGGCCCGCTCGAACGAAGCGCCCATGAGGTTGATGCTGGTCAGGGTAAGGCACAGGAACACTCCCGGCATGGTAGCGATCCACCATGCGTTGAGCAGGTATTTCCTGCCGTCGGCGATGATGTTGCCGAAGGTCGGCGTCGGAGGCTGCACGCCGAGGCCGATGAAGCCGAGGATCGACTCGAAGATCATCATGCGCGCCACGTCGAGCACCGACACGAAGATGATCGGCGGCAGCACCAGCGGCGCGAGCAGCCAGACCATGATGCGAAAATCCGAAGCGCCGCTGACCTGGGCGGCACGCACATACTCGCTCTTGCGTTCGGTCATCACGACGCTGCGTGTGACGCGGGCATAGACCGGCCAACTCGAAAGGCCGAGAACAAGGATGATCGCCGGAATCGTCGGCCGCGATACCCCCAGAACCGTGATCGCCAGGATGATCATCGGGATGGAGAGCTGCGCGTCGGTGATCCGCATGATCACCATGTCGATCCTGCCCCCATAATAGCCGGCGAGCGTGCCGAGCGAGCAGCCGATGATCAGCATCACCACCACGGTGGACAGTCCGATCAGCAGGGAATAGCGCAATCCCACCAGACTGCGCACCAGCATGTCGCGACCGATCTGATCGGTGCCGAGCGGCGCCGCCCAGCTCCATTTGTCACCGAGGAAGGGCGGCGACTGCAAACGGCCGGCGACGTTCATCTTGGTGGGGTCGATGCCGCTCAAGGCCGGGTAGAGCAACGCCGCGAGACCCAGTACGGCGAAGATCACGAGGCCGACCCGGAACTCGTTCGACGCGAGCGCCGCCTTCCATATCCGCCGGGACAGCGAGGCGCCGCGCTGCGCTTCCGGCGCGGTTGCTTTCAGGTCCAGATTGGCTTCCGCGACGCTCATCAGTATTCCAGTCTCGGATCGATCAAGGTCGCAATCAGGTCGACCGCGATGTTGATCAGGACGAAGATGGCGCTGGTGACGATCGCGATCCCCTGAATCAGCGGAAAGTCGCGCTGCAGCACGGCGTTGATGGTCAAAAGCCCCAGTCCGGGATAGTCGAAGATGAATTCGATCACGAGCACGCCGCCGAGCAGGCCGCTGATCTGGATGCCGAGCAGATTGAGCAGCGGAACCGAGGCGTTGCGCAGCGCATGCGCGAAGATGATGCGGCGCTGGCTGAGCCCGCGCACGCGGCCGACCGCAATGAACGGCATCGTCATCGCCGAGGAGATCGAGCCGGTCAGCGTCCGGATAAGAACCGGCGAAAGTTCGACAGCCAGCACGATTGCCGGCAGGATGGTGTAGGCAAAACCCTTGTAGCCGATCGCCGGCAGCCATCCGAGCTTCACGGACAAGAGCAGCGCAAGCACGATGCCGAGCCAGAAACCCGGCAGGGATATGAAGATCGACGACACGTAAAATGCGACCCTGTCCGGCCATCGTCCGGGAGACAGTCCGGCCGGGATGCCGACCAGGAACGAAAAGATCATCGCGAACGCGATCGCCAGAAAGGCGAGCTGCAGCGTCATCGGCAGGGTCTCGCCGATAAGGGTGAGCACATCGGCGCGCTCGCCGCGCGTGGCGTCCCCGAAACTGGATCCGCCGGTCGAGGCGCCGCTGGCCGGCCGAACGAACGACTGGCCGAGGTCGCCCCTGACAACGCCGCTCATATAGCGCCCGAATTGAACCAGCACCGGGTCGCGAAGCCCCATCTCCTCGGCGATTTGCTCGATCAGCGCCTCGGGCGCCATTCCGCCCGCCATCAACCGGACGGGATCGCCCGGAACGATGCGAAGCAGCGTGAAGATCAGCAGCGTGACGAGAAAGATGATCAATGCGCCCTGAGCCAGGCGGCGGACAAGAAAGCTGATGACGAACATTCCATCTCCTGCGGCGAACGAAGCCCGAGGACTGGTTGCCGGCAGCCGGGTCCGTGTGTCCGGACGCCCGACCGTCGGCGACTGTCACGGCCCGGCTTGTTTCTCCCGGGCCGTGGCTTGGGCCAATCAGGCGAACGCCGACTTCGAGGCATCCATGGAGCCGTCCGGATAGATGAAGAGCCCCGTCAGCGATTTGTCCATCGCGTGGATCATGACGGAGGTGAACAGCGAGAACGATGGCACCTTCGCGGCAATCATCGGCATGGTTTCCGTCTGGAGGATCTGCTTGCGCTCCTCGAGCGAGGCCGCACTGCGCTCCTTGTCGAGTGAGGCGTCCAATTCGCGATCGACGATGCCGGTGATGCGCTTGGATGAGGAATGGAAATGCGTACGCAGCACGAGGTCCGGTTCCGGCGATCCGGTCGACCAGCCGCAGTCGACCATATGGCCCGGACCGCCGCCGGGACGGTCGTAGAGGCGCTCGTTCCACGCCGCGATCTCCAGCACCGACAGCGTGACGGGGAATCCCTGCTCCTGCAGCATCGCGGTGATCACCTCGCCATACTCCTTGGTCTTGGGATAGAACCCGACCGAGGTAATGTATTCGAGTTCGGGCAGGCCCTGCCCCTTCGGAAAGCCTGCTTCGGCGAGCAGGGCCTGGCACTTCTCCGGGCTGTATTCGGGATAGTTGGGCAGGTCGATATAGCCGAACTTCACCGGCGAGACATAATTCGCCGAGGCATGGCCGGCCTCGCCGAGGATTTCGAGCAACATCGACCGGTCGATCGCGTGACAGGCCGCCATGCGCACGCGCGGATCGTCAAAGGGCGGCTTGGAGCAGCGGAACCACAGATATTTGTTCTCGACCGAGACCACGCTGCTGATCGCCACATTCTCGTTGCCTTGCAGGGTCGCCACCTGCTCCGGTTCGAGCCGCTCCACGATGGAAGCCTGGCCGTTCATCAGCGACAGCATGCGGGTGGTCGAATCGCCAACGAAGTTGAAGCTGATGCCGGGGATAGTCGGCGTACCGAGGAAATAGTCCGGATAGGCTTCCAACACCGTGTCGTTGCCTCGCTGCTCGACGAACTTGTAGGGCCCGGTGCCGTTCAAGCGCTGCGAAAGCGGCCCGCTCGGCCCGGCGGCGATGTCGGTCGCCGACAGCATCGGCAGATAAGAGGCGAGGAAGATGAACAGGTGTGCCGGATAGCCGCCCTTCGATGTATCGACGATCACCGTGTAGTCGTCCGGCGTCGTGATCGTCAGCGTCTCGGTCGGGCCGGGATACCATTGCGCCGGCCGGTCCGGCTGCGAGCCGTATTCGAATGTCGCCTTGACGTCTTCCGCCTTGAACGGCTTGCCGTCGTGGAACTTCACCCCTTCACGCAACTTGATCTCGAGCTTGGTCGGCTCAAGCAAGGTGATCTTTGTGGCGAGTTCGTAGATGACCTCGTCGGGATTTTCGACGCGCATCGGCGTGCGCGTCAGGAACCCCATGACGAAACCCTCGATGTTCTTCTGCGACAGCGTCGTATGCGCCGTCGGATCCCAGTTGCCGGTGATGTTCTCGGCCGACAGGAAGACCAGTTGCTTGCCCGCCTGCGCAGCCGCGCCAGAGACCAGGAATTCCGGGTTGATCACCATAAGCCCGGCGCCCGCTCCGAACGCCGCCATGCCTTTCATGAAATCGCGCCTGCTTGACTCGCTCATATGCAGTTCCCCTTTTTCCATCATGTGGTTTTGTGGCTTTCTATACGTTAGCCAAAACTCTGCGCTTGACAACATGGATTCTTCCTGTGCGCTGCCGATGATGCGCCAAAAACGCCCAATCGCGCTACCTTGTTGATATTTTGGGCATATTGACGCAAAAACGTTCTACTGAAGAACACCGGGACAGCCTCGCTGCCCAATAAAGTGGCATCAGAATCAAGTTCTGCGATTATGTGGTTTCTTCCAAAACGTCGCAAAGCCAAACGTGGCGCGAACATCTCGCGCAAAGAAATCCGCCGTTCAATCGGAAGGTGCAGCTGCAATTTGCGGATGTCGGACGGAACACGGCGATGAAGGCATTGCGTTGTCCGCTGCAACGCCTTGCAAAACGGCCGGTTTGCGCTGCAAGCCGGCCGTTGCCTAGCGCACGCCAGCAAGGCGGTCCGTACGCTAAATATCGATGCGCTGCTCGGTGTCCGGATCGAACAGGTTGACGCTCGCCGGATCGACGGCAAGAAAGATTGCCTCGTTTCGTTGGCCGGCAAACCTCGGCGGCACGCGCGCCATGACCGAGCGATCGCCAACCTGCACTGTCACCATGGTTTCGGGCCCGGTAGGCTCGACCACATCGATCACGCCCGTTACCGAAGCTTGATCGCGCGCAGCCACCTTCAGTTCCTCAGGCCGCATGCCCAGGATCACTGGGCGCTCGGAGATTTCCGCCGGTTTGCCGGCCAGCATCGCGATCGATACCCCGCTCGCTTCGAAACGGACACCGTTCGCGTCCCGGACCAATCGTCCAGGCAGGAAGTTCATTGCCGGAGACCCTATGAAGCTTGCCACGAACATATTGGCGGGCCGTTCATAGACAGTGCGTGGGTCTGCCAATTGCTGGATGTGTCCGCCCTTCATCACGGCCACCTTGGTGCCCAGCGTCATCGCCTCGATCTGATCATGCGTGACATAGACGATGCTCGTGCCGAGACGCTCGTGCAGGCGCTTGATTTCAGTGCGCATTTCCACGCGAAGCTTGGCATCGAGATTGGACAGCGGCTCGTCGAAGAGGAACAGCTCCGGGTCGCGCACGATCGCCCGGCCCATCGCCACGCGCTGCCGCTGTCCGCCCGACAGGTTGGCGGGGCGCCGGTCGAGCAGATGGGAGATTTGCAGCAAGCGCGCGGCGTCTTCGACGGCACGCTTGCGTTTGTCGGCGCCCACGCCACGCATTTCCAGCCCGAAACCGATGTTCCTCGCGACCGACATGGTCGGGTACAGCGCGTAGGATTGAAACACCATCGCGATATTGCGGTCCTTGGGTGCAAGGTCCACGACCGAGCGTCCGCCGATCAGGATATCACCGCCGGACGTGTCGTCGAGGCCGGCAATCATGTTGAGCAAGGTCGACTTGCCGCATCCGGACGGCCCAAGCAGAACCAGGAAGCCCCCGTCCTCGAGCTCGATGTCGACGCCGTGAAGAACCTGTACGGAACCGTAAGACTTGCGCACGTCCTTGATGGAAAGTGTCGCCATGTGAGCACTCCTAACCTTTGACGGCGCCCGCGGTCAGCCCCTGAACCATGGTTCGTTGGACGATAGCGAAGAGAACGATGACCGGGATGATGCTGAGGATGCCGCCGGCGGCCAGAACGCCCATGGAAGCTGGAACTCGCCGACCATCAGTTGCAGGCCCACGGGCCAGGTGCGAGACCCCTGCCCCGTCGTGAGCATCAGGGCGAACAGGAACTCGTTCCAGGCAGCGATGGCAATGAACACGGAGCTTGCAACCAAGCCGTTTCGCGCAAGCGGCACGACGATACGGACCATGGCGCCAAGCCTTGTCGAACCGTCGATTCGTGCCGCACTCTCGAGTTCCCTGGGTGCTGAATCGAAGAAGCCCTTGAGCATCCAGACGAACAGCGGCAGCAGGAAACTCGTATAGGCGAGCGCAAGGCCGAAACGGCTGTCTACGAGCCCGACGCCACGCATCACGACATAAAGGGGAATGATCACCATGACCGCCGGGAACATGCGAACGACAAGATAGCCGAGCATGAGCCGGTCCCGGCCGCGAAACGCGAAGCGCGAAAATGCATAGGCGGCCAACGTCCCTGTGACGACGCAGATCGTCACCGTCAGCAAGGTGACGACGAGGCTGTTGCCGATAAGCAGGGGAAAGCCGGACTGCGTCCAGATGGCGACATAATTGTCGAAGGTGATGCGGCTCGGTATGTACTGCATCGTCTGGGTGACGATGTCGGCCTCATATTTGAGCGACGTCAGGAACATCCAGACCATCGGGCCGATACAGAATGCCGAGAGGCTCACAAGCACGGTATAGGTGGCGATGTTCGCGATCAACCGCCGGTGACGCTTGCTTTCGATCATCGCTCTATTCCTTGGTAATTCTGGACATGCGGATGTATGCGACCGCGAAGATCATCAGGATGACGAACATCACCACCGACAGGGCGGATGCGTAGCCGAAATTGAATTCCTTGTAGGCGGTCTGGAAGGCGTACAGCGACAGCACCTGCGTGGCATCTCCCGGCCCGCCACCGGTGAGAATGAGGAGCAGATCCGGCGAATTGACCAGACTGATGACACGCAGGATCACCGCCGCCGCGATGACGGTCTTGAGCATCGGCAGGGTGATCAGCCTGAGCTGCGCAGCCACCCCCGCGCCGTCCACCGCGGCTGCCTTGTAGAGGTCCTCGGGAATACTCTTCAGACCCGCAAGCAGCAGGAGCGCGAAGAATGGAAACCCGTGCCAGGCTTCGACCAGAATGGTCGCCGCAAGGGCGGCATTGGGATCCGCAAACCATGCCTTGTAGGACTGCAGGACGCCCATGCGGACCAGAATGTCGTTGATGACCCCCAGCCGCGGATCGAGCATCAGCGCCCACATATGGCCCGCTACGACGTTGGGCAGGAAATAGGGAAGCAGGATGAGCACGGCGAAGATCTTCGTGCCCGGCAGATCCCTGTTGAGCGCTGTCGCGGTGAGAAGGCCAAGCGCCAGTTCCAGCACGACCGCGGCTGTGACCCACACGACCGTGTTCTTCAGCGCGATCCAGAACACCGGGTCGGACCACATCGCCGCATAGTGTTTGAAGCCGACCCAGCCATCGAGCCCGGGGCGCGTCAGACGCATCTCGCGAAAGCTGATGGCCATGCCGTAGAGGGTCGGATAGGCGATCACAAGAAGGATGAGGACGAGGCTCGGAAGGAGCAGCAAATACATCCAGTATCGGGTCTCGGACAGTTCGCCGAGAGCCCGGAAAGGCAGGTATCTGCTCGCGCTTGAAGTCATGGATCTCCGGCGCGAAAGCACCGTCCCGTTGCGTGATAGGCGCGGCTGACGCCCGAGCCGCCGTGCCGGAATATCTCAGCGAAGGGCAGCTTCGAGGCCCTGGGTCATACGGTCCACAGCCTGTTCCGGCGTCGACTGGCCCGTCAGCACCGACTGGAAAGCGGGATTGACGACGTTCTCGGACCAGCCCGCGGCGCCGATGAAATTATTCGGCAGGCGTCCGAAGTCGAGCGTTTTCACCGCCGCACCGTAGATTGGATTTCCGGTGATCCGCTGATCCTGCAGCGCAGCGGCAGAGGCCGGAAAATAACCGGTCCCCTCGAGCAGCGCTACGGCAGCGTCCGTCTGGCCCCAGAAACTCACCCACTGCCAGGCAGCCTCGATATTGTCTTCCTTCATGATGCCGTTGCCGGCGTAGGCGACGCGAGCGATATGCGCCTTGGGGCCGGCCGGCATGGGTGCGGTCGAGAACTGTTCGCCCTGCTTCATCGCGCCGGAGATTTCGTTCAGCGAACCGGTGTGATGCCACAGCATTGCCGTCTGTCCGGTGCGGAACGCCTCCATGATCTGGCGGTAGCTGTCGTTTGGCGCGCTCGGCGGCACGACCTTTTCCTTGAGGAAGAGATCCGAATAGAACGTCACCGCCTCGATCGCCGCGGCCCTGTCGATGGCTGGCTGCCCGTCCTTGACGATCGGCGAGCCGAACGCCTCCATGACGTCGATGACATATTTGAACCCGCCGGCGCCGGCGCGCATGCCAAAAGCAAACCTGCCCTTCGAAGGATCCGTCAGCTTGCGGCAGGCTTCCAGGAATTCGTCGAAGGTCTTGGGCGGTCCTGCCAGCCCGGCTTCCTCGAAGTAGTCGGTGCGGTAGTACATCCAGTCGACGAAGGCGAAGGCGGGAACGGCATAGATCGCGCCGTTGCTGGAAAGCCCGGTCCAGCGATTGTCGGGAAAATTCGTCTTGCCGGCCCAGCCGTTCACGCGGTCGGTAAGGTCGATCAATCCCTCCATCGCGGTAAGGTCGGCGAATCGCTCGGCGATCACCATGGCGGTATCCGGACGCCCGCCGGCCAGCACCGCCGAAGAAACCTTCGCCATGTATTCCGAGTTCGGGATGTTTTCCTGCGTCACCGCCACATCCGTATTCGCCGCCTGAAACAACCCGATGATCTTGAGCAGGCTGGCCATTTCCGACTGACTGGTAAAATGATGCCAGTAGCTGATGGCGCTCGCGGCCCGGGCACCGCCGACGTGCCCCGCCATCGCAAGGGCCGCGGAGCCGATGAGAAGCTGCCTCTTGTTCAACTGCATGCGATCTCCTCCAAGATATCAGATCAACGCACTGATCGATCAGTTGGAGGTAACATCATTTCCCAAGCCGCGCAACCGCGCTTGGGAGCAGTAGCAAACGAAGCGCGCGGTTTGACCTGTCAGACGAGCCCCAGGTTGCGCTGCATGGCCGCTTGGAAATGCGCCAGCAGCATCGCTTCAGCGCTATCGGCATTCCTGGTGCCGCAGGCCTCGAGGATGTCGAGATGCTCCTTGAGTGTCCGGATCATGATCGGCGAAGTGAGCTTGCTGTCGAGCCGCAGAAGCCGCAGATAGTTGTGCATGCGCCGATAGGTGCTGTCGATCAGCGGATTGCGCAGCGCGCCGACGATTGCGCCGTGAAGTTCTGTCTCCAGCGCATCCATCTCCTCCAGCTGCTCTTTCCCGACACCTTCTCGCTCCACCCGCCGAACCAGGCGGGAATGCCGCATTTCCAAGGCATTCATGACGGCCTCGTCACCTTGCTCGGCAAAGACGCGTATTGCCGAACGCTCAATGATGGAGCGGAACTGGTAGGTTGCGCGCGTAAGCTCCATGCCGGGTCTTACGAACTGGATCCCGGAGCGCGGATGAATGGTGAGAATTCCCTCCGCTTCGAGCACGCGCAAAGCGTCGCGAAGCGGAGCGATGGGCACGTCGACGATCGCGGACAGCTCGTTCTGCGAGACGAAAGCGCCGACCGGAACGCGCCTGTCGAACAGGCCTTCCAGGATTCGTTCATAGGCGACATCGCTCATACGGGTGGCCGCCACCGGGGTATGAGAGACGGATTTTGCTTTGCCCGCCACTTGCGGCACCTCCGTGGGTTCGATACTAAAGGCGTTATCTGATAGATCAGTATAATATTATTAAACGATCAGAAGGTCATTGTGATGAGCCTTTCGCATTTTCGTATAACCCGATTTCAGTTCGCCCGCGACCGGGTAATCGGGGACAGTCAGGTTCGCGCGGACGATGTCAACATTGCCGCTCTGGAGCTCGTTTCGGAAAGCGGCGACGTGGGACTGGGCTTCATCCAGACGCTCTTCAATCCCCTGCCCGACCAGACGGAGATCGAGGCAGTTTTCGAGAACGAGGTTTGGCCGACGCTGAAAGGGCACAAGGCGATCGCGCTGGTTCATCGTGTGAACCGCCCGCGCGGCGGCAACCAGCGGGCTTATTCCCTGCCTTTTCAGGAGGCTGTTCAGGTGGCGCTTTGGGACCTTGCGGCAAAGGAGGCCGGCCTGCCCCTTCATGTCCTGCTTGGCAGTCGCCGCAACCGCGTGGGTGCTTACGCCAGCGGTCTCGATTTCCACCTCGACGATGAGGCCTTCGTCTCCTTGTTCTCCCACGCCGCGTCGCTTGGCTACTCCGCTTTCAAGATCAAGGTCGGCCATCCGGATTTCGACCGCGATCTGCAGCGCCTGGAGCTGTTGAAGACCTGCGTGCCGGCAGGGTCGAAAATCATGATCGATCCGAACGAGGCGTGGACTTCGAAGGAAGCTCTAATGAAATTGGTGGCGATCCGCGATGCCGGCCACGATCTTCTGTGGGTCGAGGATCCGATCCTGCGGCACGACTACGAAGGGCTGAGAACGCTCAGGCACGCAGTGACATGGGCCCAGATCAACAGCGGGGAGTATCTGGATCTTCAAGGCAAGCGGCTTCTTCTGGAAGCCCACGCAGCCGACATCCTGAATGTCCACGGCCAGGTAACCGATGTCATGCGCATCGGTTGGGTGGCCGCCGAGCTCGGGATTCCGGTCAGCATCGGCAACACCTTTCTGGAGGTCGGCGTGCATATGGCGGCCGCCCTCCCCGAAGTCGAGTGGTTGGAATACTCATTCCAGAACTTCGACCATCTGGTGGATCAGCCCATCGAAATCCGGGACGGTTACGCCTATGCGCCCGACCGGCCGGGCCATGGACTGGTACTTTCCGAAAAAGCGCGCACCGAATGGATGAGACCAAAGCGTCTGGCGCGGTCGGAACTGGGTGCTGCGCCCGAAAACCCGCGCCTTCCCGGAAAGTCATGATGAGCGATAGGTCATATCGGCCGCGCTATGTAGGGCTGCAACGCTTCAGCGAGGGAAAAGAACCTCACCCATTCCAAGCACCGCGTTGTCACCGCCATATTTATGCGGCGCGTTGCCCAGAAGCGGCCGTTTCAAAATACCCTCGGCGATCAGATGGCGATCGATGATGGCGGCGAAGACGCTTTCCGGCGCTCCGCATTCGACGAAGCTCGGCGACAGGCTTTTTGGTGCGCGATCGAGAAGGATCGAACCGCGACGCATCAGATAGCCGGGCATCTCGCCGGCGCCGCCGGCCACCACCAGCGTGCCGGCGATCATGCGACTGCCGGCATGGTCGCCTGAGCCTTTCAGCACCGCAATCAGGCCGCGCCGCATGCGGTCGGCGGCAAAAGCGCCCGCTTTGCCTCTGACGATCAGCACACCGCCATTCATGCCGGCCAGTTCCCCGGCGAGCGGCGCGCCGAGGTGGTCGCCGGCGTTGCCTGTTATTTCAAGCCTGCCGCCGCGCATGGCGGAGCCGGCATGCGGACCCGCATTGCCTTCGATCGTGAGCTTGCCGCCGCGCATGGCGCGCCCGGCCTGGGCGCCGGCATCGCCGACGAGGCGAACCGAACCGTCACGCATGCCTTCCGCGACGCGGTCGAGGCGCGCGCTTCCACCTTCGAACACGATGTCCAAAGGATCGTTGCCGGCGACGCGAAAAATATCGCCGACCTTCGATCCATGTTTCGACATGCCGATCTGGATTTTTTCGATATCGTGCCTTTCGATCCCGGCAAGACGCTCCGCGGTCAGCGGCGACAGGTCAAGGCGCTCGGGCGGCTCGGCGACAAGAGTGAAGGTGAGCGCCTTCATGGCAGCATGTCCTTCAGCGAATAGATGAATTTGCCGAGCTTGCCGCCGTAATTGCCGGCGCTGATGCGAACCGCGCCTTTGTGCGGCCCGAGATCGAGGACGGCCTTGATGCCGGCCTTCATTGCCGCGGTTACGGCGTCGTTGGTCTCGCCGTCGATGACGATTTCCAGGACGGCGTTGATGTCAGGGCCGAGCGCACTCTTGACGACGCCGCGCAGCGTCGGTGCGTAGGCTTCGTTGGCCGAGGCGATCATGCCCTTGTATTTACCGCCGATCTTGGAACCCGAACGGGCAATGCCGCCCGGAAACGGCACGATCGCGCCGGGCACCTGGCTGATCGCGGCGACCGCGGCCTCGGCGGCGACCAAGGCCTTGGCGCTGCTTTCAGCCATGACGAAGAAATTGCCGCCGCCGACGGCTTCCTTCGTCAGCCCGGTCGTTGCCTCGCACAGGAATTCGCCGTCCATGACGGGAACGCGCCAAAAATGCCTGCCGCCGATTTTCTTGGAGATCTGCCAGCCGTCGCCGAAATAACGCAGCGCCGAACCGAGCTTCAACGCGGCGCTGCCCTCCAGTCCGGCGAAGCAGGCGGAACCTGGCGAGGTCAAGACACACTGGCCGACGCGGTTGAGCAGTTGTTTCTGCAGCTCCTCGGTCCCCATCGCGAAGATCATCACGCGGCAGCCGGGCCGGCCATCCGGCGTGGCCGATGGCGGCAGTTCGACATCGATTGCCGCTTCGCAGCCGCAGCCGATCACCGAGGTGGCGAAGCCGGTCATTGTGATCGCCGCCTGGCGCGCCCATTTCCGGTTCGGCGCGGTGATGATGATGGCGGTCGCGCGCATGCCGAAGGCCTCGGCAAAGGTATCGTCGATCGTTATACCATTTACGCTCACGTTCGGCATGCCACCTCGCCGAATGGCTGTTCGCGCGCGATCGCGGAATCCGGGAAATTGAACCAATCCAGTGACAGGCCGTAACGCTGCTGGTGATAGTCCTCCAGGCGGCGCACCATCGCCTTGTCCGGCGACGGATTGAGCCTGAGCGCTTTGCCCCAACGGTAATGGGTGATCTCCCCGTCTTGCACGACGAGATCGCCATCCTTGAAGACATACGCCGCCTGCCCCAGCATTTTCGCGATATTCCCGTTCCTGCGGTAGATCGCGATGTCGGCTATGGCGCCGGCGCCGAGATGGCCTCGATCGGTCAGCCCAAGCAGCTTGGCCGGGGCCGCGCGCGTCATGATGGCGATTTCCTCGAACGTGTATTCGCGCTCGATTGCGGCCAGGGTGGAGAGCGCCATCGCGGATTTCGAGAGTCCGGCAATCATTTCATTGCGCGCTTCCCGGCTCATCAGCAGCGCGAACAGCGCCGGATAGGCGGTAAAGGGTGCGCCGTTGGGGTGATCGGTGGTGAAGAAGACCCGCCAGGGGTCGTCGATCAGCAGAAAAAGCTCGAGCCCGATCGCCCACTGCATCGTGCCATAGAAATCCTTGCCATAGCTGTAGGGCACGATGCCGCCGCCATTGCCGTCGCCGTCATGAATGACCGACTTCTTGGGGCTTGCACTGCCACGCGCCGAAAACTGCCGCATGACGTCGGAGGAGATGGTGACCGTCTGGCCGAACATCACCTGGCCAATGTCGATGGTGACTTCCGGCGTCGTGTTGACCAGTTCGGCAAGACGCGCCGCGGCCGAGGAAAACTTGCGTTTCCCTTCCGTGCCGTAGCCGTAGAACTGGAGATGGGCGAGGTGCAGCGGCAGCCCTTCCGCCGCCGCGATCGTCGAAGCCGCCGTATCCGCCGATCCAGGGCTGCCCAGATTGTTGCAATGGACATGCAGAGGATGCGGGACCCCGAGACTGTCGACCGCCGCCTGCAGCGTCTTGACGATCTTGCGCGAGCTGACGCCATAGGAAGGCACCACATCGTCCAGCGAGAAGGTGCGGACGTTTTCCTTGAAGGCGGCAGCCGCGCCGGCGTTGATCACCTTGACCCCGAGCGCTCGCGTCGAGGCGACGGTCCAGGCGACATAGTCCTCGATCATCGTCGAGGGGGCGTCGTCGCGGATCATCGACAGCAGGAAATCGTCGTTGCCGAGAATGGCTAGCGTCGCCTTGTCGATGATCGGGATGTCGGCCAGTTCGAGATGGGTGTGAAGCGCGGCTCCCGGCGACATCGCCGGCTCGACGACCGTGGTGAAACCCATCTTGGCGTAGAGGCAGCCGGTCTGGAAGGTCGACCAGCCGGCATTGGAGAGCGGCGTCGCCGCCGGCCGCGCCTGGTGGGCGGCATGTTGCTCGGGCAGGAGCAGCCGGGCCGTATTCACATTACCGCCGCCGATATGGGAGTGGATGTCGATGGCGCCCGCCATCACGATGCAGCCGGCGGCGTCGATGGTCCTGTCGGCGGCGCCTCCCGCTGGCGCTCCGACGATCTTGTCGTCCCTGATCCAGAGGTCGCCCTGGCCGAGACGGCCATTGACGGGATCGATGATGTCGCCGCCGGCGATTTTCGTCAGCATGGCAACGCGGCCTCGGCGGAGACATGACTGGCGACCAGGCGGATGACCGTCGCAGCGGAGGGCAGTTCGGACGCCGCTCGCGCATCGACCGACCTCAGCGAACCGGTGCGGCTGGAATAGAACACCGCCTCGTGATCGACGCCCGCTTCGCCGATGGCGATGGTGACCGCGGCGCCGGCTATCGGCTTCTGCGTTTTCGCCAAGGCGATAAGCGCCATGCGGTGTCTTTTCTTCTGCGGCTGGACAATTGAGGAGGAGATCCGCAGGTGCAGGTCGGCTTCGCCGGCTGCGATCATGCGCGCGACGTCGTAACGCCAGGGATCGAAATCCGGGAAGCCGCGGGCAAAGCCCGTGCGCAGCGGAAAACCCGTCATCCAGGTCGAAGCGAGCGCGCTTCCCCATCCGTTTTTGCTGGCCGGCAGGTGCAGGCCGGATGCGCGTGACGTGCGGTTGAGATCGGCGATCAGTCCTTGCAGCATCTCCAGCGCCAGCCCGTCGGTTGCATCGCCTGAAAACAGGAAGACGGGAAAACGCGCGACCTCCAGGGCTTTGGCGAAATCGTCGAAATTCGACACCGGCTGCGATGTCTGACGCCCTCTGTACTGCGCCCTCAGCGCCGCCAGTGTCGCACCGAGGCTTGCCTCGCCGCAGGAAAGGAGCGTCGCCGCCCGCCCGTTGTTCAACGGCGGCGCAGACGCCCCGTTCGGCCCGACCAGAAAGAATTCGCGTTGATTCTTGGCCGAGAGATCGGGAACCGTCCCGGCAAGTTCGCCGACAAATTCATGATGGACCTGCGGGAGTTCGCCCACGATCACCACGACGTCGGCGCGCCGGCGCGTCTCGCCGGGCGCGACGGTCATCGCGCCTTTGTCGGTAAAAAGCGCGGTCTCCCGGGAAAGTGCCGCGCCATCGGCATGATCGTATGCCGCGCCGACCCGCTCAGCCAGCGCGATCGCCGCCCTGGTGCCGTGTATATCCGTATCCAGGCTGAAAACCGGGCACCGGCTTGACCCCAACAGCGCGGCGGCATGTGCAGCCGCGCGCTCGACCAGCGTTTCCCGGTTGCCGATCCAAGCAACCGCCATTCACTACGCTACTTTCTGGTGCCGACCTGATCCTAGACGAAACTGGATTGGCCGTGAACCCCGCCTGTCAGAGACTGTTTCGAAATTCGCTCCGGCGAGTCATATGGTGGTGGTTTCGAGAACCGGAGCGCAGCGGACATTAGAGCGCCGCGCGTCCATTGGACGCGCAAAGGACGCCCTAACACTTTGGTTGGCGCATGATCCTTTCCGGACACCGATTTCGGTTTCCGGGGTCATGCGCTGGGTCCGTGAGCACCGGAAGCGCAGAAAACGCCATCAGATGGCCGCCAGAGTAGAGTTTCCAAACGGTCTTTCAGCAGATTAGCGAATGTTTTCATAAGCTATCAACAAATTCCGACCGCGCTTAATCATATTTGATGTAAGCGAAGCGCTGATCGGTCGGCGGAGTGCCTTCCAGCGCGCCGCCTTCCTTGGCCGGCTGCCACTGGACGACATCCTCGATCTTTTTGGCGAGCTCGAAGTCCTTGTCGGTGATGCCCTTCGCTGCGTGGTTCATCAGGCGCACCTCGACCCAGGCATAGGAGGCCGTGATATCGGGATGGTGCCACGCCGCCTCTGCGAGATGGCCGACCGTGTTGATGACCATCAGTGTCGATTTCCAGCTGTGGGTCTTGTATTTGCGCCGGATCCAGCCGTTCTCGTAGCGCCATTTCGGCAGCTCCTTCTCGAGCCGGTCGGCAATCTCGGCTTCCGAATAGACCTTCTCCCTGGCTGTCTCGCTCATCTCGACCTCCGCGACTTGCCCGGTCTGTCTCCGCCGGGACCAAAGTAGATAAAACGAATGCTCTCTCCGGCTTGCCCCTTCGACGAAAACAGCTATCATGGCGACGGGCACCTAAACTTCCATGATGCGTCTATGATGCACCCATCGGGGGGTAGATGTCGAATTCTGTTACCATACGAGTGCCCGCCCGCCTGCATCTTGGCTTCCTCGATCTCAATGGCGATGCCGGGCGCCGCTTTGGCAGCGTCGGGCTTCCGCTGAGCGAACCCGAAACCGTCGTCACCCTGTCGCGGTCCGGCGAGACCATCGTCGAAGGCACAGAGAGCCGTCGCGCCGGCGAGCATTTGTCGGCGCTCTGCAGGCATCTCGGCATTCGCGGCCAGCACCGTCTGGTGGTCGAACAGTCGATCCCGAGCCATGCCGGCCTGGGCTCCGGCACGCAGATCGCCCTTGCCGTCGCCTCGGCGCTGCGCACGCTTCACAACCTGCCTCTCGACATCGGCGGCGACGCGACCCTGCTCGAGCGCGGCGGCCGGTCCGGCATCGGCATCGCCAGTTTCGAACGCGGTGGCGTCATTGTCGACGCCGGCAAGGACGACAGCGGCAGGCCGCCGCCGGTCGTGGCGCGCCTGCCGTTCCCGGAAGAATGGCGCGTCATCCTGATCCTCGACCATGGCGGGCATGGCCTGCATGGCGATGCCGAGATCGCGGCGTTTCGTGCGCTGCCGCCCTTCCCGGCATCCGGCAGCGGGGAGATCTGCCGGCGGGTGCTGATGGGCATCATGCCTGCCCTGGTCGAGCATGACCTTCCAGCCTTCGGCGCCGCCGTCGCCGCGATCCAGATGCTGATCGGCACCCATTTCGCCCCGGCGCAGGGCGGCGTGTTCACCTCCAAGCGGGTCGAGACAGTGGCCCACGGTCTCAACGGAGCAGGCGCCGTCGGCATCGGCCAGAGCTCGTGGGGGCCGACAGGGTTTGCCTTCGCCCCGTCGCAAGACGCCGCGGTCAGGTTCGTCGGCGCGGTTCGGCAGACCGTTGAAGACGGCATCGAGATCAGAATTGTCAAGGGCAGGAATTCCGGCGCGAAGATCAGTTCGACCAGGCTCGATCTCGTCGGCAGCTGACGCGTCGGCAACACGATCACGTTCAAGCAGAAAGGCGAGAAATGGCCCGCAAACATATCCTGCACATGCTGACGCCGTTGAAGCACATGAGCCCTTTCGACGTGAACATGGCGCTCGATGCAGGCTTCGACGCCGTCGTCCCCTATGTCGATGTAAGCCTCGACGAGGTGACGGGCCTCGTGCAGGACGCGATCTTCTCGCGCCCGCCCGATGCGGGCGTCGACACCGGCATCTTCATCGCCGGCAAGGATGCCTCGCTGGCGCTCGACATGTTCGACGCAGCAAAGAAGGCGATGGTGCCGCCTTTCCAGGTTTCGGTCTTCGCCGATCCGGCCGGCTCGTTCACCACGGCCGCGGCGATGGTGGCCAAGGTCGAAAAAGCGCTGGAGACAAAATTCACGCGTGGGCTCAAGGACACGAGGGTTGCTGTTTTCGGCGCCACCGGCGTTGTCGGCTTCTGCACCGCCGTCATCGCCGCCAGGGAAGGCGCCAAGGTCACGCTTGTCGGCCATGACGGCATCGAACGGGTCAAGCAGATCGCGGCCGAGATCGAAAGCCGATTCAAGATCTCCGTGGACGCGGCCGACGGATCGAGCGACGCCCGCAAGACCAAGCTGGTCGAGGCAAGCGAAGTGATCCTGGCCTGCGCCAAGGCCGGCGTCCAGGTGGTTTCGAAAGCCCAGTTGAAAGGCGACGGCCTGCTCATTGCCGCCGACGTCAATGCGGTTCCGCCGGCCGGCATCGAAGGCGTGGCCGTCAATGCCAACGGCGATCCGCTCGAAGCGGCAAAAGCTGTCGGCATTGGTCCGCTGGCCATCGGCAACGTGAAATATAAGGTCGAGTTCGGCCTCTTCAAAAGAATGATCGAATCCGAAAAAACGATCACGCTCGATTTCCAGGAAGCGTTTTCCCTTGCACGCGAAATCGCCAAATAGCGCCGGATCTCTCCTGATCGCGGCGATTTCAGGCCGGGCGCTGGCTGCCGCCGCGCGCCGCGCCGGCTATCGTCCGCTGGTCGCCGATTTCTTTTGCGATACGGACACGGTCGCGCTCGCAGAACGCGCGACGATGCTGCCGGGCGACCTGCAGCGCGGCGTCGACGGCGAGCGCATCATCGAGACGCTTCGGCAATTGGCTGGAGACGACCGGCCGGTCGCCATCATCCTGGGCTCGGGCTTCGAGCGGATGACGGAGACCGTCGACGAGATCGCGCGCCATTTTCAGCTCGCCGGCAACAACGGCGCCGCGATCCGCAGGATCAAGGACCCGCAAGCGCTGGCCGCCGATTGCGCCGAACTCGGCATCCCGCATCCGGAATTCCGATGGGACCGGCCGCCTGATCCGGAGAACTGGGTGGTCAAGACCGCGGGCGGCGCCGGCGGCGGACATATCAGACGGGCCGCCGGAGAAACCCCGGCCGCCGGTCGCTATTTCCAGCGTTTCGTTGCCGGCCGCAGCATCTCGGCCCTGTTCGTCGGCGACGGCCAGGCCGCTGATATCGTCGGCTTCAGCCGGCAATGGGCGTCCCCTGCCCCGGCAGCGCCCTATCGCTACGGCGGCGCCGTGCGGTTGAGACGCTTCGACCGCAGGCAAGCTGAAATCATCCGCGGCTGGCTTTCAGGTCTGGCGCGCCGGGCCGGTCTGGTCGGATTGTGCAGCGCCGATCTCATTCGCGGACCGGACGGCCACACGCTCATCGAGATCAATCCGCGGCCAGGCGCCACGCTCGACATTTTCGACGATGCCGACGCGCCACTGATCGAAGCGCATCTGCGCGCCGCGGCAGGCAGGGCCTACCGCCTGCCGCGCTTCGTCGATTCGATGGCATCGATGGTGACCTACGCCGCGGCGCCGATCGCCCGCTTTCCATCGATTGCCTGGCCTGAATGGACTGCCGACCATCAGTCGCCCGGCACCCGTCTGATTGCCGGCGACCCTGTCTGCACCGTCTTCGCGCGCGGTCCGAGCGCCGATTTGACGAGGCGGCTCATCAAGGGACAGGCCAGCCGATTGCAACACCAATGGGAAGGAGACCGGACATGAAAGATGGTTCGGCATTCCTCAACGACAATGCGCAGCGCATCGTCGACGGCATGATCGGCGACGCCGAACGCCTGCGTATCGCCGTTTCCAGGGGGCCATTGGGCGAGTGCCTGATCGATGCCGGCGCCAAGGCCGCCGGCGGCGTCGAGGCGGGGCTGCGCATGGCGGAAGCCGCGATGGGCGGTCTCGCCATCGTTTCGGCGTTCATGGACCGCGCGTCGCAGAAATGGCCGTTCACCGTCGAAGTGCGGTCTTCGCAGCCGGTGCTTGCCTGCCTGGGCAGCCAGTATGCGGGCTGGAATCTGTCGAGCCAGGACTATTTCGCCATGGGATCGGGACCGGCACGGGCGCTCGCCCGCGTCGAACCGCTGTTCGAAGCACTTTCCTATCGCGACACCGCGTCATCCGCCGTGCTTATCCTGGAGACGGCCGAACCGCCGCCCCGAGCGATCGTCGAGAAAGTCGGCAAGGCGACCGGACTGGCAACCGAACAGCTCACCTTCCTCTATGCGCCGACACAAAGCCTTGCGGGCGGCGTGCAGATCGTTGCGCGCTCGCTCGAGGTTGCCTTGCACAAGGCCAACGATCTCAAATTTCCGCTGGAGAACATTGTCGACGGCATCGGCGCGGCACCCATCCCCGCCCCCCATCCAGATTTTCTGACCGCCATGGGCAGAACCAACGACGCCATCATCTATGGCGGCAGCGTCCAGCTCTTCGTAAAAGGCTCGTCGAAAGAGGCCGGGGAGCTCGCGGAGCGACTGCCGAGCCGCGCCTCGCGGGACCATGGCCATCCCTTCGCCGAGATCTTCAAGCGGTTCAAGGGTGATTTCTATGCCATCGATCCGCTGCTGTTCAGCCCGGCAGAAGTGATCGTGACGGCAATCGAGACCGGCGACACGTTTCGCGCCGGCGAGCGTGATCTGCGGATGCTCGAACGGAGCCTCGGTTAGACATGGTGGTGCAACTGGTATGGAACCGCCCACGCCTTCGGTATACCGGTATCCGAGGCGCTGCATGATCCCGCGCATCCTGATCGCCAGCGACAATTCCGACACCCGCTCCAAGGGCCTGGCGGCAAGGCTGGAGCGGCGGGGCGCCATGGTCGCAACCGTGCCCCTGGCGGCGATTGCGTTCGACACCGGCAGCCCGAGCGGACTTTCGATTCCCGGTTTCGGCGGCACGCTGCCCGACGCCGTGCTCGTCCGTTCGATCGCCGCCGGATCGTTCGAAGCGGTCACCCGGCGCCTCGGCGTGCTGCACGCATTCGGCAAGCTTACAATTCCGGTGTGGAATTCCGCACAGGCGATAGAACGCTGCGTCGACAAGTCGATGACGACGTTCCTTCTGAACAATGCCGGCCTGCCGACGCCGCCGACATTCGCGGTCGAGGGACGTGCCATGGCCGAAGCGGTCGCCGAGCGCGAACTGCCGTTCACGCCGCTGGTGCTGAAGCCGCTTTTCGGCGCGCAGGGCCGCGGCATCAGGCTGATCGAAACGCTGTCCGATCTCCCGGCCGAGGACGAGGTCAACGGCGTCTATTATCTCCAGCACTACGTGCCGCGTCCCGGCCCTCCTTTCCGCGATTTTCGCGTTTTCGTCTGCGCCGGCCAGGTTCTGGCGATGATGTGCCGCCGTGGCGACGACTGGATCACCAACGTCAATCGCGGAGCCGTGCCCGAGCTGGTTTCGGGGCTGGTTTCGGGGCATGGCGAACCCGAATTGGCGGCGCTGGCAAAAGAAGCCGCTGCCGCTATCGGCGCGGATTTCGCCGGCGTCGACATCGTGCCGGCGGCCGACGGCCGCCTGTTCGTGCTGGAGGTCAACAGCATGCCCGCCTGGTCCGGGCTTCAATCGGTCGTCGCGGTGAACATCGCCGATGCGATTGCCGACGCCCTGCTGAAATTCCTGGCCGATCGAACCGAAGCGGCGACGGCGCGCCCCTACCGTTTCACCGCGCCGGCGAATTCGTGACGAGCCGGGCGCTTTCGCGAGAACGCCTCCGGGCTGCCTACGAGGATGCCTGCCGCATGGAGATCGAGGCGTTGAAACCGGGCAACGTCCATCTGTTCGCCGACGGGCACGGCATGTCCGCGGCCCAGTTCATGATGAGCGCCGAGGTCTCGTCCGCGCCGCTGACCGATCCTGGCCTGCCGGTCGGACAGCGCATGCTGGAAGCGGTCCGCGCGACACGTCTGGCGGTCGCGACCAACACCAATCTCGGCATCATCCTTCTGACGGGGCCTCTGATACGCGCCGCCGAAATGACGGGCGCCCCACTGCACGACACTCGACTGCACGACAATCGACTGCATGATAATCTCGACGCGGTGCTGCGCGCGATGAGCATGGACGACACCAGGGCGGTGTTCGAGGCGATCGTCGCGGCTGCGCCAGGCGGCCTGGGAGAGGCCGCGAACGATGTGCGGCAGGAACCGAAGGTTCATCTTATCGAAGCGATGCGGGAGGCGGCCGACCGCGACATGATCGCCCGCCAGTATGTCACCTGTTTCGGCGACGTGTTCGGCGTCGGGCTTGCGGCGCTGGAAGCGGCGTTGGCACGCGGGGAAGACGGCATGTGGCCGACGGTGTTCGCCTATATGGCGTTTCTCGCGGGCTTCCCCGACAGCCATGTGGTGCGCAACCACGGAGCCGAGGCCGCAGATCGGGCGCGGCAGGAAGCCCTTGCCGTTCAGGCGGCGCTCCATGCCGGCGACGAGCCGTCACGCATTCGCCTGCTCATGGAGTTCGACCGCCGGCTGAAGGCGGACAACATCAATCCCGGCACCTCGGCCGACCTGACCGTGGCTACTCTTTTAGTCCACCTTCTCGGCGTTCGCCTTGCATAATCGCAGCGTTGGTGGTTGACTTCCTGATGCGGAAGCCGGGCTTCCGCGGCTATCCAGCCAACCGGTCCGGACATCCGGGCGCTGCCAACAAGGATAGCTGTCCATCGAGCGCTCGCTCGGTTGCGGCGTCTTTGGACACCATAATTGTGTCTTGGAGGAAATTGGCATGGCAAAGATCTCGAAAGTAATGGTCGGTGAATCGCTGGTGGGAGACGGCAACGAAGTGGCGCATGTCGACCTGCTCATCGGCCCACGGGGGAGCGCGGTCGAAACGGCATTTTGCAACGCACTCACCAACAACAAGGACGGCTTTACCTCACTTTTGGCGGTGATCGCGCCCAATCTTCAGTGCAAGCCCAATACGGTGATGTTCAACAAGGTCACGATCAAGGGCGCCAAGCAGGCCGTGCAGATGTTCGGTCCGGCCCAGCACGCGGTTGCAAAGGCCGTGCAGGACAGCGTCGCCGACGGGGTCATTCCTGCCAATGAGGCGGACGATCTGTTCATCTGCGTCGGCGTGTTCATCCACTGGGACGCGGCGGACGACGCCAAGATCCAGAAGTACAATTACGAGGCGACGAAGGAAGCCATCCAACGCGCGGTCGCGGGAACGCCGACGGCCGCCGAAGCCACGTCCCAGCGGGACCAGGTGAAGCATCCGTTCGCCGCTTAGACAAGAGACAGCCCCGCACAGGCAAAACCCCCGGCGGAGCCGGAGGGTCTGTTGCGCCGCCTGAAAAAGCTTCTGGGCCTTTAGAGAACTGCCCTCGGGCCCGCCCCGGGGTTGGTAGCCGGTTTTGGAAATTCCGGTGCTCAAAGAGATAGAGCGGCGGCATGATTCGATTTGAGAGTCGCCGCTCTAAGGTGTGTTGAGATTCAGGTGATGCCGGCCCCACGCTTCCGGTTCTGGCCTCGCCAATTGGTGATCTCAGCGCCGCCCCTCATCCGCCTGCCGGCACCTTCTCCCCGTATAGTGACGGGGAGAAGGGGGCTGGCCGCAGCCTCGGCGCCCGTCTTGCAACGCTGGTGATTAGCGAAACCGGCGATGACAGCGCCCCTCTCCCCGTCACTATACGGGGAGAGGATGCCGGCAGGCAGGTGAGGGGCAGCGCCAACGCTCGCAAAGGGGTCTGAGTAAGGGCCTGAATGTCAACAGACCTTAGACCAAGGTTTCCGAGGGCCGAAGTTCGAGGTCACGCGAATGTCAGGCGCCGAGCGCTGCGAGGTGCCCGGGCGTGAGCGTGCCGTCATGCAGCGAGGTCGCGGCCAGCGCCGCGGCGATACCGAGTGACGAAAGGGCGCGAATGTCAGCCTCGTTGCGCACCCCGCCGGCCGCGATCACCGAGCGGCCTCCAGCCTTCGCCTTGATTGCCTCGAGCCGCGTGAAATCGGGACCGGAGGCGGAGCCGACCTTGGCCAGTGTCATGACGATCACCTTTTGCGGCCAAAGCTCCGGCTCGTCGAGAAACGATGGCGGACCGCGAAATCCGTCGTCGAAGAAATCCAGCGACAGGATAAGGTCGGGATGATCGCAAAAACGCCGGAGCAGCGCGTCATCCTGCTGCGATTCGGAACCCAGGACCGGGTAAAGCCGGCGTTCGGCAAGTGCTGCCGAAAGTGTTTTCTCGTCGGCGATGCCGGCATCGACCCAAAGCTCCGGCGGCTCCGCCATCGCCTGCAGCCGGGCAAGCGCGCCGCTGTTCGGCGTACCGCCTTCGATGGCATCGAGGTCGGCGATATAGAAGGTTGGAAAAGGATAAAGCCCGCGCAGGCCTTCGGTGACCGCGACGACATCGGAACTTTGGCTGAGCGGCGTGACGATCGGCCGGTAGCGATCGCGTTTTCCTTGCCGGGCGCGGACCACCTCGCCGCCCTTCAGGTCGAGAACCGGAATGATACGCAACGCTTTTCTCGCTGACCAACTGTCCCCTGTCATGAAAGCTTGAAGTGTGGAAAAAAGAAAGAGCATCATTGCCGGCTTCGATATCGGCGGCGCGCATCTGAAGGTGACGCGCGCGCAAGACGGCCGCATCGTCGAGGCGGTAACGATCGCCACGCCGCTGTGGCAAGGGCTCCACAGCCTGACCTCGGCATTCGACGAAGCGGCTCCGATCTATGCGGGCGCCGACCTCAACGCATTCACCATGACCGGCGAACTGGCCGACATCTTTCCGTCCCGCGATGCCGGCGTCGCAGCCCTGCTGGACGAGATTTCACGCCGTTTCCCAGGCGAAAAGCTGATCTATGCCGGGCGCTCCGGCTTTGTCGGGGTCGAGCAGGCGGCGCGGCTGGGCAACGCTGTCGCCTCCGCAAACTGGCACGCGACAGCGTCGCTGGTGGCGAAGCGCGCCGGCGATGCCCTGTTCGTCGATATGGGTTCGACCACCACCGACATCATCGCCGTCAGCAATGGCGCCGTCGCCAATGACGGCTACACCGATGCCGAACGGCTTCTGAGCGGCGAACTGGTCTATACCGGCTTCACCAGGACGTTCCTGTTCGGTGTGGCCTCGTCGGCCCCGGTCCGTGGCAGGCTGACACCACTGATGAACGAGTATTTCGCCTCGATCGCCGACGCGCACCGTATCCTGGGGGTGCTCGACGAAAAGGACGACAGGCACGCTTCCGCCGACGGCAAGGAAAAGACCGTCGATGGTTCGATCGCGCGGCTGGCGCGCATGATCGGGCGCGACGCCGCCGACCTGACGCCGCCGGAATGGCGCGAAGTCGCGCGTTGGTTCAGCGAGCAGCAATTGCGCAATATCCACGACGCAGCGTCGCTGGTCGCCGGGCCGCTCGCCCGGGATGCCCCGATCGTCGGCGCCGGAACCGGCCGCTGGCAGATCAGGCGGTTGGCCGAACGCATGGAACGCCGTTTCGTCGACTTCGCCGAGATCATCCCCGCAGATGACGCCGTTCGCGGCGAAGCGAGCAGCGTGGCGCCTGCGTCAGCGGTGGCGCTGTTGGCGGGATCTCGATTGTAGGTGCTATACCATGGCCATCCGATCAATCGGGGAGATGAGATACTGCCCCGGCTTGAAAGATCTCAACACGTACCAGCGCATCAAAAATCGGACCGCGCGCAAGGTCGCAACAGGATGGGAACCCGACGTTCGGAACCCGCTCGGCGCATGTCCGGTTCGCGCCCAAGTCGGTCGTTTCGGCGGTATCCGAATTAGCCGCCTGAAACCGGACATTCCTCGACCGCCTTGGTCGTAGAAGTGCCGGCGCAGTCCTCTGCCGGATTGCCGCCTCAACGAGACAACCGGCAGTGGTCTGCGGACGTTAGAGAAGCACTCTCGAAACAAAACCGCCGGATGATCCATCCGGCGGCCGTATTTTCGTTTTTGACACCTTAAAAGCTCGAAATGTCCGCACACGGCGCGTGGCCGAACTATTGCGCTTCGACAGATCCCTTGCGGGCAGCTTCGTCGATCACGTCAGCGACGACCTTTGGCTGAGTCATAAAGACCGCATGGCTTGCCGCGACCTCCGTGATTATCGCGCCGATGCGCTTCGCCATCGCTTGCAACATACGTTGATCGAAGGCCTTGTCGTCGGTTGCAATCACTGCCCAACTCGGCTTGCTTCGCCAGGCGGCATGCTCGAGCTTGGTTGCGAAGGCGGACATGTTTATCGGCACCTGAGAGTCCCGCATGAAAGCGGCATCCGCGTCCATCGTGTCGTTGGCGAAGCCAATCTTGAACCTGTCGGGAGAAACGAAGCCGAAGCCGTCCGCGGTAGTTTCGATGACAAATTCAGGCGGGGTCTGGTAACCCTCGTACTGCTGCGCAGTCGTCTCTCCGACATCTGGCGACAACGCCGATACGTAAACCAGGCCTGTCACGTTTGAATGGGTACCTGCTTCCGTTATCACCGTGCCGCCCCAGGAATGCCCCACAAGGACCGCAGGTCCATCCTGACGGTCAAGAATGCGTTTGGTTGCGGCAACGTCGTCCGCAAGCGAGGTGAGCGGGTTCTGGACGATCGACACACGATAGCCGCGGGCGGTCAGTTCGTCATAGACGCCGCGCCAACCCGATCCATCAGCGAACGCGCCGTGCACCAGCACCACGTTCTGGACGGTCTGGTTGTCGGGAATTCTCTCGGCAGAGTGAGTGGCCGTGGCTGCGGCAATTCCTGCGGCGGCGGCAGTTGCAGCCAGAAGGTTGGTCGTCCTGGAAGTCATGCTGATCTCCTCTTGTTTATCCGATAACAATTATCGCGATATCTTTCTCTACGGTTCCAGCCGCGATATGTCCAGCATAATTTTTATCGCGATATTCTTTTTCGGATCGGGTAGGCTATATAGGGTCCAAGGAGAGCCACCCATGCCGGCGAAAAAACTCAACAACCCATTGCCGCTCGACGATCAGCTCTGTTACGCGATCTACTCTGCCGGCATGGCCATCCAGAGAGTGTACAAGCCACTGCTGGACGATTTGGGCCTGACCTATCCCCAATACCTCGCACTCAATGTCCTCTGGCGCGAGGACAAGCTGACCGTTGGCAGCATCGCCGAAAGGCTCGCGCTGGAGTCGAGCACTCTGACGCCCTTGCTCAAACGGCTCGAAGCGGCAGGACTTCTGCGCCGGACACGGAGTCCCGCGAACGAGAGGCAGGTTGTGGTTGCGCTGACTGATAAGGGACGCGAACTCAGATCTCGTGCAGGCTGCCTTGCTGACGCTCTGCTTTCCTCCTCAGGACAAAGCCCAGCGCATCTCAACCAGATCAACCGTGACGTCAGGGAGCTACGTGACGCGATCTATGAACATACGGGCGTCTGGAGGAGCACGGCCTAGCCGGCAAGCATGGGGCTTTTTTACACTGTAGGCACCGTTCCTCCGTCGATTACGTACTCCGCACCCGTGATCGAAGAGGCACGATCGGAAGACAGAAAGGCAACGAGATTGGCGATCTCGGCCGGGCTTGAGGGGCGACCGAGGGGGATTCCACCGAGGGAGTCCATTATGATCTTCTTGCCGCCTTCAACGTCGGTGCCTGCCTCATCCGCGAGACGTCGGGCGAGCTTGACGGAAGCCTCGGTCTCTATCCAGCCCGGAGACACGCGAACGACACGCACGCCTTTCGGCGACACCTCCTTGGAGAGGCTTTTGCTGTAGGTCGACAACGCCGCCTTCGCCGCAGCGTATGCGGTCGTGGCGTCCGGCAGGGGAAGCAGCCTCTGGATGGAAGAGACGTGGATCACCACGCCGCTTCCCTGCGCGATCATTCCCGGTATCAGTTCTCGGTCGAGCCGCACGGCGGGAAACAGGTTGAGATCGAGTTCCTTGTGCCAATCACCGTCGCCCAGCGCCGAGAAGCCGCCTGCCGGTGAGGAAGAACCGCCGAGCATGTGAACGATAATATCGACGCCGCCCAACTGCCCCCTGACGGCTTCGGCCACCGTGAAGCAGCCTTCGCTGGTGGAAAGATCGGCAGCCACGAAAAGGTCCGCTGAAGAGTTCGCGGGGGCCGAGCGGGCCGTCGTCAGCACACGCGCGCCGAGTTTGCGGAACAGGTCGACGGTTGCGGCACCGGCTCCCTTTGTGCCGGAAGTGATCAGGGCGCGCTTGCCCGATAGATTCAGGAAGTCGCTCATGCGCCGATCTCCAAGGCTGCGATCTTGTCGCCCATCAGACGGAAGACGTAGGTGAGATTTGCAGGGCTGCCGGGAAACTCGCCGGTGACTTTGGCGATCACCTTCGTCCCATGCTCGTCGGTGAGGGCCTCGAGCGGATCGGCGACGTGCCGGTACCTGGCTTTCGAGTACTCCCACCAATTGCCAATGGCATAGTGGCCGGAGTGGGAGCGGCCCTCGTCATGGACAGCGGCGCTCGGCGCGAAGCAGGCCAGCAGAGCCTCGCAGTTGTTCTTCCGATCCGCTTCGAAATAAGCCTGGATCGCCTGAGGCAGTTGCATCTCTCATCTCCTCTTGGGGATTGCTCGCTCCACAAGTAGGCGTATTCCGATGTTCGGATAATTGGGATAAATATGGATGTCGAATTGCGGAAAGTGGGATAATGGCGAGGCCTGGCCTTCACGATCTGGAAGCTGTCGTAGCCGTTGCTCGCAGATCCTCTTTCCGCGGCGCGGCGCTTGAACTGGGAATGTCGACGACTGCCCTTAGCAATGCCGTCGGCAAGCTGGAGGCCCACCTTGGCGTTCGCTTGTTCAACCGAACCACCCGCAGCGTATCTCTGTCGGATGCCGGTCGCCTGTTCGTCGAGAGCGTCGGTCCTGCGTTGCAGGACATCCACGGTGCCATGGATGCGGCGCGCTCAAAGCAGGCAAACCCCACGGGAACGCTCCGCATCAATTCCTATGCCACTGCCGCGCGAGAAATCCTTTCACCCCTGCTTCTGGAGTTCATCAGGCGTTACCCGCAAGTCCATATCGATCTGGTCACCGAGGGACGGCTCTTGGACATCGTCGCGGAAGGCTTCGACCTGGGCGTGCGTCGCGCCACCCTCGTGCCGAGTGACATGATTGCGATCTCGCTGGGTCGGCCGCAGAGAAATGTGGTCATAGGCTCGCCCGACTACTTCAAAAGCTATGGTACGCCTTCCACGCCGACTGACCTCCTTCAACATCGGTGTATCCGTATCCGGCTGCCGAATGGCGCGCTCTTTCGCTGGCGCTTCGAGAAGGATGGGGAACCACTATTGATCGATGTGAACGGACCGATGACTTTGGATGAGGCAAGCCTGTCCCGCGGCACAGTGCTCGAAGGCGTGGCGCTGGGCTACGTAATGGAGCGTGACGTGCGCGAGGATATTGAGGCAGGGCGGTTGATCAGCGTTCTGAAGGAATGGATGCCGCCTTCCGACGAACTCTGCATCTATTACCCGGGACGACGGAATCCATCCGCAGCGCACAGAGCATTCGTTGAGCTAGCACGGGAACTCGGCTCAAAAGGCCGAAACACGGCTGTATAAGCGCCGTTCCGCTTTGCGCCCAATGCCGGACGTTTCTCCACTCATGGAGATCTCCCAGAAGCTGACATTCTCGCAGCGAGCGCGACGAGTCTCGTCGCTGGGAAGCGATCGTCGTTGCGCGCACGGGCGGGCTTGCATGGCTTTCTAGAAGCGGACCGTCCGTCATTTTGATCGCCCAGCGGTTGTTGACCTCTTACCTGCCGCTAGTGACCGTCGGCATCTTCGGCCGGAGCACATGCGGCCTGATCTTCCGCCAAGTTTTCGTACGCGCGCTTTCGAAGCTCGTGTTCCTCCATGCTGCGACACTGATCAGCTGCTATTTGTCGGTCTAAGTCCCTCATGTGTCTCTCGGCAAATACGCGCTCCGGTTCGCGAGGGTCTGAAAGCCATTCCTCGATTTCGGCCTTTTTGCCCTGGTATGCTTCCACGAATCCAAACTGACCATGCACCACCCCCGTGGAGTCTAGCACGATCTCAACCTCGTTGAGCAGTTCGTCATCGGGCTGCAATGCAGCAACTATATCTCGGCAGATGGGCTGCAACAGCGTGCCTCAGCGTTCGAAAACGGTAATCACGATCTGTTATCGAATAGATTGCTCACCCTGAAGGACAATGTCTTTCAAAGTATCGCAGGGCATGCGTCGCAACAGCCTATCTGATCGCGCGACAGGCGCGCTAGCGCCGACTAAGAGGGAAAGCTTTCGCGATGGCCTGCATGGATTCTAGTTGACGACATCCAAGGCCGCCCATCTTGCATCTTCATCTTAATGCTGCAGCCGACTCGACCCGGTTCGGCATTGCCAAGAAAAATTTTAGTTCGCCCGGAATAATCCGCTGTCTGCGGTGTCTACCCTTCTGAACTCTTCGAGAGAGATCAGGAGATAACGATGACCGCCTTATTTCGTAGTACCTGTATTCTGGCAACCACATCGCTGCTCACCGTCGTCTCGGTGTGGGCCTTTGCCCAGGATGTGCCAGCCCACCATCATGAGACCGTATCCGGCATGACGGACGAATCACCGTTTCTGCAGGAAAACGACGCAGCCATGGTGAAAATGGTGAACGACATGGCGGTCAAGCCGACAGGCGATGTCAATCGCGATTTCGTCGAGATGATGCTCCCGCATCACCAGGGAGCGATCGACATGGCCGTCGCCTACCTGCGCTACGGCAACAACGAGCAACTCAAGCGGATCGCGCAAGAAATCATTGTCGACCAGCAACAGGAAATCGCGGCCATGCGCATGGCGCTTGGCGATCCGCTTCCTGCCTCCAACGCGGTGCCGACGCAGGTCGATCCCAACGATGCGAAGACAAAACAGAGCCCTCACGAAGAGACGTCATCAACGGCCCCGGCCATGCAGATAATGATGATGAAACCAGCCAACTGAAAAGGACCGAGACATGAGAACCAACCTGAAGATCCTTGCTCTTCTGGCAAGCACCGTAATTGCCCCCGTGGCAGCTTTTGCCGGCCAGGCGCCCGGCCTGGCCTTCGACCCGGACATTCCAATCAGCCACAAGGACCGCGTCTATGCTGCCGAGCAGTTCTCCAACACGGTTTCGGTTTCCGACCCGGTCGACAATAAACTCCTCGGCGTCATCAGGCTCGGCGATCCACAGCCAGGCAACCTGAGCCCCCTCTACAAGGGCCAGGTCCTGGTCCACGGCATGGGTTTCTCTCCGGATCACAAGACGCTCGCGATCGTGTCGATCGGCTCCAATTCGGTTACTTTCATAGATACGGCGACCAATGCCGTGAAGCACACGACCTATGTCGGCCGATCCCCGCATGAGGCCTTCTTTACGCCCGACGGCAAGGAAGTCTGGGTGACGGTACGCGGCGAAGACTATATCTCCGTGATCGACGCGGCCACTTTCGAAGAAAAGACCCGGATCACGGTCGCTCCTGGCCCCGGCATGCAGATCTTCTCGCCGGACGGCAAATACGGCTATATCTGCTCTTCCTTCAATCCGGATGTCGCCGTCGTCACCGTCGCAGACCATCAGATTGTCGGCCATGTGAAACAGGAAAGCCCATTCTGCCCGAACATTGCCGCCTCCGCCGACGGCAAGCAGGTTTGGTTCACGCTGAAGGATGTCGGCAAGACGCAGGTCTTCAATGCCGAGGCCCCCTTTGACCTCATCAAGACCATCGATACCGGACCGATCACCAACCACGTCAATCTCGTCATCAACAAGAACGGCAGTTTTGCTTACGTGACCGTGGGTGGCCTGAACGAAGTGAAGGTGTATCGCACGGATGATTTCGAGCAGGTCGCGACCATCCCGGTCGGAAACCTGCCGCACGGTATCTGGCCGTCGGGCGATGGCACGCGAGTGTATGTTGGCCTCGAGAATGCCGACCAGTTCGCCGTCATCGATACGCTGACCAACAAGGTTATCGCCAACATCCCGATCGGCCAGGCGCCGCAGGCGGTCGCCTACGTTCCGAACGCGGTGCCCGAAGGCGATGGGATGCAGAACCTCGTGCCGCTCGGTGGGGCGGGAGACGCCGCTCACCTCAAGCTTGCGGCCAAGGGTGACAAGGACAAGCAGCAGTCGACGAGCGTTACGCTCTTCAATCAGGGGCTGACGCAGGTTCTGCAGGCCGCCGTCGCCGGCCTCGTTCCGAAGAAGCCTTACGTGCTTGCGCTTTCCGACAAGCCCGATGGCACCGGTCAGATCCAGGGCCTCGCGGCATTCATGACCAATCCCGCCGGTTCGGCTATTGTTAACGCGGTCGGTCCGATCCGACAGATCGTCGAAGCCAAGCACAAGGACGAGAAGCGCTATCTCGTCGTTGCCACCACCTCTGCCGATGGCAAGCCCGGTAAGATTGTTCAGGTTCAGGCAGAGTAAGTGAAAATGGCTCGCCTCAGCCGGGGCGGGCCAACCCACGGGAAGCAGATGTGCGATGGATGATCTTCTTTTCCAGGTCGAACCGATGATCCCGGCATTACGACGCTATGCCCGTGGTTTCGTTCACGATGCGGTCGCTGCTGACGATCTCGTGCAGGACTGCCTTGAACGCGTGATCTCTCATTGGCACCGGCGCCGAAATGATGATGCCCGCACCTGGGTATTCGCGATCCTGCATAATCTTGCAGTCAGCCGGCTGCGGCAGGCGGCCCGGCGCGGTCAGCATGTTGCCATAGAAGAGATCGCAGACGATCTGATGGCGCATCCGCCGACACAGGAGGACGACCTTGCAAGAACGGACGTCGTCTCGGCGATCCAACAACTGCCGGAGGAACCGCGTAGCGTGCTGCTGCTGGTAGCTGTCGAAGACCTTAGCTACGCCCAGGTCGCCGAAGTACTGGCGATCCCGATCGGAACCGTGATGTCGCGACTGTCGCGCGCGCGTGAGCGCCTGCGGCAGATCTTGGAAAGTCCCGCCAGGGGCGTTAGACCGGGCTCGCATCTGCGGAGAGTGAAATGACGGATAGGCCAATCACCGAGGACGATCTCCACGCCTATATCGACGGCCGGCTCGACGCTGCCCGAAACGAGGAAGTCTCTGCGTATCTCGACAAGCACCCGGATGTCGCCAATCGTTTTGCCTCCTATTCCATCCAGCGCACTCTTTTGCAGGGCGTTTTTGATCCCATCGCTGGCGAGCCAGTGCCATCAAGGCTCAATCTCAACCACATCATTGCCACCAGACGGCAAAACAGGGTCTCTAACTGGCGGCTTGCCGCCGCCGCCGTGCTTCTGTTCGTTGGCGGATCCGGCGGCTGGTACATGCGCGATATGATGGTCCCTCCAACCGAAGGTGTGGTCGCCCTCGGTCGCGAAGCCTCTGACAGTTTCGCCACCTATGCGGGAGACAGGACCAGGCCGGTGGAGCTCCGGGCCGACAATATGGTCGAACTGGTTGGCTGGGCGACTGAACGGATGGGGCGCAAGCCTGTCCTGCCAGACCTGTCGAAGTCCGGCTATCGGCTGATGGGTGGCCGCGTCGTTTCCACACCTCACGGCGCCGGCCTGATGCTGATGTATGACAATGACCAGGGCACGCGCCTTGTCATGTTGACAAGACCGATGGCCGTGGACCAGACGCGGACGATGACTCCCCATTCCCAAGGCAAGGTTGACGGCTGGGCTTGGGCGTCGAACGGTATGGGTTACAGTCTTGTAGGCTCATTGCCCTCCGAAGCGCTGCACCCACTCGCTGACGATATTCGCAGGCAGGTACAGGGCGAGGCCTGATCGTCAACTGCCCTGAACCGCCCCGTTGCACGGGCCAGATGCTGAACGTGGGGGCAGGGGGCCGAGGTTGATGCCGGCGAGCGAGCCGATGTGCCGACCGACCTGGCCGCGAAGCTGAGGCGCCGGAGCGGGAGAGCCGAGAGCGTGTAGGCGTCCCCGATATAAGTCTAATGACTGGGCTTTCGGGATAGGGATGCAAATGCTCCGGTTGACGGCGCCGGGCACCCCAAGTGTACTTTTGCTAGAGTCCCCTACTACGGCCCGAAAATGACGTTAAATCGTTTTCGCGCGGACGCCGCGCGCGTCGGCACAGGAGCGGGCGGAGATTCCAATGCCATTCGACCGCAGAACGAACATGACGTAATCGCGGGAGCGGTGGCCACCAAAGCTGTGGCGGCGATGTTCGGAGCTCTAGCCGGCTGGCTGTCCCCCGCTAGGATGAAGAACGGGCTCACGATGGACACCGGGCCCAGGCATCGAACGGAGGACAGCCATGAAGCAGTATATCGGTCTCGACGTATCCATAAAAGAGACGGCAATTTCGATCCGGCAGGACGGCAAGAGGATTTGGCGGGGCAAGTGCGCGTCCGACCCGCAACTGCTCGCGGCGGTGATCCGCAAGCGCGCACCGTATGCCTGGCGGGTCGTGTTCGAGACGGGGCCGCTGTCGGTGTGGTTCTACCATG